>CAMDCE010000132.1 GCA_945889625.1 Asaia bogorensis | reverse complement strand
CAGGCGATTGCGCAGAGAGCGCGCAGTCGCACGGGCTTGGTTTTGCTAGGTACGGAACGTCATGCAGATTCGCAACATCGCCATCATCGCCCACGTCGACCACGGCAAGACGACGCTCGTCGACGCGCTGCTGAAGCAGAGTGGCACCTTCCGCGCCAATGAGAAGGTCGCGGAATGCGCGATGGACTCGAACGAGCTCGAGCGCGAACGCGGCATCACCATCCTGGCGAAGTGCACCTCCATCGTCTGGAAGGACACGCGCATCAACATCGTCGACACGCCGGGCCACGCCGACTTCGGCGGCGAGGTCGAGCGCATCCTGTCGATGGTGGACGGCGTTGTGTTGCTGGTCGACGCCGCCGAAGGGCCGCTGCCGCAGACCAAGTTCGTGCTCGGCAAGGCACTGCGCCTGGGTCTGCGTCCGATCGTGCTGATCAACAAGGTCGACCGCTCCGATGCGCGGCCCCACCAGGTGCATGACGAGGTGTTCGACCTGTTCTCGGCGCTCGAGGCCAACGACGAGCAGCTCGATTTCCCCACCCTGTTCGCCTCGGCCCGTCAGGGCTGGGCCGCGACCTCGCTGGAGGCCGAGCACAAGGACATGGAGCCGCTGTTCGACCTGATCCTGCGCCATGTGCCGGCGCCCACGATCGAGGCCGACAAGCCGTTCCGCATGCTGGTGACGACACTCGAATCCGATCCGTACCTCGGCCGCATCCTGACCGGACGCATCCATTCCGGCGCAATCAGGCCCAACACCCTCCTGAAGTCGCTGAGCCGTGACGGCAGCGAGATCGAGCAGACCCGCATTACCAAGGTGCTGGCCTTCCGCGGGCTGGAGCGCGTGGCGCTCGACATCGCCGAGGCCGGCGACATCGTGGCCGTGGCGGGCTTCAAGACCGCGACGGTGGCCGACACGATCTGCGACCAGGCCGTCGACTGGGCGCTGCCCGCCCAGCCGGTCGATCCGCCGACGCTCGCCATGACCTTCTCGGTCAACGACTCGCCGCTGGCCGGCACGGAGGGCGACAAGGTCACGACCCGCATGATCCGCGCACGCCTGATGCGCGAGGGCGAGGGCAACGTCGCCATCCGCGTGAGCGACACCGAGAACGCCGATTCCTACGAAGTCGCCGGCCGTGGCGAACTGCAGCTGGGCGTGCTGATCGAGACCATGCGCCGCGAGGGCTTTGAGCTCGCCGTCGGCCGTCCGCGCGTGCTGTTCCAGAACGACCCGGTGACCGGCCAGCGGCTGGAGCCGATCGAGGAAGTGGTGATCGACGTTGACGACGCCTACACCGGCGTCGTGGTCGAACAGATCTCCGTCCGCAAGGGCGAGTTGCAGGACATGCGGCCCTCCGGTGCCGGCAAGACGCGCCTGGTGTTCTACGCCCCGTCGCGCGGCCTGATCGGCTATCACGGCGAGTTCCTCACCGACACCCGCGGTACCGGCGTGATGAACCGCCTGTTCCACGAATACGGTCCCTATCGCGGCACCATCGCCGGCCGGCGCAACGGCGCGCTGATCGCCAACGACGAAGGCACGGCGGTGGCCTACGCCCTGTGGAACCTCGAGGAGCGCGGGCCGATGTTCATCGACCCGGGCGTCACCGTCTACAAGGGCATGCTGATCGGCGAGCACAGCCGCGGCAACGACCTCGACGTCAACGTGCTGAAGGGCAAGCAGCTCACCAATATCCGCGCCGCCGGCAAGGACGAGGCGGTCCGGCTGACCCCGCCACGCCGGATGTCGCTCGAGCAGGCAATCGCCTATATTGAGGAGGATGAGCTGGTCGAAATCACGCCGAAATCGATCAGACTGCGCAAGCGCTTCCTCAATCCCGAGGATCGCAAGCGCGCCAGGAAACAGGCTGCTGCCGCGGCGGCAGAATAGGACGATCCTTTGAAAAACCGAGGCGATACCTTCACCGAACGACTCGAGACCTCCGCCAAGGCCAAGCAGGCGCTGCTTGAGAAGGCACGCAAGAAGAACCCGGCCAACGACCCCGAATTCGCCGCCCGCATGGAAGCGCGCGCCGCCGCCGCCTACGCGCGCGAGGAGCGTGAGGCCGACCGCCAGATCGCCAGGCTCGCCGAGCGGACCAAAGAGGCGGCCGTGCGGGATGCCCAGAAGGCCGAGCAGGTCGCCCACGAAGCCGAGAAGGCCGGCCGGGTCACACGCCAGCAAGCGGTCAACCTGATCGAGCAGAAGGCGGCGCGCGACGCCCGCTACGCCGCCCGCACGGCGCGCAACAAGTAGGCCTCTTGCTGTCGTCCTGAGCGCAGCGAAGGACCTCCCGGAGCAACCTAACGCGGGCCTCTCCAATGAAGACCGAGTGTTTGTCGGGCGTGAGGTCCTTCGCTGCGCTCAGGACGACGTTAGGCTTCCCGTCAGGGAGGCGCGCTGGCTGATCTCGATGTGGTTGCCGTCGGGATCGCAGACGAACGCAAATCGCACCGTCTCGCCCAGGATCCGCGGCTCGCCGCCCGAGGTGCCGCCGCGCGCCAGGATGCCCTCGTATTCGGCGAGGCAGTCCCAGATCTGCACCGTCATGTAGCGATAACCCGGTCCGCGCCATTCGGCGCTGCGCTCGACCTTGCCTTGCTCGGCGATCACGACCAGCGAATCGCCGCAGCGATAGCGGCCTTCGCCCGCTCGCTCGAACTGCATGACGTGGGTCCAGAAGCGGTCGTGGGCCGAGGTATCGTTGACCCTGAGCAGGATGGCGATGCCTTCGACGCCGTCGTGGCCTTTGGGGACCAGCGTCACCTTGTTGCCGTCGGGGTCGGCCAGCGGCTGTGGCCGCGCCAAGCCCTCGCGCGAGATCTCGAGGCCGACGATGCCGGAGGGCGCCAGCGCAGGCAGGGTGCCGCGCGCATGGTTCATCTTCAGGATCGAGCCGTTCATGTGATGGCGATGCTGCTGCACGCCGCCTCCCACCTTGCCCATGTGGTCGTAGGGCAGGCCGACGGCCTGCTGCCAGAAGGTGAGCTGCTCGTCGCGCTTGTTGGAAAACAGTCCGATGTCGAGATGCTGTTTGGCGAGGTTCATGACGCAATTCTAAAGCGCGATAGCTTTCGCGTCAGCCGTCGGCCCAGCTCC
>CAMDCE010000131.1 GCA_945889625.1 Asaia bogorensis | reverse complement strand
CGCTTCATGCGCACCTCCGCGCCAACGTCCATCGACGGCATCGAGAAGTATCTTGGCTCCGGCATGATCCGCGGCATTGGCCCCGTCTACGCCAAGAAGATGGTCAAGGCGTTCGGCGAGAAGGTGTTCGACATCATCGAGGCCGAGCCAGATCGGCTGCGCGAGGTGACGGGGATTGGTCAGGTGCGCGCCAAGCGCATCACCGATGCCTGGGCTGAGCAGAAGATCGTCCGCGAGATCATGGTCTTCCTGCACAGCCATACGGTCGGTACTGCCCGCGCCGTCCGGATCTACAAGACCTACGGCGCCGACGCGGTCCAGGTCATGACCGAGAACCCCTACCGGCTTGCCCGCGATATCCGCGGCATCGGCTTCAAGACCGCCGACACGATCGCCATGAAGCTCGGCATCGAAAAGACGGCGATGATCCGGGTACGCGCCGGGATTTCCTATGCCCTCACGGAGGCGATGGACGAAGGCCATTGCGGCCTGCCTGTCGAGGAACTGGTGCCGCTCGCCGTCGAATTGCTCGAAGTCGACAAGGGGCTGGTTCAGACCGCGATGGACCTGGAACTCGCCGATGGCACGGTCATCGCCGACACCGTGGGCGAGACGGCCTGTATCTTTCTCGCTGGTCTTTATCGAGCGGAGAAAGTCATCGCCGAGCGGCTGCTGCGCCTGGCCAATGGAACGCTGCCTTGGCCTTACATCGATCCAGAGAAGGCGCTGCCCTGGATCGAGCAGAAGACCGGCCTGAAGCTTGCGGAAACGCAGGTCGCGGCAATCCGGCTGGCCCTGTTGTCGAAGACTATGGTCATCACCGGCGGGCCCGGCGTGGGCAAGACCACCATCGTCAATTCGATCCTGCGGATCCTGGCGGCCAAGGGGACCAACCTGCTGCTCTGCGCGCCGACGGGCCGCGCCGCCAAACGGATGACCGAAGCGACCGGGTTCGAGGCCAAGACCATCCATCGGCTCCTAGAGGTCGACCCCAAGGGTGGCGGCTTCAAGCGCAGCCAGGAAAACCCGCTCGAGTGCGACCTGCTCGTCGTGGACGAGACCTCGATGGTCGACGTCATGTTGATGCAGGCGCTGCTCAAGGCGGTGCCCGACGACTCTGCCTTGCTGATAGTGGGCGATATCGATCAGCTTCCGTCCGTCGGCCCGGGCCAGGTCCTCGCCGACATCATCGCGTCCGGCGCCGTTCCCGTCGTGCGCCTGACCGAGATATTCCGGCAGGCGGCGCAGAGCCGGATCATCACCGGCGCGCACAAGATCAACCAGGGCTTGATCCCCGACCTCTCCAAGCCCGAGGGGGAAAGTGATTTCTACTTTGTGCAGGCCGACGATCCCGAAACCGCCGTGCCGCGGATCGTCGAACTGGTGAAGACCCGCATCCCTCAGCGGTTCGGCCTCGATCCAATCCGCGACATTCAGGTGCTGTGCCCCATGAACCGCGGCGGCGTCGGCGCGCGCTCGCTCAACATCGAACTGCAGAAGGCGTTAAACCCGGCCGGCGAGCGCAAGGTCGAACGCTTCGGCTGGACCTTCGCTCCGGGCGACAAGGTCATGCAGATCGAGAACGACTACGACAAGGAGGTCTACAACGGCGACATCGGCTACATCGACGATGTCGATCCCGACGACGGGGAGCTAACCGCCAGCTTCGATGGCCGCACCGTCACCTATGGCTTCGGCGAGCTCGACACCCTGGTGCCGGCCTATGCGGCGACGATTCACAAGAGCCAGGGCTCCGAGTATCCCGCGGTCGTCATCCCGGTCATGACGCAGCACTACGCCATGCTGCAACGGAACCTGCTCTACACCGGCGTCACGCGCGGCAAACGGCTGGTCGTGCTGGTCGGGCAGAAGAAAGCCGTCGCCATCGCGGTGAAAAACATCTCCGGACGCCGGCGGTGGTCGAAGCTGGACGAATGGCTCGGCACCGGGCCAGCCCCGGCCCGGGCTCCAAATCCATGAGTCCGGCGCGATGGTAGCCCCCGGCATGCTGCAAAACCAGGCTGTCCTAAACTGGCTTGCCGGCATCGAGCCTGCCTGGACCCTGCTGGATCAGGCGAGCTTCGACGCCCTCCAGCGGCCCCCGCATCCGATACTAGGGCCGATCCGTTTGACTTACGATCTGCCGGTCGAGGATATCCAACGATCTGCCGTCGCACGCAACACGCTGATCCTGTTGCGCGCTGCCGCGGAGGGCCCCGGATTGAAGATGACGGCTACCGGGAACCTGTCGCGTGGCGTCGTGGCCGAGATGTGCGACCTGTTCACATGGCCCGGGTTCGACAAGACAGAAGCGTTTCGGCTTCACAAGGTGATCAACGAGCCCGACTTCCTGCCGCTATTCTTCGTTCGTCATGTCGCCGAAGCAGGCAAGCTGGTCTGCCGGAACAAGGGCCACCTCAAGGTCACGCCAGCAGGGCGAAAGCTTTTAAAGGAACCCCACCAAGAGGCACTGCAAGCGGTTCTCTTTCATCTCGCGCTATGGCGCCTCGACCTCGGCTATCTCGGTCGTGGCTTGCATCACGGATGGCCGCAACACGATATCGGCATCGTCCTGTGGTCGCTGTCGATCGCCGCCAACGACTGGCAACCGCCTGATCGTCTGACCCGCCTATGCACGATCCCCATCGATGAGGCGCTGCAAGCTACATGGGATACCGCCAGCCCTGCGATGGAGGCGACGATCCTCCGGCCCCTTCTCTGGTTTGGGCTTCTCGAGTACCGGGAGGACGATAAGGACGGGGATCGTTGGAACCGGAAGCACTTCTATCGCAAGACCCCGCTGTTCGAACGCTTCCTGTCGTTCGACATAAAACTTGAAGCTGCCGCCGGTCCGCGTCACTGACGACGCCTATTCGGTCTTGGTCGGCCACCGGTTCGTGACCGATCTCTAACTTGGCACTGGTAAGCAGTGGTTCCGCCGCTAAGCGGTTAAAAACAATCGGAGCCTTATCGGACGACAAGATCGTTGACCGACTTAGCCGCCATGAGCTTCTGAAATGTGGTGTACCGCGGCCCCTGCATAGCACCGCTCGGCGCATTGCCATACGGTATTGGCTTGATCTCCTTTGCAGGCTCAGAAAAAACGAC
>CAMDCE010000130.1 GCA_945889625.1 Asaia bogorensis | reverse complement strand
GACAAGCACTCGATCGAGCTGCTGCAGAAGGGCAAGCCGCAGCCGCCCAGGGAACCGTGGGCGTCGATGCCGAACATCGGCAAATGGTGAGGCAGCTTGCCGGTCGGGCGTAAGGTCATTATAGGGTGC
Source organism: Asaia bogorensis (assembly GCA_945889625.1). Taxonomy (GTDB): domain Bacteria; phylum Pseudomonadota; class Alphaproteobacteria; order Reyranellales; family Reyranellaceae; genus Reyranella. The sequence goes on along the minus strand of CAMDCE010000130.1, from coordinate 3,020 downwards.
AGCTTCGGATGCTGGCGCCGAAAGTCCCCATCGTCTAGCGGTCAGGACATCACCCTTTCACGGTGAAGACCGGGGTTCGATTCCCCGTGGGGACGCCAAATATATCAATAAAATCAAACGTTTAGTTTTCGGGGCGGAACCCGCTCGCCTCGGCGGACCAAGAATGGACCAAATATAATCCCACCTCCCTGAGCGCACGGACGGGCGCGGCCAGGCCGCTGGCGGCGCAACAAATGCCCCCGGCCCGAAGCCCCCGAAACCGAGTTGCTCCCTTGCCGCTCACTTGGCAGGTGAGCGCTCGATGCAAACCAAGCTCTCCCAGGTTCTGGCCGCCATGGATCGCGAGGATTGGCAACTCGCATTCAGCATCGCGTCGCGGTTCGCGCGGCTCGGTCCGCAAAAGCGGCGATCATGCGGGCGCAGTCCGTCGCGCTGTCGCCGGGGCTCTACGCGCAGATGGGGCACGATCCCGAAGCCATCGTTGAAGCTGGCAAGGCCGCGCTGCGGGCGAGGTTCGAACCGATGCGCCGCCGAGCGGAAGCCGTCAGTTATTGAGTCGAACGACGCGGGGTGCGCGGCGACAATCAAGATGAGAGGGCAGCGTCAATCAGGATGAGAATGCGCCGGGGGTGGGCTGACGGAGGTAGGGCGTAGCCCGACCGACGGCAGTCCAGCCCCGGCGGCAGGTTTTTCGGAACCCGTCTGGCGGTCGTGAGCGACCGGGTCAATCGTCTGATTCGTCTCATGAATGAGGGATCAGACCTTGCCCGGCCTCCACATCACCGACCACCAGATGAGGCTGTACATGAGTTACCGACAGACCCACGACACTGCCGTTGCTGCCGCCAAAGCCGGCTTCAGCACGGCGACCGGCTACCGGATCGAGGATGATCCGCGGCTGCCATCCCAGAAGAAGTCGCCGCGTGGCCGGCGCCGGCCCGACCCGCTTGCCGATGTTTGGGATAGCGAGATCGTCCCGATCCTGAAGGCGGCCCCGGGTCTGCGCGCCATTGCGGTCCTGGAAGAGATTCGGCGGCGCCACCCCGAGATCAGCCCCGGCATCCGGCGCACGCTGGAGCGGCGGATGCGGGGTTGGCGGGCGCTGGCCGGCCCGGAACAGGACGTTATTTTCCGGCAGGAGCATCAGCCCGGCCGTCTTGGCCTGTCCGACTTCACCGACACGAGCGCGCTCGGCATCACGATTGCCGGCGTCGCGCTGGCGCATCGGCTCTATCACTTCCGACTGGCATTCTCGGGTTTCGAGCATGCCCATGTTGTCCTCGGCGGCGAGAGCTTCGTCGCGCTGGCCGAGGGCCTGCAGAATGCGCTGTGGACGCTCGGCGGCGTTCCCGAGCAACATCGCAGCGATAGCTTGTCGGCCGCCTTCCGCAATCTCGATGCCAACGCGAAGGAGGATTTGACGCTGCGCTACGAGGCGTTCTGCGGTCATTACGGCATGACGCCGACCCGCAACAACCCCGGCGTCGCGCACGAGAACGGGTCGATCGAGAGCTCGCACGGCCATCTCAAGAAGGCGCTCGAAGACGCGCTGCTGCTGCGCGGCAGCCGGGACTTCGACGATCTGAGTGCCTACCGCCGCTTCGTTGACGAAGTCGTCGGCCGGCGCAATGCCAACAATCGCAAACGGATCGAGTTGGAGCGGTCCAGACTTACGCCGTTGCCGAAGCGTCGCACCGCCGATTACGAAGAGAAGATCGTCACGGTCACGTCGAGCGGCGGCTTCATTCTGCGCCGCGTTTTCTACACCGCCCCGTCGCGGCTGATCGGCCATCGCCTGCGCGTGCACCTCTACGACGACCGGCTCGACTGCTTCCTTGGCTCAACGCCAATGATGACGCTCAGACGGGGGCTGCCCGTCTCGGACCGCAAGGGCGGTCACGTCGTCGATTACCGGCACGTGATCCACGCGCTGCGCAAGAAGCCGATGGCGCTGCCCAATCTGGTCTACCGCGATCAGCTATTCCCGCGTCAGGCCTATCGCAAAGCCTTCGAGGCGTTGCGCGTCGAGCTGGGCGACAAGCGGGCGTGCCAGATCACGGTCGAGTTGCTGGCGCTGGCGCACGATCGGGTCTGCGAGGTCGAACTGGCGCAGGTCATCGACGCGGAACTCGATGCCGGACGATTACCAAATCTGGCGTTGCTGCGTGAACGCTTCGGCCCATCCCTGGCATCGGTGCCGGTCATCGATGTGAAGCTGGTAGCGCTCAATGCCTACGACGAACTGGCGGCGGTCCATGTCGTCGAGCCGGCCTCTAGCTTGGAGGTCGCGATATGACGAGCAACAACACCATTGACGCTGCCCGCGTCGAACTCTTGTTGAGCGAGCTGCGCTTACCGGCCATCAAGCTGATGTGGGCCGCCCTCGCCGCACGCGCGGACAAGGAGGGTTGGCCTGCCGTCCGCTTCCTGGCTGCACTCGCCGAACACGAGGTGGCCGACCGCGGCCGGCGCCGTATCGAGCGGCATCTTGCCAGCGCACGATTGCCGACGGGCAAGACCTTCGACACCTTCGACTTCAACGCTGTGCCCATGGTCAGCAAGGCGCAGGTCATGGCGCTCGCCGCCGGCGACGGCTGGCTTGATCAGGGTGCCAATATCTTGCTCTTTGGCCCGCCCGGCGGGGGCAAGAGCCATCTTGCGGCAGCGCTCGGTCTGGCTCTCGTTCAGAATGGTCGGCGCGTGCTGTTCATGCGCACCACAGACCTCGTCCAGCGGCTGCAAGTGGCGCGCCGGGAGCTGGGGCTTGAGGCCGCCATCACCAAGCTCGACAAGTACCAGCTGCTGATCCTCGACGATATCGCCTACGTCACCAAGGATCAGGCCGAGACCAGTGTGCTGTTCGAGTTGATCGCCGCCCGCTACGAACGCCGATCGCTGCTCATCACGGCCAATCAGCCCTTCGGCGAATGGGGCAAGATTTTCCCCGACCAGGCCATGACGCTGGCGGCTATCGACCGGCTCGTGCACCACGCCACCATCCTGGAGATGAACGTCGAGAG
>CAMDCE010000129.1 GCA_945889625.1 Asaia bogorensis | reverse complement strand
CCCCACTCGGTGCCGTCGCCCGCCGTCAGCGCGTCACGTTCGGCAGACTCCTTCTTACCCAGCGACTCCTCCACCCGCTTCGGTGCGTACTCCGACCAGCCGGCGCGCACCTTCAGCCAGAAGATCGCCGCCGACAGGCCCTCACGGGTCGGCTTGCACGCCATGGTGAACAGATTTTGCGCCACCTTGGCCGTGGCCTTGATGCTCCCCAGCTCGATCTGGTCGGCGTAGTGGAATCGCAGCGTCTTGGGGTCGATGCCGACCAGGCGTGCGATCTCGTCCTGGGGGATGCCGAAGCCCGAGAGAGATTCCACGAGGTTGCGGGTGTCGTCGGTCGGCACATGCGCCGGACGGCCGGCTTTCGAGCGGCTCACTGGTCAATCCTTCATTGGGCGGACGTTGTGGTTGGAGAAGCGGAACCAATATCGTCAATTCCCGCAGCGCTCCCTTCCTACGGACTTGGCTTATCTGCGGAGATTGGCCCGTCTATTCTCCGCATATGATGCGGAGAAACTTAACGGATGCCGCGGAAAGCCATCGGAATCTCCGCGAAGGAAGCGGCGATTAGTCCAGATATCGCGGGCCTGAATTGGTGGTTCGTGGGGCTGGGGCTTGCCAACTCGCGTCCAGCCCTTGTCCGTACAATGTCCGGATGCTATATAGTCAACGACAGGAGATCCTGATGTCCGTCGCCGAAGCCAAGTCAGAACGCATAGAAGTCCGCACCACGCCGAGCATGAAGGCTCTGCTGCAGCGTGCAGCCACGTCGTCGCACAAGAACGTCACCGAGTTCCTGCTCGAAGCCGGCATCACCGCAGCCGAGGAGGCGCTGGTGGACCGTCGGTTGTTTCGGCTCGACGATGCGCAGTGGCAGGCCTTCCAAAACGTGCTTGACCGTCCGGTTGTCAAGAAGCCTCGCCTCGCCCGACTGCTGAACGTGAAGAGCGTTCTTGAGTGACGTCCGAAGCTGGGGCGCTTAGCCAGGTCGAAAAACTTACCGCGTCCCATTCGATCGATGGGTTCGACTGCGGGAAGGAGCCGCTTGATCGCTTCCTGAAGCGGTTTGCTCTGACGAACCAAAAATCGGGAAGCGCCCAGACATACGTGGTTTGTCGCGGAGACGGGCGCGTCGTCGGCTATTACAGCCTCTGCGTTGGCGCCGTCGAGCATGCGGATGCCCCCGAGCGTGTCGGCAAGGGGCTCGCCCGGCATCCGATCCCCGTGATGCTGCTCGCTCGCCTCGCCATCGATCGATCCGAGCAGGGGCGCGGTCTCGGCAAGGCTCTGCTAAAAGACGCGCTGCTCCGTACTGCTCAGGCAGCTGACATCGCCGGCATTCGTGCGCTCCTGGTCCACGCCAAGGACGATGAGGCTCGTGCTTGGTATGCGTCATTTGACTTCGAGCCGAGCCCAACCGATGCCTATCATCTCTTTCTGCTGCTGAAAGATCTACGAGCACTGCTCGGCACCTGACCGAAACCCAGGGCATTGGATAGAATGGCAACCAAGACGACCCCTTTCGATGCAGCTCGATACATCAGCTCACTCGACTCCCAGGCGGAACTTCTGGCCGACGCTCTGGAATCCGGAGATGCTGGCTACATCGCCAATGCCCTTGGCGTTATCGAGCTTTCAAATCAACGCTTGGCTAGCTGGGCACAACAGCGTCAAAGGGTTGACCGGTCTGGGCCATTACGGCGCACCCTGAAGTGACTGACTGCCAACGCTGAACTATGACGTCGACGTACCTCGGATCCAGTTCCAGCAATCGCGCGCGTCGGCCCGTCCGCTCTGCCGCGATCAACGTCGTGCCGGAGCCGCCGAACAGATCGAGCACGATGTCCCGGCTCTTCGATGAGTTTCGAATGGCGCGCTCTACCAGTGCCACCGGCTTCATCGTCGGGTGCAGGTCGTTCTTATGCGGCTTGTCGAACAACCACACATCGCCCTGATCGCGCGCGCCGCACCAGTAGTGTTCGGCGCCGTCCTTCCAGCCGTACAGGATCGGCTCGTACTGGCGTTGGTAGTCGGCACGGCCGAGCGTAAAAGTGTTCTTGGCCCAGATCACGAAGGTCGACCACTTGCCGCCGGCCTCACGAAACGCTTTCTGCAACGTGTCGAGTTCCGACGATGACATACAGATGTAGATCGCGCCCTTGGTGACGGCGAGCATGTTGGCGCTGGCGGCCTGGAGGAGCGCTTCGAATCCTTCTCCCAAGGCGTCGTTCAGTATCGGCCGGTTCTTGCCGCGCAGCTTGTCCTTGGCCGAGTTGGCGTAGTTCACGTTGTAAGGCGGATCAGTGAACGCCATGTCGGCCAGTTCACCGTCCAGGAGCTTCTCGACGTCGGCGCGGACCGTCGCGTCGCCGCACAGCACACGGTGCTCGCCACAGATCCAGAGATCGCCGAGGCGGCTGATCGGGTCGACCGGCGGCTCGGGAGCCTCGTCCGGGTCGCCGTCATCATCGGTGCCGAGCTGCAACTTCACCAGCTCGATCTCGCCGAAGCCCGTCAGCCTGAGGTCGACTTCAAGCCCCTTCAGGTCGCCGATCTCCAGCGACAGTAGCTCCTCGTCCCAGCCGGCATTCAGCGCCAGCTTGTTGTCGGCGATGACGTACGCCCGCCTTTTGGCCTCGGACCAGCCGGTCGCGACCATTACCGGGATCTCGGCCAGCCCCAGCCTCTGGGCTGCCAGCACGCGCCCGTGGCCGGCGATGATGGTCCCGGCCTCGTCGATCAGCACCGGCATCGTCCATCCCCACTCTCGGATCGAGGCCGCGATCTGGGCGACCTGCTCGTCGGAATGGGTCCGGGCATTGCGCGCGTATGGCACCAGGGCCGCCACGGGCCGGCGCTCCACGGCGTCGGCCGGCCACCTCGGACCAGACGCGGCCGCAGGGCCGGGTTTCCCGGCCGCACGGCGCCGTTCGAGCCTCTCAGCGGTCATGGTCGCCTTTCATTGCTGGTGCCCCTCGCGAGGCGTTCCTGGAGGTGCCCCGCCCGGTCCCGGCGGCCATCACCTGAAAGTCACCGAACGGCTTGGAGGTGCCGTTCAGGCGGAAAAAAATGCCGGCCGGGCGGCACGACACGAAACGGCCTTGAAACGCCAGCCCTGCGGGCTTTCAGGGACGCCGCCGGGGCACAAAATGGAA
>CAMDCE010000128.1 GCA_945889625.1 Asaia bogorensis | reverse complement strand
ACGTCATCACACACGATGTTGCCGCCGAGCATGGCGACATCGAAATGCCGCCGCGCTGGCGCGTCGGCCGGCTCGCCCAGGAGGCGCCCAACGGCCTCGAAAGCCTGATCGACGTCGTGCTCAAGGCCGACACCGAGCGCAACCGGCTCCTGGACCTCGCCGAGACCGAACAGGACCCGCACGAGATCGCGGAAATCCAGATGCGGCTGGCCGACATGGGCGCCTACGCCGCGCCCGCGCGCGCCGCCTCAATCCTGTCGGGCCTGGGCTTTTCGGCCGCCGAACAGGAGCGCCCCTGCTCGGAATTCTCCGGCGGCTGGCGGATGCGGGTCGCGCTCGCGGCCACGCTGTTCGCCGAGCCCGACCTCCTGCTGCTCGACGAGCCGACCAACTACCTCGATCTCGAAGGCACACTCTGGCTGCAGGATCATCTGACGCGCTATCCGCGCACCATGATCGTGATCAGCCATGACCGCGACCTGCTCGACACCTCGGTCGAGCAGATCATGTCGCTCAACAACCAGACGCTGACGCTCTACCGCGGCGGATACACGGATTTCGAGCGGCTGCGCGGCGAGCGCCTGATGCTCGACCAGAAGATGGCCAAGAAGCAGGAGGCACAGAGGAAGCACATCCAGGCCTTCATCGACCGCTTCAAGGCCAAGGCGTCCAAGGCCCGCCAGGCGCAGTCGCGCGTGAAGATGCTGGAAAAAATGGGCCCGGTCACCAGCATCGTCATCAGCGACGTGCAACCGATCAACATTCCCGCGCCGGAGAAACTGCTCTCGCCGCCGATAGTGGCGCTGGACGACGTGTCGGTCGGCTACGCGCCCAGCAAGCCGGTGCTGAGGGGCCTGACGCTGCGGATCGACAACGACGACCGCATCGCGCTGCTCGGCTCCAACGGCAACGGCAAGTCGACGCTGGTGAAGCTGATCGCGTCGCGGCTTGAGCCGATGACGGGCAGCATCACCCGCGCCTCGCGGCTGAAGATCGCCTATTTCGCTCAGCACCAGCTCGACGAGCTCGACCCCGACGCCACCGTCTACGAGCACGTCCGCGAGCTGATGCCCGATGCGCACGAAACCAAGATCCGCGCGATGGCGGGCTCGATCGGCTTTTCCGGGCTCAACGCCGACAAGAAGGTCGAGAAGCTCTCCGGCGGTGAAAAGGCCCGCCTCATGCTCGGGATCGCGACATTCGGCGGCCCGCACATGCTGATCCTCGACGAGCCGACCAACCATCTCGACATCGACAGCCGCGGCGCCCTGATCGAGGCGATCAACGAGTATCCCGGCGCGGTGATTCTGGTCTCGCATGACCGCCATCTGCTCGACGCCTGCGCCGACCAGCTCTGGCTCGTCGCCGACGGCAAGGTGACGACGTTCGATGGCGATCTGGACGATTACCGCCGGCGCGTGCTGTCGGATCGCGACGACAGCGTCGACAGGGGCCGCGCCGAACGCGCCGCCAAGCCGCCCCGCAATTCCGAAAATCGCAAGGGCGACGCCGGACGGCGGGGCGCGCCCAAGCCGCTGCGCCAGCGCGTGGAACGCGCGCAGGCCGAGATCGCCCGCCTGACCCGCGATATTGAGACGCTCGATGCGGCGCTGGCCGACGGCTCGCTGTTCACCCGCGATCCGCAGAAAGCCGCGGCGCTGGCCAGGACGCGCTCGGAAATCGCGAGGGCCTTGGCCAAGGCCGAAGAGGACTGGCTTGCCGCAGGCGCGGCGCTTGAGGCAGCGGCCAACTAGGCGGCGGGTTACAACGGTCCTCGGATTTGCGATATTGCCAGGCGTGGCGAGCCGCACGGCGCGCCACGCCTGGGTTCGACGCAAATACAAAAACATCGAAAAAGGGAGGCCGCGCCATGCTACGAACCGTTTCGCTCCTGACCGCGGTCCTTTGTGCCGCCGCGACTTCGGCGCTGGCGCAGTCTTATCCGGATCACCCGGTGCGCGTCGTCGTCGGCTTCGCCGCCGGCAGCGGCCCCGACATTCAGGGACGCACGGTCTCGCAGGAACTCGGCAACAGCCTCGGCCAGCAATTCTATGTCGAGAACCGGCTCGGCGCGAACGGCACGATTGCGGCGCGGTCGGTCGCCACGTCCAAGCCCGACGGCTATTCGCTGCTATTCTCCAGCTCGTCGATCATCTCCACGCCCCACATCTACAAAAGCCTCGGCTACGACACGCTCACGGACCTGCGGCCGATCGCAACCGTCGGCCAGCTCGATGGCATATTCATGCTGGTCGACTCGAAATCGCCCATCAAGACGCTGGCAGAGTTCCTCGCCCACGCGAAGACCGAGCGCATGCTTTACGGCTCGCCCGGCGTCGGCAACGGCCTGCACCTGGCGACCGAGATTTTCGCCAAGAAGGCCGGCATCACGTTGCAGCATGTGACCTACAAGGGCGCGTCCGAAGTCATGACCGCACTCCTTGGCGGCAGCGTGCAGGTGATGTTCGTCACCCCGCCGTCGGTCATGGGGCTGATCAAGGACGGCCGGGTGCGGCCGCTCGCCTTCACCGGGACCAAGCCGTTTCCGCCGACTCCCGAGGTGCCGCTGATGAAGGACCTACTGCCCGGCTACGAGCAGCAAGGGGGGTGGTGGAGCATGTTCTTCGCGCCCGGCAAGACGCCCGACGAGATCGTCAACAAGCTCAACGCCGAAATCCGCAAGGCGCTGCAGGTGCCGGCGGTGTCCGGCATCATGCAGCGCGACGGCTACATTCCCGACAATCGCAACTCCGCCGCGGCGGCGGCGTTCTTCCGCAAGGAGGTCACGCAGGCCGCCGAAGCGGTGAAGGCCGCGGGCATCGAGCCGAATTGATCGCGCGAACTCGGACGTGAACTGATCGATGCGTCGGTGGACAACTTACGAGTCCGCTTTAGCGCAAAAGCGGTCGTCAGCGCCCGCAGCGCAACATGTCGCGATGTGCCATGTGTGGACGGCTCCGAGTTAGCAAGGACTTTCTTCACGTAATCAGCATTGGTCGGTGCAGCCATGTGTTCAGCCTTTAGATGCGGTTCACATGACCGCCGGCCATAATGCCCTCCGCGGATCAGGTCCCGACCAAAAGCCCGCATTCGACAATGCTGTGGCACGAGCGGGTTGTCCTGATCGCCAGATCGACCGGCTCTGCATTACGTGCTGTTCGCCCTCCCAACCTT
>CAMDCE010000127.1 GCA_945889625.1 Asaia bogorensis | reverse complement strand
TGGGCGCTGGCCTATCCCTCACCACCATGTTCGAGCGCCGCGTCGTGCCGCCTTACGGCTTGCAGGGCGGTGCCGACGGCCTGCCGTTCCGTGTCACCTTGCATCGTGCGACGGGCGGCAGCCGGGAACTGTCGGGCAAAGAGAACCTGGCACTCGCGGTGGGCGACCGCGTCGTCATGGACACCTCGGGCGGTGGCGGTTACGGCAAGACGTAGCCGTCGAGTTGGTCGTACAGCGCCGGGTTTAGAACGCCAGAAGATTGTCGCGGAAAAGCTTGTGCGGGTAACGCTCCGTAGAAGTCCACATTGGTCGAGGCCATGACAGGGCGATCGGCAGTCCCGGCTCTCGAGCTTCCAGGTCCCTGTTCCGGATTTGCCGATCCCTGTTCCTGTCGTTCGCGTTCCCTGTTCCAATTTCGACCAGTTTTGACCTAACCCACGGATATTGCGGGAGAACCTGCGGATTTTGCGGCCGCCGAGCCTAGATTCGTTGAAAATTCGCTGTTAATTCCCTGCTAGCAGGGAAGAGACGGGTTAGCGGATGACTGCCTCCGCTACCACCGCGCGTCGCTGCATTTTTGCGGTGGCGTTGGCGGCCACATCAGCATTTTCTGGTGGCCGCCGTTGCTGTCAGAGCCCGAATTTCAGGAAATTGCCGACAGCCGGTAGCGTGAGCAGCGCAGTACCGCCGAGCCAGATCCACAGCGACACCGCGGTTGAATCGTTCGCGCCGACAAATCGCTCATAGAGCGCGGCTGGGATCCCGCCGACAATGATCGTCGCCGTCGAAACCATCAGGGAGGAGAACATCAGGGTCAGCGATACGCTGCCGAACAGCAACGACGGCGCCAGCACCTGCACATGCAGCAGGGAAAACACCAGCGCGACCTGGTTGAATAAGCCGTTGATCATTCCGAAGAAAGCGATGCCGACGTAGTAAAAATTCCGTTCCATGGCGCGTCTCACCCGATCCGGGGCGCGCTGAGCAGCAGAAAGACGGAAAGCAGCAGCACGCGCAGCCAGAAAAGCCAGACGACGCCGAACAACCACATTACAACCGGCGCGGTGGCCTTCGGTGTCACCACGGAGATTGCCGCGATTACCGGGTCGGTAAACCGGCAAAAGAAACGCCAGATATAATTTGTCGAGTCGGGCGCGACGATCAACCCGAGCGCGACGCGGCCGAGCAGCGTGTACATCAACGCCGCCAGAAGGAAGTTCGGCGCCTGAAAGTACCACGAGGAGAGGAGTGTTTCGGCGGTATTCACGAAGGTTCAAGCCTGTTGGACGCTAGACGAAAGCCATCGCCGGAAGGCCCGCGAAATAAAGCAGGGCCCCCGAGGGGCCCCGCTTCCGATCTGACAGCCGACGCCGGTCAGTCCTTTTCTACAAGTACGGTCCTGCCACGCGGCTTGCGGATCTCGTCGACATAGGCCTGCATTTCCTTCGACGGTTCCTTGCCGAGCAGGCTGACGACGTAGATCACCAGGAAGCCGAGCGGCATCCCCAACAATCCGCAGTTGATGTTGTTGAGGTCGAACCAGCCAACTTTGTTGGCCAAGGGGTGAGCAAGCGTCGGCCAAGCCTCCATGGCATTGGGCAGCACCATGGCCTTGGCGAGATCGACCAACGGAAGACCCGTAAGCGCGTTGGTCAGCGAGGTCATGCCGAAGTACTTCACGCCCATGCCCGGGAAGTAGCGAGTTGTGACCAGGTAGAACAGGCAGAGGCCGAAACCGGCGATCATGCCGCTGATCGCGCCCGCCGAGGTGGCACGTTTCCACCAGACCCCCATGATGAGCGCCGGGAAGTTGCCGGCCATTGCGAGCGAGAACGCCCAACCCACCATGGCCAGAATATCCGACGGTCTCGTAGCAGCGGTCGCGGCTGCAGCCACGGCGACGAAAAACAACAGGACGCGCGCGACCGTGAGCCGGCGGATTGTCGGCGCGGCCGGGTCGATCATCTTGTAGTAGATGTCGTGGCTGAGTGCATTGGCGATGGCGAGCAGGAGCCCGTCAGCGGTAGAGAGCGCCGCCGCCAGACCACCCGCGGCGACCAGACCCGAAATCACATAGGGCAGGCCCGCGATCTCCGGCGTGGAGAGCACGATCACGTCCGTGTTGATCACGAAGTCCTGTAGCCGGACGAGGCCGCCGTGCCCGACGATCGCCTTGCAGGCGGCCACGATGTCGACAATGCTGGTCGCGTTCTTGCCGCAGATCTGGATCAGCCCGAGCTCGCCCCACGTGAATAGCCAAGGTTTCAGGTTCGCCACGTCCGACCCGATGATGTTGGTATAGACCTCCAGCTTCGAGAAGGCCGCATAGGCCGGCGCCGAGAAGTAGAGCAGGAAGATGAACAGCAGCGACCATGCCACGGACTTGCGGGCATCGCGCACGCTCGGCGTGGTGAAGTAACGCATCAGGATGTGCGGCAGCGAAGCCGTGCCGACCATCATGCACAGGATGATCCCGAAGAAGTTCAACGGGGTGTAGTTGATGAATGGCTGGATGTGCGGCTTGAGATTTGCCACCGTCGCCAGCCCCTGGTCGCGATCGACTGCGAGACCACCGGCCTCGACCCGAGACGCGACCGGATCGTCTCCTTTGCCGCGGTCCGCATCGACGAAGGGCTGCACGTGGCCGAAAGACCGGCGCTCGATGTACTGATCGATCCGGGCATCGCGATCCCGGCCCGCGCGACGGCCGTGCACGGCATCGATCGGGCGCGGCTCGCCGGAGCGCCGTCCTTCGCCGCGGCCTTTGGGGGCATCGCGGCAAGTCCGTGATCGAGGCGCGCAACCCCGGGTTCGCCGGCATCGGCGGTTGCGATGGCAGCAGCGGTATCCGTGCCGGCCTAAACTTCAAGACCCAGCGTCTGACAATTCCGCAACTGGCGTCGGGACCTCGCGCGGCAAGCGAATCCTCAAGGTCGCGGTAGCTCGACCGACCAGCACGGTCGATTTGGCGAGCATTCAGGCAGCTTTCCTGGCGCATTGAATCGAAACGGCCGGATCGCTACAAGCTCGCCATGGCTTCCTACCAGTACACCTACGTAATGAAGGGTCTGAACAAGACCTTCCCCGGCGGCAAACAGGTCCTGAAGGACATCTGGCTGTCGTTCTTCCCCGGCGCGAAAATCGGCGTGCTTGGCCTCAACGGCTCGGGCAAGTCGACCCTGCTCAAGGTGAT
>CAMDCE010000126.1 GCA_945889625.1 Asaia bogorensis | reverse complement strand
TTCATCGCGGCCTGCCCTGTTGATCAGCGCGGCGATAGCGTGCTGGATCCGGAAGATATGCGGAGTTTTCGCATCGACGCGGCCGCGCTCGTGGCCGAAGTCGCCAGGGCATCGGGTTTCGGCCAAGAGCCAACACAGGCTGTGCCCGGTGTCTGGCATCTCGGCAAGACGTCCACGAAGCGCTGCCTCTTTATCGCACTGACGCGCGACAGCGTTTTGTCGCCGGGGTTGATTGCCGCACTCAAGGCGACCGATCACGGACAGCCCATCACATTTGTCGGGCCATCAGTGGCCGCCGCCGATTTGCTGCGCTTTGCAGAAGCAGGCATTCATTTCGTTGCAACCGCAGAAGCATTCGTGGCCGAGGGGACGGCGTTTGCTCTCGATGCGCGCAAGCTCATGCCGCCGGCATCTATCGAAGCCAGGCTGACGCTTTTCCGGTCGCACTCGAAGATTGTTCTCGATGGCGGCGAGCTTGAGCTACCCCCGATCAGCTTTAAGCTTCTCTGTCTTCTGGCCGAACAAGTGGTTCGCGGCGATGGCGTGGTGAGCCCTCGGCAGATTGATAGGCATCTCTGGTCGACCGTGGTCAGCAAGACCGCTGCCGCAGACGCCATCCGCAACCTGCGCGATTTGCTGAAGAAGCTGGATGAGGGAAGCAACGCCGCCGCCCTGGTTCGCACGCTCCCGACGCAGGGCTATATTCTGGATATCGCCGCTTCGGATATTCGTTTGATGGATTGATCCCATCGTCAAGGCAGCGGTGAGCGGCAGGACAGAGGCGATGGCGGCGAGCCGAAAGTGGCAGTTCAAGACGAAGTTCCGAACCAGCGCCTATGGCTGGCGAGGATCGAAACTCGCCATCAGCCGGCTCAAGGAGGCTGTCGCAGAGATCAGGGCGGTGGCGAAATCCGATCCTGTCGCGGCGGGAGACGGCGTCGTGGCGCTGATGGAGCGCATCTGGCCGGCATTCCAGGATATCGACACCTCTTCTGGCGCCCTCGGATCGGCGGTTGCCGGGACCTTGAACGAGCTCATTCCGATTCTAGCCGACGCGCCGGCCGATCATGCGACCAGGAGCAAGTGGCTGGAACGCTTGTTCGAGGCGGTGCAGAACGACGGCGTCGAATATCTGGCGCCGGCCGAAGACCGCTGGGGCGAGATCGCCCGCTATCCCGATCTGATCGATGAGTATGCCAATCGCCTAATCGGGATGGTGCGACGCGCCTGGTCCGATCATCAAAGCTTCCAACATGTGGTCGGGACCTCGATTTGTCTGTCGTGCCTGCTCGAGGCGGGCCGCTATTCCGATCTTGAGGGATTGCTGGCAATACGGCGCACGAAGTTCTGGTCCTGGCACCGGTTTGGCGCAGAGGCGCTGGTGCGTCAGGGGCTATGGGAAGCCGCCATCGCATTCGCCGAAGGCGTACGCGACACCTCGAACTCTCGCTACGAGGACAGGTCCATCGACCGTTTCTGTGAGGATATTCTGATCCGCCACGGCCGCGCCGACGAGGCCTATCGAAAGTATGGTCTGCGCGCGGCGAGCGGGACGACAAATCTCTCCATCTACCGCTCGCTTGTTCGTGCCTATCCTGATCGCGACCGCCGTCAGACGCTCCTGGATCTGATTGAAACCCGCGGCGACAAGGGCAAGTGGTTTGCCGCCGCAAAAGACTCCGGGCTTCTCGACATCGCGATCGAGTGTGCCGCGCTACACGGCGTGGATCCCTCGACCCTGGTCCGGGCGGCGAGGGATCTTTGCGGCAATGAGCCCCGGTTCGCCGCCACCGTGGCGCTGTTGGCTGTTACGCATTTGCTCGCGGGCGGCGGCTATGATCCGCGGGTGTCGGAAGCAGAAGATGCCGTACGCCACCTCATCGCGGCGGCGCGCCAGATTAATGCCGTCGACTGGGCGCGACGAGAACTTGTCAAGCTGGCTGAGGGTCCGTGCAGTGCGGACCGGCAGTTGTTCCGCCAAGCCGTCAAGGCCGCATTGTTGCGTCACGACGCAGGTAACCCCAACGCCTAATCCTGCGTCGTGGCCCCGTCGGACCTGACGCGCTTTGCCTGGGACCGGGGCCGCATATAAGCGGTTCGTGCCGCCCCGGCGACTGCGCCGACCATCCCATAGCTTCCCATAACAAGGCCAACCCTATGGGAAAGGCCCTCCGGCACCTTCGGATCATCAACCGCGATGACCGAGGGTTTGGCCGATGCGCTCTTCGATTTCACCACCAGATCTGCAGGTTCTTCTGCACGAGGCCGATATTGCGGCCCGCCGCCTGTGCCGCCAGCTACGGCTGTCGCGCGATGAACTGGCCGACCTCCGTCAGGACCTGCTCACCGACCTGATTGCGCGGTTCCCGGCGTTCGACCGCCAACGTGGATCGATCGGGGCGTTTGCCGGCCTGGTCATGGCCAACCGGGCAACCCGGATCGCCCAAGGCGTGCGCCGCCATCGCCGCATATACGGCCTGTTCCCGGTGTCGCTGGACGATCCCCTCCCGAACGGTGACGGCGCAACCCGTGGCGATCTGATCGCCGAGGCAGACGGCCTCTCGGCATTCCTTGGTCAGCCGGTCGACCGGGTCGCAGAAGCCGAGCACCGCATCGACTTTGAGAGGGGCCTGGGCACGCTCGATCAGGGGCAGCGCTGCCTTGCCGCGGCACTCTACCGGGGATCTCCCCATCAGCTTGCCAGAAGCGGTCTTGCCAGCCGCAGCGATCTCTACCGCCGCACCCTCGATCTCCGCCTGACGCTGGTCACCGCGGGGTTGGGACGGATCGCGAATGGCGTGGGTAGAGGCTAATCATGGACAACTGCAAACCCATCCCCACGCTCCGGCCGAAGATCCGGCTGTGCCTCGCGGAAATCGATCTCTGCGCGTGGCTCGGCCAGGCCGCGCCCGGCGATCTCCTCGAATATCACCGTGGCTTCCTCGCGCTCGACACCATGCCGCAGGGCATGCGCCTTGCCGAGCGGGAGCGGACGGAACTCGCCCGTGTCGCGCGTCGCGCCTGGTGGGCAGCCGAGCGGGGATTGGTTCACCTGCTTCAGCGCCGAAACGGGCCGGACGATTTCACCTATCTGGCGATCGCGCGGGCGCGGCCAAAAATCCTCCCGGTATCGCTGTCGTCGCTTCTTCTGATGGAGGCCGCGTGATGCTGGACCGGCAAGCCACCCTTCCGTCTCACCATCAACGCCGAGGAATCAAAATGAGCATCTCCGCCGCGCTCGCCACGGTCCGAAAGCGCCATTACGCGCTCGACGCATTGCCCGACACGATCGCCATCCCAGCGCTTGGCGCGCGG
>CAMDCE010000125.1 GCA_945889625.1 Asaia bogorensis | reverse complement strand
CGGCCTGCCGGCGTTGCTCGGCCTCGATCGATTGCTGCTTCTCGGCTTCGGCAATCTGGCGCAACCGCTCGGTCTCGGCGGCTTGACGCTGCGCTGCTTCCTCGGCTTGGCGACGTTTCTCGGCCTCGATAGCCCGCAGCTTCTCGGCTTCGGCAATCTGGCGCAACCGGTCGGCCTCGGCGGCTTGACGCTGCGCTGCTTCTTCGGCCTGCCGGCGTTGCTCGGCCTCGATAGCCCGCTGCTTCTCGGCTTCGGCAATCTGGCGCAACCGCTCGTATAGCGCGTCAATCTGGGTGAGACCCGCGGCGGCGATCAGAATGGGATGCGGCGGCCGATAGCGAGATGATGATCATTCCGATTCTCCTGGTGTGCAAGCGGTTTCTGTCGCCGTTGGTTTTTTGATTGTCGCGGCGCGTCAATCAGTGTCCGCCTTGTCGGTCTTCTTGATTGTCGCGTGCGTCGCCGGCCGGCCGCGTCCGCGCTTTCGATCGAGGGCTTCGCGGCGGCGATAGCTCTCGACATTCATCTCCAGGATCGTGGCGTGATGGACGAGCCGGTCGATGGCGGCGAGCGTCATCGCCTGGTCGGGGAATATCTTCCCCCATTCGCCGAACGGCTGGTTGGCGGTGATCAGCATCGAGCGCCGTTCGTAACGCGCGGCAATCAACTCGAACAGCACGCTGGTCTCGGCCTGATCCTTGGTGACGTAGGCAAGGTCATCGAGGATCAGCAGGTCGTAGCGGTCGAGCTTGGCAATGGCGCTTTCTAGCGCGAACTCGCGTCGCGCGATCTGGAGCCGCTGCACGAGGTCGGTGGTGCGGGCGAAGAACACCCGACGCCCGTTCTCGATCAGGGCGAGACCGAGCGCCGACGACAGATGGCTCTTGCCGCCGCCCGGTGGGCCGAACAACAGGATGTTGGCGCCCTTCGCCAGCCATTCGTCGCCGGACGCCAGCGCCATCACCTGCGCCTTGGAGACCATCGGCACGCTGTCGAAGTCGAACGTCGCCAGCGTCTTGCCGGCCGGCAGACGCGCCTCGGCGAGATGACGTTCCATCCGGCGCCGGCCTCGATCGACCATCTCGTGCTCGGCGAGCGCGGCCAGGAAGCGGGCAGCCGGCCAACCCTCCTTGTCGGATTGCTCGGCGAGCTTGGCCCACATCAGCTTGATGCCGGGCAGGCGCAGCTCATTCAGTAGAAGTTCGACGCGGGCGGCGTCGACAGTGGTCTTGGTCGTCATGCCACCACCTCGAGGCCGGAGGCAGGCTTGACGGTATGGATGGCCGCCAGCTCGTCGTAGGCGCTGAGCGGCACCAGATCCACCTCGATCACCGGCACCGAGCCGGGGTTCGGCCCGAACCGCTCACGCAGGATCGCAAGGTCTGGCAATCGGCCGGCGTCGAGGTCGGCGTCGATGATCTGTGCCAGCGCGGCCTCGCAGGCTCGGTCATGCGCCAGCGCCAGCAACTCGACCGTCACCTTGCATGCCCGTTTGTCGCCGACATCCGCGCAGAGCGCTTCGAAGGCTTTGCGGTAAGCCAGACGCGGGAACAACTGATCGCGATAGACCAGATTGAGCAGCGCCATGGGCTTCTTGCGCAGCGCATGGATGACGTGCCGATAATCGACGACGTGGCCGCCTTTGTCGGGGGAGGGTTGCCTCCCTCGTCGCAAAGTCATCATCGGCGTCGAGCCCAGGAAGCAGTCCAGCCGATCGTCGTAGAGGTGGACGCGCAGGCGGTGGCCGATCAACCGCGATGGCGCGGTATAGAACACGCGGCGCAGAATGAAGCCGCCGCTCGATGTCACCGTGACGACCTTCTCCTCGTAATCGGCCGTGCGCCGTTTCGGCAAAGCCGCGAGACTGGCTCGCTCCAGCTCGATCCGCTTCCGGTTGTTGGCATTCTGACGTCCGACGATCTCGTCGACGAATCGGCGGTAGGCATCGAGGTTGTCGAAGTCCCTGGAGCCGCGCAGCAGCAGCGCATCCTCCAGCGCCTTCTTGAGATGGCCGTGCGGACTCTCGATCGAGCCGTTCTCGTGGGCGACACCCGGATTGTTGCGCGACGGCGTCATCGCGTAGTGGCGCATGAGCCCCTGATAGCGCTGTGTCAGGTCCTCCTGGGCGTCACGGTCCAGGTTGCAGAACGCTGCCGACAGGCTGTCGCTGCGGTGCTCCTGCGGCACGCCGCCGAGCGCCCACAGTGCATTCTGCAAGCCTTCGGCCAGCGCGACGAAGCTCTCGCCACCGAGCACGACATGGGCGTGCGCGAACCCGGAGAATGCCAACCGAAAGTGATAGAGCCGGTGCTCCAACACGATGCCAGCGACCATGATGCCGAGTTCGCTCGTGTCGGTGAAGTCGGAGAGCCCCATGCGGCCGGGCGGGTGCTCCTGCCGGAACATCACGTCCTGTTCGGGGCCTTCGAGCGCCCGCCACGTGCGAATGCGCCGCTCCAGCGTGCGCCGGATGCCGGGACTGATCTCGGGATGGCGCCGCCGGATCTCGGCCAGGATGGCGATGGCACGCAGACCCGGTGCCGCTTTCAGGATCGGCACGATCTCGGCGTCCCAGACCTGGCTGAGCGGATCGGGTCGTCGCCGGCCGCGCTCCTGCTTCTTCTGTGACGGCAACCGCGGATCGCCTTCGATCCGGTAGCCGGTCGCACGGCTGAACCCAGCCTTCGCAGCGGCGATGGCGGGGGCACTGGTCTGACGGGACTCCATGAACAACCTCGTCTGGCAGTCGGTGACGTGCTGGCCAGGCAAGCTGAGATCCTTCTGTCGTGAAGAATCGCATGCTGGACCCAACCGCTCCGACCGCCAGACGACATCCCTCCCCTGTGGACATCCTGGGGAAAAATCGCGACGCCGGGGGTGGGCTGCCTTCGGTCGGGCTACGCCCTCCCTCCGTCAGCCCCCCCCCGGCGCCCGTCTCATCCTGATTGTCGCGCGAGTCTCATCCTGATTGTCGCGCCGCACTCGGCGCCGCGACGGCCACGAGCCGATCGGAGGCGAGGCGCTTGGCCTTCAGGCCGCTGTCGGGCAGCGTACCTGTCCGGATGGTCGCGTCGTAGCCTTCCTCATGCAGATTGGCGACGCGATCGGTGATGTCGACGCATACTTCTATGGCAGGATAGGCCTCCATGAAGCTGACGATTGCGGGCGCGATCAACTGGCGTTGAAGGCTGGCGGGTGCAGAGATCTTGAGGCGGCCGGCAGGTTGCCCTGCATTGGCGTTGATCTCGTCCTGCGCATGATCCATCTCGATCAGGATGCGCTCCGCGTGGTTCAGGAAGATCCGCCCTTCCTCGGTGGGGCGGCTGGAGCGTGTCGTGCGATCGAGGAGGCGAACGCCCATGTGTTTCTCGAGCGATTGAA
>CAMDCE010000124.1 GCA_945889625.1 Asaia bogorensis | reverse complement strand
GGGCGCGCCACTCCAGTCGCGCGTCTTCTCATGTTCAAGCGGATCGCGCGCGTCTCATGAGCGGGCGGGACGCCCGCGGTCCGCAGGACATGACGCGCCACTGGAGTGGCGCGCCCCCAGCGACTAATCTCATGTGATGCAGGAAAAGGTCGACGTTCTGATCATCGGCTCGGGCGCCTCGGGCGCCGCTGTCGCGTGGAGTCTCGCGGATACCAGGATGCGCATCCTTTGCCTCGAGCAGGGCGACTGGATCAAGCAGACCAACTATCCGACCAACGGGCGCGACTGGGAGGCGCGCGTGTTCGGCGACTTCGCCATCAACCCCAACCGCCGCAACCGGGACACCGACTACCCGATCAACGGCAAGAACTCGCCGATCCAGGTGGTGAACTTCAACGGCGTCGGCGGCAGCACCATCATGTACACGGCGCACTACCCGCGCCTCCACCCCTCCGACTTCCGCACCAAGACGCTAGACGGCGTGGCCGACGACTGGCCGGTCGATTACCAGACGTTGGAACCCTTCTTCGCCGAGAACGACCGCATGATGGGCGTCGCGGGCTTGGCCGGCGATCCCGCCTACCCGCTGCATCATCCGCCGATGCCGCCGCTGCCGCTCGGCAAGTCGGGCATGGCCTTCGGCCGGGCGCTGAACAAGCTCGGCTGGCACTGGTGGCCATCCGACTCGGCCATCGCCACCACCGAATACGACGGCCGCGCCGCCTGCATCAACCTCGGCCACTGCACGCCGGGCTGCGCCCAGGGCGCCAAGGCCAGCACCGACATCACCTACTGGCCGCACGCCATCCGCGCCGGCGTCGAGCTGCGCACGCGCTGCCGGGTGCGCGTGATCGCGACCGACCCGGCGACCGGCAGGACGACCGGCGCGATCTATTACGACGCCGAGGGCAAGGAGCAGTTCCAGCCGGCCGAAATGGTGATCGTCGCCTGCAACGGCATCGGCACGCCGCGCCTGATGCTGAACTCCACCTCGGCGCGCTTCCCCAACGGCATCGCCAATTCATCGGGCCTCGTCGGCAAGAACCTGATGTTCCATCCCTTTGCGCTGACCTACGGCTATGTCGACGAGCCGCTCGACGGCAACCAGGGCCCGCCGCTCAACCTGTGGAGCCAGGAATTCTACGAGACCGACAAAAGCCGCGGCTTCGTGCGCGGCTACACGCTGCAGCTCCACCGCGGCACCGGCTCGATCGGCGAGGCGATCACCAGCACCATCGCCGGCCGCCTGCCCTTCGGCGAGGACCACCACCGCGTCTATCGCGAGCTTGTGGGCCACCGCCTCGGCATGTCGACGATCACCGAGGACCTGCCGGAGGAGCACAACCGCGTGACCCTCGATCCTGACCTGAAGGATTCGAGCGGCATCCCCGCGCCCAGGATCGACTACACGATCGGCGAGAACACGCAGAAGATGCTGGCGCACGGCATCGCGCGCTCGAAGGACATCCTGGAAGCCGCCGGCGCCAGGAATTTCGGCGTCGAGAGCCCGATCCTGAACGGCGGCTGGCATCTCATGGGCACCGCGCGCATGGGCACCGATCCCGAGCGCTCCGTGGTCAACGAATGGGGCCGCTGCCACGACGTCAAAAACCTGTTCATCGTCGACGGCAGCATCTGGGTCACCTCCGGCGGCGTGAACCCGACCTCGACCATCCAGGCGCTCGCCCTCTACATCGCCGACGCGATCAAGCAGCGGCTGTCCAACGCGACGCTGTTCGATTGAGGAAAGAAGCATGATTGGCATACCCCGTCGTCCCGACCGGAGCGAACGCTTGATCAAAGCCCCCCGTCGTCCCGACCGAAGCCGAGCGAAGCGAGGCGCAGCGGAGGGACCTATTATATCGAGCGACATAAGAGGTCCCTCGACTTCGCTTCGCTTCAGCGCGGATATGATCCGCGCGACTCGGGACGACGATTAATGCCCAACACCACCCCCCTCACCCCCGCCGAAACCCGCGACCTCCGCGCCTTCGCCGCGACCATGATCCCGGCCAGCCCGCGCTACGCCGTCCCCGGCGCCGACGACGAAACCATCTTCGCCGATATCCTGAACAACCTCGGCCGCGACCGCGGCGACGTCCGCGCCGCCCTCGCCCGCCTCGCCACGCTCGCCGGCGGCCCCTTCGTCGACCTTTCCCCCGACCGTCGCGCCGAGATCGCCAACACCTTCCGCGCCGAGAGCGGCGCACTGCTCGGCGCGGTCAGCCGCGCGATCCTGCTCTGCTACTACCGCGACGACCGCGTCATGCGCTCGCTGGGCCAGGAACCGCGCTCGCCTTTCCCCAAGGGCCACACCGTCGAGCAAGGCGACTGGTCGCTGCTCGATCCGGTGAAGAAGCGGACGCCGTTCTGGCGGCGGGCATCGTGATGCGCCTCAAGTGGCGGGAGGCCTTGCAGCACTTGTTCGCGGCCGCCGAGAGGCCGACCAGTCAGCGGTCGCGCGAGATCGCAAACTTCGGGATCGGCTTCTGCCCCGGCTGCAAGCGATTGCGCGGCGTGTCGAGCCTGCGTTGCACCTACTGCGGCAGCGCCGCGCCCGTTACCGCTGACGCTTGACAGCGCTTCAGGTCCGCCGCGTTGCGGCGGCCGTCTCATTAGTGCGGCTTATGGTTTTGCACCCAATCAATTATAGTCGTGGAAAGCCCTAACCGTTGCGCAGCTGCCACTGCCCGAGCTGGAACATACTGCAATTCCGGCAGCGTCAGACCACGCCTACCGACCTCAATCTGAATATGATTAAATTTCTCTAAATTGGCTACGACGGCAGCAGTGGTGAGCGTTACGGGACGCTCTTTCAGGAAGGCCAACATTGAAATAACCATGCACTCGTCAAATCGGTCTCGTATTTGCTCATCGGTCAGGTCGCGCATGTAAGGGGCGCGTCGATAATTTAATCGCCAACGCTCATCTCTCGAAGCTACCTTAGGGACGTGATCGATTACGGAGAAGTCGGACAATGTTTCGCTGACGTATAGTGGCGCACGATTCCAAAGAGCCCATCCATCGACAAAACGCTGGACTACGGCTCGCTTCCATACATCGTTTTCAAGGGGTGGACCTTCTATGCTCAAAATTACGAAAGCTACAGCATCGCCCGCCACCTTGGCATGGCGCTCGCTGATGTAGACCACGCAATCGATGCTGTCGTAGCGGGGCTTGCCATTCCTTAGTGCCCGCATGGCACGCCCGACGATGTAGTGCACCACCTCCGGATCATAGATTTCGTGATCCTCGTTCACCAAAAGAACAAGACGTACCAAGTTCTTTCGTGGAAATGCGACCGTATGCGCTCGAAGTTGTTTGTTGGCTTTGTTGAGATGATTGATGATCGCTCGGCCTAATCGACTAGGGCATGTCGTCAATTAAGCCAGATTGCCGAGGCGGCGAGGTAGATTGCGGCGAGGAAGTTGTGCGCCGTTTTGTCGTAGCGTGTGGCGATGGCGCGGAGTTGCTTGAGCTTGCAGAAGAAGTTCTCGATCAGGTGACGAGCCTTGTAGAGTTCTCTG
>CAMDCE010000123.1 GCA_945889625.1 Asaia bogorensis | reverse complement strand
TGGTGCCCCGAGACGGGCTGCCCGACGTTAACATAATCAATCGGTTAGCCGGAAGTGCGACGGACGAAATCGGCATCTTTTTGCAACGTTTAGCAGGGCAATTGTCGCACCCTTAAACGCCGTCAGCGGCTGCGGTCGGCGTTCGCGGTTCGCCGCACAGAGTCTGAACATCGAGCACGCATTGCGGGTGCCGTCCGGGCGATGCCCGGCCTCAGCCCGTGATGGCGGCCCTGATGCGGTCGACCGCGGCATCGGGCGCGGTGAGCACCGGTGTCCCGACCGCGGCGGCGCCGTCGGCATTTGCGGCATCGGCAAAGATGGCGGCATGGAAGGTAGAGACGGTCTGGACCTCCGAAGGAAGCGGGCCGGCGACGGCAACGCCGGGGACCGACTCCTGGCGGAGCCGGCCTCACAGCCGGCTGTTCACCGCCATCCGGTCGTACAAGCGAGCGCGAGCTGTCCTAAACTCGAACGCTTGATCACCCAAGAGCCCGGCCGGCAACACCAGCGGCCGGACTTTGCTTTCCCAACGTCCCCATTTCACTTCGAATGCTAAACCACAGCTGTCCCGCCAATTTGCAAATCCCTAGGCGATACGCATTCTGTTCATTCTCCGCGACATGGCCAACGTTAAGACCAACGGCGCCTCGCGACGGCCGGACCGTTTTCATACCAGCCCTTACTGCCGTTAACGATCTTCACGACGGAGAGCATGACCGGTACCTCGATGAGGACGCCGACCACCGTGGCAAGTGCTGCCCCCGAAGAGAATCCGAAGATGCTGATAGCCGCCGCCACGGCCAACTCGAAGAAGTTGCTGGCGCCGATCAGCGCCGAGGGGGCCGCCACGCAATGTTGCTCGCCCGTCGCGCGGTTCAGCAGATAGGCTAGGCCGGAGTTGAAATAGACCTGGATCAAGATCGGCACGGCCAGCAACGCGATGATCATCGGCTGCGCGATGATCTGTTCGCCCTGGAAGCCGAACAGCAGGACCAGCGTTGCCAGCAGCGCCAGGAGCGACGCCGGCTGCAGACGCGCCAGCAGGCGGTCGAGGCCCGCTTTCCCGCCGGTTGCCACGGCCCGCCGGCGAATGAGCTGCGCCAGCACCACGGGCACCACGATGTAGAGACCGACCGACAGCAGCAGCGTCTGCCACGGCACGGTGATAGCGGAGAGCCCGAGCAGCAGGCCCACGATCGGCGCGAAGGCAAATACCATGATCGTGTCGTTCAGTGCGACCTGCGTCAGCGTGAAGTCGGGTTCGCCGTCCGACAGGTTGCTCCACACGAACACCATCGCCGTGCAGGGTGCTGCGGCCAGCAGGATGAGACCGGCAATATAGCTGTCGATCTGGTCGGCGGGCAGCCAGGGCCTGAACAGGTAGCCGATGAACAGCCAGCCAAGCGCCGCCATCGAGAAGGGTTTTACCGCCCAGTTGATGAACAGCGTCACGCCGATGCCGCGCCAATGCTCGCGCACCTCGGCGATGGCTGCAAAGTCGACCTTAATGAGCATCGGGATGATCATCAGCCAGATCAGCGCCGCGACCGGCAGGTTCACATGCGCCACCTCGGCCGCCCCGACGGCGTGGAAGACAGCGGGGAAGAAGTGCCCCAGCGCGATGCCGACGATGATGCAAAGCGCGACCCAGAGGGTCAGGTAGCGTTCGAAAAGGGACATTCCGCTAGTCTCCCGATTTGAGCCTGATGGTCCTGCCTATCGACATCTAACAGCCGACTGCGTAATACGTATGTCACAATATTGGACTATTCGAGAAGTATGGAATCAACGGAAGCTGCTGCTGGATTCAGTGCCCTTTCCCAGGAAACCCGCCTCAACCTGATGCGGCTCCTGGCGACTAAGGGCGCCTCCGGCATGGCGGCCGGTGAATTAGCCAGCGCCTTAGGTCAAAAGCCACCGACGCTGTCGTTCCATCTGGCCGCCCTCGAACAAGCCGGCCTCGTCCAGTCCACCCGGCAAGGCCGAAGCATCATCTATGCGGTCCGCTTCGCCGGTTTGCGCGCTCTCTTCAGCTTCTTGACCGAGACGTGTTGTGGCGGACGACCCGACCTGTGTGGCGACCTGGCGCGACTCCTTCCCGAGGATCAACCCGAGGCTCGCATGACCCCCGCCTTCAACGTCCTGTTTCTATGCACGCACAATTCCGCCCGTTCGCTGATGGCCGAGGCCATTCTCGAACAGGCTAGCAAGGGCAAGTTCAACGCCTACTCGGCTGGGTCGGACCCGGCACCTGAGCCAATGCCGGATGTGCTCGCCAAGCTGCAAGCGCTCGGGCACGACGTCGGGCGATTGCGCTGCAAATCATGGGACGAATTCACGGGCCCCGACGCGCCGCGCATGGATTTCGTCATCACGCTCTGCGACGTGCTGCAGGGTCAGCACTGCCCGGACTTCGGCGAGAAGCCGGTGACGGGCGCGTGGCCGCTACCGGATCCCGCCAAATTCACCGGCTCGGCGATCGAGCGCGCGACGATGATCAACGAGCTGTACGGGATGGTCCGGCGACGTCTGGAAATCTTCATCAACCTGCCTTACGCGTCCCTCGACCGGATGGCGCTGAAGAAGCGTCTCGACGAGATTGGCGACTCGGCCCGCGCTCCCGCCTGACGGAGGGTGCGATGAAAGTTGGCATCAACGGCATGGGCCGCATGGGACGGCTAGCCTTGCGCGCCGCGTTCGGCGGCGTGCATCGTCCTGGCGACGATCCACGGCGCGACAACCGCCTGGACCTCGTACACATGAACGAGATCAAGGGCGGCGCGGCGGCAACGGCGCACCTCCTCGAATTCGACAGCATGCACGGTCGTTGGCACACCGCTATCGAAGTAGACGACGAGCGCGGCATGACCGTCGGCGGAAAATATATCGGCTTCAGCGCGGCTGCGTCGCCGGGTGAGGTCGACTGGGGCGACCTAGGCTGCGACATCGTGCTGGAATGCACCGGCAAATTCCTGAAGCCCGAGCAACTTCAGGCCTATTTCCAGCGGGGCGTGAAGAAGGTGATCGTCGCCGCCCCGGTCAAGGATGAGCGCGCCTTGAATGTCGTGGTCGGGGTCAACGACCATCTTTACGAGCCGGTCCGGCACAATCTGCTGACGGCGGCCTCCTGCACGACCAACTGTCTCGCACCTGTGGTCAAGGTCGTGCATGAACAGCTCGGGATCAGGCATGGCCAGATCACCACCATCCATGCGCCGACCAACACAAACGTCGTGGTGGACGCGCCGCACAAGGACCTCCGGCGCGCCCGCTCGGCGATGCTCTCTCTGCAGCCGACGACGACCGGCAGTGCGACGGCGATCACGGTCATCTATCCGGAACTCAAGGGCAAGCTGAACGGTCACGCGGTTCGCGCGCCGGTGCTCAATGCCAGCCTCACGGACTGCGTCTTCGAGCTTCAGCGTGCAACAACCGAAGCCGAGGTCAACGGGCTATTTGCAGCGGCAGCGGCGGGTCCTCTTGCCGGCATCCTGGGCTACGAGACGCGACCGCTGGTATCGGCCGACTACTGCAACGACACG
>CAMDCE010000122.1 GCA_945889625.1 Asaia bogorensis | reverse complement strand
ATGTCGACGGAGTCGACGGCGGCGAGGTTTGTCATGGTGCATCTCCGACTACCGAACCGACATTTCCCAGATGAACCCGTGGAGCGACGCGAACGCTATTATTCTGCCGGGGTTTCGGGGAAGCAATGGGCGGCCGACACAGTTTCCTCGGCATTGTCACGTTGGCGCTTGTGCGCCATTTCTGGCCTCTGCCCGAGCCTGCTGAGTCATTGGAAATGCTATAGCGCCATGAAGCGAAGCGGTCGGAGTTGGGGGGTGAACCCTGCCAACGTGACAATGCCCGAGGGAAGGCTCCCCAAGGTGCCGGGCGACGAGACGGAAATCATTCCGTCGCACGACAGATGGCCAGGGTGTCGGTGGATTCTGATGTCCGCCCCTGGATGCTGTCCTCAGGCTCATCTTCTTCTGGACCGGGCGCGAGACGCGCGGTCCAGAAGAGGATGAGTCCGATCCTGCGGACCGCACTCTAGGGGCAGATGTAGCCGGCGCCGCTCGGGTTCTTGAAGCAACCGACCGACTCGGGCAGCAGCCACTTCGGCAGATAGAGTACGACGTCGGGTAACAGCACCGTGAACGAGATCGTCACGATGAAGACGACGTAGATCGGCAGCGACGCCCGCATTGCGCTGGAAAAACTGACGCCGACGAATTTCGACGCCACCAACAGCGACAATCCATAAGGCGGTGTGATCAGGCCGAAAACCAGGGTCGTGATGATGACCACGCCCATATGTACCGGATTGATGTTTCCCAACTCGGTGAGCTTGTTGATGATCGGCATGAAGATGATGATGGCGGGCACCGCATCGACGAAATCGCCGACAATGATGAACAGCAGCACCAGCATCAGCAGGATCATGCCGGCATCGGTTCCGGCGTGAGTGGCGATCCAGGCCGCCACGATGTCGGGGCCGCGCAGGTAGCCCAGCATCCAGCCGAAGGCCGAAGCGCTGGCCACGGCTGCCAGCGGAATGGCGTAGAGCATGCCGGTATACATGAAATCGCTCAGCAGGTGGCGCAGATGGCCGCGGTTGAGCAGCGGGATCAGCACCAGCAGAATGTAGACCGAGGCGATCATGCCGGCCTCGGTCGGCGTGAACCAACCCGTCAGGATTCCGCCCATGATGATGACCGGGATCATCAGCGGCAGCGACGAGCCTTTGAGCGCATCGACGAACTCGCCGAAGCTCGCGCGCATCTTGCGCACGCCGACGGGGCCGAAGAAGTGCGAATAAATCATCAGGCCGATGCCGATCATCACGCCGGGCACGATGCCGCCCAGAAACAGCCCGCCGATCGAGACATTGCCGGTGGCGCCGTAGACCACCGCCATGATGCTGGGCGGGATTAGGTTGGCCATGGTCGAGGCGCAGGCGATCAGCGCGGCAGTGAAGGCGCGGTCGTAGCCTTCCTTGTCCATTTCCGGCGCCACGGTGCGGCTCAGCACGGCGACATCGGCGGTCGAGGAGCCGGAAATGCCGGCGAAGAACATGCTGAAAAGGGTAACCACCTGGGCCAGGCCGCCGCGCATGTGGCCGACCATGGTCTGGGCCAGCCGCACCATGCGCTGCGTGACATTGGCGGAGGTCATCAGCTCGCCGACCAGCAGGAAGAACGGCACGGCCAGCAAGGTTTCGGAATCGATGCCATGGAACATCTGTCCCACCATCGACTGCAGGCTGATCTGGGTGAAGGCTGTGGCGATCATCACGCCGGCCATCAGCGCGAAGGCTACGGGAACGCCCATATAGCCCAGCCCGAGGAACAGGAAGGCCATCAGGAAGAGAACGTTGCCGTTGCTCATTCGACGGCCTTGGCGAAATCGTCGGCGTCCTCGGGGCCCTCGAAGCCGTGCTTCCAGCCATTGAGCAGCTGCTCTATGGCAAACAGGGCGATCAGCGCGCCGGAAATCGGCACGCTGGCGGTGTACCAGGTCAGCGGGATCAGCGACGGCATACGAAAGCTGCCGAGGTCGAGCAGGGCGTTCTTGTAGCCGAACCACACCATGGCGAGCGCCACGCCCAGTACGACGACGCGGTTGAAGGTTTCCATGAAGGTGCGCTTGGGCCCCGTCAGGCGCTTGGTGATCTCGACGAGGTAGAGATGGTCGTTGCGCCGCGCCGCGGCCGCCATGCCGATGAAGACGCCCCAGGCGAAGAACCCGGTGGTGACCTGCTGCAGCCACAACCAGGGCATGCCGAGCTCGCGGGTGACGACATCGAAGAATACCGACAGCGTGAAGCCGATGATCGACGCGCCGCACAGGATCATCAACGCGGCTTCAAGCGCATCCAGCGCCTTCCACTTGAGGTGGCGATGGCGCTGGAGCACCAGAACGCGATTGCTCATAAAGATCGTTCCGCCCGGGACAGTGCGGAGCGGCGCCGCCTACTTCACGTTGCGGACGAGGTCGAGAATCTTGACCGCATGCGGGCCCAGTTCCTTGGCGAGCTGGTCCTGGATCGGCAGGGCGGCCTTGGCGAAGCCCGACTTGTCGACGTTCTCTACAACCTTCACGCCGATCTTCTTCAGCCGTTCCGCCGAGTCCTTTTCGAGCTGCAGTGCCTTGGCCGGCTCGGTCTTGGAGACTTCGTCGGCCGCCGCCTGGACCCACTTCTTCTGCTCGTCGGTCAGGCTGTTCCAGGTCTTGTCGCTGACCCAGATGCAGTTGTTGTTGGCCTCGTGCTCGGTGATTGAGAGGACGGGCGCCACCTCGTAATGCTTGTTGGCGAGGTAAACATTGATGCCGTTTTCGGCGGCGTTCACGACGCCGGTTTGCAGCGAGGTATAGACCTCGCCGAAGGGCATGTGGACGGTCTGCGCGCCGTAGGCCGGGAAATGCGTGTCCTCGGTCTTGGTCGCCTGGACGCGGATCTTCTGGCCCTTCATGTCGTCGACCGACTTGATCTCCTTCTTGGAATAGATGTTGCGCATGCCCATGGTCAGCAACCCGAGGACCTGCGCGCCCTGAACCGATTCCTTGACCATGTCGCGGAAGGCCCTGGATACCGCCGGATCGGCCAGTGTCTTGGCGAGATGATCCTGGTCGCGGAAAATGAAGTGCAGCGACAGCACGCCGGCCTGCGGCGCGACGGTCGAGGCATTGGCCGTCGAGGTGATGACGAAGTCGATGTCGCCCGCCCGCATCTTCTGCAGCATCTGCGGCTCCTGGCCGAGCTGCGCACCGGGAAACTGGTTGATGCTGAACTTGCCGCCGCTCAGTTCCTTGAGCTTGGCGTCGAAGATGTTGGCGGCGATGCCGTAGGCCGTGGTGTTCGGCTGGTCGTAGGCGAAGCTGAACTGGCGATTTTGCGCGGAGGCCGGGCCGGCGGCCAGCAGCATGACGGATGCGGCGGACGTGGACAGCGCCAGGCGGCGCAGCAATACCTTGGACATCGTCTTCTCCCCTTCGATTTGCCCAGCCTTGCGCGGCCGTGGCCTATTTAGGGTGCAAGACTAGCACTTGGCGGGTTGTCCGAGAACTTATAATCACCACCCTGTACTCACCACGGGCGCTACTTCTTCTCGACATTCCAGAAGACGGTGACCGGCGATTCGATGTTGCCGCTCACCTTCTTGGTGCGGGCCATCGGTTGCAGATACTGGCCAAGCGGCACGGTGACGCCCAGGTCCATGAC
>CAMDCE010000121.1 GCA_945889625.1 Asaia bogorensis | reverse complement strand
ACATTGACGGCTGACGGCCACCGGTCGTCGCCACTGTGTTATTCTAGCCTTACGTGCCCGTAGCTCAGGGGATGAGAGCAACTGCCTTCTAAGCAGTAGGTCGCTGGTTCGAATCCAGCCGGGCACGCCATCTCTCTTAAACTGTCTGTTTTCGTTATGCGAATGATGCGCATTTACAGATATATTGCGAATAACTATTAATACCTCCGCTGTAGCGCCTTGGGGGAGGTTTGACCGTGCGTAAGCGTCGTATCGCCGTAAAGACTGCCATGATGGGGCTTCTGGCGGCACCCGCGCCTATGGCCCAGACGACGTCGACGCCGACCCCGGATCCGCAGAACCCGACGACCGATCCCAAGCCGGCCGATCCCACTGCCGCTCCGGCGACGATGAAGCCGGTCACCGTGACCGGCACGCGGCCGAGCGAGGACTTCAACACGCCCACGACCTCGATCAATCGCGTCGGCGGCGATGTCCGCGACATCCCGCAGTCGGTCACCATCGTCAACAAGGCACTGACGCAATCGCAGGGGGCGACCTCGCTGGCCAGCTCACTGCGCAGCGTGCCCGGCGTCACGATCAGCGGCGCCGAGGGCAGCCAGATCGGCAACAACATCAACCTCAACGGCTTCTCGGCCAGTACTATCGTGACATCTTCGCCCTCGAACAGGTCGAGGTGCTGATGGGTCCGTCCTCGATGCTGTTCGGCCGCGGCTCGACTGGCGGCGTCATCAACCAGGTGCTGAAGAAGCCGTCGCTCAAGAAGGCGACCGAGCTGCAAGCCTCGGTCACGACCAATGGCCTGGTGCGCACCATGGCCGACCATGGCCGACCATAACCAACCGATGTCGGATACCTCGGCCGTGCGCGTCGCCACGATGTTCGAGGTCGGCTCGACGACGACGCGCGAACACACGGGCGTGCTCGATTTCGGCGTCGCCCCGTTGGTGAAGTTCGGCATCGGCACGCCGACAGAGATCACTCTGACGGCGCTGCTGCAGCACAACAGGGACCAGACCGACTACGGCGTTCCGCCGCTCAACGGCTTCCCCGTAAATGTCGGACGCAACGTCGCCTACGGCTTCACCGACGACCGCACCGGGCAGGACATCGCCTCGGTCGGCCTGACGGTCGATCACAAATTCAACAAGGACTTAAAGCTGCGCAACCAGACGCAGTTCAACTACGTCAACACCGACATGCGCGAGACGTCGGGGCAGAACGTCGGCATTCCGGGTGGCGCTGGCGGTTTCACGGCAACGCCGCAGAGCGGCCTGCCTCTTTCGAGCCTGTGGGTTCGCCAGCAGAGCCGCGACCGCAAGATTTACGACTTCACCGTCACCAATCTCACCGAGCTCAACGCCAAGTTCGACACCAGCTCAGTCAAGCACGACGCCCTGGTCGGCCTCGAGCTGGGCTACGACAGTTACTGGAACCAGACCTATCTGCGCACCGGCAACTGCAACGGCTTTGCCCTGGCGTCAGGTTTCGTAGCCTGCAACCCGGTCCTCAACTTGCCATCGACCGGCTCGCCCGGCACGGTGACCAATACGCTGGGCAATCTCGCCACAGCAAATGCCCGGTCGATCGCGGGCTACGTCAGCGACAGCGCCGAAATCTTCCCGGGCATCAAGCTGGTAGGCGGCGTTCGCTACGATGTCTATGACGCCAAGATCGGCAATTCGATCAACGTGCTGAACGCCGCCGGCAACACCACCGCGGCCTACAGCGAGCAGACGATCTACTACACGAGCTACCGCGGCGGCGCGATCTGGCAGCCGACCAATGAGTATTCGTTCTACGGCTCGTACAGCACGTCGTTCAATCCGTCGCTAGAGCAGCTGACCGCGACGACCGGCACCACCGCGCCTTTGCCGCCGGAAGAGAACCGCGCCATGGAAATCGGCGCCAAGGCCGACTTCTTCAGGGGCAACCTGTCGGTTAACGGCGCGCTGTTCCAGATCGACAAGTACAATGCCCGCAGCCAGGGCGTCGTCGCGGGCTCCTTCGACGCCACCGGCCAGATCCGCGTCCAGGGCGCCCGCGCCGGCACCTCCGGACGCCTGTGGGACGACCTGCAGATATTCGGCGGCTATACCTATCTCGATGCCCGCATCGTCAATGGCATCGCCGTCAACACTGCGGGCGACATCCTGCTCAATACGCCCAACCACTCGGCCTCGATCTGGGCCACCTACACCTTCCTGCAGAACTGGGAAACGGGCGGCGGCGTGTTCTATGTCGGCCAGCGCTACGTGAACAACAACACGGTGCAGGTGCCGGAGTACTTCCGCTTCGACCTCACGGCGGCCTACAAGGCGGAAACCTTCAACATCCGCCTCAACGTCTTCAACGTCTTCGACACGATGTACTACGACAGCCTGATCGCATCCGACGGCGGCTGCGCCGTGCCGGGATCGGGCCGCACCGCCATGCTGACGCTTACCAAGCGGTTCTAGGGGCGAAGAGGAGCCCATGCTGGCTTGCATTCCGAATGCACTCGACGCCGGGCAGATCGTCAGCCTGCGCGAGCGGCTGGAACGCGCCAACGACTGGGTCGACGGCCGGTTAACGGCCGGCTACCAGGGCGCGCCGGTCAAGCACAACCAGCAGATCGACGAGCGCTCGCAGACTGCGCTCGACCGCCAGCGCATCGTGCTCGGCGCGCTCGAACGCAACCCTAATTTCATCAGCGCCGTGCTGCCCAACGTCGTCTATCCGCTGATGTTCAACCGCTACGCCGAGGGCATGGCGTTCGGCACCCATGTCGATGGCAGCGTCCGCATCGATCCCCGCGACGGGCGCAAGATCCGCACCGATGTGTCGGCGACGCTGTTCATCAGTCCACCCGGGACTACGAAGGCGGCGAGCTCGAGATCGAGGATAGTTTCGCCCTCCAGCGCATCAAGCTGAAGGCCGGGTCGATAGTGGTGTATCCGGCAACGACCCTGCATCGGGTCCAGCCGGTTACGCAGGGCACCCGGCTGGCCTGTTTTTTCTGGGTCCAGCGCCTGATCCGTGAGGCGAGCCAGCGGTCGCTTCTGTTCGACATGGACACCGCCATCCAGAAGCTGAACGAGACCGGCGCCGACGACGGTGCACGTCGTACCTTGATCGGCTGCTATCACAATCTCTTGCGCCAATGGAGCGAGACGTGAGCACCGTCGTTGCCAGCCAACCGCGCGGTGATCGCTGGATCGTGTTCGTCCGCTGGGTACGCCGCACCCATGGCTGGTTCGGCCTGTGGGGCGCACTGCTCGGCTTGATGACGGGCTTCAGCGGCATCTGGCTGAATCACCGCGCGGTGATGAAGCTCGAACTGCCCGATCAGCAGCAGACCAATTTCCGGCTGACGCTTCCGGATCCCGCGCCGGCAACCGCCGAGACAATGGCCGTGTGGCTACAGCAGGAACTCAAGGCCAACGGTCCGCCCAACAACATGCGCGTCGAGCGCGCGCGGCCGGCGCCTTGGGTTGACAGCCCGCGCGCGGAAGGCCAGGAACGGCCGGCGATGCAGCCTGAGCGCTGGATTTTCAATTTCGGCGGGCCAAACAAGCTCTTCCAGGTCGAATACTGGGCCGGCAACAAATCGACGAGCGTTCGCACGACATCGAATGGCGTGGTGGCGACGCTTACCAATATGCACAAGGGCACGGGCATGCCGCTCGCCTGGATTCTGCTCATCGACACGTTGGGCGGAAGCCTTATTTTCCTGTCGATCAGCGGCGTGATCCTTTGGATCGACACCAACCGCCGCCGCCTGATCGGCCTGTCGATTCTGGGCGTCG
>CAMDCE010000120.1 GCA_945889625.1 Asaia bogorensis | reverse complement strand
GATCACCTCCGGCGCGCGCAGCATGCCGCGGAGTTGGTCGACGACCGCGTTCTCGATCTCGGCCGCCGGCACCCTGCTAACCGGGCTGCCATCTGCCCCGCGCTTAATGACCGACTGGCTGATGTAATAGCGGTAGAGCTTGTCGCCGCGCCGCGTGTGGGTCGGCGTCATCGCACAGCCGGTTGGACCGAATATGAGCCCCTTGAGCAATGCCGGCGTGGATGCGCGCGTGCGACCAGCACGGACTCGTGGACTCTCGCGGAGTGTTGCGTGCACCTTGTCCCACAGGGTGCGGCTAATGATTGGTTGGTGCTCGCCGGGATAGGCGGTGCCCTTGTGGACCGCCTCGCCAACGTAGACCCGATTGTTCAGAAGCTTGTAAAGGAAGCCCTTGTCGACCAGACGTCCGCGTCGGGTTCGCACGCCCTCCGCGATGAGGGCACGCGCCAATGTTGTCGCCGATCCCACTGTGACGAACCGCTCAAAGATCATGCGAACGATCGCCGCCTCGGTCTCGTTGATGATGAGCTTGCGATCCTTGACCTCGTAGCCCAATGGCACGAACCCGCCCATCCATATGCCTCGCTTGCGCGATGCAGCCACCTTGTCGCGGATGCGCTCGCCGATCACCTCGCGCTCGAACTGCGCGAAGGACAGCAGGATGTTCAGCGTGAGCCGCCCCATCGAGGTCGTTGTGTTGAACGACTGCGTGACGCTCACGAACGTGACGTTATTGCGATCGAAGACCTCGACAAGTTTGGCGAAGTCCATCAGCGCGCGGGACAGCCGGTCGATCTTGTAGACCACCACTACATCGACGCGGCCGTCCTCGATGTCGGCGAGCAGACGCTTCAGCGCTGGGCGTTCGAGCGTGCCACCGGAAACGCCGCCGTCGTCATAATGGTCGGCCAACTCGACCCATCCCTCGGACCGCTGGCTGGCAATATACGCACTGCATGCGTCACGCTGTGCGTCGAGGCTGTTGAACTCCATGTCGAGCCCTTCCTCACTCGACTTGCGGGTGTAGATGGCACAGCGCAGCTTCCGGATCGGTTTGGTCGGTGCGGGCGATTTCGTCATGCTTGGCCTCGCCGATTCTTGAGGCCGAAGAAGACCCAGCCGTTCCAGCGTGTCCCGGTGATGGCGCGGGCAATTGCGGAGAGCGACTGATAAGGCCGGCCTTGCCATTCGTAGCCGTCATGCAGCACCGTCACCGTGTACTCGATGCCCTGGTATTCGCGGATCAATCGCGTCCCGGCGATCGGCTTGTCGTCGCCGCGAATGCGCCGCAGAACGATGTTGCCGCCGTCGAGCTGCTCGCCCAGCGCCTCGAGTCTCTTGACGGTTTCCGGCTTCAGTCCGCCGTAGGCGAGCTCCTGAATGCGATAGGCGAGTCGGCTTTCGAGGAAGCGCCGATTATAAGGTGGGGCCTGCGTTTCGAAGAGCTGCTGCCACTGCTGCTTCAGCTCGGCGGTCGGCATTTTCTTCAAGGCCGCGACCCGGGCCAATACGCTGTCGTTCATCATCATGCCTTTCTCCCATTCGGGTGTCGGGCATGACCGCTTCGGTCGGGCGAGAAGTCGACTGAACTGTCTCCACGGTCGGCAGATATAGAACTCGACTTCCGCGCATGGAGACGGACGAGGCCGCGCGCGAGGATTTGGCAGATTTCCGCCACGCGCTCGGCGGTGGTCATGTGGCTGGGGTGGAGCGGGTTGGGATTGTGCATGTCGCGCCAGGGTTCAGGATTGCCTCTCAAGGCTCCTACCCACGCGCTGCGCAAACCGTCCCACGCCGGCGGATCTGACTCGACTCCCGCACAAGTCTGCGATAAGAACATTAAGGGAACATTATTAGGCTGGCAAGGACCCGGGGAGATGGCAAAAAACCTCAAGAAGTTCGTCAATCCGCGGTTTATCCGCACGGTCGACATCGCCCTTTTGCGCCATCTCCTCGAGCCTCATGCGGCCGCGCTGCAGGGGTTCGACATGGCGGCCTTCGACGGCGATCCGGCTGCGGCGCGCACAGCGCTTCACGCCTTCTTTTCTGGGCCCGACGAGAACCACCCGGAAGGGCTGGTCGCCGACCTCCACCGCATCGCCGAACTCGGCGACGCCAACGGCCTGCGGCTTCTCCAGGAACAGGCGCGCCGGCGGGGTGTGGCAATCGTGGCGGCCAACGATGAGGAGCCCGACGAAGGGAGGGAGGATCCCAAGCATGTCGCATTGCGACTGTTTCTCGAAGAGCGCGACCTGTTTGACGCGGCCGCCGATACGCTGAGCTACACGACGTTGTCGTCCTACAGCGAATTTGCCGGACCCGACGAAGGCATTGAGGCCGAGGTCAACGAGACAACCTGCGCCGCCTTCCAGTCCGCGGCGGAAAGCCTGCTGGAAGCGGAGCTCAGAGGCCGGTACTGCCGCGTCGGTTGGTATGACGACGATGGCGAGATCAATGTCGTCGTGACACATGGCGCTGTTTTGAAGACGACCGAGGTGATTGAAGAAGGCGCGGATCGGGTGATCCGCCTTCGCGAAGCCGACCATGCCGTGCTGTCTTATGACCCGGCATCAGGCCGGCTGAAGATCGGCGGCTTCGCCAAAGCGGGACGGCCAGAGATCGCAGAGATATTTGCCGCCACGATGTTGCAGCGACCAGGCTTCTTTGCCGCACCGGATGCGCAAAACCTCTACACGCTGGATCATGTTGTGCGCGATGGGTTCGGGTTTAAATTCGATCATGCCTTCGATGCCGGCATCCGCCGCGTGATGATCACGGCGATTCAGGTTGACCGCATCGGCGCCGATCTGCGATCCGGCAAGACCAGGACCCTGTGGTCGCACACGGTCCGCGACGGCCGTGACAATGCGCTGGCCCGGATGGGAGAAACGACGCGTGGCATCAGCTTTGCCGGCGACTGGCGGATCAACCATATCGTCATCGGCGTAGACATCGCCGTCGGCGAGAAGCGTCCGGTGCGGGTGACGATCAAACTCAAGCCGCCCAGCCTCGCGGTATTCAAGCGCCACCGTTTTGAGGCGCGCATCATGACGCTCTTGCGTCGCAATGGATTTGTGCATGACCGCGAACCTGACCAGGCTGCTGTTGCAGCTGAGTGAGTCTGGTGAACCCGCGATCCTGTGGGGGCGGCAGGCAAAACCGTATTTTGGGAAAGACTTCGAGCGGCTGCTGAATTGCAGGCTCCTCGTTGAGGAAGCGCGCGCCGAGGAATGGGATGTCTGTGTTGCCTGCGAATGCCATCACGGCGTTCGGGTGATCCAGGAGATCAATGGCCGGTTCATCGCGGCCTGCCCTGTTGATCAGCGCGGCGATAGCGTGCTGGATCCGGAAGATATGCGGAGTTTCCGCATCGACGCGGCCGCGCTCGTGGCCGAAGTCGCCAGGGCATCGGGTTTCGGCCAAGAGCCAACGCAGGCTGTGCCCGGTGTCTGGCATCTCGGCAAAACGACTACAAAGCGGGGCCTGTTCGTTGCGATCGCGCGTGAGCGTGTCCTGGCGCCCGGGCTGATCGCGGCACTCCGGTTTTTTGATCCCAAGTCGGCCATCACGGTGGTTGGTCCCTCAATGGAGGCCGCTGATACCCTGCGCTTTGTAGAAGCAGGCATTCATTTCGTTGCAACCGCAGAAGCATTCGTGGCCGAGGGGCCGGCGTTTGCTCTCGATGCGCTCAAGCTCATGCCACCTGCATCTATCGAGGCCAGGCTGACGCTTTTCCGGTCGCACTCGAAGATTGTTCTCGATGGCCGCGAGATTGAGCTGCCCCCGATCAGCTTTAAGCTTCTCTGCCTTCTGGCCGAACAAGTGGTTCGCGGCGATGGCGTGGTGAGCCGTCGGCAGATTGATAGGCATCTCTGGTCGACCGTGGTCAGCAAGACCGCTGCC
>CAMDCE010000119.1 GCA_945889625.1 Asaia bogorensis | reverse complement strand
ATGGGCTATCGACAAGGTCAAACCACCTTGCTAAACCCGCGCCTCGCAACGGCAATGCCCCGCGGATTCGGGGGCGCTTAGCTCAGTTGGTAGAGCAGCTGACTCTTAATCAGCGGGTCGCAGGTTCGAGCCCTGCAGCGCCCACCATTGCCGCAAGATCGAAAAGCTCCGCCATCGACCTCGCCGAGCAACACCGCATTGTTGCCAAGGTCGATGAACTGATGGCCCTCTGCGATCAACTAGAGGCCAGCCTGACCGATACCGCCGCCACCCGCCGCTGCCTGCTCGCCGAGGCGCTGGCGCCAGAAACCATGCACGAGGAGGCCGCGTATGTCGATGACGGTATGACTGCGGAGCCGAAAATTCTATGCTTTCTCGGTCTTTTGGAGTTTTGAGCAGGCACAAGCATCGCGGCACGACGGACATCGAACTTCATGGCGGCTTCCCGGATTTTAGGCGAGATGACTATTGTGGCTGCACGCCCAAATCGCGCAGGACCTTTCCCAGGGACTCGTACTCGGCCGCCAGCAGCTTCGCGAACTCTTTGCGCCCGCGGAAGTCCCTGACGATACCGTACTGCTCGACAGCCCGCCTGAAGGGAGCAGAGTCCATGGCCGTCCGGCAATTTGCTTCGAGCAAGTCGAGAAGCGGTTCGGGTGTTCCCCGGGGAGCAATCATTCCGGCATAGCTCATCTGGACGGCATCGATGCCCTGCTCGCGAAACGTCGGCACGCCGGGATACTCGGGGTGTCTCTGCTCGGCGAAGACGCCGATCAGGCGCAGCGTGCCGGCCCGAAACATCGGCGTGCCATTGGCGACCAGCAGCGCGGCGAAATCCAGCCGGCCTGCGAGAAGCTCGGCCAGCGACGCCCCATCGCTGCGGTAGGGCACCGGCACGAAGTCGCCGCCGCCCGCCAACACCTTCGCCCTGTGGACGGCCAGCGAGGTGAGCGAGTTGGGGCCGGCCGTGCCGAAATTGAGCGGCCGTTGCTTCGCCGCGGCAACGAGGCTGGGCCCGTCGGTCAACGGACTGTCGCTGCGAACGGCAGCGCCCAGGATGTTGGCTGAAATGTTGCAGATCGGCGCGATGCTCTTGGGGTCGAGCCCGGTATCGCGCACGAGATGGGGCTGAGATGTAATCGCCGTCATCGGCCCGACCATGAGCGTGTAGCCATCCGGCGCGCTCGCGGCGACGACTTTCGTTCCGACCACACCCGATGCGCCCGAGCGATTGTCGACGATGACGGGCTTGCTGAGCTGCTGCGAGAGGGCCTCCGCGATCATCCGCGCGGTGGCGTCGGAGGCAGTGCCGGGCCCGTAGTTGTGAACGATCGATATCGGTCGATCCGGGTATTGCTGGGCCACCGTGGCGCGACCGACCGGCAGCGAAGACGCTGCGAAGGCGGCGACGAGCAAGGCTCTGCCCAGGCGTTCTTTTCCACAGCCGGCCGCCATGCTCTTCCTCCAGACTTATTTCTTCTTGGGGGATGTAGAGTCTTGCAAGGCGAGACGGCTGAGTCAACGAATGATCCGACAGTTGAATCACCAGTCGACTTTGTGCGGTGCACCAGCCGCACAGTAGAAATGACGCGGCACTCTGCGAAAGTTGAATGGCGGCTCGAGTTGTTTGACGCATCAGCCTCGATCAGCCACCATCGCGGCAGCAGAGGGAGAAGGGCCATGGGCATCGTCCGCCGAATGGATCACTTCACGATCGTCACCGACAAGCCGGAGGAGACCAAGTCGTTCTATGACGGCCTCGGGCTCGCGCCCGGCGCCCGGCCGAACTTCGCGGTCAACGGGTTCTGGCTGTATGCTGCCGAAGGCAAGCCCATCCTGCACGTCATCGAGGTCAAGACGATGCCGACGCCGCGGCGCGGCGCACTCGACCATATGGCGTTCCGCGGCGACGACATGGCCGCGACGCTCGAGTGGCTGAAGGGACGCAAGATCGAGTATCGCCTGAGCCGCGCGCCCGATCCTTTCCTGACCTGGCAACTTTTTTTCCCCGATCCCAACGGCGTCGAGGTCGAGATCGACTTCGATCCGGCGGAGCCGGTGCCGGCCGGCTGGACCGGCAACGCGCCGATGACGCCGCGCAACTGACGTTGAAGGTCATTTCGATGAGGGCCTGAGATGGCGGCGAACGCCGAGGTGCTGGCAAGCTCCGTGGACTACATCCAGCGCGTCCGCGCACTTGCCCCAGTTTTCGTCGATGCGCAGGCACACCAGGAGGCGGCGGGCGAGCTCGATCCGCGCCTGGTGGCAGACATGCATGCCGCCGGCCTGTTCCGGATGCTTCTGCCAGCGCGGCTGA
This sequence comes from Asaia bogorensis, assembly GCA_945889625.1. Lineage (GTDB taxonomy): Bacteria > Pseudomonadota > Alphaproteobacteria > Reyranellales > Reyranellaceae > Reyranella. The sequence goes on along the minus strand of CAMDCE010000119.1, from coordinate 1,791 downwards.
ACGGCGCCGCCCTCGATCCGCTCACCTATACGCGCGTGGTCGAGGAGATCGCCCGCCATGACGCGAGCGCGGCCTGGTGCGTGAACCAGGGCTCCGGCTGCTCGATGGTCGCGGGCTACCTCGATCCGGCCATAGCGCGGCGCGTGTTCGGCAATCCGACGGACGTGCTGGCCTGGGGGCCGTCGCCGGGCGCCAGGGCGGTCGCCGTCGAGGGCGGCTACCGCCTGAACTACAGCGCCTCCTTCGCCAGCGGCAGCCGGCATGCCACCTGGCTCGGCGCGCTCTGCCTGGTCTATGAGGCCGACGGCAAGCCGCGCGGGCGGGCGGATGGCCGCAACGACCTGCGGGCCTTCATCTTCCCCAAGGACCAGGTTGACCTCAGCAAGGACTGGAACGTCGTCGGGCTGCGCGGGACCGGCAGCGACTCCTATGTCACCAGGGACCTGTTCGTGCCCGCGGAGTTCACGGTGATCCGCGACGACGAGGCGACCCGCAAGGAAACAAGCCTGCACTACCGCTACGCCAGCACGGTGATCTACTCCTCGGGCTTCGCCCACGTGGCGCTCGGCATCGCGCGCGGCTTCATGGAGGATTTTCTCGAGCTCGCCATCCACAAGACACCGCGTGAGGCGCGCAGCTCGCTGCGCGACAGCCAGGCAGTCCAGTCCGAGGTTGCGCTCTGCAAGGCCAAATGGGAGTCGGCGCACGGCTACCTGCGGACTTGCATCGGTGAGGCTTGGACGACGGCCGTGCAGGCGGGTCGCCCGACGCCCGAGCAGCGCGTCGCCATCCGACTCGCGGCGACCTTCGCCATCCATGCCGCCAAGGAAGTCGTCGATATGCTGTACGACGCCGCCGGATCGCATGCGATCCTGCGCAACGGGCCGTTCGAGCGCCGCTTCCGCGACATGCATGCCCTGACCCAACAGCTCCAGGGGCGGAAGGCGCATTTCGAGAATGTCGGCCGATTCCTGCTCGGCCTGCCGACCGACCTGGCGAGCCTGCAGATGTAGCGACGTCGGCGCGGGTCTGCTCGAGCTGAACGGCGCGGGTCAGTTCAATCGTTCATCCGGGTAATGCGGGTTTATGGGTCTATGACCTAGTCCAGCCTCTCCATGCGGCTGGTGAACGGCAGTCCTCTAGACCCAGGAAAACGGGTCGCAGTGCTCGACTTCTCGTCCTTCCATGTGAAAACCCAGCGAACTTCTTGGGGCTTGGGAGGAGGATCTGTCGAATCTCCAGAAAGCTTGACCCGGACGAAGCGCCAAGCCTGCGCTCCGGCGACGTTCGTCACAAAGATAAATTCCGCGATGTCCTGCTCTTCCACGGACAGGACCACGATGGCGGCAGGGAAGATCCCAGTCCCCCCCCTCATCCTTTGGCTCGAACTTGAAAGCTCCGGCCTTCAGGCTGTGACGGGAATTGCTCGGCGGACGATGGGCGACCAGGCCCGGAGGCAGATACATGCCGTTCTGCCGCACGAAGGCATAGGGGCATTGTCACGTTGGCGCTCGTGAGCCATTTCTGGCCTCTGCCCGAGCCTGCTAAATCATTGGAAACGCTACAGCGCCATGAAGCGAAGCGGTCGGAGTTTGGGGGTGAACTCTGCCAACGTGACAATGCCTTCGGGATGAGACGACGCGTCCTCTTTGCCTCTATGGCGGGCACTGCCCTTTTGCTGGGTAGTGTGCGGGCGCAGCAGAAGGCGATGCCGGTGATCGGCGTCCTCAACGGCGGGTCGCCCGGCTCGTTTCGCCCGGTGGTGGCCGCGTTCCGCCAGGGACTGAGCGA
>CAMDCE010000118.1 GCA_945889625.1 Asaia bogorensis | reverse complement strand
GGAGATCGTCGCGGATCGTTCTCGCGCTGAGGCCAGCACGGCTGGCAACTGCGAGGTCGAAGCGCGCGGCAATCTCTGCCACGCATTGATTCGCAAGGTTTTTTTCCGATGCGGTCTTACCCTTTGGCGTCTTTAGTGCGCCGAAAAGCCGGAACCAGCGCTCCAGGAAGACCGCGCGATCGAGCGGGTTGAGGTCACTGCGAACGAGATTTTCCTCGATTTCCCGCAGGTTTCGACCCGTTTCATCTCCGTCGAAAACGCGAGCTTCAATCGTCGATAGGCCGGCGACCTTTGCGGCCTCCAAGCGATGCCAGCCAGCGACGAGCAGCCATTTCCCCTTGGCCTTGGTCACTTCGATCGGCGAGATCTGATCGAGTCGCTTGAAGCTGTCGGCAATGAGCGCCACACGGGCGATGTTCAGAGGCCTCAAGCGCTCGCCGACCTGAATGTCGGCGACAGGGATGTCTAAAACCTCCCTCATGCTGCCAATTCCTTCGCCAAGTTTGGACAGAGTCGAGGGTCGAAGGGCCGGCTAACATTCTGATGCCGGACCAAGCTCTTCGGCTTGCCTGCGACCGTGTAGTGCTTCGGAAAAAGCTCTTGAGGGGTGATGCCCAGGAAGTCGGACAGGCGTGCGTCGAGGATCGGCCAAGCCTGGTCGAGAAGGAGGCGACGGCTGACCGCAGAGCCGCTGAAACCCAAGCCTTTGCTGAGACCGGACAGGGTGTGGCCCCGCCTCCGAATCTCTGCCTTGATGTCTTCGACGTCCGAAAACCGGGCTCGCATTTGAAGTCCCGAGAAGTGTCTATGAAAGGTAACTATCAGGACCTTACATGAACAAGAAAGTACCTTCAAGAGGCCCCGAGAGGGGCCTCAAACAGGCACTTGCGGAGACTTCCGTGCGCAGCGTGTTCAATTCGGTGCGGAGAGATTTGGCGAGCCCGAATAAATCGAGCGACTTGTCAGTCAGCGATCACAGCTTGGCGGGACGCCTCTACTTCCTGAAGGGCGCGAGCCGGCTGCAAAACGACGAACTCGCCCGCGCCTTCGGTGTCTCCGAGAGCGGCTTCAAAAAGTGGCTGGCAGGCAACGCCGAGCCGTCGCTGAAGAACCTCATCGGCATTCAAGACGTCACCGGATTTGCCCTCCAGTGGATCGCCACCGGCGAAGGTACGATGTTTCACGACGAAGCCGCGTCCGCCGCGCCATCTGTGAATGGCTTCGTTTATGTCCCGCGATACGACGTGCGCGTCGGCGCCGGCACAGGCCAGGTTGTAGAGAGCGAAAGCCTCAAGGGCTTCCTCGCCTTTCGCGAAGACTGGATTCGGAGTCGGCTGCGCCGAAACCCGGCGACCCTAGTGGTATTCGAGGCCTACGGCGATTCAATGCATCCGACGATCGCCGACGGCGATATCATGCTGGTCGACACATCCGAGGAGCGGGTCAGAGGTCCGGCGATCTACGTTGTGCTTGCCGGCAACGAGGCGATCGTGAAGCGCGTCGAACTCAAGATCGACGGGTCACTTCTCGTGAAGAGCGACAATCCGAGTTATGAGCCGATGATATTGCGGGGCGACCAGGTCGCCGAGCTGCGGGTGCTGGGCAAGGTCGTCTGGACGGGAGGTGTCGTTTGAGAAGAAGCATGGCAAGCATCGCTCTCCTCGCGGGAGCATGCGCCCCTACGATCGATGATGTGAAGCAACGTCCGGTGCTCCTGGAGCTGACAGTGCCAGCGGCTTGGGATCGAGTAGGCGCCTGCATCGCTTCGACCTACAATGGCGACTACGTCCCGCTCTACCTGCCGGTCTTCTCGGAACGTCGAGCCGAAGTGATCGTCCAGTTCATCGTCAATGGCGCACCTTGGACCCAGGCTGTGTTCCAGATCGTCGGTGGTGAGGCCACGAAGGTGACTTGGCAGAGAGTTGCCACCATTGCGGTCGAAACGATGGAGCGAAAGGCGCGGGAAACCATCGAGCGGTGCGGGCGGGTGTGATCATGGTGCCAGTCGACAGGATATGCCTGCTGTGTCGCGGCAGTGGCCGCTTCGCTGGCAGTGCGTGTCATCCGTGCGGCGGAACGGGTGACAAATCTCAGGGACCCGAGCTGAGGATTCCTGTCGATCCGTCACGCGTCGCCAGGGAGCCAAAGTAGATACTGCGCAAATGGGCAGTACCGGCCGATTCGATTCGGAGTTCGCTTTTGGCGCTTTTGCCTAACCCATTGAAATCCAACAACTCCGAATCGACCCACCGCCGGTCGCGTGATTCGATCTTCCGGGGCCGAACTCCGAATCGATCTGGCTTGAGGTCGGGTTCGCCGCCCGATCTAGTCGCCGCTCAGAAGCCGATTCTACGCTGTTTAAGCGGCGCCTAATTCGGTTCAATCGCCAAGGCCGGCTAGACAGCCCTATGCAAGATCGCACGCCGAATTTGGCCCCACGAGGCCATTTGCAAGATCGGCCCACGTCGCCCACGATCCCGCCGATGCCCCGCCATCTCATTGATTCAGCGTCGAATCCCGCCTTAGATCACGTCGTCCCGTTTAATCCCGCCTCTGGCAACACCCGTCGTCCACCTACAATGAAAGAGCGTCAGCGTTACTGAGCCGCGATCTTCGCGGCGTCAGGCGCGAAGGTCCGTTCCATCTCGCGGCGGAGTTTTACCGCCGTCAGCGTCTCGTCCATTGCCACGTCGGCGTAGGTGAGGGACTGGCCAGCCTTGATGGGCCGCAGCAGCTTCACATTGTGGGCGAGGCCGAGCGGCAGGCTGCCGAGGCCGGTCGACTTCTCGGCCGGGAACAGCTTGCCGTAGACCGTGTAGCCGCCCTCGCCGTCCAGCATCTCGCCGGGCTTGAGGTCGCGCTTGGCGGTGGCGATCACGTCGGCATGGAAGCCGATGGGGCAACCGGTCGGCTCCTTGCGCAGGCCGACCGAGGCCACCGAGATGCCGACCTCGAGGCCGATCAGGTGCCAGCGCTTGTACATGACGGAGTGCCGGCCCGAGGGGTCGGTCTGCAGCATGTACTCCTCGAAGCAGTTCTTCTGGTACTCGGTGTTGGCCTCGAACACGACCCAGACGCCCTTGCGGATTTCGTAGGGAATGGCGCGGCCGTCCTTCTCCAGCGACGAGGCAACCTCGATTTGGCCCTTGTGATGGAGCTGGCCGCCTTCGGACTTCGGCCGCATGACGAAGGGCAGGTCTTCCACGGAACACGGCGGGAAGGCGAGACCGTCCGGCGCCGGCGTGAGGCCGGTGGCATTGGAGACGGCCGTGCTCTCGATGGCGGGCTTGGAGCCGTCGAGGAAGGAGTTGAACATCTTGGGATTGAGGCCGCCGCGCTTGGCCTGTTCCTCGTTGAGGCCCCAGTACTTCCACACCGTCTCCGGCGTCGACTGCGCGAAATGCGGCAGCCATTTGTGGCCGCGGCCGGCGGCGGTGACCGAGAAGCCCGAGGCGCGTGCCCAGTCGACCAGCTCGCAGATCAACGCCGGCTGGTCGCCATAGGCCAGGCTATAGATCACACCGGCTTCGGCGGCGCGGCGGGCGAGCAGCGGGCCGCAGAAGGCGTCGGCCTCGACCGTCACCATGACCACGCTCTTGCCGTTCTTGAAGGCTTCCAGCGCATGCTCGACGCCGGCGATCGGATCGCCGGTCGATTCGACCACGACATCGATCTCGGGATGGCTGACCAGCGCCTTCCAGTCGTCGGTCAGGAACGTGTTGCCGTTGCGCCGCGCCTCGGCGAAGGAGCCGGCCGAGGTGATCTCGGGCTTCCAGCCGAGTCGCGCCAAATTCTCGCGCGCCCGCGGCGGCGACATGTCGGCGATGCCCAGCAGGTGGATGCCCGGTGTCGTCGGGATCTGCGAGAGATACATGGAACCGAACTTGCCGGCGCCGATCAGGCCGATGCGCAGCGGGTTGGCGTTGGCGGCGCGCTCGAGCAGCATGCGATGGAGATTCATTTTCTTCCTCCCGAAGTGTTCGTTATTCCGCAGCGGCCTTGCGGCGCGCGGCGCGGGTCACGCAATCGTCTTCCCAGGCGTCGAGCGGCGTGAAATCGCGGTGCGCGATGTAGGCCGGACGCTTGTAGCGGCGGATGGCATTCTGCACGGAATT
>CAMDCE010000117.1 GCA_945889625.1 Asaia bogorensis | reverse complement strand
CGTCGAGGTGACGGTGCTGGAGCGCGGCGAGTTCGGTGTCGGCGCCTCGACGCGCAACGGCGGCGGCGTCAGCGGCGGCACCACCATGGGCAAGGGCTTTTCGGGCAAGGGTGTCGGTGGCGATGCCGAGGCCTGGAAGAAGGTGATGGGGCGGATGCTGGCCGACGCCGCCGATTCGCTTCAGCAGGTCGAAACCGTGATCCGCCGCGAAGGCATCGAGTGCCATTGGCGCATGAACGGCCGCTTCAGCGGCGCCTACACGCCGCGTCACTTCGCCGAGCAGTCGGCCAAGGTCGACACCTACAACAAGACTGCCGGCCTCGGCACCTACATGATCCCGCGCGAACGCCAGCGCGAGGAGATTGCCTCGGACTATTACTACGGCGGCATGGTGGTCGAACGTACGGGGCAGCTTCACCCCGCGCTCTACTACGGTGGCCTGCTCAAGGCCGCGAGCCGCGCCGGCGCCAGGCTCTGTGCGCAGTGCGATGCCGAGAAGATCGAGCGCAAGGGCGCCAACGCCGGCGGCGGCTTCACGGTTCTCACCAACAAGGGGCCGATCGAGGCGCGCGAGGTGGTGATCGCCACCAACGGCTACACCACCGACCTTACGCCGACGCTCAGGCGCCGGTTGGTGCCGGTGGCCAGCCACATCATCGCCACCGAGGAGTTGCCCGAGGATCTGGTCAAGAGCCTGATCCCCAAGGGCCGCGTCGTCAGCGATACCAAGCGTGTGCTCTGCTATTACCGGCGATCGCCCGACGACAAGCGGGTGATCTTCGGCGGCCGTGCCCGCTTCACCCAGGTCGCGCCGGAGGTCAGCGCGCCGGTGCTGCACGGCTACATGCTGGAGCGTTGGCCGCAGCTCCGGGGCGCCAAGGTCACGCACGCCTGGACCGGCAACGTCGCTTTCGCCTTTGATTTCCTGCCGCACATGGGCATGGAGCAGGGCATGCACTATCTGATGGCGTGCAACGGCTCGGGCGTCGCCATGATGAGCTATCTCGGCTACCAGACGGCGCGCAAGATCGCCGGCGGGTCGAACGCGCCGATCAACGCTTTCGACGGCCAGGAGTTTCCGACGGTGCCGTTCTACAATGGCAATCCCGAGTGGGTGTTGCCGCTCGTCGGCGCCTGGTACAGGACGCGTGACTGGTGGGACCGGGTGACGGCATAGTGCTGCCCGTCAGGGGAGTTCCATGAGCATCCGCGTTCTCGTTCTGGGGTTCGTCTCACTGATGATGGCCGCGCTCGCGCCGGCGCAAGCCCAGCTGCTGCCGATTCCGCCGGGCTGGCAGATGGAGCGGACGGTGCTGCTCAGCCGCTACGGCGTGCGCGCGCCGCTGCAGTCGAACGACGAAATGGACCGCCACGTCGCCACGCCATGGCCCTCGTGGCCGGTCGCGCCCGGCGAGCTGACACCGCGCGGGGCTCAGTCGATGGAGCTGATGGGCCGCTACTATCGCGTGCTTTATGGCGGGCGCGGCCTGATCCAGTCCGATGATTGCCCGCCGCTCGGCGCCGTCGCGGTCTGGACCGATACCGACCAGCGCACGCGGCAGACCGGCATCGCGCTGCTGACCGGCATGTATCCGCGCTGCGCCACCGTCAGCGAACGTAGCCAGACCAACCCCGCGGTGCCCGACCCGCTGTTCCATCCGCAGCCGTCGCCTTCCTGCCCGATGAACGCCGAAGCCAATCGCACGGCGATCCTGGCGCGCATCGGCGGCGACTTCAGCTCGGTGCTGCGCGAATACGCCCCGCAGCTCAACCTGATGCAGGCCACGCTCTGCCCGCCCGGTCTCGGCTCGTCCGGCCGCTATTGCGGGCTGCCGTCGGAGCCGCCGTCGGTCCAGACCGGGCCGGACGGCCGCACCACCATCACCGGCCCGATCGCCATCGGCTCGGCCGCAGCCGAGAACTTCGTGATGGAGAATGCCAGCGGACTGCCAACCGATCAGGTGGCGTGGGGCCGCCTCCAGGGCGAACCGCAGATCCAAGACCTGCTCAAGATCCATCGCCTCGAGATCGACCTTGCCGAGAAGACCCTGCCGATCGCCCGCCAGCGCGGCTCGAACCTCTTGAGTCAGATCATGGCAACGCTGCTGGATGGCCATAATTTTCCCGGCATGCCTCGAGTGGCCGAACCGGTGCGGCTGGCGATCCTGGTCAGCCACGACAACAACCTCGCCAATATCGCGCGACTGCTGAATGTCGGCTGGCGGATCGAGGGTTACCAGGCCAACGAGCTGTCGCCCGGCGGGGCGCTCGCCTTCGAACTGCTGCGCGACGTGCGCACCGGCCGGCGCTATGTGCGCCTGGCCTTCTACGGCCAGACGGTGGCACAGATGCGTAACATGACGCAGCTCGGCGTCGCCCAGCCACCCGGCATGACGGCGGTCGAGCTGCCTGGCTGCGATCCCTACCTTCATGACAGGGCCTGCCCGATCGAGCGCTTCGTCGAGATCGCGCGCGCCGCGCTCGATCCCAGCTGCGTAACGGTGGCGAAGTAATTACGCCGGCGGCGCGACCGACAGGCCGTTGACCTTGTGACGCTCGATCAACCGGCCGACCAGGCCCGACTTCTTGGCCTCCTCGACGAAGGCTGCAAGGAACTCGGCGCCCGCCTTGTTGGGTTTGGCGGTGCCGACCGCCTGCTGCACGGCGCTGAACTTGCCGTCGAGGATCCTGGCCCCCGGCATCTTCTGGATGTCCTTCAAGAGACCCGGCCGGAGCCCCGCCAGGACGTCGAGTTTTTCGTCCGCGAACTTGTTGAAGGCGGCGTCGAGCCCGCTCACCTGGATGAGTGTCGCGTTCTTGATGTTGTTCTCCAGCCAGAGCCCGTAGGCCGAGCGCGCCGACACGGCCAGCCGCACGCCCTTCCTGTCGACCTCGGCGATGGCTTTGATCGGCGAGCCGGGCGGCACCATGTAGGTCGCCTCGATCTCGACATAGGCCGCGCTGAACGCGATTTTCTCGGCGCGCTGCGGTTCGGCACCGATCAGGCCGATGTCCCAGACGTTCTGGCCGACCTGGTCGCCGAGCTCGCCGGGGGTCTTGAAGGCGACGTAGTGCACCGGCACGCCAAGCTTGCCGGCGATTTCGCGCGCCAGGTCGGGCGCCACGCCTTCCGGTTCCCCGTTCGCACTGCGGCCCGTCACCAGAAGGAAATTGGAAAGGTTGATGCCGGCGCGCAGGACACCGGTCGGGGCGAGCTCAGCTCGGGCTTTGTCGGACATGCAGCAAGTCTATACTGAAGGCATCGGGGAAGGAAAAGCCATGAAGATCGCCACATGAAAATTTCAGACGTCTCGTTGACCCTGTTCGCCTGGGACGACATCCCGCCCACCCAGTATGGCCAGCACAGCCGCTTCGCCGGCTCGAGCGCGCTCGGCCTGCTTCGCATCCGCACCGACGACGGCGTCGAGGGCAACGCCTTCCTCGGTTCGGCCTCCAATTCAGCGACCACCGACGGCCAAGGGCTGATCACGCACCTGAAGCCAATGCTGATGGGCAGGAACCCGTTTCACCGCGAAGCCCTGGTTCAGGACCTGTGGAAGAGGCAGAGGGTCGCGGGCGTCCGCGCCATCGGCGCCGTCGACGTGGCGCTGTGGGACCTCCTGGGCAAGGCAGTCGGCCAGCCCATCCATCGCCTGCTCGGAACCTATCGCGAATCGGTGCCGGCTTACGCGAGCTCCGCGGTGCTGGCCTCGCCGGAGGCCTATGCCCAGGAGGCGCTGGAATACAAGGAGTACGGCTGGGCCGCCTACAAGATTCATCCGCCGACGCAATGGAAGGAGGACATCAAGGTCTGCGAGGCGGTGCGCAAGGCGGTCGGCGACTACACCATCATGCTCGATTCGACCTGGAGCTACGACTATCCCGCGGCGGTGCGCGTCGGCAAGGCGGCCGAGGAGCTGGGCTTTTACTGGTACGAGGATCCGCTGGCCGACCAGGACATCTACAATTACGTGAAGCTGAAGCAGCAGCTCTCGATCCCGATCCTGGCGACCGAGTATCCCATCGCCGGCCTCGATTCCTACCAACCCTGGATCATGCTGCAGGCCACCGACTTCCTGCGCGGCGACGTTGCCGTGAAGGGCGGTATCACCACCCTGGTCAAGACGGCTCATCTCGCCGAGGCCTTCCGCATGAATTACGAGGTCCATCACGGCGGCAATTCGCTGAACAACGTCGCCAACCTGCATGTCATCGCCTCGATCAAGAATACGACGTTCTTCGAGGTGCTGCTGCCGGACGCCGC
>CAMDCE010000116.1 GCA_945889625.1 Asaia bogorensis | reverse complement strand
TCGAACTGCGTCTCGTTGGCCGGCTCGAAGTCGACGACGGCGATCTTGGTCTCGGCCTTGAACTTCTCGACACCGTTGCTGACGCCTTCGTTGAAGGACTTGTCGAACTTGCCACCGTTGGCGTAGACGACAGCCGGCTTGACGGCAGTCTGAGCATGGCCAAGCGCACCCAGGGCGCCGACGGCGAGCAAGACAACCAGCGATCCATACATGCGATTCATTTAGGCCCCCTTTGTTGAGACAAGTGTGGACCCGCCCGCGGCGGCGGTCTAGGCGGGGAATGAAGCGGCACGGGATTTGCTGCTGCCGGGAGGGGCCATGGCCGACTATGACCTTGTGATCCGCAACACCACCATCGCCACGGCGGCGGATGTGGTGAAGGGCGATATCGGCGTCGTTGGCGGCCGGGTGGTGGCGCTGGGCGAGCGGCTCGACAAGGGCCGGCGCGAGATCGACGCCACCGGCCTGATCGCCGTGCCGGGCGGCATCGACGCCCATGTCCATTTCGACCAGGACACGGCCGACGGCTCGGTGTTCTGTGACGACTTCGAGAGCGGCAGCCGGGCGGCGGCAGCCGGCGGCACCACCACGATCATTCCCTTCGCCTATCAGAGCAAAGGCCAGTCGCTACGCGATGCCGTGAACAAGTACCACAAGCGGGCCGAGGGCAAGTCGCTGGTCGACTATGCCTTCCACGTCATCCTGTCCGATCCGGCCGAGAAGACGATGGGTCAGGACTTCCCGGCGCTGGTGGCCGACGGCTATTCCTCGTTCAAGATCTACATGACCTACGACGACGTGAAGTTGACCGATCGACAGATCCTCGATTCGCTTGCCGCTGCACGGCGCGAGCAGGCGATGCTGATGATCCACGCCGAGAACTCCGACTGTATCGGCTGGCTGACCGAGCGGCTGGAGCTCAAGGGCATGACGGCGGCGAAGTTCCACGCCACCTCGCGACCGTTCGTCGTCGAACGGGAGGCGACGCACCGAGCCATTTCTCTGGCCGAGCTGCTGGACGTGCCGATGCTGCTGGTTCACGTCTCCGCGAAGGAGGCGATGCAGGAGATCCAGCGCGCCCAGGCGCGCGGCTTGCGCGTCTATGGCGAGACCTGCCCGCAGTATCTGTTCCTGAGCGAAGAGGACTTCGAGAAGCCGGGCGACGAAGGCAGCAAATGCGTGTGCTCGCCACCGCCGCGCGGCACCGAGAACCAGGAGCATATCTGGACGGGGCTCGCCGCCGGCACGTTCCAGGTGCTGTCGTCCGATCACGCCGCCTTCAAGTACGACGACGTGCGCGGCAAGAAGCTGCCGGGGGCCAGCCAGAGCTTTCGCAAGATCCCCAACGGCGTGCCAGGCGTCGAGACGCGCCTGCCGCTATTGTTCTCCGAAGGCGTCAACAAGGGCCGACTCACCCTGCAACAGTTCGTGGCGCTGAGTGCGACCAACGCCGCCCGGATCTATGGCCTGCATCCGCGCAAGGGCACCATCGCCGTGGGCTCGGACGCCGACATCGTGCTGTGGGACCCCAAGCGCAAGGTAAGCCTCACCAACTCGATCCTGCATCACAATTGCGACTACACGCCCTATGAAGGCCGCGAACTCACGGGCTATCCCGTGATGACGCTGTCGCGCGGCGAGGTCGTGATGGACGAGGGCAAGATGAGCGGCTCGGCAGGACGCGGCCGCTTCCAGCGCTGCGACCGTCCCGAGGCTGCACGTCCCCGCGGCCGGCCGATCATCGACCCAGCGCTACTCGATTAGAGCGTGATGACTTTCAGTAGACTCACGCGTCGGCCCAGCACGGGCGCCGCTCAGGCGCGATGGCCGACCATCGCGCCATAGCTGCGAGAGCCGGGCCGACGCGAAAAGCCAAAGTCATCACGCTTCAGAGCGGCTTCCGATCCATCCCAGTCCGACAATGCCGTAGCCGCTCACGCATGCCGCTCAGGCGGGCGCGACGAAGCCGTAGCGCAGGTTGGAGGGATCGCGACCGCGGCGCTCGTAGTGGGACTTCAACGCGGCGAAGCGATCGTCGCGCCAGGCCGCCTTCTTGACCTCGTACTTGTACATCTTGGCCGAATTGCCGCCGAAGATCGCCTGCTTGACCGGACCATCGGCAGCACCGAGCTCGGCGTAGCCGTGCTTCTTGCGCATGTCCTCGGGGATTTCCAGCCGTCGCAGTCCCTCGATCTGCCATTGCGGCGCGCCCGTCCACAGAGCGTCGGTGCCCCACACCACATGGTCGGCACCCATGCCCTTGATCAGCATGCCCATCAGGGCCGCGCAAAGCCGTGGCTCGGTGACCGTCGTCTGGGCGAAGATCTGTCCCAGATCGGCGTAGACGTTGCTGACGCCGAATTTGGCCGGGATGTCGGCGAGGTCGCTGGTCCAGTCGACCCGGCCGGTCTGCTCGAACTGTTCGTAGGCGCTCTTGGCGTTGGTCCCGGCACCGCCGGTCCAGCGGTAGGCCGAGTGGTAGATGACGAAGCGGATGCTGGGCCAGTCCTTGGCCGCCTTGCCGACGTCGTCGACGTTGGCGTAGGGCGTGAGCGCAGGAAAGCGCTGCTCGACCGACGGCGGATAGAGGCCCTTGTGCACGCAGACGATGTCGTGGCCGGCCTTCAGGAGCTTCTCGTAGAAGGGATAGGCGAGCTTCTCGTCATCCATGCGCCAGGGATGCGTCGACAGTTGCTTGTTGGTGTTGTCGCCGACGGTATAGCCCTTCCACGAATCGGGCTTGAGCGTGGCGATGGCGCGATCGACCTCGTCCATCCAGCCCGGATAGCCCGGCGTGAAGATGGCGTGCGTCAGGCACCGGCGCGAGCCCGCCGCCTGGTTCACCTTGGTGCGCGCGTCGAGCTTCATGTCGTTGGTCAAGAACCAGTCGCGCGAGTCCTCCGACGGCGCGCCCGAGATCAGCGCCACCTTGGTGTCGCTGTCGAGATAGATCTCCTTGAACCAGTTGGGATATTTCAGATCGTCGATGGTCTGCGGCTTGCCGGCCAGCGCCGGGTTCCAGCCCGCTCTGCCGACCGCCTCACGACCGCGGACGAAACCTTCCAGCCGCGTGTCGTCGCGCAGGAAGTGGGTGTGCACGTCCATGATGAACTGGTCTTTCAGTCCGTCGGCGCGCGCCTGGGCCAGGTCGACGTTCCTGGCCTCCGCAGGCGACGCACCGTAGAGCGGGCCATAGACTTCGTTCATGGCAACGAACGCCGTCGTCATGCCTGCCGCGGTCTGGAAGAAGCGCCGGCGCGACAGGCCGTTGCTGCGCCCGTACTCGTCGGCCAGCGCGTTCATGCGGGCCTCGACTTTCTTTTGGCGGTCGGTCTGCGGGACCGGCAGGAATTCGTCGCTGGAGACGACCTGTACCGGCACCGGCGTCGGGCTGGCGGCCAGCTCGGCGGGGACAAGTCTTGCGCGTTCGTCATCGCTCAACATGCCCATGGCGAACCTCCAAAGGTTACCTGAAGCGCGGCATCACCTTGGTCCAGAATTTTTCGATCGATTTCATCAGGACCGAGTGCGGAACCAGGCCGTTATAAGTGTAGCAGAAGACCCAATCGACCGGCTGCCGCTTTTGCTGGGTCTCCATGGCGCGCAGCACTGTGTCGACCGTGCCGACATAGGCATATCCCATGGCGATCACCTCGTCCGACGTGGGGTAACCACCGGTCTTGGGATCCAGCATTCCCCGGCGGAAGCCGAACGGCTCGAACCAGGCCCGTCCCGAGAACTGGCCCGAGTCGCGCCACAGCGCCCTCGCCTCCTCGTCGCTGTCGGTGATGATGACGTCGCGCAACACGCCGACACCCTGCCCCCTGGGCTTGCCCGAGACCTCGGAATAGACGCTGTAGAGCTTCTCCTCGTACACCGGCAGCATGGGCGGCAGGATCGGCGTGACGCCTTCCTTGGCGCAGAAGCGCACCGTGTTCTCCGAGCTGGCGAAAGGCTGGAACAGCGGCGGATGCGGCTTCTGCAGCGGCTTGGGCACCACGCCCACCGAGGTAAGGATGCCATCCTTCACGCCCTTGCCCCATTTTGCCGTGGTGTCGAGCGTCCACGGCGTCGGGCCGGCCGGGACCTTCCAGAACTTGCCGTCGAAGGTCAGCATCTCTTCGGTCCAGCATTTCTTGACGATGCGGAAATTCTCCTCGAAGGCCAGGCGATTGGCGTTGTCGATCTCGTCATGCTGGTTGGGCAGCGCGCCGTGGATGCCGTGCGTCTGCTGCGCCATCACGTCGACCCAACGGCGTTGGTAGCCGCGGGCGAAGCCGGCATTGGCGCGGCCGCCGGTCATGTGATCGAGCATGGCGATGTCTTCGGCGACGCGGATCGGGTTTGATGCCGGCAACACGATGCCGAGCTGGCCGACCCGGATGCGCTTGGTCTGCATGGCGAAGTAAAGGTCGAGCAGCACCGGATTGTTCGAAAGCTCGAAGCCCTCGAT
>CAMDCE010000115.1 GCA_945889625.1 Asaia bogorensis | reverse complement strand
GGCTGTCGGCTTGCGGCCCGGGCTTACGCCCGGACCTTCACCCGACAGCCCTGGCAGCGTAACGAGCGTAAGGTGAAACCCGGTCGGCAGGCCCAGACTGTAGCTTAATCTACTGCCAATCCTGTCCAACTGGCGGGGAGTACCTCATTGCTGCATTTGGATCGTCGTCCTACGAATACGTGAGTGCGATGGGCCCGGCGGCCGACAACATCACCTTTGCCGAATTCGTGATCGGGGAAGATCCGCTACCGCACCAGAAGGCCTTCGTCGACCTCTACAAGCAGACCTACAATAGCACGGCCAAGAACTTCGAGGCGATCGGCTGGGATGCGGTGCACATCATGGCCCAGGCAATCGGCAAGGCGGGCGCCGGCGCCTCTCCACAGGCGATCTGCGATGCCATGCGCGGACCGTATTCGGGCGTGCTGGCGACCTATGACTTCTCAGCCGACGACATGACCGGCATCAAGCTCACGAGTTATGTCTATTCGAAGTTGGTTGGCGGCAAGTACACGCGCCTACCCTTCCGCGTCGCGCAGTAAGCATGGGCACGGACGGGGCTTTTGGCGGAGAGCCCCGTCTTGCACGTCGTCTGATGGCAGCATCCCCATCATGACAGTCAGCCTGGTCGTGCAGGCCATCCTGGCCGGCGTTACGAACGGCATCGTCTATGCCTTGGTCGGTATGGGCCTAGCCGCCATTTTCAAGGGCAGCCGGGTCATCAACGCCATGCAGGGCGAGTTCAGCGTCATCGGCGCGATGGCGACCGTTCTGCTGCTAACCCATGCTCACTGGCCCTATGCCGCGGCGATTGCCGCAGGCGCCGCCGTCGGCGCGCTGCTGGGCGCGGGCATCGAGCTCGCGTTCGTACGCTACATGACCAGGAAGAACGCGACCGAGGACAGCTTTCTGCTTCTGACCATCGGGCTGGCACTCACGCTCTCGGCCAGCATCCTGTTCTTCGTCGGGCGTGACGGCCATCTGCTGCCACCACTCGGCGGCGAGGGCGTCTTCCTGATTTTCGACGCCGTCATCCAGGTTCATGCAGTCTGGCTCATCGCCATCGGCCTTGCCGCCACCCTGCTCCTTCGCACCTTCTACCATCGCACGATGGTCGGACTCTCCATGATGGCCGCCTCGATCGACGCCGATGGCGCCGCCACGACCGGGATCAATGTCGGCCGCATGCGCACCTTCACCTTCGTCCTGGGCGGTCTGCTGGGCGCGCTGGGCGGCATCCTGGTGACGCCCTTGATCTCGGTCGACTACCAACTCGGCCTCGGCCTCACCCTGAAGGGCTTCGCGGCCGCCGTTCTCGGCGGCCTCACCAATCCGCTGGGTGCCGCCGTCGGTGGCATCACACTCGGCCTCGTCGAGTCGCTCGCCATCATCGGCGTGTCGTCCAGCTACAAGGACGTGGTCACCTATTCGGTCCTGATCGCGATCATGATCCTGATGCCGCAAGGCATGCTCGGCCGCACCGGCCGCCGGGGAGGCTGAGGAAGTGCGCGCGCGTCTGCCCTGGATTGCCTGCGCGCTGGTCGTCTGGGCAGCGCTGCCGTTCGTCGTGCCGCGCAACGTCGCCGACCTGCTGGTCTTCACCGGCATATACTCCATCGCCGGTCTAGGCATCGGACTGCTGCTCGGCCACTGCGGCATCGTCAACCTGGCGCAGGCGACCTTCTACGGGATCGGCGCCTACGGCAGCGCTTATTGCAGCGCGACTCTGGGGCTGCCCACTGCCGTCGGGTTCGCGGTCGGGGCCGTTCTGAGCATGGCGCTCGCCTATGTGATCGGCCGGCCCATTCTGCGGCTGACCGGCTATTTCCTCGCGCTCGGCACGCTGGCGCTCAGTGCCATCGCCAGCGCGCTCTTCTTCGAGTGGGACTGGCTGACAGGCGGTACGCTCGGCATCGGCGGCATCCCGAAAATCGACCTGTTCGGCTACGCATTGGACCGGCCGTCGCGCTATTATTACTTCGTCTGGATCCTGGCGTTCGCCTGCATGGCCGTGGCGCACAATCTCGTCGACAGCCGGACCGGCCTGATGCTGCGCGCCATGCGCGACTCGAGTACCGCGGCGACCTCTCTTTCGATCGATCTGCAGGACCTTCGTACCCGGGTCTTCGTGCTCTGTGCCCTGTTCGGGAGCCTGGCCGGCGGCCTGTTCGCCCATCATGCGGCGTTCGTGAGCACCCATAGCTTCACGGTCGACCGCTCAATCAGTTTCCTGTTGATTCCCGTGGTCGGCGGCGTCACCTCGATTCCCGGCGTGGTCGTCGGCGCGGTCTTCGTGACCTTTCTGCCGGAGCTACTCAGCAAACTGGGGGACTTCCATCAGATCCTGTTCGGCCTTGCGCTCGTGGCCGTCGTCGTGGCTCTGCCCGACGGTTTGATGGGTGCTTTTGCGCGACTGCGCGCGGCGCTGCTCGCCCGCCGAGGCGGCCGTGCAGGCTGATCCGCCGCTGCTGTCGTTGCGCGAGATCGGCCACAGTTTCGGCGGCCTCAGCGTATTGCGTTCCGTCACCCTCGACGTCTCGGTCGGTGAAATCGTCGGCCTGATCGGACCGAACGGATCGGGCAAGACAACTCTGTTCAACATCGTCACCGGCTACATCCGGCCTCTGCTGGGCACCATCAATTACCGAGGCGCGCCGCTCGGACGCGAGTCGATTCAGCAGCGCGGCCAGGCAGGGCTAGTGCGCACCTTCCAGACGCCGCAGGTCTTCGAGCAGATGACGGTGCTCGAAAACGTGATGGTGGGCGTCTGTAAGCTGACGCGCAGCACCATGCTGCAAGACCTCTTCCGCACGCCTGCTTCGAGGCGCCAGATGCGCGAGATACGCGACCAGGCCGATGCCGCCTGCGAGCGTTTCAAGCTCACCGGCCTGCGCCACCTGCCGGCCGCCAGCCTGACGGCAGGCCAGCGCCGCATCCTCGAGATCGCGCGTGCAGTGGTCGGCAAGCCGAGTCTGCTGCTTCTCGACGAACCGTCGTCGGGCCTCAACGTCCAGGAGATCGAGAACCTTCGCGACTGGATCGTGCGCTTGAACAGGGAGGGTATAACGGTCTTGCTGGTGTCGCACGACATGGGACTGATGACCGTGGCCAACATCGTGCACACACTTTATTTCGGCGAGATCATCGCCAGCGGGGACATGGCGGCCATCCAGCGCGACCCCCGGGTCCGCGAAGTCTATCTCGGTGTTTGAACCGTGCTTGAACTGAAATCCATCTCCGCCGGCTATGGCGCCCTTACCGTACTGCGCGACGTCTCCCTGAAGGTCGGCGACGGCGAGGCCGTCGCCCTGGTTGGCGCCAACGGCGCCGGCAAGACGACCCTGGTGCGCACGATCTGCGGGCTGCTGCCGGCGCGCACCGGCAGCATCCTCAAGAACGACGTCGACGTCACCACCACGCCCGCCCACGACCTGGCGCGTCACGGGCTGGCTGTCGTTCTGGAGAACCGCCGCCTGTTCGGCGAACTAACGGTGCGCGAGAACCTCGTGCTGGCCGAAACGGCCGGACGCCGCGTGCGCGCGGGCAGAAACCGTTTCAGCTGGGACGAGGTGACGGCTCTGTTCCCCGTGGTGAGAGAACGCCTCGAATCGCCAGTCGAGCTGCTGAGCGGCGGCCAGCAGCAGATGGTGGCGATCGCCCGCGCGCTGCTGCTGCAGCCCGATCTTCTCATCATGGACGAGCCCTCGACGGGCTTGGCTCCAAAGGTCGTCAAGGACATCTTGTTGGTCATCCGGACGTTGCGTGACCGCGGCATGGGCCTGCTGCTGATCGAACAGAACGTCGGCATTGCTTCGGAGATCACCGACCGGGCCTATGTCATGGCCGTGGGAAACATCGTGCACGAGATCGGCCGCGGCGAATGGCAGGCCTTCCTGCTGGATGAGCGATTGGTAAAGGCTTATCTTGGGTGATCGCTGCGCTGATTCTCAACCGGATGGATCACCGCCTCGATCATGGGCGCGCCCCGAGCGACAATTGCCGCGCCGATCTACCGGCACCGCCGTAGGTAAAAATTCGCGGCAATCGGGTCGAACTCGCTGAAATCGAAATCGCGCTTCGCCATGTGCCGATGGCTGCCGAGGCCGCCGTCATCGCGCGCGGTCGGTCAAAAAACTGAAACGGCCGAGAAACCAGTCAGTTAGCCGAGGTCGGCATAGCGGTGCAGTGGCGGTCTGGTAGAATTTGAGACGGCCCGTGACGCCGTCGCCGGGGTCAGGACAGGGCAGGGGTCGTTTATGGATTGGGCGCGCATCCTGGCCTACGTGACGGGGACGGTGGACCAGGAGCTGCTCGCGAGTAGCCTGCGTCCTGAATTTGGTTAGATCGACAACGTGGCAAGGCCGCGGCGAACGATGGCCATCGTGTCCCTGGCGATCACCTCGAGTTCGTCGATCGCCTGGCGCAAGGGCATGCCCGGCGGGCGCGGCTGGAAGATCAGGTGATCGAGC
>CAMDCE010000114.1 GCA_945889625.1 Asaia bogorensis | reverse complement strand
CGCCGAGGCCGACTGCATTGTCGAGCACGCCGAGAATCTATGGCGAAGCTGAGGGTCGGAATCCTGATCTCGGGCCGCGGCAGCAACATGGCCGCGCTGATCCGTGCCGCCGAGGCCAAGGACTATCCCGCCGAAATCGCCTGCGTGGTAAGCAACGTCGCCTCAGCGCCCGGCCTCAAGATCGCACGCGATGCCGGCGTGGCAACGGCGGTGGTGCCGCACAAGGACTATCCCGACCGCGAAACCTTCGACCGCGCCGTCTCCGCCGAGCTCGAGAAGCACGGCGTCGGGCTGGTGGCGATGGCCGGCTTCATGCGCATCCAGAGTCCGTGGTTTCCCGGACGCTGGGCCGGCCGGCTCATCAACATCCACCCCTCGCTGCTGCCCGCCTTCAAGGGCCTGCATGTCCAGCAGCAGGCGATCGACGCGGGCGCGCGCATCAGCGGCTGCACGGTGCACCTGGTGACGGCCGACCTCGATGGCGGGCCGATCGTTGCGCAGGCGGCGGTGCCGGTTCTTCCGGGCGACACCGCCGAGGCGCTGGCGGCGCGCATCCTGCGCCAGGAGCACCGGCTCTATCCGCTGGTCGTGCGCTGGTTCGCCGAAGGCCGCATCGCGGTGGTGGACGGCCGGGTGAGCGTCGCGGGTGTGGCTCCTGCGGCAACGCTCCTCTTTTCCGCAGAAGCTTAGTTCGCTATAAAATTAGCAACGAAATTTGGGGAACCACGATGGCCGACGACGATTTTCGCGCTCACCAGGAGACCTTCGCCGCTTTCAACAAGCTGGTGCTGTTCTCGATCCTGTCGATCGTGCTCACTCTGAGCTGCATGGCGCTGGGCCTGGTCGGCCATGTCGGCCTGCTCGCCGTGCTGCTGGGCGTCGGCGGCCATGTCGTGCTGCTGATCGCCTTCGCCATGCTCGGCTGATCTCAGCCGACGATTTCCGTCCGGGAGAAGAAATAGGCGATCTCGATCGCGGCGTTCTCGGTCGAGTCGGAGCCATGCACCGAATTGGCCTCGATCGATTCGGCAAAATCCTTGCGGATCGTGCCGGCCGCCGCATTGGCCGGATTGGTGGCGCCCATGATGTCGCGGTTCTTGGCGACCGCGCCCTCCCCTTCCAGAACCTGAACGACCACCGGTCCTGACGTCATGAAAGTGCAAAGGTCGTTGAAGAACGGCCTCGCCTTGTGCACGCCATAGAACTGTTCGGCCTGCTGGCGGCTCATCCACAGGCGCTTTTGGGCCACGATGCGCAGGCCCTTTTCCTCGAAGCGGGCGTTGACCTTGCCGGTCAGGTTCCGGCGCGTGGCGTCGGGCTTGATGATCGAGAAAGTGCGTTCAACGGCCATGAAATCCTCGTGCAGTGCATATTTTCAACGCGTGGGCGCGCCTTATAGACGCGGGTTTTGGGGCCGGCAAGCCGGTTGGATCGCGCGGTCCCGCGTGCTAATCCCCCCGGCCCCATGCTCCACGTCAACGACCTTTCCTTTCGCCATGGCGAACGCGTGCTGTTCGACCGCGCTTCCGCGGCCTTTTCCGATGGCTGGAAGGTCGGTCTGGTCGGCCGCAACGGCGCCGGCAAATCGACCCTGCTGAAGCTGATCCAGGGCGAGATCGAGGTCGACGGCGGCGAGATCAACCTGATGGGCCGCACCCGCATCGGCTCGGTGCCCCAGGATCCGCCGGGCGGCGACATCACCGTCCTCGACGCCGTTCTGGCCGCCGACAAGGAGCGCGCCGCCCTGCTGGCCGAGGCCGAGACCTGCCACGACGGCATCCGCCAGGCCGAGATCCATGCCCGGCTCGACGAGATCGGCGCCTCCTCCGCACCCTCGCGCGCCGCCTCGATCCTGTACGGCCTGGGCTTCGACAACGAAAAGCAGGGCCGGCCCTGCGGCGAATTCTCCGGCGGCTGGCGCATGCGCGTGGCGCTGGCCGGCACGCTGTTCAGCGACCCCGACCTCCTGATCCTCGACGAGCCGTCGAACCATCTCGACCTCGAAGCCATGCTGTGGCTCACCGAGCACCTCAAGCGCTTCCGCAACACGCTGCTGATGGTGAGCCACGACCGCGACCTCTTGAACGACGTCTGCGACCACATCGTGCACATCGATAACCAGAAGCTGGTGCCCTACACCGGCAACTACGACTTCTTCGAGCGCACCCGCGCCGAGCGGCTGGCCAACGACGCCGCCCAGCAGCAGAAGGTCGCGGCCCAGCGCAAGCACATGCAGGCCTTCGTCGACCGCTTCAAGGCCAAGGCGAGCAAGGCCCGCCAGGCGCAGTCGCGCATGAAGATGATCGAGAAGCTGGGGCTGGTCGCCTCGGTGCCGATCGAGGAGAAGGTCTCGTTCAACTTCCCCTCGCCCGACCTCCTGGCCTCGCCGATCGAGACGCTCGACGAAGTCTCCGTCGGCTATCCCGACGGGCCGCTGGTGCTGAAGAACCTCGACCTGCGCATCGACATGGAAGACCGCATCGCGCTGCTCGGCCAGAACGGCAACGGCAAGTCGACCTTCATTCGCCTGATCTCGCAGCGGCTGGAGCCGCACGAGGGCAAGCTCAAGAAGACGCCGAAGCTGCGCGTCGGCTACTTCTCACAGGATCAGGAAGAAGGCCTCGACTACGAGGCGACACCGTTCGACCACATGAACCGCGCGCTGGGGCCGACCGCCGGCGAGTCCAAGGTACGCGGCCAGCTCGGCCGCTTCGGTTTCTCGCGCGACCGCGCCAATCTCAAGGTCGGCGTGCTGTCGGGTGGCGAGAAGACCCGCCTCTTGCTGGCGCTGGCCACGCGCGCCGCGCCGCACATGCTGCTGCTCGACGAGCCGACCAACCATCTCGACATGGACGCACGCGCTTCGCTGGTAGAAGCCATCAACGATTTCGAGGGCGCCGTCGTGCTGGTGAGCCACGACACCCATCTGGTGAAGATGGTCGCCGACACGCTGTGGTTGGTCGACGGCGGTACGGTGAAGGCCTTCGACGGCGACGTCGACGACTACCAGGTCAAGCTCCTAAAGGAGCGCGGCGCCAGGCCGGCCAAGCAGGAAAAGCCTGCGGATGCGGCCTCCAAGAAGGAACAGCGCAAGGCCGCGGCCGACCAGCGCAGCAACAAGGCGCCGCTCAAGAAGGCCGTCGACAACTCGGAGAAGATGCTGGCGCGCCTCACCGAGCAGCTGAACGGCATTTTGGCCAGGCTGGCCGACCCGGCGATCTATTCGGGTCCGGGCAGCGTCGTGGCCGAGCTGCAGAAGGAAAAAGCCCGCCTCGACCGCGAGGTCGTCAACGCCGAGAAGCGCTGGTTGGCGGCCCAGGAAGCGCTCGAAGCCGCGGCCTAGGCTATTCGGCGGCGAGTGGAACGCGCTGCGGGCTCGCCTGCCGGATGGTCAGCACCATGAAGGCGTTCACGACGTAGAGCACCACCGCGATCCAGAAGATCGCCGATGGCAGATGCAGATCCATCAGATAGCCGAACAGCGGCGGGCCGACGAACGAGCCGACATCGAGGCCGGAATAGACGAAGCCGAAGACCTTGCCCGAGGCGCCCGGCGGTGTGGCACCGCGCACGATCAGGTCGCGCGACGGGTTGGTCACGCCGCCGGAAAAGCCGGCCAGTGCCACCAATGGCAGCAGCAACGCCGGCGTCACGCTCATGGTGGCGACCGGCAGCGTCAGAGCCGAGGCGACGATCAGACCACCGAAGGCCACAAGATCGTGACGCTTCACGCTGTCGGCAAAGAAGCCGCCGGCCAGCATGCCGCCGGCCGAGCCGACCATGAACACGATCAGGCAAAGGGCCGCGTAACTCTCCTTGACCCCGAACATCTGCATCCACGCCGGCACCGCCATCTGCTGGATGCCGACGGTGTTGACCGCAATAAGCGCGAAGTAAACGAAGCAAAGCAGGATCGATCCTTCCAGGAAGAGGCCGATCCCTGCCCTTGCACCTTCGGCTGCAGCCGCAGCGCGCACTTCGGCGCGGTGATCGACGATACGCTCGCGCTGGCTCCAAACGAGAACGGCCAGCACCAGACCGGGCAGCGCGCCGATCAAAGCCGCGCCGGTGCGGCCAATCAGGTCGTCGAGGAAATAGATGATCGGCGCTGCCGCCCAGCCCAGCGAGCCACCCAGGCCATGGATGCTGTAGGCGCGGCCGAGCCGGCCCTGGTTCACCGACGAATTCAGGATGGCGAAGTCGGCGGGATGAAAAACACAGTTGCCGATGGCGGCCACGATCGAGATGGCGGCGAATGTCCAAAATGAATCGGCGAAGGCGGTGAGCGCGAGTCCGACGGCCGCCAGAGCCAGGCCGCCCGCCAGGATCGGACAGGCGCCGAAGCGGTCGACGGCGAAACCCGCGGCGGTCTGGCAGGTGCCCGAGACCACGTAGTAGATCGCGCCGAGGGCGCCGACATCGGTGAACGACAGCCCGGCCTTTTCGCGCACAATCAGCAGCATCGTCACGAAAGCGAGCTGATAGTAGTGGCTGGTGCCGTGGGCGACGCCGATCAGGCTGATGAGGCGGACGTCGCGGTCGAGTGGCAAAGCGGAAGTAGATGACATGCGCGGAGAATAACCCATCCGCGTTCCGCCGGCTGGCGGAATTGCGCGAAGGAGCCATGCGCGGGTAGTGTCCCCTCGCAACCGAGGGAGATCGAAGAATGAAACGCTGGAAGCACCGGCCAGAGGGCTCGACCTGGGGCGATTGGGGCGACGACGACCAGTTGGGCCGCCTCAACCTCATCACGCCCAAGAAGGTTCTCGAGGGCATCGCCGAGGTGAAGGAAGGCATTTCATTCTGTCTGAGCCTGCCGCTCGACCTGCCCGGCGGCAACGTGCTGAACCCGCGCCGCCTGCCGCCCGTGCTGTCGCCGACCGGCGACGAGAACGGCTGGCGCTTCAACTTCCTCACCAAGACGATCAATCCGCTGTTCATGGAC
>CAMDCE010000113.1 GCA_945889625.1 Asaia bogorensis | reverse complement strand
CGTGCTGGTCGACTCCGTGCGTCAGTTCGGTCTGCTGCAGCCGATCCTGGTGCGGCCGGTCCCGGGCGAGCCGAACGCCTACGAGATCATCGCCGGCGAACGGCGCTGGCGGGCGGCGCAGCAGGCGCAACTTCACGACGTGCCGGTCGTGGTGCGCCCCTTCGATAATCTCGAAGCCTTGCAGATTGCCCTGGTCGAGAACCTGCAGCGCGCCGACCTGTCGCCGATCGACGAAGCGGCGGGCTATGAGCGCTTGCGGGCGGAATTCAATCAGACCCAGGAAGAGATCGCGGCAACCGTCGGCAAGAGCCGGCCGCAGGTCGCCAACACGCTCCGCCTGCTCGACCTGCCACCCGAAGTGCAGGAGCTGATCCGCCACGGCCAGCTCTCGGCCGGCCATGGGCGCACCTTGCTCGGCTTTGCCGATCCCGCCACCATGGCGGAAAGGGCGGTGAAGGAAAAACTCAGCGTCCGCGAGCTCGAGCGGCTGGCGGCCGGCGAGAAGCCCCGCAAGGGCAAGCCGGGCAAGAAGCCGGCAGACACCAAGACCGCCGACACACGGGCGCTGGAAAAGCGCATCGAGGAATCGCTGGGGATCAAGGCGAACCTGGCGATGCGCGGCGGCGGCGAGAAGACCCTGCTGACCCTGGAGATCCGCGACTACGACCAACTCGACGCGGTTGTCGATCGCCTGACGCGTCGCTGAGGCGGAAGGAGGTCTGAAGCGATCAGGCTTGATAATAGTTATTGATCTGCCGTAAATTGCTCACGACCAGCGGAGGTAGCCATGGCGAGCAGTGTCGCTCTCGGCGTCCAACTTGAGAAATTCATCTCTGCGCTCGTATCCAGCGGCCGATACAACTCCAAAAGCGAGGTGTTGCGCGAAGGCCTGAGGCTTCTGGAAGAGCGCGAAAAGCGCCTTGCAGCCCTCGACCTCGCGATCGCGCGCGGGCGGGCCGATGCGAAGGCCGGCCGCGTAAAGCCGGCTGAACGGGTTTTTGGCCGGCTCGAAGACAAGTACCGCCAGATGGCCAAGTCGCAGGCGTGAAGGTCGTCTTCACGCGCAGCGCTGAAACTGATCTCGAAGATATCGGCGATTGGATCGCTCAGGACAATCCGGGCCGGGCGCTGACGTTCCTGACAGAACTGGCAAGGGCTTGTAAGGCAATCGGCAGGGCACCACGTGGTTTTCCCCTCGTCGACCGACGGCGCGACCCAACGCTGCGCAGTCGAACCCACGGCAACTACCTGATTTTCTATGAAGTCCGTCGCAACACCGTCGAGATCCTGCACGTCCTTCATGGCGCGCGCGACTACGGGCGTATCGTCTTCAATGACGACGAGCAGAGCTGAACCGCCGAGGCAAATGGCCGAGCGCAGCTTCGATCGACGAGGCGGCGGCGAGAAGACCCTGCTGACCCTGGAGATCCGCGACTACGATCAGCTCTACGCGGTTGTCGATCGCCTGACTCGTCGCTGAAATCGGCCTGACCGCGGTATCAAAATACCGCGCACGGGGTGTGTCCGGATTCGGGACGAATGGCCCCAAAGCCTTGTGCCATCGCCGTCCCGCGCAGTCCCACGCCAGTGGGACGCCGCGGGTCGATCAGGATGGCCGACACCCGCCCACGGGCGATACCCACGATACCAAGTCGGGCCCTTGCGTAATCCGGGCGATACCGACCGCGCCTATTGTCAGCGTCATCGGAACACGGCGCCAAACAAGATCGGGGGCGCCAAGAAAAGACCAGAGGAGACACCGATGAACACGCTTCGCCCGCCCATGAACGCCGCTTTCCGCAACGCCCTCATCATGATGGCCTCGGGTGTGGCCGCCTCCCTGCTCAGCGTCACGGTCTACGGCGCCACCCTTCCGGTCGACGAGCCGGCGGCTGCCAGCGTTGCCGCGGCGCCGGCCACCGGCCCCAGCGCCCAGGATATTGCTGCCGCGGCCGCCCTGCGCGCCATGCTCGCCGGCCAGCGCCCCCTGTTCGGCGTCGAGCCCGACGGCAAGCTGCGCCGCTAGCATTTCCCCCCAGCTCCCAGCGCCGGCCCCACACCGCCGGCGCCCGGCCGGCTCTCCCATCTCCGGCCATCGGCGGCGCCCCTTTCGGGCGCCGCCGCTTTTTGGGCTAGTCTCTTCCCCGACATGGCCCCCGCAAATCCCGCCGCCGCCTTCCAGCAGGCCGTGATGTCGTATCGGCAGGGCCGGCTCGGCGACGCCGAAGCCTTCGCCCGCGCTGTGTTGAAGGGACAGGCCACGCACCTGGGCGCGCTGCACATGCTCGGCGTGATCCAGCTCCGCCAGGCCAAGCCTGCCGCCGCCGTCGAATCGATGGATCGCCTGCTCAAGCTCAAGCCCGACAGCCCGGACGTGCTGAGCAACCGCGGCATGGCCCTGCAGGACCTCGGCCGCTTGAAGGACGCGCTGGCGAGCTACGACCGCGCGTTGCGGCTCAAGCCGGACTACGTCGAGGCCTTGCTCAACCGCGGGAACCTGCTGTTTTCCCTCAAGCGCTTCGACGAGGCCGTGCAGAACTGCACCCGCCTGATGGCGCTGGTGCCGGACCGGCCCTATCTGCGCGGCAGCCTGCTCTCGATGCGCATGAGCTCGTGCGACTGGACGGACTTCGACGCGCTCTCCGCCGACATCGCCCAGCGTGTCGAGCGTGGCGAGCCGGCGGACGATCCGCTGTCTTTCACCTGGCATTCCCGGTCGGCCGCCCTCCAGTTGCGCTGCTCGGAAATCTACGCCGCTCGCGAATTCGCCGCCAAACAACCGTTGCCGCCGCGGCCAAGGGTCGAACACCAGCGCATTCGCCTCGCCTACTTGTCCGGCGATTTTCGCGAGCACGCCGTTGCCTATTCGTTTGCCGGACTGTTCGAACGACACGATCGGGCACGCTTCGAGGTGACGGCCATCTCGTACGGTCAGAACGACGGAAGCGACATGCGAGCCCGTCTCGAACGTGCCTTCGACCGTTTCATCGACGTGCGGGGCATCGACGATTTGACGGTCGCGCGACTGCTGCGCAAGGAGCAGATCGACATCGTCGTCGATATCGCGGGCTATACCGCCAATCATCGCGCCTCGATCCTGGCGCTTCGGCCGGCGCCGATACAGGTGCTCCAGCAAGGCTTTCCGGCGACGATGGGGGCGCCCTTCATCGACTACATCGTGGCCGACCGGCACGTCATTCCGCCGGAGCTCGAGGCCTTCTATCGCGAGAAGGTCGTGCGTCTGCCCGACAGCTTTCTGGTCAGCGACGATGCCCAGCCGGTCGCCGGCGCTCCCCCAACGCGCCGCGAAGCGGGCTTGCCCGAACAAGGCTTCGTCTTTTGCTCGTTCAACAACAGCTACAAGATCGTTCCCGCAGTCTTCGACGTCTGGATGCGACTTTTGCGTGCCGTGGAGGCAAGCGTGCTGTGGCTGCGGCACGAGAGCGACTCTTCGACTGCCAATCTCCGGCATGAGGCCGAACGACGGGGCGTTTCCGGCGACCGTCTGGTGTTCGCCCGGCGTGTCGATCTGGCCGACCATCTGGCGCGGCACCGGCTTGCCGATCTGTTCATCGACACATTTCCCTACGCCGCGCATTCGACCGCTAGCCACGCCCTGTGGGCCGGCGTTCCGCTGCTGACGCTGTGCGGCGAGACGTTCGTCTCGCGTGTCGCCAGCAGCCTGCTGCACACGTCGGGTCTGCCGGAACTGGTCGTCGATTCCCTGGAAGAATATGAAGCGCTGGCCCTGAAGCTCGCGACCGACGGCCCGTTGCTGGGCAAGTTGCGGCAAAAGGTCGAAGCGGGGCGCCCGACGTCGCCGCTGTTCGATACCGACCGCTTCCGCCGCCATCTCGAGGAGGCCTACGCCACGATGTACGAGCGCTGGCAGCGCGGCGAGACACCCGCAAGCTTCGACGTGCCGGCCTAGCGCCGCCTCCGCGCCCCGGGTCCCGCCTGAGCGAGCCGTTGGCATAGGCGGCGGGCGATCGCTTCGTCCGGCAGGCCAGTGGTCTTGCATTGGATTTCGGCCTCGAGGATCACCTGAAGGGCCGAACTCAGCCGCGGCAGCGGCCAGCTGCGCAGGTGCCGCTCGAAGCGTTGGCGCACCGGCCCGCCGCGCGGCAGGCCGCGCGCCTTGAACATCGCGCCTTCGAGGTTGCCGCCTTTGCCGGCGTGCCCCGACACGAGGTGAAGCTGGTCGACATGGCGCTGCAGGGAGCGCACGAGCTGCACCGGGTTTCCGCCCTCGGCGAAGACGCGGTCGAGGGCACGGTCGAGCGCCACCAGCTCGCCGTCGAAGGTGGCGGCGATCACATTGTCGATGCCGATCGCGGCGGTGTCGCCCAGCACGGCGATGGCATCGTCGAGGGTGACGGTCTTGTTGGCGTCGCCCGCCTTGTAGAGCAGCAGCTTGTCGATCTCGCTGCGGGTCTGGCCGCGATCGCCGCCCAGCCGCTCGACGATCCAGTCCAGCGCATCGGCATCGACGCCAAGACCCTGGGCGCGCGCCGCGCTCTCGACCAGCCCTCCCAGCGCCTCGGCCGAATCCATGTAGCACGGCATCGCCGCCAGGCAGGCTTCGGTCTCGGCCAGGGCACGCAGCGCCGAGCGTGGCGTGAGGTTGCCGCCTTCCAGCACGATCAGCGCATCGCCCGGTCCCGCCGCCACCAGGTTTTCCAGGGCCGTCACGGACTCCTCGCCGGCCGGCCGCACGCGGACCACCCGGCGGCCGCCCATCAGCGACATGGCGGAGAATTCGTCGGCCAGCCGTGCCGGATCGTTCTTGAGCGCATCGCCCGCGATATCGACGACGCGAAACGGATCCTTGAGATCCTCGCAGACGGTTCTGGCGAGCTGGGCGGCGCGCTCGGCGATCAGCCCGTCGTCGTTGCCGTAGACCACCACGGCTCGGATCTTGGGGTCCCGGGCCTTGAGAAACGCTTCGACCTGGCGGGGCTCGATCTTCACGCGGCCTCTATAGCATCGCTGGCGGGATCGGTTTAGGTTTCTCCGCCATGGCATCGATCGCGGCGCTCGTTCGCAAATGGCTTCATGCGTCACCCCGCGCGCATCCCGAACCGTCGTCCCGGCAACAGCTTT
>CAMDCE010000112.1 GCA_945889625.1 Asaia bogorensis | reverse complement strand
TGTCGCCGACCGACTTGCCGAGCTGGTCGGCCAGCACGACCAGGACGAGCGACGGCGGCACCAGCTGGGTGATCGTTCCCGACGCCGCCAGCACGCCGGTCGCGTAGCGGACATTGTATTTGTAGCGCATCATCACCGGCAGCGAGATCAGCGCCATGGCGATGACCTGGGCCGCGACCGTGCCGGTGATCGCGCCCAGGATGAAGCCGACGATGATGACGGAGTAGCCGAGGCCGCCGCGCAGCGTGCCGAACAGCTGCCCCATCGAATCCAGCATGTCCTCGGCGAGCCCGCAGCGTTCCAGGATCGCGCCCATGAAGGTGAAGAACGGGATCGCCAGCAGGAGCTCGTTCGCGAGCACGCTGCCGAACACCCGCTCGGGGATCGCCTGCAGGAAGTGGTAGGTGAAAAAGCCCTGTTCGATGCCGATCAGGCCGAAGAACATGCCGACGGCGGCGAGCGAGAAGGCGACGGGGTAGCCGAACAGCATGAACAGCACGAGGCCGCCGAACATCAGTGGCGGCATGATCTCGAGAGGAATCATTGGGTCGGCCTCTCGTAGCGGGCCTCGACCTGGACATAGCCGTTGAGCGCGCCGAAGCGTTTGATGATCTCGGAGATGCCCTGCAGCGCCAGCAGCGCGAAGCCGAGCGGCAGCACGAACTTGATCGGCCAGCGGATCAGCCCGCCGGCGTTGCCCGACCATTCGCCGACCAGATAGGACTGATGGAAGAACGGCCAGGAGAGCCAGCCGAGGATCACCATGGCCGGCATCAGGAAGAGCAGCCCCCCGAGTATGTCGATCCAGTGCTGCCCGCGCTCGGAGAGGTTCAGGTAGATGATGTCGACGCGCACATGCTCGTTTCGCTTCAGCGTATAGGGCGCGCCCAGCATCACCACGAGCGCGAACATGTACCACTGGACCTCGAGCCACGCGTTCGAGCTGAGATCGAAGGCATAGCGGCTCATGGCATTGCCGGCGCTGATCAGGCAAGCCAGCAGCACCAGCCAGTTGGCGATGCGGCCGAACCGCTCGTTCATGTAGTCGATCAACTGGCTCAGGCGAAGGAGTGTTAACACCTTGCCGACCTCCCCAGGCTATGGCCCCCGTCGGCCGGATTTACCGGCCTTTGTCGATTCTTGCGCGCAAGGACCCGTCGCGTAGGTAACCGCGAACGCGGGAATTGACAATCAGATCTTGGTCGAACCGGCGGCCAGGCCGCGATTTTGGGCAGAATCGGTGACCGCCGGGCGGCGGCGGCCCGTCGCCGACCTATGCCTCGGCCGCCTTCGCTTCGCGCTTGCGCTGGTTGGGATCGAGGGCACGCTTCCTGAGCCGGATCGCCTTCGGCGTCACTTCCACCAGCTCGTCGTCCTCGATGTAGGCCAGCGCATCCTCGAGCGACATCCGCCGGGGCGGCGTCAGCAGGATGGCGTCGTCCTTGCCGGCGGCGCGGATGTTGGTGAGCTTCTTGGTCTTCACCGGATTGACGTCGAGGTCGTGGCCGCGGCTGTTCTCGCCGATGATCATGCCCTGGTAGACCTTGACCCCGGGCTCGGCGAACAGCACGCCGCGCGCCTCCAGGTTCCAGAGGGCGAAGGCGACGGCCTCGCCCGGCTCGGTCGAGATCAGCACGCCCTGGCGGCGGCCTGGAATGTTGCCGCGCCACGGGCCGTAGCCGTGGAAGATCCGGTTGATGACGCCGGTGCCGCGGGTGTCGGTCAGGAACTGGCCGTGGTAGCCGATCAGGCCGCGCGACGGGCAGAGGAACACCAGGCGCTGCTTGCCGGCGCCGGCCGGACGCATCTCGGTCAGCTCGGCCTTGCGCTCGGAAAGCTTCTCGACGACGACGCCGGAATAGGCCTCGTCGACGTCGATGACGACTTCCTCGATCGGCTCCTGGCGCTGGCCGGTGATCGGATCGGACTTCATCAGCACGCGCGGGCGGCTGATCGAAAGCTCGAAGCCTTCGCGCCGCATCTGCTCGATGAGGACGCCGAGCTGCAGCTCGCCGCGGCCGGCGACCTCAAGGGCGTCCTTCTCCTCGCTTTCGGTGACGATGATGGCGACGTTGCCTTCGGATTCCCGCAACAACCTGTCGCGGATCATCCGGGTGGTCACCTTGTCGCCTTCGCGCCCGGCGAGCGGCGAGTCGTTGACCGAGAAGGTCATCGCCAGCGTCGGCGGATCGATCGGATTGGCGTGGATCGCCTCGATGACGAGGGGATCGGCGATGGTGTCGGCGACGGTGGTCTTGGTCAGCCCGGCGATGGCGATGATGTCGCCGGCGTCCGCGCGATCCAGCGGCACCCGCTCGAGGCCGCGGAATCCCAGCAGCTTCGACATCCGGCCCTGCTCGATGATCTTGCCGTCGCGGTCCATCGACTTGATCGCCATGTTGGGCTTGGCGACGCCGGTATGGATGCGGCCGGTCAGGATGCGGCCGAGATAGGGGTCGTATTCGAGGGTGGTCGCCAGCATGGCGAAAGGCGCCTCGGCGTCGCCGACGGCGGCCGGCACATGGGCCACGACCAGGTCGAACAGCGGCGACAGGCTGTCGCGCGGCGCTTCCAGGGACTCGGCCGCCCAGCCGTCGCGCCCGGAGGCGTAGAGGGTCGGGAAGTCGAGCTGCTCGTCGGTGGCGCCGAGCGCGGCAAACAGATCGAAGACCTCGTTCAGGACCTCGTTCGCCCGTGCATCCGGGCGGTCGATCTTGTTGATGACCACGATCGGCCGCAAGCCCAGCTGGAGCGCCTTGCCGGTGACGAACTTGGTCTGCGGCAGCACGCCTTCGGCGGCGTCGACCAGGACCAGGACGCCGTCGACCATGGAGAGGATGCGCTCGACCTCGCCGCCGAAGTCGGCGTGGCCGGGGGTGTCGACGATGTTGACGCGCACGCCCTTCCAGGCGACCGAGGTGCATTTGGCGAGAATGGTGATCCCGCGTTCGCGCTCGAGGTCGTTGCGGTCGAGCGCGCGCTCGGCCACCTGCTGGTTGGCGCGGAAGGTGCCGCTCTGTCTGAGCAGGGTGTCGACCAGCGTGGTCTTGCCGTGGTCGACATGGGCGATGATGGCGATGTTTCGAATATCCATGGGATTCCGGCCGTGCGCAGGGCGCGTCCTTTACCGCAGCGCAGCATAAAGCGCCAGGGGGAGGGACGAAAGGTCGCTGGTTGAGGGACTTAGCTTATATGGGGACTGTGTTACGGGATGCCTAGCCCGTCAGACCTTGTCGAAGGCGGCACCGTCGAGAATGGCGCCGTCCATCTTGGCTTCGGTCAGGTTGGCCTTGGACATGTCGGCCTTTGTCATGTTGGCGCCGCTGAAATCGACGTGGCCGAGATTGGCGTATTGGAGATTGGCGGACGTCAGGTCGGCGCCGGCGAGCTTGGCGGAGGCGAGGTTGGACGGCCAGCGCCGTCCGGTCGGCTTGCCCGAGGCGTCCTTGATGTCGACCGGGCCGAGCTGGGCCCCGGCCAGCCGGGCGTTCGACAGGTCCGCCTTGGCGAGGTTGATGCCGTCGAGCTTGGATTGCGACAGGTCGGCGCCGACGAGATTGGTGCCGGAGAGATCGGACATGACGAAGCTGGTCTTGCTGAGATTGGCGCCGGTCAGGTTGGAATCGTGCAGATCGGCGCCTGAAAGGTCGGCCCCGGCGAGGTTGATGTAGCTGAGGTCGGCC
The DNA here is from genome assembly GCA_945889625.1 of Asaia bogorensis. Classification (GTDB taxonomy): domain Bacteria; phylum Pseudomonadota; class Alphaproteobacteria; order Reyranellales; family Reyranellaceae; genus Reyranella. The sequence goes on along the minus strand of CAMDCE010000112.1, from coordinate 1,485 downwards.
TTGACCAGCTTGGCCCGCGTGCCGCGCCGTCCGTCGGAGCGGATCCAGTCGAAATGGCTCGCCAGGATCTGCTTGACGTCAGGAGACAGCGAATCGGGGCTGCGGACGCTGGCCCCGGTCAGATCGGCGGCGGAAAGATCGACGCCCTCGAGCTTGACGTCGGTGAGGTTGGCGCCCTTGAGCGCGGTGTTGGCGAGCACCGCCCCTTTCAGGTTGGCCCCTTTCAGGTTGGCGCCGGTCAGGTTGGCGTCGGCGAGGATGCAGCCGGCCAGGTTGGCGCCGATCAGGTTGGCGCCCCGCATGTTGGCGCCGGACAGGTTGGCGCCGGCCATCTGCGCCCCCTCCAGATTGACGTCGTTCATCGACGAATGGCTGAGGTCGGCGCCATTGGCATGGCCGGGGACGAAGCCCGAATCGGGGCCGGCATCGTCGTGGCGGCCGCTCATCAGCGTGCCGCCGCGGAAGTCCGCACCTTTGAGGTTGGCGCCGGCGAAGTTGCAGTTGCGGATCTGGGCGCCCTTGAAATCGGCCCCGGCGAGATTGGCGGAGGCGAGATTCGCCCCGTCGAGGTTGGCGCAGAAGAGATCGGCGGCGCGGAGGTCGGCGCCGTCCATGGCGCAGCGCGTCAGGTTGGCGCCGGCGAGCTTGGCCTGCCTGAGCGGGGCCCGGGAAAGCACCATTCCCGCCAGGCTCTTACGCGAGAAGTCCGCCCGCGCACCGCCGACTTTCTTGGCAAGCCAAAGTTCGTGCTTTTTCAGGATATCGAGGATTTCGTGCGGGGTCATGAGATCGGGTGAATCGCGCCAGCCCTGGAAAACTGTGATGCGCAAGGGATATAGCCGATTTCCGGCGGCTGCGATATGCTCGACGCCGTGAAGATGAAGGATTGGCGGGGCGGCGAGGCAGTATTGGCGCCAGTAATTGGGCGGCCTCGAGCGTGGGTGGCAAATAGGCGGCAGTCGTCAATTCTGAACGCCCTGCCGGCCTGCTCTGTCGGAAGCGGGGCGACGGTCGGATAGTGTGAGGGGTTTTCCGGGGTTCGCCCGCGCGGTGATCGGATCGGATCCGCCAGCCCCCGTAATTGTCTACAATTCGATGGATTTTTAGGTTTTACCGGCGTCGCCGTCTAAGGTCGCATTTATGTCGCGTGTTTACAGTTACTTAACCAACGTAGTGCTTGACATCCGTCGCCGATGGTGAGATTGTGGCGGCGGATAGAAGTATCCCGCCCGCAGATCGTGGCAGATCGGCGGGTGTTTCATCAATCGGACAAACCTAGAAGAGGAGCGTCCTCGTCATGCCCATCCAGAACTCCATCAACACGAACGTCGGCGCATTCGTCGCGCTGCAGAACCTTAACGCCGTCAATTCCCGCCTGGACACCGTCCAGAACCGGGTGGCGACCGGCCTCAAGGTCAACAGCGCGGTCGAAGACGCGTCGAGCTTCGCCATCGCCCAAGGCATTCGCGGCAACCTCAAGGCCTT
>CAMDCE010000111.1 GCA_945889625.1 Asaia bogorensis | reverse complement strand
GTTTTGGGGCATTCGCACCCCGATTCCCGCACCCGGAGTGCATTTGACCCCGACACAAGATATAGTTCGGGGTATAGTTCGGGCCAGACGGGTCGCTGAAAACACTGCAGGGCCGCAAACGTGGCCACTGTTGCGGCGCGGCCACAGGTTGAGGCCGAAAAGCCGGGCCGCCTTGCACCTCACTAGTTGTGGTGTGTATATTCTCGCAGGGAGTTGGCAGTCACCAGCCCCGCCAACGCTCGTCAAGTTTCAATAACGAGGGGAAGAACTCATGAAGAAGGCTTTGATGGCCGCCGCTGCGTTCGTCGCGCTGCCGGTCATGGCCCAGGCGCAGACTCCGTCGTCGGGCTTCTATATCGGCGCGGAAGGCGGCCTGAACTGGCTGCTGAACACCACGATCACGTCCAATGTGGTCAACCCCGCTACTGGTGGGCTTACCCAGGTTGGCGTGTCGCCGCAGACCGGTTGGGCTGCTGGCGGCAAGATCGGCTACGATTTCGTCGGCCCTCGCGTCGAACTTGAAGGCATCTATCGCCAGAACCAGACCAACGTGTTCATCTCGGGCGCCAATGCGGGCACTCAGATCGGCCAGCTCGGTATCCTGGCCAACCTGCTGTACGACTTCATGCCCGCTTCGGTGATCACCCCGTATGTCGGCGCCGGCGCCGGTATCGGCTTCGTCGACGGCAACTCCTCGCTCAGCAGCACGGTGTTCGCCTATCAGGGCATCGTCGGTCTCGGCTGGAACGTCGACTCCAACTTCCGCGTGAACATCGACGGCCGCTACTACGGCACGAGCAACCCGACCATCAACGGTGTCGGCTGGAACAACAGCAACTTCAGCGTCATGCTCGGCCTGACGCTCAAGTTCGGTGCTGCCGACGCCGCTCCGCCGCCGCCGCCGCCGCCGGTTTCGCCGCCGTCGTTCATGGTGTTCTTCGACTGGGATCGCTCGAACCTCTCGGCCCAGGCGCTCAACACCATCAAGCAGGCTGCTGGCGCCTACAAGACCAAGGGCTCTGCCCGCGTGACGGCGACCGGCCATACCGACAAGTCGGGCCCGGAAGCCTACAACATGGCGCTGTCGCTGCGTCGTGCCAATGCGGTCAAGGATGCGCTGGTTCGCGAAGGCGTGCCGGCCACGGCGATCTCGGTCGTCGGCCGCGGCGAGAGCATGCCGCTGGTCCAGACTGCGGACGGTGTCCGCGAGCCGCAGAACCGCCGCGTCGAGATCGTGATCCAGTAATCACTCTCGAAGCGTAGTAAGTCTTCAAGGGACGGCCGGGTAAATCCCGGCCGTTTCCTTTTTTGGTCAACTGCTTGGCGCCAACTACTTGGCGCGTTGGGTGCTTTTCGGGTTGGCGGGGGCAGGGGCGGCCTCTATATCCGGGCTCAGGAGAGTGTATTCATGTCCCAAGTATTGATGCCCAAGGCCACCGCCGTCTGGCTGGTCGAGAACTCGACCCTGACGTTCGACCAGATCTCGGCCTTCACCGGCCTGCATCCGCTCGAGGTCCAGGCGATCGCCGACGGCGAGGTGGCAGGCGGCATGACCGGCTACGACCCGACGACCAACGGCCAGCTCACCAAGGAAGAGATCAAGCGCTGCGAGGCCGATCCGGCGGCCCGCCTGAAGCTCAGCCCGCGCGACGTACCCCTGCCCCAGGCGCGCTCCAAGGGACCGCGCTACACACCGGTCGCCAAGCGTCAGGACCGGCCCGACGCCATCGCCTGGCTGCTCAAGGTCCATCCCGAACTGCAGGATTCACAGGTCGCCAAGCTGGTCGGCTCGACCAAGAGCACGGTGCAGTCGGTCAAGGACCGCAGCCACTGGAACATGCAGAACGTGCGCCCGCGCGATCCCGTGACGCTCGGCCTGTGCACGCTGAAGGACCTCAACGACGCCGTCGACAAGGCGCGCCGCAAGGCCGCCCGCGAGGACGCCGCCCGCAAGAAGGCGAAAGCCAAGGCGGGCGAGGCGGAAGCGGCGCCCGAAGTCGCGCCGGAAACGCCGGTCGATCCCGGCGAGGCCGATCAGCCCGACGTCAACGAACACCGCTAACGTCGACCAAGCGTCGGCGCGCAGCGCCGATCGCCTGGACTAGACGGTCAGCATCACTTTGCCCACATGGTCGGCGCGCTCGAGCTCGGCGTGCGCCGCCGCGGCTTGGTGCAGGGGAAACGTCTTGTAGATGATCGGCTTGATCCTGCCGGTCTCGAGCAGCGGCCAGACCTTTTCCTTCAAGCCCTTGGCCATGCGGCCCTTGCTCTCGACGCTCTGCGGCCTGAGCGTCGAACCGGTGATGGTGAGGCGGTTGACCATCACCAGTCCGGCGTTGAGCTCGGCCTTGGCGCCGCGCTGCAGGGCAATCAGCACCAGCCGGCCGTCCTGCTTCAGGAGCTGCAGGTTCTGCGGAATGTAGTCGCCGGCCACCATGTCGAGCACGACGTCGACGCCGCCCGACAGCTTCTTCACTTCGGCCGCCCAGTCGTTGTCCTTGTAGAGCACCGCGTGGTCGGCGCCGAGTGCGCGCACCGCCATGGCCTTCTCGGGCGTCCGCACGGTGGTGAACACCGTGGCGCCGAACGCCTTGGCGAGCTGGATCGCCGTCGTGCCGATGCCGCTCGCACCGCCGTGGATCAGCACCGATTCGCCTGCCTTGAGCTGGCCGCGCTCGAAGAGATTGTGCCAGACGGTGAAATAGTTCTCCGGCAGCGCCGCCGCGCGCAGCATGTCGAAGCCCTTGGGGGGCGGCAGGCATTGCGGCGCGGGCGCGGTGCAGTACTCGGCATAGGAACCGCCCGGCGTCAGCGCGCAGACGGCATCGCCCGCTGTCCATCCCAACACGCCCTCGCCAAGTGCCGCGACGGTGCCGGCGGCTTCGAGGCCCGGCAGATCGGAGGCGCCCGGCGGCGGCGGATAGAGGCCGGCGCGCTGGGCGATGTCGGGACGATTGACGCCGGTTGCCGCGACCTTGATCAGGATCTCGCCGTGCTTGGGCCGGGGCAGCGGCCGCGTCGTCGGCACGAGCGCTTGCGGTCCGCCCGGCTTGCTGATTTCGACACAGTTCATCGTGGCGGGAAGCGCGCTCATTGTCGTCGGCCTTTCGAAGTGAGGGGAGCGATGGTAGGTCTCCCTTAGCCGCTTCCGTGGAGCCGCGCCATGGCCTTCGACCTCGACGATCTCGATCCCAAGCAGAAGAAACCGCTGCCCAAGAATCTCGACTCGATGAACATCGACGACCTCAAGGAATACATCGCCGTGCTCAAGGCCGAGGTCGCCCGGGTCGAGGAAATGCTCAAGTCCAAGCAGAGTCACGCCGCAGCCGCGGCCTCCTTTTTCAAGAAATGAGTTCGACGTGGCCGACGCCAGGTTCCTGAAGCCCGACACGCTGGCGCTGCATGCCGGCCAGCATCCCGATCCGGCAACCGGCGCCCGCGCCGTGCCGATCTACCAGACGACGTCGTTCGTGTTCCGCGACGTCGACCACGCCGCCAGCCTGTTCAACCTCGAGGTCGGCGGCCACATCTACAGCCGCATCTCCAATCCCACCGTCGCGGTGTTCGAGGAACGCGTGGCGGCGCTGGAGGAGGGCTCGGGGGCGCTCGCCACCTCGAGCGGCCAGGCCGCGCTCCATATCGCCATCGCCACCCTGATGGGCGCGGGCAGCCATATCGTCGCCTCGACGTCGCTCTACGGCGGCACGCGCAACATGCTGGGGCTCACCCTGCCACGCTTCGGCATCGAGACCACCTTCGTCAATCCGCGTGACCACGATGGCTTCGCCAGGGCGATCAAGTCCGAGACGCGGCTGGTGCTGGGCGAGACCATCGGCAATCCCGGCGGCGAGGTGCTGGACATCCCGGCGATCGCGGCGATCGCCCATGCCGCCAGGATCCCGCTGATGATCGACAATACCTTCGCCTCGCCGGTGCTGTGCCGGCCGCTGACGCTCGGCGCCGACATCGTCTTCCATTCGGCGACCAAGTTCATCGGTGGCCATGGCGTGGCGATCGGCGGCGTGATCGTCGAGTCGGGCCGCTTCGACTGGGAAGGTTCGGGCAAGTTCCCGACATTGACCGAGCCCTATGCCGGCTATCACGGCATCGACTTCGCCGAGGAATTCGGCCCGCACGCCTTCGTCATGCGCGCCCGCACCGAGGGCGTGCGCGACTTCGGCTGCTGCATGGCGCCGCAGACGGCGTTCTATCTCCTGCAGGGGCTGGAAACGCTGCCGCTGCGCATCGCACGGCACGTCGAGAACGCCCGCAAGGTGATCGCCTTCCTCAAGGCCAATCCGGCGGTCGAGCGCATCGCCTCGCCCGAACTGCCCGAGCATGCCGACCACGCGCTTGCTCGGAAGCTGCTGCCCAGGGGCGCCGGATCGATCTTCAGCTTCGACATCAAGGGTGGGCGCGAAGCCGGCCGGCGCTTCATCGAGCGGCTGAAGCTGTTCTCGCATCTGGCCAATGTCGGCGACGCCAAGTCGCTGGTCATCCATCCCGCCTCGACCACGCATGCCCAGCTCGATGCCGCCGGGCTGGCCTCGGCCGGCATCGGCGAGGGCATGATCCGCCTCTCGGTCGGCCTGGAGGATCCCGAGGATCTCCTGGACGACCTCGGCCAGGCGCTGCGCGCCTCGCAGAAGGCCTGACCATGAAGCTCAGGGTAGACGGCCGCGACGTCTTCGCGACCACCGGCGGCACGCCCTTCGATGCGGCCAGGCCGGCGGTGATCTTCCTCCATGGCGCGGGCTTCGACCGCACGGCATGGCGGCTGCAGACGCGCTTCTTCGCCCATCATGGCCGCAGCGTCCTTGCGGTGGATTTCCCCGCACACGGCCAGTCCGTGGGGCCGGCGTTGGCCAGCATCGCAGCACTGGCCGACTGGACGGCCCGGCTGATCGAGGCGGCGGCGTTGAAGAGTGCGGCATTGGTCGGGCATTCGATGGGTGCGCTGGTCGCGCTCGAGACGGCGGGACGCTACCCGGACAAGGTCCGCGCCCTCGGCCTGTGCGGCGTCGCCACCGAGATGCCGGTGCATCCGGAGATGCTTCAGTCGGCCAAGGCCAACACGCCCAAGGTCCAGGAGCTGATGACCTTCTGGGGCATGGGCAACGCCCTGCACAAGGGCGGCATGGTCTCGCCCGGCCTGTGGCTGCGGCGCGAGTCCCTGGCGGTGTTGTCGGGCAACAAGCCCGACGTCAT
>CAMDCE010000110.1 GCA_945889625.1 Asaia bogorensis | reverse complement strand
TTCCCGTATTACGAGAAATTCACATGGCATCGAAATTGCCGCTCCTGCTGCTGCTGATCGCGGTGACCTGCCTCAGCCAGTTCTATCGCGTCTCCAACAGCGTGATCGCGCCCGAGCTCGCAGGCGATTTGCATCTCTCGGCGCGCCAGTTCGGCTGGGCCGGCAGCGCCTTCTTCTTCGCGCTGTTCGCGGTGCAGATCCCGGTCGGCCTGTGGTTCGACCGCTTCGGTGCGCGCCGCACCGTGGCGGCGCTGTCGCTGCTCGCCATGCTGGGCTCGATCTGGATCTCGCGCGCGAACGATGCCTCCGACCTGATCGTCGGCCGCACCATCGTCGGTGTTGGCTGCGCGGCGTCGTTCATGTCGGTGGTCTTCCTGTGCTCGCGCTGGTTCGCGCCGGCACAGCTGTCAACGGCGCTTTCCTGGGTGTTCGCCGCCTCCAACATCGGCACGCTGGCCGCCGCGACGGCCGGATGGCGCCAGGGATTTTTAGGGCTCTCGGCCGTGACCCTGCTGGTGGCCATCCTGTTCTACGCCATCGTGCGCGACCGGCCGCCGGAGGCACGCCAGATCGAGACACGCCATGAGACGCTCGGCGAAATCTTCCGCGGCCTTGTCGAAGTCTGGCGCACGCCGAGCCTCCTCCCCGTGCTCTCCATGCATTTCTTCGCCTACGCCACCATGCTGACGGTGCTGGGCGTGTGGGGCGGTCCCTATCTCTACGACGTCCACAAGCTCGACGGCGTCGAGCGCGGCAACGTGCTCCTGGCCATGGGCGTGGCGCAAATCGCAGGCATCCTGGCCTATGGGCCGATGGACCGCGTGCTGCGCTCGCGCAAGCAGGTCGTGTTCGCGGGAGCGGCGATCTCGATGGTGCTGCTGACCACGATGGCGCTGCTGCGCGATCCGCCGCTGTGGCTGGCCGTCGGCATGCTGATCGCCTTCTGCTTCTTCTGCGCCTACGGCACGGTGATCGTGGCGCAGGGCCGCTCGCTCTTCCCCGACCGGCTGGCCGGACGCGGCGTCACCACGGTGAACATGGCGCAATGCCTGGGGCTTGCCGTACTGCCCGCCGGCACGGGCTACATCGTCGAAGCCTTCGGCAGCGGCGACGTGGCCTATCGGTGGGTGTTCGGGACGCTGGCTCTCGGGGTGGCGCTGGGTTCGATCGCCTACGTGCGCTCGCGGGACAACGCCTCGCTCTAGCCGGCGGCGCGCCGCCGCCTCGGTTCAGGGTCTGACGATCGTCCAGTCCTTCTCGCCAAGCTCAATCAGCGACACGACTCCCGCCGTCACCACCTTGGCGCTGGCGAACAGCGGAATCTCCTCCGGCTTCTTGCCCTCGTTGCGCGCCATGGAGTCCCGCGTGTTGCCGCAAGCCTCAAAGGCGACGTTGGGCAGGCTCTCCTAAATCGACTTCAGTCGCGCCACCGCCGGCGACTTGTCGGTGCGCAGCATGTTGAGCCCGGCATTGAAGGCAATGATGCGAATCTCGACCTCCTCGCCAATCTCCGAATAGTGCCGCGACACGTTGGCCGCGACGTTCAGTACCGCATTCATCTTTTCCGGCGTGTCGTCGCTGATCTGTAAAGCGAGACGATGGACCTTGTCGGCGGCCAGCGCCGGAAATGCCATGGCCGCAACTGCGGCCGCGAGCAGAAAACGTCGAGCGAACATGAAAGGTTCCTCCCTTATCCTTCGGCAAGTCCTGCCGCGTCGGCGCCGCGCACCGTCACATGGCGGTTGGGTTCAAGGCGCACGGACTTGATGCGCTCGATATATTGCGCGGCAACGTCGTAAACTGGCGGCCCCACAGCACCTTCGTTGATCGACGCCCAGCCGCTCACGGTGTAGTTCCTAGCCGCGTCGATCTTCTCGCCGTTGCGCAGCAGCACCATGTCCGAAATCCGCTGGCCGACGGGCTTGCCGATGTCGAGCGTGTAGGCGAGCCCGCCCGCACGCACCATGTCGCCACCCTGCTGATAGTAGGGATCGGGATTGAAGAGGTTGTCGGCCACGTCCTCCAGCACCTCTTTCAGGTACTGGCCGGTCATCTGCGTGCGACAGGCCGCCGGATAGGTGATGGCGGTCTGGCTGAAGACGTCTTCCAGCGTGATGTCGTGGCCGGGCAGCAAGGTCGAGCCCCAGCGGAAGCCCGGTGACAGCGCGATCTCGGCGTCGCGCTCGGCCAGCAGCGCCTGGCATAAAAGGTCGTCGAAGGTGCCGTTGAAGTTGCCGCGGCGGTAGAGCAGCGACTCGGTGCGACCCAGCACCCGGCCGAGCGCGCCCTCGTGCGCCTTGCGGATGCCGCCGATCACCACCGTCATCGACGGATCGGGCTCGATGATGTCGGCAAGAACGGGGATCAGGCGGAATTCGTAGGCAGCGATGCGGCGATCGCGCACGTCGAGATCCAGTCTGGACAAAAACTTGCCGTGGCTGCCCGAGGCGACCAACAGCGTCTCGCCCACTTGCACGACCGCCGGGATGGCGTCGTGGGTGTGGCCGGTGAGAATGACATCGATGCCCCTGACGCGGCCCGCCAGCTTGCGGTCGACATCGAAGCCGTTGTGGCTCAGCAGCACGACTAGGTCGACACCTTCGCTGCGCAGCTTGTCGACGTTGGCCGCGATCTTCTCCTCCTCGATGCCGAACGACCAGTCGGGGATCAGATGGCGCGGGTTGGCGACCGGCGTGTAGGGAAAGGCCTGGCCCAGCACACCGACCTTGAGGCCGCCGCGCTCGATGGTCGTCGTGGCGTCGAACACCGGATCGCCCCAGGTCGCCTCCTTCACATTGCCGGCGAGGAAGGGAAATTTCAGCTCCTTGCGTAGCTCCTCGACGCGCGCCGCGCCGTAGGTGAATTCCCAATGTCCCGTCATCGCCTCGACTCCGAGCGCATTGGCGGCGCGCACCATGTCGGCGCCCTTGGTCTGCAGCGCGGTGTAGCTGCCCTGCCAGCTGTCGCCGCCGTCGAGCAGCAGCACCCGGCCCGGCCGCTCGGCACGGATGGCGCGGATCAGCGTCGCCAGCCGGTCGAGGCCGCCGACACGCCCATAGGTCTTGGCCAGCGCCGGAAAATCCGACGAGGCCAGCGTGTAGGCGTCATAGGTGCCGCGGCCTGTCTTGAAGTTCTCCAGCAGCCGGTCGCCGACGATATGCGGCGGCAGGCCCCGCGCCTCGCCGACGCCGACATTGGCCGAGGGTTCGCGGAAATAGAGCGGCACGAGCTGGGCGTGCAGGTCGGTGAAGTGCAGCAGCGTGAGCTGGCCCGTCGCCTTGAAGGCCAGCAGCTCGGCCTGGCTCGGCGTCTTGTTCTGCGCCGATGCCACGCCTCCGCCGAGCGCCGCCGACGCCGCCGCGACCTGCAGAAGTTCGCGCCGGCCCAACATGGCGGGCTTAGGAAACCTCGATCTTGCTCTCGACCGACCAGCTTTCCTTGCTGTCGTCGGTCCAGGTAAATTTGAGCGTGCCGCTCTCCTCGACCTTGAGGAAAAACGACAGGTAGGGATTGGCCGAAACCGCCGGCTCCAGCTTCACGCTCATCACCGGCTTGCCGTTGAAGGTGGCACTGAAGGCATTGACGATGTGGCGCGGGATCAGGTTGCCCGCGCCGTCCTTGCGCAGCCCCGTCTCCATCGGATGGGTGATCAGCGTCTTGACCTCGATGACCTCGCCCTTTTTGGCGGCGGCCGACACGCGTATGCGTGGCTTGATGTCGTCTGCCATGTCTATCTCCTGCTCAGCCGCCGCAGCCGCCGATGGTGACCTTGACGTCGCGGCTGGCGATGAACACCGAGCCGTCGTTCATTTCCGCGACCGCGACCAGTTTCTGCGTCTGCGCCATGCGCACGCGAAGCTGGACCTCGACCTTGCCGGCGAGGGCTGAGAATGTGTAAGAGGCGACACCGGGATTGGGATTGCCGTCGGCCGCGACGTGCAGCGCCTTCACCCAGCTCTTCTCGCTCATCTCGCTGTCGACCGTGACGGTCACCGGAACAGCGCTGCCGTTCTCGGCGATCTCCGACGCCTTGATCGTGACCTTGCCTTCGGTCGGCGTGCCCTTGCTGAGGCTCGAGATCCATTCCTTCACCTGGTCGGGCGTAGCCGCCGCGTCGCGCGCTACGATCACGGCGGCGATGGCCGCCAGCGCCCCTCTTTGCGTCAAGGCGCGTCGTGTCAAAACTGTCGTCATCCGTATCTCTCCTCGCCGACCCTTAGTGGCGGATATTGGGGGCGGTAAGCTTCAGCCCCTCGTTCATCTTGCGCAGATAGAGCTCGAGCTCGCCATATTCAACGGCATCGGGCGCCAGCTCGTTGGCGCGCACCTGGACATTGCACCATTCGAACCTTTTGCGGATGTCCCAGATCTCGTTGCGGCTGGTGCGCCACAGCGGGAAATGGTCGAACTGGCCCTTCGGCTCGCCCAGCCACTGGCCGCGCAGCCACTTGTTGGCGGCCTGCTGGTGGCAGTCGATGCACGAAAAATTGAACTGGCCGATCTTGAGCTGGGACAGCGCCACGCCGCGCTCGTAGGCCGCCTTGGTGTCGGCATTAGAGAGATCGATCGTGATCGCCTCACCGTTGGCCAGGCTATGCAGGCCTTGCCGTTGGGGCCGGCCTTTTTGTACAGCGCTTCGCCCGCCTCGATGCGCTCAGCGGAAGGATTGACGAAGAGATCGAGGGCGTCGCGATCCTCGACCGGCAACGGCCGCTTGGCGGGATCCTCCAGCGCATCGGCGAACTTCGCCGGCGTCTTCAGCGTCTTGAGGAAGACCACGATGTCGCGAATTTCCGGCTCGCTGTAGAAGCCGTGCTTGCCCCACGGCGGCATCACCGACTGCGGATTGTAGACGCGCGCATCGAAGACGTAGTTGAACAGCCACTGATCGGTGCGGCCAGCGCTGCCGATCTCCGACAGGTCGACACCGACATTGCCTGGCAGCGCCTGCGTCCTCGGACCCATGACGTGGCAGGCGAGGCAGCCGCCGCCGCGGCTGCGGTCGAAGGCGAGTTTTTGTCCGTTCGCGGCATCGCCCGCCACCGACTTCAGCTCGATTTCCTTGCCCATAGGCGGCGTGGCGTCGTGCTTGGCCAGCGTGTTGTAGGAATCCCAGCGCAGCTTGGTCCAGTCACCGTAGCGTGCCCACGGTACGGGTGCCGCGGAACCTTCGAGGTTCAACGGCGCTTGCGCCAGCGCTTGGCTCGCGAATGCCAGCAGCAGAACGAAGCCGAGGCTGTTTGTGTGGACCACCTACTGGGTGGCCCCGTGCAGATAGGCTATCACGTCGTCGAGCTGGTCCT
>CAMDCE010000109.1 GCA_945889625.1 Asaia bogorensis | reverse complement strand
GGCGACGCTTCCCGACAAGATCCTGCGGTACTGGGTCAAGCGGGATCAACTCGATGACTATGCGCTGCAACTGGCGGATGCCGGCGTCACTTGCAAGATTGAGTGATTCTGGAGCGACGGTCGCTGCTACTGCGTCTTTCCTCCCCATTTGAATGGGGAAGAGAAGAAGAGATTCAACTCTGGCCCGGGGCCGGGCTCACACCTGCATCGAACTCACCGCATGTGCCATCGCCGTCCGGAGCACGCTGGGATCGAACGGCTTGGTGATCACGAAGGTCGGTTCCAGGCCTTCGCCGGTCAGCAGGCGCTCGGGAAAGCCCGTGACGACGATGACGGGAGCCGCCACCGACTTCAGGATCTGGCGAACCGAGGCGGCGCCGCTGTAGCCGTCGCGAAGCTGGATGTCGGCCAGGATCAGATGCGGGTCGTGCCGCCTGGCAAGGTCGATGGCGGCCCGCTCGGTCGGTGCGATGCCGACGACCTTGTGGCCGGCGTTGCGCACGACGTGGGCGACGTCGGGTACGATCGCCGCCTTGTCCTCAACGACGAGCACGCGCACCGAAGCGAATCGTTTCAGCTCGTCTCGCGCCAGCTTGAGGTCGGCTTCGGCCTCGGCGACGCTGATGCCGAGGATGCCTGCCGCCTGGTCGATCGTGAAGGCCTCCAGGACAGTGAGAAGCAGGACCTGGCGCTGGCGCGGTTCGGGTGGGCCGCTGGGCTCGAGCGCGCGGAACGGCTGCCGCAACTTGTGAAAAATGGTGAAGACATCGGGCCTTGTCATGCCGCCCGACTTCAGCAGATCGGGCTGCTGCAGCAGAACTTCGACGCACAGCCTGACCCAGTGGTCGCCATCCTGCTGGCTGCCGGTCAGGGCGCGCGCATAGCGGCGCAGGTACGGTAGCGCAGCGGCAGTGTCTTCTCTCAAGTCCGCCATGCATTTCCTTCGGTTGCCCGTGTGACACGAGCCGTGCCTGGAAGGGCGCCTGGAATTTCAAAGGTGCTCACCCTCGGGGCGGCGTGCTCGGGGAGAGCGCAAGTAGCGGCCCCGAGGGGAGCGACCGGAGCAAGGGTACGATTGCTCCGGTAGGAGTAAACGGGAATCTCCAATGGGCGCATCACGGAAACAGCACGGCAAATCGCGTGCCGCCGCCGCTGTCGCCACGATCGATCCGCAGTTCGCCGCCGATCTGCGCAACGAGGCCCAGGACCAGGCTCATTCCCAACCCTTCGCAGGTTTCCGGATCGAAGCCTTCAGGCAGGACCGAGCCGTCGTTGCAGACCGACAGCGCATGGCCTTTTTTGGATTGCCGTTCCAGTTTGACCGCGATCCGTCCTTCGCCGTGCTTGACGGCGTTGGTGATCAGCTCGTTGGCGATCAGGCCAAGCGGAATCCCGACGACCGTTGGCAGTTCCGCCTCGATCCCCTCGACGACGATGAGCTGGTCGGGACGCATTTCCGACATCAGCATCGTCGAATAATTGCGGCAAAGGTCGTTGAGATATGGCTTGAAGGCCACGGTTTGCCGGCCATCCATGGAATGGAGGTGGCGGTGGATGCGGGCGATCGTGGCGACGCGAGCGGCCGCGATCGACAATCTCGATGCGGCCTCGGCATTCGCTTCCTTCTGGCCTTGCAGCGACAGCAGGCTGACGATCATGTTCAGGTTGTTCAGCAGCCTGTGATCGCTTTCCTGGTTCAGGATCTCCCGCCGGCGGGAGAATTCTTCCATTTGACGCAGCAGATCGTCGCCTCGTTTGAGAGCGATGCGCAGCCGGGTTTCGGTCGATACATGTTCCGCCAGGGCGCGTTCGTAGCTCGCGGCCGACCGGCGCTTGAGACTTTCAAAGCCGGGGTGCGCAAAGCCCTTGCTGAACTGGAAGCTTGCTCCGGGCATGTTGCCCTCACTTTCCCGGCGATTGCCGGCACTCCGCCGCTGCAGCGGCCATCCGCCAGCGCTCGCCAACATGAATCGACAGTGTCCAATATTGGACAGTCCCGTCGCCTGGCCGCCTCGCTCGGCGTTCCGGCGCTCGCTTTCGTGCCCCAAGGACAATAGCTACGCGCCCTTTGCCGGGCGGAGTCCAGAACAATGTACGATATCGGACGAATGCTGTCCGGCATGGGGGATATGTCGGATTCTGGACACTGGCGGAGCCGTGAAAACGACGTTGAGCCGATTGTGGTGCCGATCGAACGAATAGACTCGACAGCCCGCCCCGATAGGCCCACGCGCTAGTGGCCCTCCCAAACGACAAGACGGTAGACAGGGCCGACAGAGAGGAACAGCGAACCGATGGCCAAGCGCAAGGCCGCGGACGTGCCTGCCAACCGGTTGCTCGGTTTGCTGCCGCCCCGGGATTACCAGCGCCTCCGCCCGCATCTTCAGCGAATTCCGTTGGGGTACAGGCAATCGCTTTATCGCGCCCGCAAGCCCATCGGCTTCGTCTATTTCATCGAGAGCGGCGTTGGCTCTCTGGTCAACACCATGTCGAACGGCGACGCCGCCGAGGTCGGCACGATCGGCAACGAGGGCGTGGTGGGCCTGCCGCTCTTGTTGGGCGACGACAGGGCGCCGACCAGCGTCTACGTCCAGGTTCCCGGCGTCGGCCTGCGCATGAAGGCAAGCCTGTTCAGCAAGGAACTGGCGCGAAGCGCATCGATGCGGACGGTGATGCTCCGCTACGCCCATGCTCTCTTCAACCAGGTCGCACAGTCTGCCGCTTGCAATCACTTCCATCCGATACGGCAACGATGCTGCCGATGGCTGCTGATGACGCACGACCGCATGCGGTCGGACGAATTCCTGCTGACCCAGGAGTTCCTGGCGATGATGCTGGGCGTGCAACGAACCGGCGTTACTGCCGCGGCAGGCATTCTGCAGCGGGCCGGCCTCATCCGCTATCGGCGCGGGGTCGTCACGATCCTCGATCGCCGCGGGCTGCTGCGCGGCTCGTGCGAATGCTACGGCGTTTCAAAGCGGGAGTTCGATCGGCTGCTCGGCGACTAATTTTTCTCCTCCCCATTCACATGGGGAGGTGGCGCGTCATACGCGACGGAGGGGTCAGCGGCCCCAGCCCGAGACGCATGACCCCTCCGCCCTCGTAAGACGAGGGCACCTCCCCAGCAGACTGGGGAGGAAGGCTTGATTCAATCGCCGTCGGAAAGACCCTCGTGCGCCCGGATCAGGCTTACTTCACGCACTCGAGTCGGACGCTGGCCGCCTCGGCCTGTTCGGCAAGGTCGGTCTTGGGCAGCGCGGTCGAGGCGGTGGCGACGTCGTAGGCGATGCGGTGGGCGTCGAGGAAGGCCACCAGCGTGGAGGCCTGTATGGCGAAGTTCACGTTCTCGGGAATCTCTCCGGTCTGCTTGGCGAATTTAAACGCGTCGAGCTTGCTCTGGACCACGCCGGCCAGCCGGCCGGCCTCGTCGAGAACCGGCCCGCCGCTGTTTCCCCGCTGCACCGACGCCGAGATCTGGATGAAGCGCGGATCGTCGCCGAGGCCGCTCAGCGCCGTGACGTTGCCCAGCGTCGTGTTGCCCGCGGACGACAGCGCGAACGGGTAGCCGAACACCAGCACGGCTTCGGCCGGTTTGACGGCGCTCTTGCGGACTCTGAGATAATGCGCGCTGGGTTTGTCCGACCGCAGCGCGGCCAGATCGTCGGCCTGGTTCACGGCGATCAGCGAGGTGTTGCCGACCTCGGCGCCGCGCTTGCGCGGACGTACCTTGCTGCAGCCTTCGATGACGTGGTTGTTGGTGATGATGACATTGGCGCTGATGTAGAAGCCGGTTCCGCTGTCGGACGGCTTGCTGTCCGTCCGCATGCCGCCGCGTTCGGCCAGGGCCGATTTCAGTCGCGCATAAAGCGCCTCGGACGGCGTTCCATCCGCCTGTACGCCGACGCTCCTCTGGAAAGCCACGATGGCGGCGCTGGTCTTGGGGCCCATCGCGCCGTCGAACGGGCCGATATCGTGGCCGAGCGTGCTCAGCAGCGTCTGGATCGACGCCACGAGCGACTCCGCGGTCGGCGTGTTCGATGCCGGCGGCGGAGCCGGATCGCGCAGGACCACCGCACAATAACCCAGCGTGTAGCCTCGGCGCCTGGCTTCCGCGACCGAGGCTGCGTTCTCGCGCCTGTTGTCCCAACGGGTCGCGCCGGCGCACGGCAGCGACTGGCAGATCACGGCGGAGGCGCAGACCGACTGTGCGGTCTCGACCGCCTGGGCGGTCTCGAGCGCCTGTGCGGTCTCGACCGCCTGGGCGGCCGCGGCCGCGACGCCGCACCATGCCGCGACAGCCAACCCGATCGCACGGCCGGACAGGAGGCGGCGGAATTCAGTCATATTGTGCGGTGGTGACGCCGCTTATGGCGTCGAAGAAGAGCCGGAGCTTCTTGAGGCCGCAGATGTTCAGCCCCTGCCACACCGCCAGCGACGAGTTGTTGGCGAACACCACCCTGACGTCCTGGATGCATTCGGTGGCGTAGGGAGCGACCGCGACCACTCGTTCCTCGCCGACCTTGAGCGGCGGCGGCAGCAGCGAGTTACGACCCCAGTAGTTCAGGTTGGGCGGCGACAGGTGGAGTTCGCTGATCGGGTAGCTCGTCGAATTGATCAGCAGGAAGCTGAGATCCTGGGCAAACGCGCCGCCCGTGCCGAGCGACAGCAGCATGACAAGGCCGTAACGCAACATTCAACAATCCCCATTCGACGAGTGACGGCAACGGTGGCATCGGCCGGGGTCATAGTCAAAAGCCTCCCATGAGGGCTACATACGAGGACAACCAACGGAGGGGAGAATGATCGTAGTCTTGCGTCGTGCCGCCACCATGGCGGCAATCGTCATTGCATTGGCAACGTCGGCCACGGCTTGGAGCCAGGCACCTGCTGTGCCGGGCAGTGCACCGATCACGGGCTTTCAGCTCGTCACGACTTCGTCGGGCTCGGCCAGGATCACCGCCATCGATCCTGCGACGCGGACGGTGGCGCTCGCCTTCTCCGATGGCCAGGCCGGCAGCTACAGGGTGGGCGACGCCGTGCAAAATCTCGCGCAGTTCAAGGTCGGCGACAGCATCGACGTATTCTACGAGGAGTGGCTGAGCTTCGTGCTCTCCGGGCCGAACGCTCCTACGCCGGCCGATCGCTCGATCACAGGCTCCATGGTCACAGGGCCTGGCAGGGCGCCGGCCGGCGCCGCGGCCAACCAGACCGTGGTCAACTGGGTCGTGGTCCGCACCGACGTCCCGGGCAATACCATCGCGCTGGTCAATCCGGCGGGCGGCCAGGTCCGCAGCTTCGCCGTCAAGAGCGTCGCCGGCCGCGCCGAGCTGCCGCGCGTCAAGCCGGGCGACAAGCTCACCGCGATCTCGACCGAGCTGATCGTCATGGCCGTCGTGCCGAAGCGCTGACGCTCCGTTTGAATATTCCGGACCGCGAGCGTCCCGCTCGCTCATGATCATGAGCGAGCGGGA
>CAMDCE010000108.1 GCA_945889625.1 Asaia bogorensis | reverse complement strand
AGTACCTTATTTCGTTTGGACGGCGAAGCAATCAACAACTTGATATTTTAGTGTCAAACAATCGGAGAAATCTGAATTGCCAAAAGTCCTAACTGAATCCGCCATTCGTAAGCAGATCGCCGCTCTTCAAGAGAAGCTTAAGAAGTCTGATCGAGGACACACCAATAAGATCAAGCTCGTCATCAAGCTGATGACAAAGCACGGCGTCACAATCGATGACCTTCGTAACGCTGCTGGTTCACGCAAACCCAAGAAGGCGGCGGCTGATGGTCGGCGCAAACCAGCTCGGATCAAGTATCGCGACAATGGGGGTAACACCTGGACTGGGCGCGGTAGGGCGCCGCTCTGGTTGGTTGCTGCTGAGAAGGCGGGTCAGAAGCGCGATGAGTTCTTGGTGACGCAGTAGGAAGCACCTAGAGCGGTTTCATCTTTCCGTGAATCGTGGGGGATTCACGGCTGCGGTCTTTTGTGATTCAACTGACGTGCAGGCGCTCCGGCATTGGGGTGCGGTATGGGTAAGTACTACTCGGTGGATCTGCGGGAGCGGATCGTCCACGCGGTAGAGGGCGGCATGTCGCGGCGGGGCGCGGCGCGGGTGTTCGAGGTGAGCGCCAGCACCGCGGTGAAGTTGCTGCAACGGTGGCGGCGGACTGGCAGTGTGCGGCCGGACCGGATCGGTCATCCGCGGCGATCGAAGCTTGATCCGCACGAGGCTTGGCTTCTGAATCTGGTGCGAGACGAGCCCGACATCACCCTGGAGGAAATCCGGTCCCGGCTGCGCGGGCGGGGCGTGTCGGCGAGCATGGGCCTGGTGTGGAAGTTCTTCGATCGGCACGACGTTAGCTTCAAAAAAAACGCCGCACGCAAGCGAGCAGCTGCGCGCGGACGTTGACCGGGCGCGGGCCTGCTGGCGGCTGCGGCAGCCTGCCCTCGACCCCGCCAAGCTGGTCTTCATCGACGAGACTGGTACCGCGACCAACATGACGCCCCTGCGCGGCCGCTGCCGCCGCGGCGAACGGCTGATCGGCCGCGCTCCGCACAACTCCTGGAAGACCACGACCTTCGTCGCCGGCCTGCGCCGCGACCAGATCACCGCCCCCTTCGTCATCGAGCAGGCGATGAACGGCGTCATCTTCCGAACCTACGTCGAGCGATGCCTCGCGCCTGCGTTGCATCCCGGCGACGTCGTCATCATGGATAACCTGAGCTCACACAAGGTCGATGGCGTGCGCGAGGCGATCGAGCGCGTTGGGGCGCGGCTGGTCTATCTGCCGCCGTACTCGCCCGACCTCAACCCCATCGAGCAGGTCTTCGCCAAGCTCAAGCACCTCTTGCGCAAGGCAGCACAGCGATCAACCGCAACTCTCTGGGACAAAATCGGCGAACTCCTCGCCAGCTACACCTCACAAGAATGCGCCAACTACTTCCGAAACTCAGGCTATGCGTCAACCTAAGATGAAAGCGCTCTAGTGGGCGTTGTCACGGACCCACCGAGGCTTTCGTGCCGCGGCGATGGACACATGGCGGGCAGCGGTCGCAGCCGCCTGACGACATTCTATACCCAGCCTGATTGCATCGTTCGCTCACCAACGTGACAATGCCATCACAACCGATTCCACGGACTCAAGAACTTTCGGGTCAGGCTCTTAGAGGCTTTCCTGTTATTTCCGGTTAGAATCACGGACAAATAATTCAGGCTTTGCGGTAGCTGCTGTCCAGGTCGTTACCGTAATAGCTGCGGCCCCTATTAGAATGCTATGGCCGATCACGCTAGCCGCCAAGTACGTGTAACTTCCGGCCGCCACCGCAAAGGCCACGCCCCACATAAGAGCTAGGGCCTGCAGAATATAATGACGGATGGCGACATCGGGAATGTTACGAAGCGGACTCACTTCGTGGTCAAACACAAAACTCCAGCAGAAGACGATGAGCTTTCTTGTAGAGGTAAACATTCAGTACTTCCTCCTACTTAATTAGGTTGAATAGCTCGAAGCGCCCTTGAGCTCCCCCAGATCAGATTGACTGACCAGCAATCGTGGGCTGCAAAGGCGCTCCGAGATCTTATGCTACTGAAGCCTACTTTGCAGGAGGCATCAGCACCGTGTCAATGACGTGGATGACGCCGTTTGAAGCCACGACATCTGCTTTCGAAACCGTAGCATTGTTGATAATTACCTTGCCGCCATCGACCTTCACGGAGACTTTCTCTCCTTCGACAGTCTTGGCTTCGGTCAACTTTGTCACGTCCACGGCCATCACCTTTCCAGAAACAACGTGGTAGGTGAGAATTGCTGTCAGTTTAGCCTTGTTCTCAGGCTTTAGAAGGCTCTCGACGGTGCCCGCCGGCAACTTCGCGAAAGCAGCGTCGGTCGGAGCGAATACCGTGAAAGGGCCTTTGCTCTTGAGTGTATCGACGAGACCGGCCGCGGTAAGTGCTGCCGCCAGCGTCTTAAACTCACCGGCCGCGACTGCAGTGTCGACAATGTCCTTGTCTTGTGCGTAAGCGGTTGAACTTCCAGCGGCCAGGCCGATTATAGTTAGCGCCACGGCAGCAAATTTCCCAAATCCGAGCTTCATTTTATTTTACTTTCTTTTTTGTTTGAAGGCCTTACTTGGCCTCCAAACATTGCTTTTAGTTATCGTCCATACTTTCTACGAAAGAAACGTGCCGCTGGATCACTTGACGAGGGGATGTCCCGCCCATTGTTGAAAATCGTGTGGCAGGCGTCATTGGTTGAGCAGGCTATGCAGCGTTGGCCTGCGGTTCAAGAGTAGCGTCGACCTCGTTCCTGGGGTGGCGGGCAGCCATGGCGGCGCGCAGGATGTGGAGTGGCGTTGTCACATCGTTTAACGCCACCTCACGTCAGCCCAGACCCACCGAGGCTTTCGTGCCGCGGCGATGGACACATGGCGCACGGCGGTTGCGGCCGCCTGACGACATTCTATACGCAGCCTGATTGCTATACGCAGCCTGATTGCATCGTTCGCTCACCAACGTGACAATGCCCCGTGGACTGATCCAGCACACGTCTGCCCGCGTATCCAGGTACGATCATGGGGCAGCCGCCCGCGTCGAAGAGTAGCAAGCAATGGGTATGCGTCTGACGAGCGCCGTTATCGCGTCGGCGATGGTGCTTTCGTGGCCGGCCAGTGCCCACAAGCCCACGTTCGGCGAAGGGCGCTACGGCGCTCCCGACCGGGCCTACGCCGTCGAGGACATCGACCATTCCATCGTCGTCTACCAGGAGATCACGTGCGACGAACGCCAGCTGTGGCTGCGGTTCAGCGCGCCGGAAGCTGGGAAGGGGCTGTTCGTTCAACTCGGTGTTCCCACGATCGATCGACTGGAACGGTATCGTCCCACTCTCGCCGTCATCGCCCCGGGCCTACCGTCCCCGCAGCGCCAACTGCCGTTCGCGATTCCGGCCGGAATGGGCGTCGAAGTGCTGAGCGCCGAAACGGCTCGAGCCTTCCACGAGCCATTTACCGGAACGGATTCGTGGATTCTCGTCGAACGGACTTTGACGCTATCGTCTGCCGGTAGCGGCTACATCGTCGCTTGGGATCCGGACGCACGCCCAGGCAAACTGTGGGTCGCCGTCGGCAAGAAGGAAGCGTTCGGCCTCGCGGACTTGTTCCGGTTCTTCAGCTGGCGCTCCCAGGCCCAAGCGTTCCACGAAGTCGGCGCCCCCGCTCCCCAAGCCGCGGCCGCGTGCCAATAGACGCTTGCGCGCGCCGGCGGCCGGCCGCCGGATGCCAATCCGATCGGCTCCGGGTATGCCGCCGAGTCTTGCGCGTCGTAGGAAGGGCGTCGCCACAATGATCGACCTTGCGATCATCGACCAACCGGTCCAAACGAGAAACCGGACCTACACCGTCGTCGGCCTGCTGCTGGCGATGTTCTTGGGGGCGCTGGACCAGACCATCGTCTCCACCGCCCTGCCACGGATCGTCGAGCAGCTCGGCGGCCTCGATCGCTACACCTGGGTGAGCACGGTCTATCTCCTGGTTTCCACCCTGCTGGTGCCGATCTACGGCAAGCTCGCGGACATTCTCAGCCGCCGGGCGCTGGAAATCTGGAGTGTGACGACCTTCGTTCTCGGGTCCGCCCTGTGCGGCATGGCCGGGGAGTTCGGCGCCCTGCCGTTGCTGGGCGAGGGGATGACCCAGCTGATCGTGTTCCGCGGCGTGCAGGCGCTGGGCGGCGCCGGTCTGTTCGCGATGGCCCTCATCATCGTTTCCGACCTCTACGCTCCGCGCGACCGCGGCAAGATCGGCGGCCTGTTCGGCGCGGTGTGGGGCCTCGCCAGCGTCATCGGACCTCTGACCGGCGGCTTCCTGACCGACAATGCCGGTGGCTGGATCGGCGGCATCGACGGCTGGCGCTGGGTGTTCTACGTCAACCTGCCCCTGGGCGTCGTTGCGCTGTGGTTCATCGCCACCTACATGCCCCGCCTGCGGCCCCCGGACAGCAGCCACCAGTTCGACTTCCTGTCGGCGTTCTTGATGCTGGCGACGTTCTTTCCGCTGGTGTTCGCGCTCCAGCTCGACAAGACGCAATACCCATGGACCAGCTGGCAAGTGACGGGCCAACTGGCCGCGTCCGTTCTCTTCGCCGTCCTGTGGGTGTGGCACTCCCTCAAGGTGTCGCAACACCCGGTCGTCGACTTACGCCTGTTCCGGAATCGGGTTTTCCTGACCTCGAGCGTCGCCGCGCTGATCTTCGGCGCGGGCTTCTTCGCCGTCATCGTGTTCCTGCCGTTGTACATGGTCAACGTGAAGGGCGTGTCCGCCACCGCCGCGGGCGCCAGCATCATTCCGATGACGCTGGGTCTGATGCTTGGCGCCGGCGTCGGCGGTCCCATCGTCAGCAAGATCGGCCGGTACAAGGCGGTCATGGTGATCGGCAGCGTGATGCTCGCGGTGGCTGGACTGCTGATGACGCGGTTTCAACTCGACACGCCGCTGTGGCAGGTCGTCGGGACGATGTTCGTCGCCGGTCTGGGTTTCGGACCCGGGATATCCCTTTATTCCATCGCCGTGCAGAACGTCGTCCAGCGCAATGAACTGGGCCAGGCGACGAGCTTCAGCCAGTTCATCCGCCAGATCGGCTCGACCGCGGGCGTGGCGGTCGTGGGCGCGATCTTCAGCGCGGCGCTGGCAACGGCCTTTGCCGCTCATTTGCCCGCCGGTGCAACCGGCGAGGCACTTACCGCAAGATCCGCCGTGCAACAAGGTCCGGCGGAGATTCGCCGCACGCTCGAAGCGGGCTTCGACCGTCGCATCGCCGAACTGGCGACCCTGTTCGACCTGCGCGGCGCCGAGGCGGCGCAGGCCGTGGCCCGGGTCAAGGCCGACCCGAGTACCCCGCAGGTTATCAAGGATATGCTGAACGACGGCACCCCCGCCGTGGCGGTGGAAGCCGGCTACCAATGGCTGGAAGCGGCGCTCGAAGGCATTGTGGTTGGCGGC
The DNA here is from genome assembly GCA_945889625.1 of Asaia bogorensis. GTDB lineage: Bacteria > Pseudomonadota > Alphaproteobacteria > Reyranellales > Reyranellaceae > Reyranella. The sequence goes on along the minus strand of CAMDCE010000108.1, from coordinate 91 downwards.
GACCGGGACGCCCTCGAAGTCCTGTTTGCCTCTCCGGAGGCGGCCCGCATGCCGCAAGAATCCAGGGAGGCGGTCGTCGCCCTGCTCGGCC
>CAMDCE010000107.1 GCA_945889625.1 Asaia bogorensis | reverse complement strand
TCGAAGCCATCAAGCGCGACAACATCTCGCTCGGCACCTACATGGAGCTGCAGCGCCGCTTCACGCGCGACAAGGTCGAGACCTATTCGGACCTGATCCTGGGCCTGCCTGGCGAGACCTACGAGTCCTTCGTCAAGGGCGTCGACCAGCTGATGGAGAACGGCCAGCACAACCGTATCCAGTTCAACAATCTGTCGATCCTGCCCAACGCGGAGATGGGCGACCCGGCCTACCAGGCCAAGTACGGCATGGTCACGGTCGAGTCGAAGATCATCAACATCCACGGCGAGCGCATCGAGCTCGACGACGACGTGCCGGAAGTGCAGGACCTCGTCATCGCCACGTCCTCGACGCCGCTGGCCGACTGGCGCCGCACCCGAGTCTTCTGCTGGATGGCGGCGCTGCTGCACTTCGACAAGCTGTTCCAGATTCCGTTGATCATGGCGCATGGCATCTCGGGTATCGCCTATCGCGACATGATCGAGGCCTTCATGGCCGCCGATCCCAAGCGCTTTCCGATGATCGCCGAGATCAACGCCTTCTTTCACAGCGAGGCCGAGTCGATCCAGAGGGGCGGCTCGGAGTACGTCTTCTCCAAGGAATACCTCAACATCTTCTGGCCCGCCGACGAGTACATCTTCGTCAAGCTGACGGCCGAAGGTAAGTTTGACGCCTTCTATGCGGAGGCGGGCAAGCTCTTGGCCGAGATCCTGGCGGAGCGGCATTCGGGCCTGTCGATGGACGTGATCGACGAGGCGGTGCAGCTCAACCACGCCCTTGTGCACCAACCCTTCGTCCGCGAGAACGTCCAGGTTCGCCTGCGCTATGACCTGCTCGACTACTGGCGCAAGGTGCGCGACGGCGAACAGGCGCTCCTGCAGGAAACGCCGATGGTCATCGACATCGACCGCACCAGCAAGCCCTACGACGACTTCCAGAAGTGGTGCCGCGAGATCGTCTGGTGGGGCAACAAGAAGGGCGCCTATCTCTATTCGCCGCGTGCCGTCGCGATCACGCCCGAGCTCGCCGGCCACTACTGAGACCATGAACTACCGGTCTCTCGGCAAGACCGGGCTCGTCGTTTCGGAAGTCGGCTTCGGTGCCTGGGGCATCGGCGGGCGGACGGTCGACCAGACGTCCTATGGCGACACCGACGATGGCACGTCGCTGGCGGCGCTCGAACGAGCCCTTGACCGCGGAATCACCTTCTTCGATACCTCCAGCGCCTACGGCAACGGCCACAGCGAGGAACTGATTGGCCGGGCCTTCGAAGCTGCTCGCGACCGCGTCGTCATCGCAACGAAGGCCGGCTACGACGCCTGGGACCGACCGCCGGACTTCTCACCTGCGGCAATCGTGGCCTCGGCGGAACGGAGCCTCGCCCGGCTGCGTACCGACTACATCGATCTCTTTCTGCTCCACAACGCCCCGCTCGACGTCCTGCGGTCGCCCGCCATAGGCGAGGCGATAGGGCGCCTGACGGAGGCCGGAAAGATCCGGGCGTGGGGTGCCTCGACCAAAGGCCCGTCCGAGGCACTCGAGGCCGTGCGGATGGACGATGTGCCGGTGGTTCAGGCGAACTTCAACATGATGGACGTGCGGGCGATCACCATCGGCCTGTTGGACGAAGTGGCGCGGCGTGGGGCGGGGTTCATCGGCCGAACCCCGTTGTGCTTCGGATTCCTGTCCGGAACCATCGGCCGCACGACCACCTTCCCACCGGGCGACCACCGGTTGGGCTGGCCGCGCACCCAGCTCGACAACTGGGTCGACGGGGCGACCGAGCTGCTCGCCGCCGTATCGGCCTCTCCGGGGCTGGCGGGGGTGCAGAGCGCGCTGCGCTTCTGCCTGGCCTTTCCGGCAGTTTCGAGCGTCATTCCCGGCATCATGACGCCTGCGGAGGCCGAGGAGGATGCCGCTGCCAGCCTGCCCGGGCCCCTGCCGGAGGGCGCGGTCGCCGCCGTCCTGGAGATCAACCGGCGACGTCAATTCTACGTGGCCCCGGCACGAGCTTCCTGACGAGCTCCAGCAGGTTGCCGCCGGCAAACAGGTGGCCGGGAATTCCCGCCGCTGCTGCTGCCTCGAGATCGGTCTGTCGGTCGCCGATCAGGAGCGATTGGGCCGGGTTGGTCGGCCATTCCGATTGCAGCTTGCGGATCATGCCCGGACTCGGCTTGCGCAGGTCCGACTGGCGGCGGTAGCGCTCTACCGTGCCGTCGGGATGGTGTGGCGCATACTCGAAGCCGTCGATATGCGCGCCGGCCCGGCGAAGCTCGCCGTTCATCCATGCGTGCAGGCCGATGACCGCATCCTCGTCGTAAAAGCCGCGCGCCACGCCGGCCTGGTTGGTGACGACGAACACGTAGTAGCAAGCGTCGTTCAGCCAGCGCACGGCCTCGACGGCGCCATCTACCCAACGGACCTGATCGGCGCGATGGACGTAGCCCAGATCCTCGTTGAGCACGCCGTCGCGATCGAGGAAGACGGCGGGCCGCCGGAAGATGCGGGGAACGAGCTGCTGGGCACTTGCAAAATCTTCGGGGATGCCGATGTCGATGAACGATCCGTCGAAAATGCGGCCTTCGAGCAGACCATCCGCCGCCAGGCCGGGCAGGATGTCGCGCTCGAGAGAAGAGGGACCATCGCCGATCCGCTGCAGGATCGACTTCCGCATGAGATAGATCCCGACATTGATCGGCTGGTCGGAAGCGCTGGCCGGCGTGAAGGCGTGGACGCGTCCGCCTATGACCCCGACGCGTCCGTAGCGCTCGCCTGTCACGCCGTTGGCCAGTGTCATGCGTGCAATCGATGTCGGGTCGGCGGCGCCGGGGCAAAGCGCCAGCCAGTTGAAGTCGAACAGCGAGTCGCCGTTCACCAGGAAGAAGGTGTCGTCGAGCCGTTCGGCGGCCAACGCCAGGGCGCCGGCCGTTCCGGCCGGTGTCGGTTCAACTGCCGTTTCGACGCGCATGCCGCGGATCGTACGGCCGTCATAAGCTTGTGTCAGATCTCCGGAGCGGTAGCCGCATAGCAGCAGCGCGCGATCGAAGCCATAACGGCTCGCCTCGTCGAGCAGGTAGTCGAGGAACGGCCGGCCAGCGACCGCCAGCATCGGTTTAGCCGTTGAGGTCGTGAGCTCGTTCAGGCGCGACCCGATGCCGCCAACCAGAAAGACGGCTTGGCCGGCGATCACGCGGGCGTCACGCCGGTGGCCGTGTCCCAGGCCGCGCGACTGAGGACGCGCTCGTCGAGCGGCTCGTCGGCGAGGCCCCAGTTTTCCGGACCCAGTGGATCTGGAGTGTTGCCGCGCGCCCATCGCCGGGCGGGCTTCGCGAAGTTCCTTTCGACCGACGGGCCAAGCACGCTCTCGACGCCACGCACCCTTCGTCGCGGATAGTCGAAACTCGTTCGTAGAAACGTCTGCAATCGCGGCCAGCCGGTTCCAGCGAGGAAGTCGTCGAGCCACAATTGCCAGGGCAACCAAATGGCGGTGGTACGATTGACAAAAAGCTGCGCGTGGACACCTTTGATCACCCGACAGGAAGCTGGCAGGCAGACTTCATGCATGCCAAATGCCGCTGCGGCATGCATGACCAGTGAATCGCAATCGAGCGCCAATATGGACTGATCGAGTGGAAAGCCGCGGACGCGGCTCCACGAGTCGCGACTCATCAGGATGAAATCGCCGCAAGCGTTTGTATGGAGGTCGCGGACTCTCCAAGGCTGAGGTTGCTGCAGGCGGGAGTAACGCGTACCTTTCAGGCTTTGGAGATGCGACAGAAGGGCGTCGCCCTCGAGGGTCTCGAGGTCCGCCGTTAGAAGTACGATATCGTATCGGTCGCAGCGATAGATTGCAGCCTCTTCGAGGTCGCGGCGCGCAATCGCCTTGATCGTCGCGTTGGAGAAATAGGTATCGCTGGCCTTCGGCGTGACGAAGCGGCCGCGAGCGCGCCGCAGTCCGACGTTGGCGGCTTTTGCAGCATACATGCCGCGTTCCTGGGCTCCGAGGTGACCCTGATGGTGGAGGCCGTCGACTACGACGGCCCGCACGGTGATGCTGCCGCCATCAGGTGGGAGATCCAGGGAATCGATGATAAGCGGCTGCTCGGGAGGCGGGTTCCATTCAACGAGGATGATTTCGGCATCGAGCTTCGATCGCTGCAATTGACCTATAAGACAACTGGTCGCGCGCTTGACGCGCAAGGCGAAGTCGCTGGTGTAGTTGTCGTTTCGGAAGTACGCGACGAAGGAAACGTACGGCTGGATACTCACGTTGATCTGACTCGGATATTTTGACGAGTAACCGAAACCATATGAGACTTTGCATGCTGGGGTAAGTCGCTGCGAAAGGGCCGTCGGTCTTTTTTACTCGAATGTAAGCACGCCATAACCTGTTCACATCCCGAGGACGCAACCGGTCTACTGTAACAAAAAACCGGGAACCGCTAAACCCTCAAAGACCGAGGCTCTCCGCCGGGGATGTCCTGCTCTTTGTTGAAAATCGCGCAGCAAGTGTGCTTGATTTTTGAGCCTATGCGGCCTTGGCGTGCAGTTCAAGGTTTGGGCTCTGATGGCGTGCCTGGCCTGATGGGCCAGCAGAGCCGCCCGCAGGACTGGCAGTTGCTTGTGGGCCTTCAACCGGCGGAGGCCCTTGGCCGCTTCCATCATGCCGGCGGCCGTCCAGCGCAAAGCCATCCCGGCATTGCGCCATCGTTTGACGTTGCGGCAGACACGACGGATGGTGGCGTTCATATTCCCGATGATGTTGGTGCAGGCGAGCGACCGGCGCAGCTCGGCAGGAAGGCCGAGACGGGTGACGGTCAGGATTTCGTCGATAGCCTCCAGGATGCTGCCGGAGACGCCGGGGGCCTCGTACTCGAGGCGGCGGGCCAGATTGTGGATCAGTCTTTCCGCCTTCGCCGGGTCGCTCAGCTCCCACGCCTGACGCAGCACCTTGCGGACCGAGGCATGGAGGGGCTTGGCAATGCGCTCGGTGATGTTGCGGGCCTTGTGAACCTGGCAACGCTGGATCGGCGTGTGAGCGCCAAAGGTCCTTCGGATTGCCGTCGACAGCGCCTTAGCTCCATCGACGACAAACAGGCGGCTGACCATCGGGTCGAGGCCTCGGGCGACCAGGTTGTCCAGCAGGGCCTGCACCACGTCGGTATTCTCGGTTGCCCCTTCAATCGCGCCCAGGGGATGCTTGTCGCCCCTCCCGTCAATGCCGACCGCACCGACCAGCATCAGATCGTCGTCCATGTGCATGCCGTCGATCTGAATGACCAGCAGATCCAACTTGGACAGATCCGACGCCATCCACTCCTTCATCCGTGCAGCCGATAGCGCCACGAAGCGGCGCGACACTGCCGACTTGGATACGCCCGCCCCTTCAGGCGCTGGTACGTCACCTTCCGGCAGCCGGACGGCGCGGCCAAACCGGCGCGTCGAGACGTTGATCAGCATCAGGTTCAGGGCCCACTTGCCGAGCAAGTCCTCGGACTGGGCCGTCGTCCAGCTCGGCAAGGCGAGCTCGCCGCCGGCTCGGGCACGGACACGAGGCCGTTCGATCTCAACCTTGCCGCCGTGGAAGCCGACCTTGCCCCGCGTCTTTCCCCACCGATGACCTTCCTTGCACGCCGCACGTCCATAGCGCGAGCCGCACAGACCGACGGCATCTTCCTCCAGCATGCCCGATAACGTCGCGATCCCCGCCGTCAGGCAGAACCGCTCGAAGCTGGCCCCCACATCCTGCCAAGCATTTTCGACGATTGCCCCCGGACCACCGGCGGCAGATATGGTAATCTTCTTCACGGCGTTGCTCTCCTTCGTTGGATTCGACACCCCGAGCCTAACAGGCTCAAGGTGAGCAACGCCTACTTCACAATTTCAACAGAAGCCGGGACATCCCCG
>CAMDCE010000106.1 GCA_945889625.1 Asaia bogorensis | reverse complement strand
TGCAGACGATCGACCATCCGATCCGTGGGCCGGTCATCGTGGCCGGCTGGCCGCTTCGGATGTCGGACACCAAGGTCGCCCTGAAAAGCTCGCCCGTCCTTGGCGGAGATTGCGAAGCGATCTACGGCGAGTGGCTCGGCTGCACGCCCGACGAGGTCAAGGACATGAAGCAGGCCAAGGTGATCTGAGGACTGCCATCCTGAGGATCGCGCTTCCGTTTACGTAAGCCCACATTGACGTTTACGTAAACGTTAACTATGACACTTTCATCATGACGGTTGCCGCCCCGCCCGCTGCCTCCACGGCCAAGAGCTCGGCGCCGCGCGATCCGTCGCGTGAACGCGATCCGTCGCGCATCTACAGCATCGCGGAACTGGCGCGCGAGTTCGCCATCACCGCGCGGACCATCCGGTTCTACGAAGACGAAGGCATGATCAAGCCGCGCCGCCAGGGGCTGACGCGCCTCTATAGCGCCGGCGACCGTACGCGGCTCGGCTGGATCCTGCGCGGCAAGCGGTTGGGCTTCTCGCTGGCGGAGATCAAGCAGCTGCTCGACCTCTACCAGGTCGACCGCACCGGCGTGCAGCAGATGCGCGAGCTGCTGCGCCGCAGCCGGCTGCACATCGCCGATCTGGAACGCAAGCGTAACGATCTCGATGCACATATCGGGGAATTCAAGGAAGTCGAGATACAAGTCGCCGCCGAATTGAAACAGCGTGGCGTCGATCCAAAGAGCGACTGAGGCCGAAAAGCGACTGAGGGAGGAAATCATGGCCGTCTACAAGGCGCCGGTGAAGGACATCCAGTTCGTGCTGAACGAGGTGCTCGACGTGTCGAGCCTGTCTAAATTGCCGGGCTATGCCGACGCTACCCCCGATACCATCGCAGCCATCCTCGAGGAGGCGGCCAAGATCAGCGAGAACGTGCTGTTTCCGCTGAACGGCTCGGGTGACGAGGAAGGTTGCCACTACGAGAACGGCGTGGTGCGCACGCCCAAGGGCTTCAAGGCGGCCTACGACACCTTCCGCGAGGGCGGCTGGACCGCCGTCACCTGCGATCCCGAGTACGGCGGCCAGGGCCTGCCGGCGACGATCGGCTTTGCGCTGACGGAAATGTTCACCGCCGCGAACCAGGCCTTCTCGATGTATCCGGGTTTGAGCCACGGCGCCTACGAGGCGCTGGCGACGCACGGCTCCGACGAATTGAAGAAACGCTACCTGCCCAAGCTGGTCGACGGCACCTGGTCGGGCACGATGTGCCTGACCGAGCCCCAGTGCGGCACCGACCTTGGCCTGATCCGCACCAGGGCCGAGCTGCAGGCCGACGGCAGCTACGCGATCACCGGCACCAAGATCTTCATCTCGGCCGGCGAGCACGACCTCACCGAGAACATCCTGCACCTCGTGCTGGCGCGTCCGCTCGATGCGCCGGGCGGCACCAAGGGCATCTCGCTGTTCCTCGTGCCGAAGTTCCTGCCCAAGGCCGATGGCAGCGCCGGTGAGCGCAACGGCATCCGTTGCGGTTCCATCGAACACAAGATGGGCATCAAGGCCAACGCGACCTGCGTGATGAATCTCGACGGCGCCAGGGGCTGGCTGGTCGGCGAGCTCAACAAGGGCATGCCGGCGATGTTCGTCATGATGAACGCCGCACGGCTGGGCGTCGGCATGCAGGGGCTGGGCATCGCCGAGACCTCGTATCAAAGCGCCGTCGCCTACGCGCGCGACCGCATCCAGGGCCGCTCATTGACAGGTCCGAAGAACGCCAATGGGCCGGCCGACCCGATCATCGTGCATCCCGACGTTCGGCGCATGCTGCTCACGCAAAAGTCGTTCACCGAGGCCGCCCGGGCGCTGGCGCTGTGGGTCGGCATGCTGATCGACGAGGCGCACAGCCATCCCGACAAGGACAAGCGCGAGGCCGCCGACGATCTGGTGCAGATGCTGACGCCGATCATCAAGGCGCACTTCACCGACATGGGCTCAGAATGCGCCAACCTGGCGGTGCAGACCTACGGCGGCCACGGCTTCATCCGCGACAACGGCGTCGAGCAGTTCGTGCGCGATGCCCGCATCACCCAGCTCTACGAAGGCACCAACGGCATCCAGGCGCTCGACCTGATCGGCCGCAAGCTGCCGATGAAGGGCGGCCAGGCGGCGCAGCGGCTGCTCGGCGAGATGAGCGCGTTCGTGGCCGCCAACAAGGCCAACGACAAGATGAAGGAGTTCGTCGAGCCGCTCGAGAAGGCGCTCGGCCGCGTCCAGGACGCAGCACTCTACGTCATGCAGAACGCCATGAAGAACCACGACGAGGCGGGCGCCGCGGCGACCGACCTGCTGCGCCTGATGGCGCTCACGGCGATGGCCTTCATGTGGAACCGCATCGCCGTCGCGGCGCTGAAGGGCCTGGCCGCCGGCAACGACAACAGCTTCTACGAGGCCAAGCTCACCACCGCGCGTTTCTACCTCGCGCGCGTGCTGCCGCAGACGACCGCGCTCAATCACCAGATCAAGGCGGGCGCGGCGACCCTGATGGCCCTGCCGGCCGAGGCGTTCTGATCTCATTGGACCGCGGGCCTCCAGGCCCGCATCTGATTCTAAGCGGGCCTGGAGGCCCGCGGTCCAAATGAGCATGAGCGTTACGACCGCGGCCGGCAGTGCCGGCGCGGCTGATCCGGCGCGCTGTCCTCACGCCGCCAACGGCACCTCTATCAGCCCGAGGTGGCGTGCCATTGGACGAAAATCGCTGTCGTTGTGAAGCAGCGCCCTGCGGTTGTCGATGCACCAGGTACCGATCAGCAGGTCGATGGTCTTGCGAACGGTGACGCCTCGCCGGCGCAGCGAACGGTAGTTGCGGGCCGCTGCAACCGCGATCTCGTCGCCTGCCATCGCTGCGATCTCGAATCGACGCAGGAGAGCCTCGACGTCCCGCGCCGCGCGCTCGCTCTCGAGGCCTTGCAGGACCTCGCAAAGCATCAAGTCCCCGACGATGATCTCTTCGGTGCCGAGGATCGACTTCAGGCGCCGGACATGCGGCGCGTCGCGGCCATTCAGGAAATCGATCCAGACACTGCTGTCGACGACGATCACGCTTTAGCCACCGGTCACTCGCCCGCGCGCCCCTTGCGGCTTCGCGCCAGGTTGCCGTGCCAGCGGTATCCGCCGTAAGCGGCGCCGACCTCCTGTTGCCGCTTCAACCTCACCATGAGCCGGAGCGCCTGCTCGACCGTCTGTTTCTTGGTGGCGCGGCCGGCGGCTTTCTGTGCTTCTGCCATCAATCTGTCGTCGATTTCGATGTTGGTGCGCATGGGCGGGCATTGTCCCTATGTGTATAAAACCACCATACAATACACATACGACTTCGACAACCCGCGCGGCTCGGGATGACACGGATATCGGAATGCGGGCAGACTGCAGGCCACGCCACAGAGGAAACGCCCGTATGTCCGCACCGCACGCCACCGCCGAGATCAAGGACGGCATCGGCTGGTTGACGCTCAACCGCCCGGAGTCGTTGAACGCGCTCACCGCCGAGATGACCGATCTCCTGATCAGGCACACCGCCGAGTTCGAGAAAAACCCCGAGGTGCGCTGCGTGGTGATCCGCGGCGCCGGCACGCATTTCATGGCGGGCGGCGACATCAAGGGCTTCCACAAGGCGCTCAGTGAAAACAAGGCGGCGCATCTCGCGGCCTTCGAGATGCGCGTCGTGAAGGTCCATCAGTCGATCTACCAGATCCGCCGCATGAACAAGCCGGTGGTGGCCTCGGTGCAGGGCGCCGCAGCGGGCTTCGGCCTGTCGCTGATCCTGAACTGCGACCTCGCCATCGCGGCCGACGACGCGTTCTTCACCCTGGCCTACCGCCATATCGGCCTCTCGGCCGACGGCGGCGCCACCTATTTCCTGCCGCGCATCGTGGGCGAGCGCAAGGCGCTGGAGATCGCGCTGCTCGGCGAGCGCTTCACCGCCCAGGAGGCCAAGGACAACAACATCCTGAACTGGATCGTGCCGAAGGATCAGCTCGCCGCCGAAACCGCGAAGCTGGCGCGCAAGCTGGCCGACGGACCCACTTTCGCATTGGGCGTCGCCAAGAAACTCCTGCGCACCTCGCTCGACAATAGCTGGGACGAACATTCGCACCGCGAGGCCGAGGGGCTTGCCGCCTGCGCCGCGACCGACGACCATTTCGAAGGCCTCAACGCCTTCCTCGAGAAGCGCAAGCCGGCCTTCAAGGGGAGATGAGCATGCAAGACCGTCACATCGGCGACGTTCGCGTCACCCGCATCGAGGAGCAGATGGGGCCGGGCTTTCCGGCCAAGGATTTCTTCCCCGAGTTCGAGGCCGAGACCTTCGCGGCCGAGCAGGCCTGGCTGGCGCCGAATTATTACGAGGCCGCGAGCGGCAAGCTGGTGACCTCGATCCACTCATGGCTGCTGCGCACCGGCAAGCACACGATCCTGGTCGACTCCTGCTCGGGCAACCACAAGCCCAGGCCGGGCATGCCGCGCTTCGACATGCAGGACAGGCCCTATCTCGAGAACCTGCGCGCGGCGGGCGTCGAACCCGAGCAGGTCGACTTCGTGATGTGCACGCATCTCCATGTCGATCACGTCGGCTGGAACACCCAGCTCAAGAACGGCAAGTGGGTGCCGACCTTCCCCAACGCCAGGTACGTGATGTCGCGCGTCGACCACGATCATTGGGCGCATGTCGCCAAGCAGCCCGGCTCCAAGGCCTTCGAGGTCAACACCTACAACGATTCGGTGCTGCCGATCGTCGAGGCCAGGAAGGCCGAGTTCGTGGCCGGCGGTGAGCACGCCATGTGCGGCTGCCTGACGCTGAAGCCCGCGCCCGGCCACACGCCGGGCCAGATCCGCCTCGATCTCGAGTCACGCGGCAAGCGCGCGATCTTCCCGGGCGACGCGCTGCACAATCCGGTGCAGGTGCCGCTGTGGAAATGGAACAGCGTCTTCTGCGAGGACCGCGAGCTGGCCCGCCAGACGCGCAACACCCTGCTGGGCGACTGCGTCGAGCAGGGCGCGCTCCTGATGCCGGCCCACTTCGCGCCGCCCCATGCCGCCTACATCAAGGCCAAGGGCGACCGCTTCGCGCTCGACTGGGATTTCGACAACACGCGAGGCCGATGAGCGAATTCGGTAAGGACCATAATCGTCGATTCGGACCGGTTGGGCGTAGGATGCTCGTCATGGCCCGGAACGACACCCTTTTCTCATTAGATTTTGTTATGGGAGTGCGGTCGGTTCGGCCTCCGTGCCGTTTAATTCCCGTTTATTAAACGGCGATGGTCTCGATCCGGGCTTATCGATCAGCGCCCCTTCCAGTCGGGCTTGCGCTTCTCGGCGAAGGCCCGGGGCCCCTCGACCGTGTCCTCGCTTTTGGTCATGGCGACAAAGGCCGGGTAGTGGAGGTTGCGCATCGCCATCTCGATCGACGGCACGTCGAGCGAGCGCATGACGACCTGCTTGGTGGCGCGCACCGACATTGGCGAGCAGGCGAGGATGTCGGCGGCCCACTTTCTGGCGGCGGCCATCAACTCGGCGTGCGGCACCACTTGCGTCACGAAGCCCAGCTCATAGCCTTCCTGCGCCGGCACGTGGCGGCCGGTCAGCATCATGCCCATCGCCTTCTTGAGCGGGATCATGCGCGACAGCCGCTGCATGCCGCCGGCGCCCGCCGCCAGGCCGACCCTGGGCTCGGGCAGCGCGAAGGTCGCCTTGTCGGAGGCCACGATAATGTCGCAGGCCAGCGCGATCTCGAAGCCGCCGCCCATGGCCACGCCGTTCACCGCGGCGATCACCGGCTTGTCGAGGTCGAAGCGGCTGCTGAGCCCGCCGAAACCCTTGGCCGGACCGACCGGCCGCTTGCCGGTCTTCTTCTGCAGTTCGGCGTGATACTTGAGGTCATTGCCGGCACAGAATGCCTTGTCGCCGGCGCCGGTGACGATGGCGACCCACAGGTCGGGATTGGCGTGGAACGCGTCGAACACGCCGACCAGCTCCTCGTTCGCCATGGGATGGCAGGCATTGTAGACCTCCGGCCGGTTGATGGTGACGATCAGCAGGCGCCCGTCGGTCTCGACCTTGCTGTATTGGCCATCCTTGAGTTGAGCCATGGCGTTCCCTCGTTTGTTGCTTGATGAACGGCGGTTTAGCTCAGGTCGGCGCCGGACACAAAATGCCGCCCTGAAAATGCGCCACGGAACCTCATCCGGGAGGCCAAACCGGGAGCGAGGGCGGGGGCGAACCACAGGCGCAGAGGTCGGGTGTCGTGGCGTTGTTCACAAGCTGCGTCGCCGATCGTCCGGACGCCGTTGGCAGCGGGGATTGTGGATAATTTGCGTGCCGCGCCGGTTTTGGACCCCGGCGTGCCCCTGCCCAGCCGGGTCTGGCCGTCGTGTCGCCCGCCGGCGAGCCCTCTCGGCGGGTCCCCGGATCTTCGGCCGCGGCCGGGATGGCGGTGGGGTTTTGGGGCATTCGCACCCCGATTCCCGCACCCGGAGTGCATTTGACCCCGACACAAGATATAGTTCGGGGTATAGTTCGGGCCAGACGGGTCGCTGAAAACACTGCAGGGCCGCAAACGTGGCCACTGTTGCGGCGCGGCCACAGGT
>CAMDCE010000105.1 GCA_945889625.1 Asaia bogorensis | reverse complement strand
GACCCGAGAAATCCGTGGAATGCTCATGGGCGCCGCTATCGTGGCCTTGGCCGCAGGGTGGTTCTTCCTGAGGGAGCAACCCGCGCGCGCGCCGGCCGGCGGAAGTGGCGCGATCACGCAGACGGCACCGCCGAAGAATTGAGCACAGGGGGCATTGTCACGTTGGCAGAGTTCACCCCCAAACTCCGCCCGCTTCGCTTCATGGCGCTGAAGCATTTCCAATGACTTAGCAGGCTCGGGCAGAGGCCAGAAATGGCTCACAAGCGCCAACGTGACAATGCCATGCTCCGCACGACGTCAAACCGACGCGAATGACCCACACCGGACTTGGCGGAGCCGCTCATTCGATCACCTCGTCGGCGCGAGCGTGATGAGCTCGGCGGCCCGAGGCAAACGACCGCGCTCATTTCACGGCTCCCATCGTGAGGCCGCGAACGATGTACTTCTGCACCATCAGGCTGAGCACCAGTTGGGGCAGGGCTGCGACGATCGTCGCGGCGGCCATCTGACCCCACAGCACCTGCTCATAGGAGATGAACTGAATTGCTCCGACCGTCACCGGGAAGGTCTGGCGGCCCGCGAGCATCAGCGGATAGTTGAACGCGTTCCAGCTGAAAATGAACCCCAGGATGACCGTGACCGAAATACCCGGCATGCTGAGCGGCAGGATCACGCGGGTGAGAACACCAAACCAGGAACAACCGTCGATCTTCGCTGCCTCCTGGATTTCGAGCGGAATCTCTTGGAAGAAGCTGCGCAGCATCCAGATGGTGAACGGCAGGGTAATGAGCTGATAGGCGAAGATCAGCCCCGCATGCGTGTTGTACAGCCCGAGTCGCTGGTAGATGAGGTAGAGCGGGATCACGAAGGCTATGAACGGCACGAAGCGAAAGGCCATCAGGACAAAGCCGAGCGCGTTCTTCAGCGGGAAGTTGAAGCGAGCCAAGGCGTAGGCGGCGGGAATGCCGGCCGCGACCGAAAGCGCGACAGCGCCAACGGAGATGATCATGCTGTTGAGGAAGAACCGCGCAAAGTCGGGCCGCGTGGAGGAGTATTGCCCCCGCTGTTCGCCGATGATCAGCGCCGTGTAGTTGTCGATCGTCGGCGTGAACAGGAACTTCGGCGGCACCGAGAGCATGTCGCCCGGGCTCTTCAGCGATGTCAGCAGGATCCAGAGGAACGGAAACACCGTCCAGGCGAGGAGTACGACCGTCGCCACCGCGATGGCGACGTTGCCGATGTAGCGCTGGTAGGACATCGCTCGAGACGCCATCAGCTCGTGCTCTCCGACGCCCGGTTCCAGAGCCGCATCAGTAGGTAGCTGACCACCACGACCAGCATGAGCAGCACGATGGCCTGGGCCATGCCTTTGCCCATCTGGTACCACTGGAAGGAATACTGGTACGCCATGTAGTGGAGGTTGGTGGTCGCGTCGTTCGGCCCGCCGAGCGTGGTGGCATAGATCACGTCGAAGATCCGGAGCGAATCCATCGCCCGAAAGAGAACGACAAGCACGATGAACGGGCTCAGCAGCGGCAAGGTGACGTAGCGCAGGATGGCCGCCGGGCCGGCGCCGTCGACGCGCGCCGCCTCGTAGGGTTCGGTGGGCAGCGCCTGCAGCCCGCCGAGGAGGATCAGGGCGACGAAGGGTAGGTTGCCCCAGGTGTCGATAATCAGGACCGAAACGACGGCCCCTTGGGTGGAGCCGAACCAGTTGATGGGATCGACGCCGATGAACGACAGCATGTAGTTCAGGATGCCAGCGTTGGTCGACCCCATCATGATCTTCCACATCAGCGCAGTTATCACGGGCGGGATCATCAACGGCAGAAGCATCAGCGCGCGGATCACGGCACGCCCGGGGATGCGGCCGTGCAGGAACAGCGCTACCGCTAGCCCCAGCCCGACCTGGACGACCACCGCGGCCAGCGTGAATCCGAGCGTGAACTCGAAAGCGCGGATGAACAGCGGCTCGCTCACCAGGTCGACGTAGTTGTCGAACCACACGAAGCGGAACCGGTTGGGGTACTGCAGCCAGTAGCTGGTGAAGCTGTAGTACAGCCCGAGGCCAAACGGGTAGATCATGCCCACGAGCAGGACCAAAGCCGGCGCCAGCAACAGGTACGGCAGCAGCTTCTCCTGCCGCCAGTGCCTGCGCCTTCCTGGGGTATTCACCTGCGCGCGCCGCTAGGGCTTGATGCCTGCTTCCTTGAGGACCTTGTCGACCTCGGTGCTGGCCTTCTTCAGCGCGTCGGCGGCAGACATACGCTTGAAGTAGACCTCGTGCAGCGCGCGCGCCCAGATGTCGGCGGCGCGCGTGCGCTCGGGCTGCGGCATCCACGCCACCCGGGCGGTTTCGAGGTTCTTCGCGAGGGTCTTCAGGTAACTGCCGCCGCCCCACGAGCCCATGATCTCCTGGACGCGCGGGTCGTTGGTGATCGACATGCGGGACGGATTGTAGTTGCGGAAGTCGATCGTGGCGCTGAGCAGGGTGCGCTGCGCGGTCGCCCATTGCACGAAGAGCCAAGCCGCGTCCTTGTTCTTGGAAGCCTTGCTGATTCCCAGGGCCCAGGTCCAGAGGCCCGAGTAGGTTTTGCCGCCCGGGCCGGCCGGGATGAGTGTGTAGCCGATCTTGCCGGCGACCTTCGACTTCTTGGGGTCTTCGTAATTGGCGGCGAAGAAGTCGGCGTCGGCGATCATACCGGCCTGACCGGCCGTGAAGGCCTCCATGGCGTCATACCACTGCATGTTGGCCCAGTTCGGCGGACCGCTATCGCGAACCATATCGATCCATGTCTCCGTGAACTTCACCGAGCGCGGATCGTGGAAGTTGGCGTTGAGCTTGTCGTCGAACTCCTTCCACTGGCCGTCGGTATATGACTTGAGGCCGCTGATAAAACCGGTGCCCATGCTCGCCACGCTGGGCGTGCCGCGCGCCACGATGCCGGGGATCCCGGCGTTCTTCTTCACCAGCCGAGCCGCCTCGGCCATCTCCTCGAGGGTCGTCGGCACCTTGATGTTGTACTGGTCGAAGATGTCCTTGCGGTAGGCGAGGATGTAGGTCTCCGCCAGCACCGGAATCGAATAGAGCGGGCCTTCGCCGACGCCACTGCCGGTCTTGCCGTTCCAGCGGTTGGCCGAGATCAGCGCCGGATAGAAATCGTCGAGCCCGAACCAGCCTTTGTCGGTCAGCTTCGGATTGTCGAGGAAGCCATCGAGCGGCAGGATCCAGTCCGGCGGCACGTAACCCCAGTTCCGCATCGGGCCGGTCATGATGACCGAGAATTCCCCGCGCTGCTGCGAAAGATCGGCGACGAGCTTGGTGAAGTATTCCGCCTCGGGCAGGATCAGATATTCGACGTTGATGCCGGTCAGCGCCCTGAACTGAGGGATGAGCGGCAGAAGCGATTCGGTGAATGGGTGCTTGTTCAACCCGATCGTGAGCGACTGGCCGTTGGCCTGCTTCCAGTCGATCTTGGCCTGGCGGTAGTAGGCAAGAGCCGCGTCATCCTGCGCCGATGCGCCGAGCGTGCGTCCGATGAAAGGTGCGGCGAGAAATAGACCGGTGAACGATCGACGCTGTATGCGCATGCTTTCCCCCTTTTTGAGCCAATTCTTGATGAGAGGCCCTTGATTCTTCGTTCGGCGATACTAGGCAGCCCGGCGGAAACGAATCAATGGCCGGCCGGATAGTCTGTCGCTGTGCGGTCGCATTCGCAATGCCGTTACAAATTATCGCGTGGTTGATCGCCCTGCCGGACGGCGTGTTAACGTGTGGCTCATGGGCAACGACACCGACCCCGGACTCTCCGCCTCGGAACTCCGTGACCTTCGCGATATCGCCGGGACAATGGTCCCCGCAGACCTCACATTGGGTATGCCTGGCGCCCACGATCCCGCGATCCTGGCCGATCTCGTGAAGTCACTGGGCCGCGACCTACCCCTGGTTCGCGAGGCCATTGAGGCGATCGTCAAAAAGTCGGACGGCGCCTTTGCCGGCATGGGCCGGGACAAACGGGAAGCGCTGATCAACGCCTATCACGCTCACGGCGGAGCTGGGGCCGCGACCTTGGGGCGGGTGATCCTCGCTGCCTACTACCGCGATGACCGTGTCCTGCTGACCCTCGGGCTGGAGGCCCGTTCGCCTTTCCCCAAGGGCTACACCCTGGAGCAGGGCGACTGGTCCCTGCTCGATAGAGTGCGCAGTCAGCCGCCTTTCTGGCGGGACGACCGCACCGTTCCGGACAAGGAACGCTGAGATGGCCGGCAATGAGAAGGTCGATGTCCTGATCATTGGTTCGGGCGCCTCGGGCGCCGCCGTCGCCTGGAGTCTCGCCGACACCAGGATGCGCATCCTTTGCCTCGAGCAGGGCAACTGGATGAAGCCGACCGACTTTCCGGCCAACGGCCGCGACTGGGAGGCGAGGCGCCACACCGATTTCGCCATCAGCCCGAACCTACGCGGACGCGACACCGACTACCCGGTCAACGACGACAACTCGATCATGAAGATCGCCAACTTCAACGGCGTCGGCGGCGGCACGGTGATCTACACGGCGCACTGGCCGCGCCTGCATCCATCAGACTTCAAGGTTAAGTCGCTCGACGGCGTGGCCGACGACTGGCCGATCGACTACTGGGCGCTTGAGCGGTTCTACGAGGAGAACGACCGCGTAATGGGAAGCTCCGGCCTCGCCGGAGACCCGGGCGTGCCGCCGCGCCATCCGCCGATGCCGCCGATCCCGCTCGGCAAGACCGGTACGCACTACGGCAAGGCGATGAACAAGCTCGGCTGGCACTGGTGGCCGTCGGATACCAGCATCGCGACCACCGACTATGAGGGCCGGGCGCGCTGCATCAACCTCGGTCACTGCACGCCGGGCTGCGCACAGGGCGCCAAGGCCAGCACCGACATCACCTACTGGCCGCTCGCCATCCGTGCCGGCGTCGAGCTGCGCACGCGCTGCCGGGTGCGCGAGATCACCACCGACGAGCACGGCATGGCGGCCGGCGCGATCTATTACGACGCCGAAGGGCGCGAGCAGTTCCAGCCTGCCGAGGTCGTGATCATGGCCTGCAACGGCGTCGGCACGCCGCGGCTGCTGCTGAACTCGGCCTCGCCGCGTTTCCCCAACGGGCTCGCCAACTCCTCTGGCCTGGTCGGCAGGAACCTGATGCTGCATCCCTGGCCGGTCATCTCAGGCTATGTCGACGAGCAGATGGATGGCGGCCGCGGCCCCATCACCTCGCTGTGGAGCAAGCAGTTCTACGAGACCGATCCGTCGCGCGGCTTCTTGCGGGGCTACACGCTGCAGTTCAATCGCGGCACTGGTCCGGCCAGCCAGGCGATGTCCGCCGCCGCCGCCTGCATGCTGCCCTGGGGACGCAACCATCACCGCGCTTATCGTGAGCTGCTCGACCATCGGGTAGGGATCGGCGTGGCTTGCGACGACCTGCCGGAAGAGCACAATCGAGTCACCCTGGACGCAGTACTGAAGGACAGCCACGGCATTCCCGCGCCCAGGATCGACTACACGATCAGCGAGAACACTCACCGCATGATGGAGCACGGCATCGCCCGGGCCGAGGAGATCCTTACCGCTGGCGGCGCGACCCGGATCCACTGCTCGCGCACGGTGTTGAACTATCCGGGCCACCTGCTGGGCACCGCGCGCATGGGCACCGACCCGGAGCGCTCTGTGGTGAACGAGTGGGGCCGCTGCCACGACGTGAAAAACCTGTTCATCGTCGACGGCAGCGTCTTCGTGACGGGCGGCGGCGTGAACCCGACCTCCACGATCCAGGCTCTGGCCCTTTATATCGCCGATCAGATGAAGAAGCGGCTGGCGACGCTGTTTGATTGACCGCCCGCCGCAGTCAGGGGCGGCGCGCCGATCGGTTCAACGGAAGAATGACGTTCGCTCCTGGCCCTAAGCGGACCTACGTCGGCACCTGTAGAACGTCCGCTATTGGGTGAGAAGCAGACAGAGCAGCATCGCCCCAAAACCTAATGAAATGCATATTAAGTGACATTTGCAGCTAACCAGCTGAGATCATTGGCGATCTTTTGCGTATCTCTCCGGTAGACCATTCAGAACATCAGAAATTAGGGCATTGTCACGTTGGCAGAATTCACCCCCAAACTCCGCCCGCTTCGCTTCATGGCGCTGTAGCATTTCCAATGACTTAGCAGGCTCGGGCAGAGGCCAGAAATGGCTCACAAGCGCCAACGTGACAATGCCCAAAAACGGACAAGGCGTTGTTAAGGACTATGTTCGAGCGCACATGTGGTTTCTGCTGAGCGTAGCCAATGGCTATTCTGATGCGTCAAAGTTTCGAGATGAAGTAGCTAAGAAATTGAATTCTTCCCAGATTCAACAGGCGCAAGAGATGGCAAGCAGATGTGCGGAGTCGAGCTATAAACAATGCGACTGAGCGCGGAGGCGCTTCACAATGCGCAGGTTGCTAGCACTTCTAATCGCCACCATCACACTTGGCATAGCGCAAGGTGCAAATGCTGGTCCTGAGCTGCCCCCGGATTTTTTGGACACCGATTTGTCCAACCGGAGGCATTCATGATGAAGTCGAGCATGAACCAAATCGAAACCAACGATGTGAATGATGATCCTGAGGTCAGCAGGGTCGAGCGCAGTTCGTCCAGGCAGTCTCCTG
>CAMDCE010000104.1 GCA_945889625.1 Asaia bogorensis | reverse complement strand
CAGTGGCGCGTCATGAGTATGAGAAGAGCGCCACTGGAGTGGCGCGCTCCCAGCTATGAAAATTCACGCTCGATCTCGCCGTAGGCCCAGTCGAGCCAGGGCAGCAGCGCCTCGAGGTCGCTCCTGTCTACGGTAGCGCCGCACCAGATGCGCAGGCCCGGCGGAGCGTCACGATAGGAGCCGACGTCGTAGCCCGCCTTCTCGTTCTCCAAGAGATCGGACATTTTCTTGGCCGCCGCCGCTTGCTTGTCGGCCGGCAGCGACGTGAACCACGAAGCGGTGATGACGAGGCACACCGACGTGTTGGAGCGGATCGCCTTGTCGGCGGCGAGGAAGGAGATCCACTTGCGCTCGGCCGCGAACTTCTCCAGCACGCCGAGATTGGCCTCGGACCGCGCCATCAAGCCATTCAATCCGCCGACGCTCTCGCCCCAGCGCAGGCCGTCGATCGCATCCTCGACGCAGAGTAGCGAGGGCGTGTTGATGGTGTCGCCCTTGAAGATCGCCTCGGAGAACTTGCCGCCCGCAGTCAGGCGGAAAAGCTTGGGCATCGGCCACGGCGGCGAATAGCTTTCCAGTCGCTCGATGGCGCGCGGCGACAGCACCAGCATGCCGTGCGCGCCCTCGCCGCCCATCACCTTCTGCCACGACCAGGTCACGACATCGAGCTTGGGCCATGGCAGGTCCATGGCGAACACCGCCGAGGTGGCGTCGCAGATCGCCAGCCCCTCGCGGTCCGACGCGATCCAGTCGCCGTTCGGCACCTTCACGCCCGAGGTCGTGCCGTTCCAGGTGAAGACGACGTCGTGCGTCCAGTCGACCTGCTTGAGGTCGACGATCTGGCCGTAGCCCGCCTTGAGCACCCGGGCATCCCTCAGCTTCAACTGCTTGGCCACATCGGTGACCCAGCCCTCGCCGAAGCTCTCCCAGGTCAACATGTCGACGGGGCGGGCGCCGAGCAGCGACCACAGCGCCATCTCGACGGCGCCGGTGTCGGACGCCGGCACGATGGCGACCCGATAGTCGGCGGGAATGCCCAGCAGCGAGCGCGTGCGGTCGACCGCCTCGACGATCTTCTTCTTGCCGAGCTTGGAGCGATGGGACCGCCCGACGGCGGCATCTTTCAGGGCTTCGGGCGTCCATCCCGGACGCTTGGCGCAGGGTCCGGATGAAAAATCGGGACGCGCCGGACGCATGTTCGGCTTCATCTTACCTCTCCCTTACAGAAGAGCTGCACTCCGGTGGGGGAGCGTGGCCCGCGGTCGATATAGGAGGGTCGGGTGTCGTCGTCAATGCGCCGTCAGGGCTAGCGTCGTCGCAGCTCGTAGTAAGTGCCGGCGGTCGGACTGCTGAATACCGGCGTGGCCACATAGTTGCCGTGCAGAATGGTGTGGATCGCCGGCGCGCGGCTCGCCGCCGAGAGGCCGCCGAGCTGGCCCGCCAGATGATCGACGCTCCACGTCCAGACCTCGGACACGGCGATCCGGTAGCCGCGGTCGAGCGCCAGATCGATGTCGCGCTTGATCGACTGGGCGTGTTGCTCGGCCGTCCATTGCGGATGGCGGATGGCACCCGAATCGACGGCGATCCACTTGAACTTCGGATCGGCGGTCGGCGCGGGAGCGATAGTCGCCGCGCCATCCCAGTCCCAGGTGTGGCTCCACAGCGCGAACTGCCACATCGTGATGGGCTCGAAGCCCCAATAGAGGAAGACCGTCGACTCGGGCGGGAAGCGCCGCTCGATCTCGGCCAGCGCCGACAGGGCCGCCGTGTCGCCGCCGCGCCAGCGCGCGAGTTGCGCCACGTTCCAGGCCAGCGGCGCCAGCGACAGGACGGCGAGCACGACCATGGCGCGCCGGCGTGCGAGCAGGGCGGCGCACAGCAAGGCCCACGCCACCGTGAGCCACGGCATGACGTTCAGCTGCATCTGCGGGTCCTGCGGCTGGGAATAGAGGTTCATCACCTGGCCGACGCCCAGCGTACCGAGGAAGACCGCGGCGATGGTCCACAGCCGCCGCTCGGCGCGGCGCGGCCACAGCACGACCAGGCATATCCCGAAAATGGCGAACTGGAGCAGCGCGGAAAGCGACAGCGGCAGCGCCGCGGCGCGGGCCGATAGAGGATCGACAAAGCCGCCGACCATCAGGAAATAGTTGCCGACTCCCGACAGCATCAGCCAGGCCTTGTCCCAGCCGAGCCCGGCCCAGCCGGTGGCGATGCCCTTGCCGGTCCACAGCAGGTCGGGCAGACCGACCGCGCCATTGTGGCCCTCCCACAGGAGCTGGACGAGGCCGGCGACCGCAAGGATGTAGGCCAGCAGAACGGCGATCATCGTCAGGCGATAGCGCCGGCGTCCCTCGGCGATCGCCAGCGCCAGGACGAGCGCCGGCAAGGTCGGGAAGGCGAGCCGCCATTCGAATAGCCAGCCTAGGGTGAACAGCACGCCGACGATGGCGACGCGCGTATAGTTCGGCTTGCCGAACCAAAGTGCCGCCAGCAGCATCGACGCCAGCACCAGCACGTAGCCCGGCATGATGTCTTCGTTGATCACAGCCAGCAGCAGAAAGAAGCCGCAGCCGAGATGGAAGCAGGCCGCCAGCGCCGCCGCCGCGATGCTGCCCGTCAGCCGATGGACGAAGGCATAGACGAAGACGATGCCGAGGCTCGCCCAAAAGGCGTTGAGATAGGCGAACTGCTTCCACGGCACGCCGCGCAGGATGCCGAGCGCGTCGAGCCCGCGGGCCAGCGCGCCATAGAGCGGGAAGTAGAGGTAGTTCGACGGATCGAGCCGCGCCTGCACCGGATCGGCAATCCACGTCTCGGCCTGGATCGCCTTGTACATGCCGTTGGCGGTCAGGATATGGACGTTCTGCAGCCAGCCGATCAGGCCGGCCAGAATCAGCAGCGACAGAACGAACGCCGACGCCAGTTGCCAGCCGAGCGCACCCGTCGTCCCGACCGGAGCGAAGCGAAGCGGAGGGACCCCGTCTCCTCCGCTAGACCTCACGTCATCACGAGGAGGCCCCTCCACTCCGCCCTTCGGGCTCCGGTCGGGGTGACGGGGAGGTGTGGCCATTCCGATGCGAACGCTTCAGTTCTTGCGGCCGAGCAGCGTGACGGCGCCTTCGGGACCGTAGCTCTCCGAATGCAGGCGGCCGCGCGGCATGGCGAAGGTCTCTCCGGGCCTGTAGGTCCGGACCTCGCCGCCGCAGGTCATTGTCAGCGCGCCCTTCAGCACCATCGCCCGCACATCGTAGGGATGGCAGTGCTCGGGGTTCACCTTCACGCCCGGGGTGGTGTTGGTGAGGATCTCGTAGCCGTCACGCTTCAGCGCTGACTCGAAACTCTGTCGGTCCATTGTCCCCTCCTTCAGGCCGCCTTGCGTGCCGTCACCGCATATTGCGCGCCGAGCGGCAGCCAGGCCAGTGCACGATCGATAGAGCGCAGGAAAGTGATGCCGGGCGGCATGAACATCAGATAGTCGGTCTCGACCTCGTAGCGCGCCGTATCGAGCAGCCCGTGCTGGACTTCGTCGGCATCGAGCAGGACGGCGTTGCGGTCGATCGGCGTGCGGGCGATGACGTAGCGCACCAGGGGGTTGCGCGGATTGTGCTCGAACACATAGAGCCGGCCGCCCGGCTTCAGGACACGGCCGAGCTCAGTATAGACCGCCTTGCGCTCGGGCGGCGGCACGTGATGGAGGACGGCGCTGATCGTGGCGATGTCGAACTGGCCGTCGGCGAAATTCGTGCGGGCGCCGTCCTGGATTTCCAGCGCCGGCACCGGCCCAAGGTTCTGCGGCCAGCGGTTAGTCGCTTCGTCGAGCATGCCGGTCGAGACATCGCAGCCGGTGAAGGAAGCCCGTGCGCCGAGGCCGGCCAGCACGCGCATCAGATCGCCGGCACCGCAGCCATAGTCGAGCAGCGCCAGGCCGCCGCTCTTCAGTCCCTTCTCGCGGCGCAGCAGCCAGCGCGCCTTGACGGCGATGAACTGGTCGGGCGAGTTGCCCATCAGGCGCTTGACCGGATTGTCGAGGCCGCCGTCGTAGCGCGCGGCATGCTCGTCGAATTCCGCCGGCTTCACTTGCCGCTCCCCGGACCGCCGACGATATCGCGGATCATGAACAGCGGCCGTCCCTTGCTCTGGTCGTAGAGCCGCCCGAGATAGGCGCCGATGATGCCCAGCATCAGGAACTGCATGCCGCCCAGCAGGCCGACCGCGGCCATCAGCGACGTCCAGCCCGGCAGGGTGGCATCCATCAGCCAGCCGACGATCGAATAGATGAAGAAGGCAAAGCCGATCGCCGCCATCACCCAGCCTATCGTGGTCGAGACCAGGAGCGGCACCACCGAGAAGGCGGTGATCGCGTCGGCAGCGAAGCGGACCATCTTGGCGACGGGATATTTGCTCTCGCCGGCGGCGCGCGGCTTGCGGTCATAGACGATCGCCACCTGCTTGCCGCCGATCCACGCCACCATGCCGCGAATGAAGCGATGGCGCTCGGGCATGGCCAGCAGGACGTCGAGCACCTGGCGGGTGACCAGGCGGAAGTCGCCGGTGTCGGGCGGGATATGGACGTCGGTCAGGCGGCCGATCAGGCGGTAGAAGGCCGCCGCCGTCGTGCGCTTGAACAGGCTCTCGCCTTCGCGCGCGCGGCGCTGGCCGTAGACCACGTCGGCACCCTCAGCCATCAGCTTCATCATCTCGGGCAACAGTTCGGGCGGATCCTGCAGGTCGGCGTCGATGATCAGGACACGCTGGCCGCGGCAGATCGACAGGCCCGCCGTCAGCGCGAGCTGGTGGCCGTGGTTGCGCATCAGCCGGACTGCAACGATGCGAGGGTCGCGCGCCACCGCCGCCGTCATCAGCGCCCAGGTGCCGTCGCGCGAGCCGTCGTCGACCAGCACGATCTCGGCTGTGCCGGCCCCAGGATCCTTGAGGCCGTCGAGCACGGCAGCGACCCGCTTGAGGAACTCGGGCAGCACGCCCTCCTCGTTGTAGCAGGGCGCCACCACGGACAGGGCTGGACGGGCTGGATCACTCATCGCGCGAAATCCATAACATCTCTCCCCCTTGAGGGGGAGGCTCCAGTCTTTTCCTCCCCCGTCTTCGGGGGAGGATACAGGAGGGGGAAAGCCACGCGGCTGGTGTAGCCCCTTGCAGATCATGATCTGCACTTGTCGAGACCATGACTGAGGCCTTCCCCCTCCGTCGCCGTAAGACGGCGACACCCGCGCGATTTGGCCGCTCGCGGCCAAACGCTAGCCCGAAGACGGGGGAGGAAAGGCTCTCTTCCGCACGGCAGGGAGGGGGTGTTGCATCCATCCCAATTGCGGGCATGCTGGCCGTGGAGGAACCGCCCATGAAGTTCGGTATCTTTTACGAGCTGCAGCTGCCGCGCCCCTGGAAAGAGGGCGACGAGCACCGGCTCTATCAGAACGCCCTGGCCCAGATCGAGCTCGCCGACCGGCTGGGCTACGACCACGCCTGGCAGGTCGAGCACCATTTCCTCGAGGAGTACTCGCACTCGCCGTCGCCGGAGTCCTTCCTGGCCGCCGCCAGCCAGCGCACCAGGCAGATCCGCCTCGGCCACGGCATCATGCAGCTCACCACCAACCATCCGGCGCGCTGCGCCGAGCGCGTCGCCAGCCTCGACCTGCTGTCGAACGGCCGCTGCGAGTTCGGCATGGGCGAGAGCGCCTCGATCACCGAGCTCGAGCCGTTCGGCGTCGATATGGATAACAAGCGCGAGATCTTCGAGGAGGCCGTGCGGGCCATCATCCCGATGTTCAAGGACGGCCCCAGCGAGCACCAGGGCAAGTACTGGAACATGCCGCTGCGCCACGTACTGCCCAAGCCGTTGCAGAAGCCGCATCCGCCGCTGTGGGTCGCCTGCTCGCAGCTCGACACGCTGGCCAAGTGCGGCGAATGGGGCATGGGGGCGCTCGGCTTCCAGTTCGTCTCGGCCGATGCCGCGCATGCCTGGGTGCACGCCTATTACAACGCCTTCACCAAGCGGCAGAAGAAGCTCGCCGACTACAAGGCCAACCCGAACATCGCCCTGGTCTCCTTCTTCATGTGCGCCAAGACCGACGAGGAGGCCCGCGCGCGCGCCGACGGCGACACCTTCTTCCAGTTCTCGCTGCGCTTCTACGGCCAGTCGGCGGGCCGGCGGCGGCCACCGGCCGGCACCGTCAACATGTGGGACGAGTACACCAAGTGGAAGGCGGCCAACCCCGACCTCCACGCCGCGGCGCTGCGCGGCGGCCTGATCGGCTCGCCGGAGACGATCCGCAAGAAGCTACAGAAGTTCCAGTCGTCCAACATCGACCAGGTCGTGCTGTTGAACCAGGCCGGCCGCAACACGCACGAGCACATCTGCGAATCGCTCGAGCTGTTCGCCAAGGAAGTGATGCCGGAATTCCAGCAGGCCCATCCCGAGCTGCTGAAGTGGAAGGAGCGTGTGCTGAATCGCGAAATCGAGCTCGAGGAGATCGACACCACGGCCTTCAAGGAGCGCTTCGGCGGCAACATGAAGCCGATGGCGCCGATGAAGGCGCAGGCGGCCGAATAACCGTGGCGTCTCGCGTAGCCCTCGCCCCTAGCGGCGGAGCGCAATATCGGGCATCTAGCGCCCCGACATGACCGCCAACGACAACGACCACCGTGGCCTGCTACCGGCAGGGCTGGCCGACCTCCTGCCGCCCGAGGCGGCGCGCGAGGCCGAGGCCATCGACGCCGCCATCCAGCGCTTCGCCGCCTTCGGCTACGAGCGGGTGAAGCCGCCGCTGGTCGAGTTCGAGCAGTCGCTGCTCGGCGGCCCGGGCGCGGCGCTGGCCTCGCAGACCTTCCGGCTGATGGATCCGGTATCCCAGCGCATGATGGGCGTGCGGCCCGACATGACCGTCCAGGTGGCGCGCATCGCCGTCACCCGGCTGAAGCACGAGCCCAGGCCGCTGCGCCTGTCCTATGGCGGCAACGTCATCCGCGTGCGCGGCACGGCGCTGAAGCCCGAGCGCCAGTTCGCCCAGGTCGGCACCGAGCTTATAGGCGTCGACACCGCCGAGGCCGATGCCGAGGCCGTCCTACTCGCGGTCGACGCGCTGCGCGCCATCGGCGTGGTCGCGCTCTCGGTCGACCTCAACCTGCCGACCCTGGTCGCCGCGGTCTGCAGCGGATTGAAGCTGCCGGCCGAAACCGTGCGCCGCCTGCGCCGCGCGCTCGATCGCAAGGACGAGGCCGCCGTCGCCAAGGCCCTCATGGAAAGTAAGGGGGCCGACAAGAAGGCCGGCGACATCTTCGTCAGCCTGCTGCGCGCCGCCGGCCCGGCCGAAGGCGGCATCGCCAAGCTGCTGGCGCTGAAGCTCCCGGCCGCCGCGGCAGCCGAGGCGGCGCGGCTGGCCGAGGCGGTCAAGCTGGTGCGCGCCGCCGATCCCGATCTCGCGCTGACGCTCGATCCCGTCGAATATCGCGGCCTCGAATACCAGACGGGCGTGTCGTTCTCCGTCTTCGCTTTAGAAGGCCGCCAGGAACTGGCGCGCGGCGGCCGCTACTCGGCCGGCTATCCCGAAGATGGCGTAAGCGAACCGGCGACCGGCTTCACGCTCTACATGGACGCCGTGCTGGCCTCGTCGAGCGCGCCGCCGGGCCGTCCCCGCCTCTATCTGCCGCCGGGCACGCCGTGGCGCGACGCCGAGCCCTGGCAGGCCAAGGGCTACGCCATCGTGCGCGCCGTCACGCCCGCCGCCGACCCGCGCGCCGAGGCCAAGCGCCTCAACTGCAGCCACGCCCTGATCGACAAGGACGCGGTGCCG
>CAMDCE010000103.1 GCA_945889625.1 Asaia bogorensis | reverse complement strand
GCGAACAGGATCGACAGGATCATGGCCGTCGCCACGAGACGCCGCCGGCCGAAGCGGATCGACGCTTCGTTGCCCACGATGCTGGTGAGCGTTCCGAGAAGAGCCAGCAGGGTGACGACCAGGGCCGGCGACAACGTCTCGCTCGCGAGGCCGGTGTAACTGGCAACGAAAGCGAGGAAGGCCACGCCCCATCCGCGCAGCGCGCTCATTTCGAGCGTGTGGACGCAGTAGACGACCGAATAGGCGAAGGCCGATGTGTTGCGCACGACGGGGCGGAAATCGAACAGCGCCGCTTGGCCCTTTGCCTTGGGCGGCGGCGCGGGTCGCCAAGGCACGACGAACGCCACCATCACCCAGGCAGTGAACGCCGTACCCGCAGAGATGGTGAAGGCCGAACGCCAGCCGAAATGCTCGGCCAGCACGTCGCCCAGCAGGAACGAGACCGCGCCCGAGATGCCGATACTGGCGGCGTGTCCGGTGACGGCACGCGACATCATCCTGGCGTCGACCTGATCGGCCAGCAGTTTCAGCCCTGTCATATAGGTGCCGGCCCAGCCCATGCCGGCCAGCGCCCGCGTGGCAAAGGCCGACCAGAAGCCGTCGGCAAAAAGGCCGAACAACAGATGGCCCGCCACCGTGCAGGCGACGCCGAACAGATAGACGCGCTTGGCGTCGATCCGGTCGGTGAGCGTCACCAGCACCGGCACCGACACCATGTAGGCGCCGAAGAAGATCGCGGTGATCCAGCCCGCCTCGCTGTTGGAAAGCTGCCAGAGCTGCATCATCTGTGGCAGTAGCGCCGGCCAGAAGCCCGCGCCGATCTGCACGAAGATTTGCGCCGCGCAGACAACAGCGACGAGCATTGCGCCCGAATGCATTTTGCTTGTCTTCATCACGTCGCTCTAACCCCGAACCGCATGCCGACGATGCCGAGTGTGGCAGCAACGACGGCGATCCCCAGAAAAATCAAGTAGGCCATGGCCGGCGACCACAGGAACGCGAGCGGTCCCGCCGCCGCGCCGGACACGCCAATCACGAACAGGGAGCCGCGGATGGTCCCGAGATGCTTCAGGCCGACGGATTCCGCGAGACCGGCAGAATAGACGATCTGCAAGGTGCCGATCATGGCGCCCAGCGTCGCCGCGTAGGCGATCCCGCCGCCGAGCACGGGGCTGGTCCACAGGCAAGTGACGGAAAAGCCAAGGAAGCAAAGACCCAGAAGGCCGACCGGCCGCGCCCCGAAGCGGTCGATGAGCGTGCCGCTGCCGAGCGTAGCGACCGCTTGAGCCGATGTCATCGCACCCAGCAACTGAATGGCACTGTCGCGCGCCAGGCCAGCACCTGCCATGGCGCGTACGTGGTCGAGCATCAGCGCGGTGCCGACGCCGTTGGAGAGCACGGTGATCAAGCTAAAGTACCAGAATGCATTGGTACGGATGCTCTCAGCCAACGTGAGGCTGACTGCCGGCATGGCGGCGCCGGCGGTGAAAGTGCGACCGAAATCGCGGGCGGTGCCATCGTCCTCCGGCGTGTTGCGATAGCATGACAATCCGACTGGCAGCATGATCGCAAGCACGCCGGCCGCCAGTGCCAGATAGGCCGTTCGCCAACCCTCTCCTTGGATGATGGGCTCAACCAGTGGCGGGATAACGAGACCGCCCAGCGCCAGCCCCATCATGGCGAGCGCGGTGACGCGTCCGCGAAAACGGTCGAACCAGAGATTGACCATCTGCATGGTGACGAGACTCAAGCCGGCGATGGCCGCGGCACGCAGGACTAGGAAGCCGAGGCCGAGCGACCAAGCGTCATGGGCGAGGCTCATGACGCCGCAGGCCGAGGCCACGGCGATGACGACCGGCACGATCAGGCGTCGCGGCCCGAACCGATCCACCAGCTTGCCGATGAAGGGCGCGGTCAGGATGCCGAGGAAGGTGCCCAGGCTGTAGAGAACCAGAACATGCGCTCGGTCGAGGCCGCTATCCGAGGCGATCGGATCGATGAAGGCCGACACACCCACGGTCTGGCCGGGGGTAGTGGCAAAAACTCCGACAAAAGCCGCCACGGCGACGAGCACGCCGCGCCTCGCGGATGGCTCATGCTCAGTCGGCATGCGCTGGTACAGGCTCTGTGCGGCGGAGCAGGCAGAGTGCCGCGAAGGACATGAGACAAAGCCCCGACGAGATGAAGAGCACATTGGCTCCGAGATGGTCGATCAACAGCGAGAACCCCAACGGCGAACCAGCCGACAGGAAGCGCGAAGGGGCGCCGAGCAGGCCGAGCCGGTAACCGTAGTTTTTCGGCCCGTACAGCGCCAGCGGGACGGTGCCGCGCGCGATGGTGATGATGCCGTTGCCCATGCCGTGCAGGACCGCGAAGGCACTGGCGGCAACACCGCCTCCAGCGACAAGGATGACCGCGGCACCGACCGGATGCGTCGTCATCGCAAGTCGCGCCGACACCAGCGGATGGAATCGTTTCAAGAACCCGGCTTCGAGCAGTCGCGCCGCCACCTGCGCCGGACCGATCAGCGCGCCGGCAGCGATGGCCTGGGTCGGCGAGGCGCCGGCAGCCTCCATGATGCGGGGAAAGTGCGCGGCCATTCCCGCCGTCACGATCCATGCCGCGGCAAAGGCAAAAGCGAGCAGGATCATAGCGCGATCGATCGGCACAGGCTTGTCCGCGACCTTGGCTGTAAGCGCCAGGTCGGTCGGGCGCGGCAATAGAAAGTAATTGAACGGCAGGCCGATCACGATGTGCGCTACGGCCCAGGCGAGGCAGGTGTCGCGCCAACCGATCTCGGCGGCGCCCCAGGCGGTCAGCGGCCAACCGATAGTGCTGGCAAAGCCCGCAAGAAGCGTGATGCCGGTGATGGCGCCGCGCGCGTCACGACCGTAGAGCCTGCCTAGCGCGGCGAAGGCCGCATCGTAGAGGCCAAGCCCCATGCCGATGCCCATCAGCATCCAGGCCACGGCAAACAGGGCGAAGGAATGCGCCATCGAAAGCAGTACGAGCGCCGCGGCGAAGAGGATGTTCGCCGCCGACAGCACGCCGTTTCCCCCGGCCCGGTCGATCATCCGTCCCACTTTGGGGCCGATCACGGCCGAGATAACCAGCGAAGCCGAGAAGGCGCCGAAGAACAGGTTGGTTGAGATGCCGATATCGCGCGCCATCTCATCGGCGAGAACTGCCGGTAGATAGTAAGTGGAGCCCCAGGCGAGTGTCTGCGCCGTCCCAAGGACGAGGATCGTCGGCAGGCGGCTGCGGTCCATCAGTAGGCTGGAGTCTCCGGCTCGAGTGGGATCACCCAATCACGATCCGGTGCGATGACGGCGCCACCGCGCAGTCTTCCGCGTTCGACCACCGGCCATTTGGCAAGTAGTGCCTCGGGCAGCTCGCGGCCGTCGGCCGCCGACAGCCACAGCCGCATCAGGTGTCGCTTAGGCGCGGGCGACGGATGGTCGACGTAGGCTGTGCGGGCGTGGAACACGACGTGATTGTGGATGTACTGGATATCGCCCGGCTTGAACGGGATCATCAGGCAGAAGCGCGGGTCGGCGCAGAGTTCATAGAAGAGGTCGAGCGCCTCCGACAGCAGCGGCGTCAGCGGCGGCGCATCCTCGAACCGGCGTACGGACTCGACGTACTGCCGCACAGGCGCAAAGCCGGTGAACGCATCCCGGTTCCAATGGAATAGCGGCATCTCGTACCAGCCCTTGCCGCCGGCCGGCACCTCGCCGCGCCTGTCCATCGGGATCGGGCCATAGAGCACCGCGCAAAGGTCGGGGCGCGTGCGCATCATCTCGTCGTGCACGGCGACGCCGCTCACGATCGCGCTCTCGCCGCCCGACATAGAAGTGGCGAGGCAGAGCAGGCCCACCACGTCGCAGGAATCGACATGGAAGGAAAGTTCGGCGTTGGTCTGGGTGATGCGCTTGTTGGCGTCGTTCACCGAGGTGCCGATGTCGATCACATGACCGATCAGGTGGCCGTTGCGGTTCTGCGGCACAGGATCGCCGATATGGCGCGAGATGCCCCAGTAGACACGCATCCGAAAGTCGGCATCCCAGCGCTCGACCGGCAGGCCGCGCAGGTAACCAAAACCCATCTCGTTC
The DNA here is from genome assembly GCA_945889625.1 of Asaia bogorensis. GTDB lineage: Bacteria > Pseudomonadota > Alphaproteobacteria > Reyranellales > Reyranellaceae > Reyranella. Next base: position 4,003 of record CAMDCE010000103.1, on the reverse strand, counting down.
AGGATACGGTGGCGCAAGCCGGCCAGCTTTCGCGCCAGCTCCGGTAGAGGGAAGTGCTCGCGCGTGATCTTGCGGATGTCGAGGCCGGCTGCCTTGGTCGAGGTAGCGGCGGCCTCGATCTCGGCAATGTCCTGCTGCGTAACGTGCATCGCCCAGGAGTCGTAGTCGTGAAAGGCTTCGGCACGCCAGGCGAAGGAGCCGCCAATGGGCCCCTTCGGCATCGAGAGCGGCATTGGTGGAACGGGGTTCGCAGCAATGCTGTTTGCGGCGGCTTCCATGCGTCCCTCCCTTACGCCTTGGTGGACGGTCCGCAGCAGCTGCTGGCGGCCGGCGCGGCCTTCGGCGCACAGCACGCCGATGCGGCGAGCACCGGCTCGATGGCCGTGGCCGGCGCCGGGCAGCAGCCACTGGCCGCCGTCGTGCCATCATCCGCCGCCGACGGCGGCGGGCCGTTGCACACACCGGTCTCCGGCAGCACCAGCTCTACACGACGCGACGCTTCGTGATCGCCCGCGATCTCGGCGGCGATCGATCGGACCTGCTCGTAGCCCGTCATCATCAAAAAGGTGGGCGCGCGGCCGTAGGACTTCATGCCGGCGATGTAGAAACCCGCCTCGGGATGGGCGAGTTCGCGTGCGCCGTGCGGCCGCACCGTGCCGCAGCTGTGCAGGTTGGGATCGATCAGGGGCGCCAGCACGGGCGTGCTCTCGACCGCGAAATCGAATGACAGGCGCAGCTCGCGCAGGAAGTCGAGGTCCGGTCGGAAGCCGGCCGCGACGACCAGCTCGTTCACCGTGACGTAGCGACCGCAACAGGCCGAGCCCGCGCCGATGCGCAGATGGTCGCCGTCGCGGCTCACGTGGCTGACGGGGAAGGCCGTCTCGCTCCGGATCTTGCCGGCGCCGACGAGGGCGGCGAAAGCCGAACCGAGCGCGCCACGCGCGGCGAGCTGGTCGGCCGATCCGCCACCGAACGACTTCGACGGATCGTTGCCGCGCAGCAGCCAGACAATCTCCGTGGTCGGCGCCTGTTCCTTGAGCTTTGCGAGGTCGATCAGCGTGCCGATGGCGGAGTGTCCTCCCCCCAGCACCGCGACACTGCGACCGGCATAGCGCGCGCGGTCGCTGCCCAGCACATCAGGCATGCCGTAGGCGATGCGGTCCTGGACCTCGCGCTCACCGACCGCCGGCAGGCCATTGGCGCCTGCTGGGTTGGGCGAGAACCAGGTGCCGGTCGAGTCGATCACCGCGTCGGCGGTGACACTCTCGGGACCATTGCCGTTCTGATATCGAATCTCGAAAGGAGCATCTTCGCGGCCCTTCGTCTTCACCTTGTCGAAGCCGACCTTGCCGACGCTCGTCACGCGGCTGTTGACGCGGATGCGATCCTTTAGCCGCGTACGCGTGGCCAGCGGCTCGAGATACTGCTCGAGCAGTTCGGCGCCGGTCGGATAGGCGTCAGGCTGAGGCTTGTTCCAGCCGGTCTCTGCCAGCAGCCGCTCGGCCGCCTTGTCGATATTGTATTCCCATGGCGAGAAGACCTGCACGTGGCCCCACTGGCGCACGGCATGGCCCGCAGTTGGGCCTGCTTCGAGCACCACGGGCTCCATGCCGCGCTCCAGCACGTGTGCGGCTGCAGCGAGGCCCACGGGGCCTGCACCCAAGATCGCAACAGTCTTGGTCTTGGGGATCGAGTCGGGCATTCCAGGTCTCCTGTCCTTCTAGAAGTTTAGAAGTATCAATCAAAAAAGAGAGCGGCGATCTACGCGACACGCGGCAATGCGACGGGCGGGCAGGTGCCCTCAGCGCAGCACTGCTCCGCCATGAAGCCGAGAAGTTCATGCATCATTTCGTAATTTGCATGGCAGACGAGAGTCGTACCATCGCGGACCTGAGTGACCAGCCCCACGATCACCAAAGACTTGATGTGGTGGGAGAGAGTCGATGCCGCCGCATCTAGTTTGGCCTGCAGCCGGCCTACGGCCATACCCTCAGCACCGGCACGCACCAAGGCGCGGTAGATCTTCAATCTGGTCGGGTTGCCCAAGGCTTCGAGACGGGCGGCAGCATCGTCGAGTTTCATGACAGCCAATGTAGGAAAACGACCAGCAGAGTCAACGGTATTTCCAGAACTTTAGAAATATATTTAGACGGGCGATCTGGTTACGCTTTGGTCGGCATGGGTCGCCAACATAAAGGTGATCGCCCAGCACGCCGCCAGCATAGCAGCGGATCCCATGAGGCATGCCGTCATTCCCCCTGCCTCATACAGCGCACCGGACAGAAGGATTCCGAGCAGACGGCCAGTCGCGTTGGCAGCGTAATAGAAGCCCACATCCTCCGCGGCCTTTTCGGAACCGGCGTAGGCTAAAATCAGATAGGAGTGCAGCGAGGAATTGACCGCGAACGGCAGGCCGAACAACGCGAGGCCGAGGGCCACTACGATGTCAGGCCGCCAGAGCCCCGGATTCTGCAACATCAGAGCGAGCGCCAGCGGGACAGCGACGAGGAGACCGGCCCACAGCCGCGAAGCTGGCACTTCCCGGCTCAACCCATCGGCGCTGCGGGTGACCAGGGCAGGCGCCGCCGCCTGGATGCCGCCATAGGCGATCGTCCAGGCCGCCAGGAAGGCGCCGACTTCGACGAAGCGCCAGCCAGCGGCGTAGAGAAACACCGGCAAGCCCACCACGAACCAGACATCGCGCGCGCCGAACAGGAAGATGCGCGCCGCCGCGAGCAGGTTGATGCTGCGCGACTTGGCGAACAGCTCTCGCATCGTCTTGGAGGACTTCGCCTTGCCGAGCTGGCGCGGCAGCATCACGAGGCCCGCGACAAGGATGACGCCGATCAGCGCTGCCATCAGCCATAGCGCCGCCTTGAAGCCCACGACATCGAGCAGCAGGCCGCCGACAAAAAACCCGATGCCCTTCATCGCGTTCTTTGAACCAGTGAACCAAGCCACCCACTTGAAGAGTTGCCCCGCACCGCCGGCTGCCGTCGCCTTGATGGCCGATTTCGAGGCGGTCTTGGTAAAATCCTTCGCCAACCCGGCGATGCCTTGGGCGGCAACGACCCAGGCGACGGACGCAGCGGCGGTCCAGCCTGGATCGAGCGCAGACAACATGCCCAGGCCGGCAATCTGAAGCGTTTGGCCCACCACCAGCATGCGGGGAATGCCGAAGCGCGTCGCCAGCCACCCGCCGGCGAGATTGGCCACGATGCCAGCGAACTCGTAGAGCAGAAACAGGAATGCCAAGGTGAACGGCGAATAGCCGAGCTTGAAGAAATGCAGGAGGACGAGCATGCGGAGCGCACCGTCCACTAGGGTGAACCCCCAGTAGGACGCGGTGACGATCAGATAGTCGCGAACCGCCGGAGCCATCACGCCTCCGCTTCGATCACCATGTTGGCAAGATCGACCATGCGGCAGACATAGCCCATCTCGTTGTCGTACCAGGCATAGACCTTGAGCATGGTGCCATCCGTTACCATCGTGCTCTGCGCATCGATGATCGAACTGCGCGTGTCGTTGCAGTAATCGGCCGATACCAGCGGTCGCGTCTCGTAGCCCAGGATTCCGGCCAGCGGGCCCTTGGCGGCGGCAGCAAACAGGCCATTGACCTCGACTTCGGTCGTTGGGCGTTGAAGCTCGAAGACGCAGTCTGTGAGGCTGGCATTGAGCACCGGCGCACGAACCGCATGGCCGTTCAGCTTGCCCTTGAGTTCGGGATAAATGACCGTGATCGCCGTCGCGCTGCCGGTCGTCGTCGGCTGCAGTGACAGCATCGCCGAGCGGGCGCGTCGGAGGTCTTTGTGCGGTGCGTCCACCACGACATTTGTATTGGTCGGCGCATGGATGGTGGTGATCTGGCCGTGCCTGATGCCGAGCTGTTCGTGCACGACCTTGACCACAGGTGCGAGACAATTGGTCGTGCAAGAGGCTGCCGTCAGCAGATTGTGACGGACCGGCTCGTAGAGATGGTCGTTGACGCCGACCACGACAT
>CAMDCE010000102.1 GCA_945889625.1 Asaia bogorensis | reverse complement strand
GCCGCCGGCCTTGAGCGCGGCAATGTCTGCGGCATCGTATCCGATGCCTGCCAGCACCTCCTCATTGTGCTGGCCGATGCCGGGCGGATCGCTCACCAGCGGCGGCCGCCAGCCGAACATCTGGAACGGCAGCAGCGGCAATCTCGTCTTCACGCCGTCGCCGATCGTGGTGGGCGCGAGCGAGCCGTTGGCCAGCAGATGCGGATTGTCGAACAGGTCCTGCGGCCGTGCGACCGGCGCGAAGGAGATGTCGGCTTCGAGGCACATCTGCTCCAGTGCCTCCTTGCCATAGGACCTGAAGACGGCAGCGACCTTCGGCACCAGCCACGGCCGAGCCTCGATGCGCAGGTTGTTGGTGGCGAGCCGGGGATCGGCTGCAAGCTCGTCCTGCTTGAAGAACTCGCAGAAGCGCTTCCATTGGCCATCGCTGGTGATGCCGATGAAGACTTCGAGATCGTCGGCCGTCCTGAAGATCTCGTAGACCGCCCACGAGCTGACGCGCTCCGGCATCGGCGGCGGTGCGGCGCCGTTGATCGCGGTGATGGCCAGATGCTGTCCCATCAGGAAGACAACCGACTCGAACAGCGCGCTCTCCACCAGCCCGCCCTTGCCCGTCCTGTCGCGCTGCTTCAGCGCCAGCACCGTGCCGAAGGCGCCGAACATGCCGCCCACGATGTCGACCACCGAGGTGCCGGCGCGCAGGGGCCTGCCGGAGGGGCCGGTCATGTAGGCGAGCCCGCCCATCATCTGCACGACCTCGTCGAGCGCCGGCCGCTTTTCATACGGCCCCGGCAGGAAGCCCTTCAGCGCGCAGTAGACGAGGCGCGGATTGATCTTCTCCAGGTGCGCCGGCCCCAGGCCGCGCTTGGCCATCGAATCGGGCGCAAAGTTCTCGATCAGCACGTCGGCCGACTGCAGCAGCTTCACCAGCACTTCGCGGCCGGTCCTAGAATCGGCATCGAGTGCCAGGCTGCGCTTGTTGCGGTTGAAGTAGCCGAAGAAGCCGCCGCCGAAGCCCTTGAGCTTGCGCGTGCGGTCGCCATCGACCGGCTCGACCTTGATAACCTCGGCGCCGAGATCCGCCAGGATCATGCCGCAGGAAGGACCGAGGATTGTGTGCGTGAGTTCGACGACACGGACGCCTTTGAGAGGTGGGGTGAAAGATGAGGTCATGGACAAACCACTTACCTCACCCTGAGGAGGCGCGCAGCGCCGTCTCGATCAGCGTGGAGTAAACCCCGCGCTTTGGTGGGCCCCAGAAACGTTGTGCGCGTTGCCCACCCTTCGAGACGCGTCCCTGCGGGACGCTCCTCAGGGTGAGGTTAGCTGTGTGCCAAACCAGCTATCGATGTCCTTGGTGAACGGCAGGCCTGCAGTATCGCCCAGCAACTGGTGACCGATGCCGGAGCCGACCAGGAACGCCTCCTGGTGGGGCACCGCGTTGGCCTTGAGCATCGCGCGGATCGCCGGACCGTCATGGCCCCAGCCGATCGCCTCGACCTTGCCGTCGAAGGCGCGGTTGGCCAGGGCGAGGAAGTCGGCGCGCTCCTCGTCGGAAAGACCCGGCACGGCATCGATGTCGCCCAGCAGGAACAGGCGGCCGCCGAACTTGGCCACGAGAGCCGCGATGAAGTTGCGCGGCTCGACCACGATTTCGCCTTTCGGTCCGCGGCGCACCCGGGCGGCCAGCGACAATGGCAGCACGGCGGCGCCCAAGTTGGCACCGGTGTCCATCAGCGCCGAGGTCAGTTCCTTGTAAGTGATGCCCAGCCGCTCGGCGCGCCGGACCCGCATTTTCGCCACTTCCGGGCTGGGCGCCTTCCACGCCTTGGCGACCGCGCGGCGCCACACCCAGGCCCCCCAGGACATGTCGAAAATCGGGCCATTGTTATGCCCGATGCCTGGCCTGCGCAGCAGGGCCTCGACATTGGCATGGCGGGCCCCTAGACGGTCGAAACGATCACCCATAGGGGTATTCTATCGCAATTCCGGTGCCAAAATCGAGCAGCCGCCCAGGGAGCATTACGTGCAGGATTTTCAGGTCGATGTACTGGTCGTGGGCGCCGGCAATGCCGCAGCCTGTGCAGCACTGGCCGCCCGCGAACAGGGTGCCTCTGTTGCCATGCTGGAGGCCGCTCCCGAGGCTGAGCGCGGCGGCAACAGCACCTACACGGCCGGCGCCATGCGCGTGGTCTTTCATGGCGTCGACGACCTGGTGCAACTCTACGACCTCACCGAGGATGAGAAGCGCGACGTCGACTTCGGCAAATACACCGCCGACGAATTCCTCGACGACATGGGCCGCGTCACCAACTACCGCTGCGACCCCGAGCTCACCGATATCCTGATTGGCCGCAGCTTCGAGACGCTGAAGTGGATGCGCTCCAAGGGCGTGCGCTTCCAGCCGAGCTACGGACGGCAGGCCTTCAAGGTGAACGGCAAGTACAAGTTCTGGGGCGGTCTCGCGGTCGAGGCCTGGGGCGGCGGCCCCGGCCTGGTCGATCTCGAGCACAAGGCGGCCGTGAAGGCCGGCATCCCGATCCACTACGAGACGCCGGCGGTGTCGCTGATCGAGGAGGACGGCGTGGTGCGCGGCGTCATCGCCAGGCACAAGGGCCGCAAGGTGCGGATCGGCGCCAAGGCGGTCGTGCTGGCCTGCGGTGGCTTCGAGAGCAACGCCGAGATGCGCACGCGCTATCTCGGTCCGACCTGGGACCTTGCCAAGGTGCGCGGCACGCGATTCAATACAGGTGCGGGCATCAACATGGCGCTGGCGATCGGCGCCAAGCCGCATGGCAACTGGTCGGGCGGCCACGCTGTCGGCTGGGACATGAACGCCCCTGAGTTCGGTGACCTCGAGGTCGGCGACAATTTCCAGAAGCACTCCTATCCGCTCGGCATCATGGTCAATGCCAACGGCGTTCGCTTCGTCGACGAGGGTGCGGACTTCCGCAACTACACCTACGCCAAGTACGGCGCGGTGATCCTCGGCCAGCCGCAGCAGTTTGCCTGGCAGATCTTCGATTCCAAGGTGCTCGACCGGCTGCGCGACGAGTACCGCATCAAGCGCATGACCAAGGTGCGCGCCGACACGATCGAGGAGTTAGCGGCGAAATTGGAAGGCGTTGATGCCGCGCAGTTCCTCAAGACCATCAAGGAATGGAATGCCGCGGTCATGACCGAGGTGCCGTTCAATCCCGCAGTGAAGGACGGCCGCGGCGTGCGCGGTCTTAGCGTGCCCAAGAGCAACTGGGCCAACACCATCGACGTGGCGCCGTTCGAGGCCTATGCCGTGACCTGCGGCCTCACCTTCACCTTCGGCGGCCTGAAGATCACCACTCACGGCGAAGTCGAGAGCACCGACGGCAGCGTCATTCCCGGCCTGTTCGCCGCGGGCGAATTGGTCGGCGGACTTTTTTATCACAACTACCCCGGCGGTTCCGGGCTGGTGTCTGGCGCAGTGCTGGGCAAGCTCGCCGGCGACGGCGCGGGGAAGTACGTATCCGGGAAGAATTGACACGCAACCCCTGCCCCAAACTCGGTGTCATCCCGAGCGGAGCGAGGGATCTTTGATCGGGCGGTGCGAAAGATCCCTCGCTCCGCTCGGGATGACAATCATCGGAGAAAAGCAATGACCCTCATCACCCGTCGCCACGCCCTCGCCGCTGGCTCGACTGCCCTCCTCCTGCCCGGTCTGGCGCGCGCGCAAGCCGCCTGGCCGGCCGGGCCGGTGACCTTTGTCGTGGGCTATGCCGCTGGCGGCGGCGCCGACATCAATGCCCGCGAACTCGGGCACCTCATGTCGCCGCTGATCGGCCAGCAGATCATCGTCGACAACAAGGGCGGCGCGGCGGGCAGCGTCGGCGCGCGCATCGTGGCCAGCGCCAAGCCGGACGGCCAGACGCTGTTCTATGCCGTGGGCACCAACGTGGTCATCAACCCGTGGGTCCAGAAGGGCATGATCGACACGCTCGCCACCCTGGCGCCGATCTGCCAGACGACGGATTACCAGTACGTGCTGGCGGTGAATCCCAAGGTGCCGGCCAACACCGCGGCCGAACTGGTGGCGCTCGCCAAGAAGGATCCGGAGAAGCTCACCTATTCGTCGTCGGGCGTGGGCGGCAACAATCACCTGGCGGGCGCGCTGTTCGCCGAGGCCGCCGGCGTCCAGCTGACGCACGTGCCCTACAAGGGCACGGGGCCGGCGCTGGCCGACGTGATCAGCGGCATCATCACCATGAACTTCTCCTCGCTGCCGCCGGCCGTCAGCCAGGTCAAGGGCGGCAACCTCAGGGCGCTGGCGGTGACTGGCGAGAAGCGCGTCAGTTCGCTGCCCAACGTGCCGACGCTCAAGGAACAGGGCATCAACGTCGTGGTCAACGGCTGGCACGGCCTGTTCGCGCCGGGCAAGACGCCCGACGCCATCCTCGACAAGGTCGACAAGGACACCAAGGCCGCGATGAAGCTTCCGAAGTGGCAGGAAGCCCTGGCCAAGGACGGTCTCGAACAGGCGCCCGACCGGACCCGCGCCGAGTTCGCCAAGTTCGTGCGCGACGAGCACGCCTTCTGGGGCAACAAGCTGAAGGCGCTCAAGATCGAGATGGAGTGACGGCCCGTGGCCGTCATCCCGAGTAGCGCGGGGTCACCCCCGCGCATATTTGCGAGGGATCTTTCCGGCGACAGCAAAGATCCCTCGCCATGCTCGGGATGACAACGAGACTGACGGAGTCCGCTTTCCGCCAGCGGATCAGCCAGGGAGCGGGCAAGAAGAGCCGATGACCGGGACTTCAGCCACCAAACGCTACGGCGTCGTGAGCGCCGACGAGCGCGGCGCACTCAGCGGGCTCGAGTTCGTGCAGGGGCTGGTGAGCGGCGCCCTGCCTCTCAACAGCATGGCCCGCACCCTGGGCTACGATGTCGTCGAGGCCGCGGCCGGCCGGGTCGTCGTCACGGCGATGCCGACCGAACACCAGCTCAACCCGCAAGGCACCGTGCATGGCGGGCTCGCCGCGACGATGCTCGACAGCTGCATGGGGCTCGCGGTCCAGACGTCGCTCGACAAGGGCGTCGGCTCGACGACGCTCGAGTTCAAGATCTCGTTCCTGCGCCCGATCACGCCCGAGACCGGCCTGATAACCGCCGAAGGGCTCGTGCTCACCATGGGCCGCCGCATCGGCACCGCCGAAGGGAAGCTGACCGACAGGACCGGCCGCCTGCTGGCGCACGCCACGACGACCTGTCTTATTTTCGACCGGTAGTTCTCGCGGCCGGCACCATGCAGAAGCCCTGCGCCTCGATGCCCAGCGGCGGATTGAACTTCGAACGGAAATTCTCCATCGCGATCGCGGCTGTCAGCTCGACGATCTGGGCGTCGCTATAGTGCTTCTTCAGTTTGTCGACGAGCGCATCGTCGACCTTCTGGTCGGTGTAGGTGATGCGCTCGGCATATTCGAGCGCCAGCCGCTCGGCCTCGCTGAACAGGTTGCTGTCGCGCCAGTTCGTGACTTCCGCGAGCTTCTCCAGCCCGCCTTCGGTGGTTTCCAGCACACGGCTGGAATTGATGTCCATTCAAAACGGACAGCCGTTGATGGTGGCAACCCGCACGTAGACCAGCGCCGGCAAACCCTTCGGCAGCAGGCCCGACTGCTCGATCGACTGGCCGAGCAGGCCGGCCGCCCGCAGGATCGGCGGGCAGTGCGCCAGCACCTTTGTCGGATTGAGCAGCCCGCCGAACAGCTCACGCTGCTTGTCGAAGATCGCCTTCAGCGTCGGATCGCCGCCATCTTCCTCGATTTCACTGACACGGGGCATGTGAACTTCCTTCCGGGATCGAAGATATCATAGCTCTGATATCCGGCCGGTGCGAGGAAACTTTTCTCATGCTGCTCCGACTCTATTTGCCGTCGACGATCCAGGCATTGATCCTGTCGACGGTCTCCTGCTCGACGCCGTAGAAGCCGTGATGGGCGCGTGCCTCGCAGGGGCGGTCGATCGACGTGCCGCCCTCCATGGCGATCAGCGCGGTGCCGTAACTGCGACGGTTCGCGACCGCCGCCGAGAATCGCGCGCCCGTGCACAAATCCAGTGTGTGATGGACGATGAGATGCCGGCTCTTGAACGGTCGCGTGTCGAAGCTCGCGATGGCGTTCAGCGACGAGGTATGGATGAAGCCCGCCACCTGCCCGTCGAGAAGCGGCGCCAGCGTCATCGTGGCATAGGTGCCGCGGCTGTTGCCGGCGACATAGACTGCGAGCGGGCCAAATCGCTTATGCAGATCCTGGACGATCGCCATGATGCGAGCAGGAGTGGTCGTCGCATCGATCGAGACGGCGACGATCGGCGGACGAGCGAACAGCTCGCGCGAGCGGATCAGAAAATTGCCGCCAAGGGACATTACGAGTTGGCTGCCGTCCATGCGCGGCGACAGATTGCCCGCCCCGCCCGGCATCAGGAGGATGGCGTGGCTCGGCTTGCCGCCGTTGCTCGTCAGGATATAGGGGATGGGCTCGCCGCCGGCGTCGCTGAGCGACGTCACCAGCTCATCGTGCGCCTGGGCACTGCCCGAAACGCAGGCGAGCAGGACAAGCCAGCGGGCGATCCGCGTCATGCCCGCAGGCTAGCCCACGGACCTCTAGAACCCCAGCACCTTCGCCTGCACCACGCCTTCGACAGCGCCGATCTGGCCGATCAGGGCGGCCGAGATCGGCTGGTCGACCTGGACCAGCGCTGTCGGCGAATTAGCCGGCGTCTCTCAGTAGGGACGGTCGCCACGCACCAGCATCCGAAACAGGCGCCGATGCTGGCTGTGCTCGTAATCGAATCCGGCTTTATGCAATGAAGCGCGATCATCGATGATCAGCAGGTCGCCCTTTTTATACTCGTGCGTATAGCAAAATTGCGGCTGCGTGATCCTCTCGGTCAAATCCTGCAGAAAATCCTGGGTTTCTTCCGGTGACATGCCGGTCACCGTCTCGGTCTTGGCCTTGTGAAACCACGCAGCCTTAGTGCCGGTCTCCGGGTGGGTGCGGACCAAGGGATGTATCGTCGGCGACTTCATGGCCTCGAGCTGGGCCTTCACGATATCCGGATTGCCTGTCTTCATCCGTGCGCTGCTGATCAGGGTATTCTCAGTCTTCGCGCCGGTGATCTTCAGTTTCACGTCGTCAGGAAGCGATTCGTAGGCGGCACGCGAGTTGCAAACCGATGTCCCGCCACCCTTATCCGGCACTGCCACCGCATAGAGCATGGTGAACTTGGGCGGCAATTCCTGGTTGGTGTGGTCGGTGTGCCAGGTGGCATTGGCGCCGACTTTTGCCGGCTGACCCTTGCTGTCTGTGTGACGGTTGTCGAGCACACTGATCAACGGAAAGCCATCAACCAGATAGCGCCGGTTCTGGTCTTCCATCAGCTCGCCGAACATTTCCCCAGCGGCTTGCACCTGGCCTGGGGTGAGATGCTCTTGCCCACGAATCACAAGGACCACGTTTTCGACGACGGCGTCGTAGAGCTTCTTCCGCGTCGCGCCGTCGATGGGACACGCAAGGTCGATACCCATGACAATGGCGCCGATGTGCTCCTTGACCTTCTCGATCTTCATGGCCTGGGTGGGAATCCTCGACGCGGCAGCGCTCATGATCTGGCTCCTCACTAGAACCGCTCTCGCCATTAGCATCGGCCGAATGTTCGCATCTATCAAGTATTGCCCGATAACTAGCGCACCGGACCATCAAGGGGGGTGATCGCCAGCTGTCTTCCGACTACCATGGGCGGCTGCGGGAGAGGGAGCGCGACCATGGACCAGGCCTTGTCAGGCGTCCGCGTCATCGACATGACGCACAACCAGGCGGGGCCCGCCTGCACGCAAATTCTCGGCTTCCTCGGTGCTGACGTGATCAAGCTCGAGGAGCCCAAGGGCGGCGACATTGCGCGGGTGAACATGCGCGACCAGAAGAATAGTGACAGCCTGTTCTTCCTGATCTTGAACGCCAACAAGCGCAGCCTGACGCTGAATCTCAAGACCGACGCCGGCAAGGAGCTGTTCCGGAAGGTGATCGCCCAGTCGGACGTGCTGGTGGAGAATTTCGGGCCGGGCGCGCTTGATCGCCTCGGGTTCGGCTACGCAGCCCTGGCCAAGATCAACCCGCGACTTATTTACGCCACCATCAAGGGCTTCGGCACCTACGGGCCCTACAGCGGATTCAAGAGCTTCGAGCCGGTCGCCCAGGCCATGGGCGGGGCGATGAGCGT
>CAMDCE010000101.1 GCA_945889625.1 Asaia bogorensis | reverse complement strand
CGAAGCCGGTGCCGCCCGCCGCCGGGCGCAGGCCGCGCGGTAACGGCGGCAGAACGAGGCCGCCGAATAACGAGACGGCGGCGGAGCGCGTAAAGGGGCATTGTCACGTTGGCAGAGTTCACCCCCAAACTCCGACCGCTTCGCTTCATGGCGCTGTAGCATTTCCAATGACTTAGCAGGCTCGGGCAGAGGCCAGAAATGGCTCACAAGCGCCAACGTGACAATGCCCTCCGCACGCAGTGGTGCGCTCACGGCAATGAGCCTCTGACGCCCTAGACCTGATGCAGGTGACACGCCACCGCCCGCCCGGCGGCGAGGTCGCGCATCGGCGGGTCGAGGGTCTTGCAGACGTCCATGGCCGCCGGGCAGCGCGTGTGGAAGCGGCAGCCGGGCGGCGGGCGCAGCGCGCTCGGGATCTCGCCCATGATGATCTGCTGGCCGCGCGCGGCCTCCAGCTCGGGATCGGCGATGGGCACGGCGGCCAACAGCGCCTTGGTATAGGGATGCAGCGGGTCCTTATAGAGCTGGTCGCGGGTGGCGACCTCGACGATGCGGCCGAGATACATCACGGCGATGCGGTCGCTGATGTGGCGCACCACCGAGAGATCGTGGGCGATGAAGATATAGGTGAGGCCAAGCCGCTCCTGCAGCTCCATGAACAGGTTCACCACCTGCGCCTGAATCGAGACGTCGAGCGCCGAGACCGGCTCGTCGCAGATCAGCAGCGAGGGCTCGAGTGCCAAGGCGCGGGCGATGCCGATGCGCTGGCGCTGCCCGCCGGAGAATTCGTGCGGATAGCGCTCGGCCATGTCGGGCAGCAGGCCCACCATCTTCAGGAGATCGGCGACGCGGGCGCGGTATTTGTCCTGGTCGCCGGCCAGGCCGTGCACGACCAGCGGCTCGCCCACGATATCGGCCACCTTCATGCGTGGGTTTAGGGAGCCATAGGGGTCCTGATAGACCATCTGCATGCGCCGGCGGATCGGCCGCATGCGGCCGCGGTCGTGCCGGGTGATGTCCTCGCCCTCCAACTCGACAGTGCCCGAGGTGATGTCGAGCATGCGCAGGACGGCGAGACCGGTCGTCGACTTGCCACAGCCCGACTCGCCCACCAGGCCCAGGGTCTCGCCGCGGTTGACGGTGAAGGAGACGCCATCGACGGCTTTCACGGTGCCGACGGTCTTGCGCACGATGACGCCGGAGGTGATGGGGAAGTGGACCTTGAGGTCGTGGACGCGGAGGACGGTTTCGGTTGGTGTGGTCATGAGAAGTGGCACGCTGAAAAGTGGCCGGGCTCGCGCTCGACCAGCGGTGGACGCTCGGTGCGGCAGCGGTCGACGGCCTGCTGGCAGCGCGGGGCGAAGGCGCAGCCGGGCGGGAGCGTGGCGAGGTCGGGGGGCTGGCCCTCGATCGGCACCAGCGGCCGGGCGGTGTCGCCGTCGAGACGCGGCACCGAGGCCATGAGGCCGCGCGTATAGGGGTGCTTCGGCGTCTTGTAGAGCGCGCGCGCCGGCGCCGTCTCGACGATGCGGCCGCCATACATCACCACGACGCGGTCGGCATAGCGCGCGACGACGCCGAGATCGTGGGTGATCAGGACCATCGCCGAGTTGGCCTCGCGCGTCAGTTCCTTGAGCAGCGCCAGGATCTGCGCCTGCACGGTGACGTCGAGCGCCGTCGTCGGCTCGTCGGCGATGATGAGCTGCGGCTTGCAGGCCAGCGCCATGGCGATCATGACGCGCTGGCGCATGCCGCCGGAATACTGGTGCGGATAGGAGTTGAGGCGGCTCGCGCCGTCGGAGATGCGGACCCGGGCGAGCAGCTCGACCGCCTTGTCCATCGCCGCCGCCCACGGCGTCCTGCGGTGGATGACGATCGGCTCGGCGATCTGCAGGCCGACGGTGAGCGAGGGATTAAGCGAGCTCATCGGCTCCTGGAAGATCATGGCGATGCGGTTGCCGCGGATGGCGCGGATCTCGCGATCGTCGAGCTTCAGGAGGTCGCGGCCGTCGAACATCACCTCGCCCGAGGAGATGCGGCCGGGCGGCGTCGGAATCAGGCGTAGCATCGACATGGCGGTGACGCTCTTGCCCGAGCCCGATTCACCGACGATGGCCAGCGTCTCGCCCGCCACCAGGTCGAACGAGACGTCGTCGACCGCCTTGACGATGCCGCGCTCGGTTCGGAACTCGGTCGAGAGATTGCGGACGCTAAGGAGGGGCGCGCTCATAGAGAGGGCGCCCCTGCACGAGGTGCCACGTCTAGTGGCCCATCTTCTTCTTCATCTCCTGGTCGACCCAGATGCGGGCATAGATCGGGCCGGGACGGACGGCGCCGGCGCGCAGCTCGCCCGCGTAGTTCTTCACCCACGGCCACCACGCCGAATAGACGTAGGGCGTCGGCAGCCAGATGTAGGGCGCCTGGTCGAGGATGTACGTGGTCATCTCGCGCAGCATCATCATGCGTTTTTCCTCGTCCGGCTCGCGGTAGGCCGCCTCCATCTTCTCGTCGAGCGCCTTCTCCGACCAGCCCGACGGGTTCCACTGCTGGCCCGTGATAAAGCTCTTGCGGATCGTCGTCGTCGGGTTGGTGTGGCCGTTGTTCATGAAGTAGGCGGGCGTCATGGTCCGCGAGGTCATCACCGACAGAAACGCGCCGTACTCCAGCGGCTGAATCTCGAGCTTCACGCCGACCTGCTCGAGGTAGCCGGCGACCAGCGGCAGCAGTTCCATGTGGTCGGGGCTGCACGAGCAGACCTGGACCTTGGTGGTGAAGCCCTTGGGGAAGCCGGCCTCGGCCAGCAGCTTCTTGGCCTTGGCCGGGTCGTACTTGAAGAGCTCCTGGACGGAGGGCGGCTGCTTGTCGAGCGGCTCGAAGTAGCCGACGTAGTCGGGATGCTGCGGGTAGGCGAACAGCTCGGCGTTGCCGTTGTAGTAGGCCGAGACGATTTCCGGCTTGTTGACCGCGTAGTTGAGCGCGCGGCGGACGCGGATGTCCTTGAACGGGCCGTCGACGTCGACGCGCATCGCCATGAAGGTGCCCGACTGGTTGAGCCAGCGGTTCCACTTGAGCTGCGGCGAGCTCTTCTTCAGCGAATCGACATTCTGCCAGCGGATCGCCTCCAGCATGTCGAGCTTGCCGGTGCGCAGTGCCGTGACGAAGGTCGCCTCGTCCTTGATGGTGCGGTAGGTGACCTTGTCGACGAACGGCAGCTTGTACTCGACGCCGTCGATCTTCTCCTTGTCCCAGTAGTCCGCGTTCCTAGTGTAGGTGTTGGAGTTGCCCGACAGGAAGTCGGTCAGCATGAACGGCCCGGTGCCGTTGACGTTCTTCCAGTTCTGCGCGCCGGCGTCGGCGACTTCCTTGGGATGGATGGCCGAGTAGTAGCCCCAGCCGAAGCGGTAATCCCACTCGGCGAAGAAGTGCTTCATGTGGAAGACGATGGTGTGGCTGTCGGTGGCCTCGACCTTCTCGACATGGTCGAAATAGGCCAGCAGCTTCTTCGGGCTCTTCTCCAGGCGGTTGAAGCTGAAGACGATGTCCTCGGCGACGAGTTCGCGCTTCTTCATGACGCCGGACTTCTCCGGCCACATTACGCCCTTGCGCACCTTCATCTCGACACGCAGCGGGTTCTGCTTCCACTCCCAGCTCTCGACCAGCTCGCCGCGGATCGCATCCGACGGCAGCCAGGCGTCGAGCACGAAGGCGTGCTTGCCGCCGGCCTTCTTGCTCTTGCTCAGGTCGCCGGCGAAGAGCTGCTCGTAGAACATGCCGGTATCGTGGTTGTGCTTCCAGTTGAAGTCCGCCGAATCCCACGACAGTGCCGACAAGGTGACGTAGACCGTACCGATCTCGAGCGATCCGCCGTATTGCGGCTTCTCCTGGGCGTTTGCAAAGTCGGTGGACGCGAGCGCCAGCGCGCCGGTCAGCAAGGCCGATTTCAATGTCCTCATGCTCATTGTCTTCCTCCCCTTTTAGATTTCGTCCGTCAGCGGCTGCCGCGCATGCGCGGATCGAGCAGGTCGCGCAGCGCGTCGCCGAACACGTTGATGGCGTAGACCACGATGGTGATGCAGAGGCCGGGCACCAGTGCGAGCCACGGCGCGAGATACATGAACGAGCGCCCGGCGCCCGACAGCATACCGCCCCAGGTCGGTGCCGGCGGCGGCACGCCAAGCCCGAGGAAAGCGAGGCCCGATTCGGCCAGGATCACCGCGCCGACGCGGGTGCTGAACAGCACGATCACCGGCGCCATGACATTGGGCAGGATGTGCTTCCACAGGATGCGCGGTAGCGTGGCGCCGGTCGATTGGGCGGCGTGCACATAGGCATTCTCGCGCACCGACAGCACGGCGCTGCGGACGATGCGGCTGCCGGCGATGCCGTAGAGCAGGCCCAGGATGACGACCACCGGGCCCATGCCGGGTCCCACCACCGAGACGACGACGATCAGGATGATGAGGTCGGGGAAGCTCATCCAAGCATCGACGAAGCGCTGCAGCACCATGTCGATCTTGCCGCCGAGATAGCCCGAGACGATGCCGATCCCCACCGAGAGAACGGTGGCGAGGCCGGCCGCGGCGAGGCCGATGATCACCGAGAGCTGCGCGCCGTAGAGCGTGCGGCTCAACATGTCGCGGCCGAGATTGTCGGTGCCCAGCCAGAATTTCCCGCCGGGCGGCTTCAGGCGATTGACCGGGCTGATCTGGTTGAAGCCGTAGGGCGCCAGCACGTCGGCGAAAAGCCCGCAGAACAGGAAGATGACGCAGATCACGAAGCCGAAGGCGCCGAGCGGCTTCTCGCGGAACAGGCGGGCGAGGAAATGAAGCGTCACATTGCGCGGCTGGCGCGGCGGAACGGCGACGGTATCGGCAAGTGCGACCATCAGCGGTACCTGACCTTGGGATCGAGCAGGCCGTAGCTCAGATCGATCAGCAGGTTGATCAGCACGACGACGACACCGACGATCAGGAACACGCCGGTGATGATCGGATAGTCCCGCTGGCTCACCGCTTCGAGCAGCAGCAGGCCCATGCCGGGAATGACGAAGATCTGCTCCATGATGACGGCGCCGCCCACCAGCACCGGCGCTTGCAGACCGACCAGCGTGACGACGGGGATTAGCGCGTTGCGGAGCGCGTGGCGGATGATCGTGGTCTTTGGCGCCAGGCCCTTGGCGAGCGCGGTGCGGATGTAGTCCTGGCGCATCACCTCGAGCATCATGGCGCGCGTCAGTCGCATGGTGACGGCGGAGAAGGCCTTGCCGAGAATCAACGCCGGAATGACGAGCTGGCCCAGATGCTTCAGCGGATCCTGCATGAAGGGCGTGAACTTCACCTCGGGCGACCAGCCCCACCAGATCGACGGGAACACCATGATCAGGGTGCCGACCCAGAAGCCGGGCAGCGCCAGGGCGATGATGGAGAAGGAGCGCGCGACGTAGTCGCCCATCGTGTCCTGGACCACCGCTGAATAGACACCGATCGGAATGCCGACGATCAGCGCCACGATCAGCGCCATCAGTCCGAGCTCGAAGGTGACCGGCAGGCGATGCAGGATCTCCTCCATCACCGAATTATTCTGCCACAGCGACAGGCCGAGGTTGCCCTCGAACAGGAACGCGCCGATCCACTTGAAGTACTGCGTCACCATCGGCTGGTTGAGGCCGAGCGCTGCCTCGAGCTGCTCGCGGCTCTTCTTGTTGGCGCCGATATCGTTGGACGACAGCATCAGGTCGATAACGTCGCCCGGAATCAACCGCACGGTGATGAAGACGATAAGGCTGGCGAAGAACAGCGTCGGAATGAGCGCCAGCAGGCGGCGGATGATATAGGCCTGCATCAGGCGCTGCCCACCGCGATGAGTTGTGCATCGGCCGGCTCGGCATAGAGCCGCGCCACCTCGGTGGACCGGCGCTCCAGCACGCGGCGCGTGTTGATCGAGCGCTTGTCGGTGACCTCGCCCTCGGCCGAAGACGGCGCTTCGTCCATCGGCAACAGGCGCACGACGCGCATGCTCGACCCACCCGCCGCCGCATTGAAGCGCTCCAGCAGCGCCGTCAGCGCGGCCCGCCAGTCGCCGGTGCAGGCCGCTGGATCGAGCCAGACCAGCGCGCCCAGCCATGGCCGGTCGGGGGCCGCGATCACGAGGTCGCGCACATAGGGCTGCAGCGCGTCGATCAACTGCGTGCGCAGGGTCGTTGCCCGCACCCAGGTGCCCGAGGCCAGCTTGAATTCCTCGGCGATGCGGCCGGCGAAAGCGATGCCGGCCTCGGGGCGATTCTCGTCGATCCAGCGCGCCGCGTCGCCGGTCTTGAAGAAACCTTCCTCGTCGAAGGCCTCGGCCGTGGCGTCGGGCCGCCGGTAATAGCCCGGCATGATATTGGCGCCCTTGACGCGCAGCTCGTAGCGGTCGCCCGCCGGCACCAGCTTGGCCAGCATGCCGGGTTGCGGCAGGCCCAGAAGCCCGGCGCGATCGACGTTCCAGTAGACCATCAAGCCGGTGCTGGTGGTCTCCGTCATGCCCCAGCCGCAGCCGAAGGGCAGGCGCTCGCCCAATTGCCCGGTCGCGGCACCCTGCAGGCGGTCGAAGCTTTCCTGCGGCAACAAGGCGCCGCCATAGCCCAGCGCGCGCATGTTCTTGAAGAATTTGGCGCGCAGGTCGGCGTCACCTTCGAGCGCTTCGAGCAGCATTGGATAGGCGGCGGGGACGGAACCGTAGCTCGATGGCGAGAGTTCGCGCAGGTTCTCCAGCGTCTCCTGGAAGCGGCCGGGAATGGGCCGGCCGCCGTCGATATACATCGAGCTGGCGGCGCGGATGGCGCTGTTGAGATTGGCGTTGCCGCCCCAAGTATGATGCCAGGGCAGCCAGTCAAGTGACACGCCGATACGGGTTTCGTCGAGCGGCTCGCCCACCATGCGGATCATCTCGGCGGCGGCGGCGAGATTGCCATGGGTGTTGAGCACGCCCTTGGACAGGCCGGTCGAGCCCGAGGTGAAGAGGATCTTGGCCGGCGTATCGGCGTCGATATGCAGGCGGCGCTCGGCGACGGAGGCATCGACCGAGCAGGAGGTGAGTGCGGCAAAGGCGATTCCCCGTTGGCCGTCGGCGGTAACGATGCGGGCGCCCCGCGCCGCGGCGCGATCGAGCGCCGCGCCATAGGTGGAAGACTTCTGGGCGAAGACCAGCCCCGGCTCGACCGTGTCGAGCGCATGATCGAGCCGCGCGAAGTCGGCCGACAGGGAATAATTGGGCGAGATCGGCGCCACCAGCACGCCGGCGCGCAGCGCGCCGAACAGGAAAAGCGCGTTCTCGAGGCTGTTATCCGACAGGATGGCGACCGGTTTGCTCTGCCGTCCGAAGCCCTGGGCGATCAGCCAGGAGGCGACAGCGCCGGTTTTGGCCCAGGCCTCGGCATAGCTCAGGCGCTGCCAGGCCCGCTCGGGGCCGCGTCGCTGGGCGAGAAAGGTGACGTCGGGACGGCGTTCGGCGGCGCTCCACAGGCGGTCGATGATCAGCGGCAGGCTGAGCGGCAGATTGCGCGGCGCCGACAAAACCAGCACGCCGTCGCGGCGCCGCTCGACGTTAACCGCCGGCTGGGGCCGATTGAGCGCGCGCATGCGCGCGACGTGACTCACGCCTGTCTCCTCCCGTTGACATTGAACTGCCGGCGTCCAGTTTGTGGAGACCTGACTGGCCAGCAAGCTGCCGGGATCGCATAGGCTGTGTCAATTGACCTGCCACCGGTTTCCCGGAGTAGGGTGCGGGCCAAGACTCTGGAGGAAACAAAATGAGCGACCAGCTTCCGCTGGCGGGCCTGAAGGTCCTCGACCTGGCGAGCTTCATCGCCGGGCCGGTGGCGACGACGGTGATGGGCGACTATGGCGCCGAGGTCATCAAGATCGAACCGCCGGGCGAAGGCGACACGCATCGCAAGCTGGGCCAGGCCCATTCGATCCCGCAGCACCCGGTCAATTTCTGCTGGCACCTGATCAACCGCAACAAACGTTCGATCGTCCTCGACCTCAAGAATCCCGAGGGCCGCGCCGCCTTCGACAGGCTGGCCGCCACCGCCGATGTGATCGTGGTGAACTTTCCGCTCAAGGTGCGCGAGCGTCTGCGCATGCGCTACAGCGGCGTGGCGCCGCTCAATCCGCGGCTGATCTATGCCTCGATGACGGGCTATGGCTAAAGCGGCCCCGATGCCGAACAACCGGGCCACGGGCATTGTCACGTTGGCAGAGTTTACCCCCAAACTCCGCCCGCTTCGCTTCATGCGCTGTAGCATTTCCAATGGCTTAGCAGGCTCGGGCAGAGGCCAGAAATGGCGCACAAGCGCCAACGTGACAATGCCGCTAGCCTCGCTTGGCCCGGTCGACGGCGTTGGTCGACTGGATGCTCTCACGGATACGACGCCAATCGTCGTCGCTGTAGGCCATCATACTGGAGAACGTGCCGTTGCCCATGATGCCCATGCCGCCGTCGATGGCGATGACTTCGCCGTTGATGTACTCGACCTCGTCGCTC
>CAMDCE010000100.1 GCA_945889625.1 Asaia bogorensis | reverse complement strand
ATCTTCACGCGGCCTCTATAGCATCGCTGGCGGGATCGGTTTAGGTTTCTCCGCCATGGCATCGATCGCGGCGCTCGTTCGCAAATGGCTTCATGCGTCACCCCGCGCCCGTCCCGAACTGTCGTCCCGGCAACAGCTTTTCGTCGATCAGGCGCGCATCGCCGGCGGCCAGGCGCGGACGGTTTTCGACGTCGGCGCACAGCATGGGCAGAACGCGCTTCAGTATTATCGCGACTTTCCCCAGGCCCGCATCTTCGCCTTCGAACCGGTGCCCGAGAATCTCGCCCGGACCCGTCAAGAGGTCGGCAGCCGGACCGATCGCATCGAGGTCATCGGCAGCGCCGTCGGCGAAGCGGTGGGCGCCCTGGAGATCAACCTCAATTCGCACGACGGCACCCACTCGCGCCTGCAGATCGGCGATACCCGCTATTGGGCGGCGCCGGTGGTCCCGACGGGGAAAATCTCGGTCCCGGCGACCACCATCGACGCCTTCATGGCGGAGCGTGGCCTTGACGATATCGACATCCTGTCGATGGACATACAGGGTGGTGAAATGCCCGCACTGCGTGGCGCCGAACGTGCGCTCGAGGGCGGACGCATTGGTCTGATCGCCATCGAAGTGTCGTTCAAGCCGCTCTATCGCGACTTGCCGCTGTTCTGGGAAATCGGCGACTTCCTGGCGAAAAGGGATTTCAACCTGTTCGGCCTCTACGACTGCGTCTACGCGCCGGCCAACGAGAAGATCCTGTCGTGGGCGGACGCCATCTTCGTCGGGCCGCGCCACCAGAAGCTGCAATGAGCAACGAGCCGGCCGCCGCCGCCTTCCAGCAAGGGCTGGCGCTCCACCAGCAGGGCAGGTTGGACGAGGCCGAGGCGCTCTATCGCTCGGTTCTGGCCAGGCAGGCGGCGCATTTCGGCGCGCTCCATCTCACCGGCCTGATCCATTTGCAGCGTGGCCAGCCGGCCGTGGCGGTGGAGTGGATCGGCCGCGCGATCGCGGTCAATCCCGGCGTTGCCGACGCCCACTCCAATCTCGGTCTCGCGCTGCAACAGATGAAGCGGATCGATGCGGCGTTGGCGAGTTACGAGCGCGCCTTGCAGCTCAAGCCCGACAGTCCCGAAGCGCTGTGCAACCGCGGCAACGCCCTGCAGGACCTGTGGCGCCTGCCCGAGGCGCTGGCGAGCTACGACCGCGCCCTGCAGGCCAGGCCCAACTTTGCGCAGGCCTGCAACAATCGCGGCAATGCCCTGCGCGGCCTCGACCGGCCGGCCGAGGCGCTGGCGAGCTACGACCGCGCCCTGCAACTCTGGCCGGACTTTCCCGAAGCGCTCGACAATCGCGGCCGCATCCTGCGCGACCTCAAGCGCTTCGATGAGGCCGTTCCCTCCTTCGCGCGACTTCTCGCGGTGTCACCGAATCACACTTATGGCCAGGGACTGCTGTTCGACACGCGGCTGAACTGCTGCGACTGGACGGACTACGAGGCCACGTCGGCTGCCATCGTCGCTGCCGTCGAGCGCGGCGAGCGGGTCGATGCGCCGTTCTCGTTTCTCTGCCACGCGCTGTCGCCGCTCGCGCAACTCGCCTGCGCCCGGGCCTTTACCGCCGCCGAATGCCCGGCGCCGGCCGCGCCGCCGGCCGTCGGCCGGCGTCCGCGCGGCGACCGTATTCGCCTCGCCTATCTCTCGGCGGATTTCCACGGCCACGCCACGGCCTATCTCATGGCCGAGCTGTTCGAGAGCCACGACCGCGCGCGGTTCGAGGTGACCGGCCTGTCCTACGGCACGGCCGACACAGGCGCGATGCGTGAGCGCCTGCGCGCGGCCTTCGACCGTTTTGTCGATGTGCGAGGACTGGGCGATCATGAGGTGGCGCGCCTGCTGCACGACAGCGGGATCGACATCGCGGTCGACCTCAAGGGTTTCACGGCCAACAACCGCGCGGCGATATTCGCCCATCGCGGCGCACCGGTTCAGGTCAACTATCTCGGCTTTCCCGGCACCATGGGCGCGCCGTTCATCGACTACATCGTCGCCGACCGGCACATCATCCCCGAGCGCCTCGCCGCGGCCTATAGCGAGAAGGTCGTTCGCCTGCCCGACAGCTATCAGCCAAACGACCGCAAGCGGCGGATCGCCGAACGCACGCCCAGCCGCGGCGAGCTCGGCCTGCCCGACAAGGGCTTCGTCTTCTGCTCGTTCAACAACACCTACAAGATCAGGCCGGCAATCTTCGATGTCTGGATGCGGCTGCTGCGCCAGGTCGCGGGCAGCGTCCTGTGGCTGCTCGAGGACAACGCCGCGGCCGTGGCCAATCTGCGGCGCGAGGCCGAACGGCGGGGCGTCGCGGCGGACCGGCTGGTGTTCGCCCCGCGCCTCGATCTCGACGCCCATCTGGCGCGGCATCGGCTGGCCGACCTGTTCGTCGATACCTTTCCCGTCAACGCCCACACGACGGCGAGCGACGCACTGTGGGCCGGCCTGCCGCTGGTCACGCTGTGCGGCGAGAGCTTCGTGTCGAGGGTCGCGGCGAGCCTGCTGGAGGCCGTCGGGTTGCCCGAGCTGGTCGCCGGGAGCCTGGCCGACTACGAGGCGCTGGTGCTCAAGCTCGCCACGACACCGGCGCTCCTGGCGGCGCTACGGCAATGGCTCAAGCACAATCGCCCGACCGCGCCGCTGTTCGATACCGATCGCTTCCGGCGCCATATCGAGGCCGCCTACATCGCGATGTACGAGCGAAGCCAGCGCGGCGAAGCGCCGGCCGGTTTCGATGTGCCGCCGTAGAGTCTTTCCGACGAGAGTCGAATCGGTTGTTCTCCTCCCCATGTGAATGGGGAGGAAAGCGATTCGACTCTTGCCGGAAAGACTCTAGGACTTGACCTCGTCCTCGGCAGTTGCCGCGGGGTCGGCATTCTCCAGCCTGGTGCGCTCGCGGGCTTCCTTCTTGGCCTGGGCTTTCTCGGCCACCTTGATGGCCTTCAGCCGCTCGCGTTCGCGGCGTTCGAATTCGTAGTTCGGCTTGCGTGCCATGGTCATGGCCTCTTGGTCTGTCGTGGCGGCTGGGCGCTACTGCGGCGCGGTTCGATTGTCACGCCAGCTCTATAGCACGGTCTTCCGTCAGAATGGCAGTTACCCGGCGGGCCTGCGGCGCCCACCGCCGAGTGCCCACGGCATGCCGGCAACGGGCGGTCGCGACGCCTCACCGCAAAGCGGATCGCCCTGCTGTGGGACCGCTGGCCGACAGGAAGGTGAAGACGCCGAAGCGTCGCCCGCGCGTCACCGGAATGACCTCGTGCAACAGCGAAGAGGAGAAGACAAGTGCGCCGCCCGCGACCGGACGGTAGAGCTCGCGGCCAAATTCGGCAAACCGCACCTCGCCGCCATCGTATTCATCGCCGGCGTTCAAGTTGAGGCTCACCGCGAATTGCCGGTGGGCGGTATGACTGGTGGTATTGTCGCGGTGTCGGCGGAACCAGCCGCCGGAGTCGGCGTCGTAGCAGCCGATGCGCGGCGCCTCGATCACCGTCGTGCGGATGTGGAACGCCTGCAGGATCGCCGGCGCCACACGGCGCACCAGGCAGTCGCGCAACTGCACGAACAACTTCCTATCATCCAGCTGCTTGCCATCATCCAGCTGGACGTCGGTACGGCGCTTCACTTCGGCGTTTGAAGCATTGCCGGCCTCCGAGTCCACCTCGTTGACCAATTTGGCACCATGCTGCCAATGCTCGATCAGAGTTTGACACAGGGCCGGCTCGACCACCCGTTCGAGCAGCAGCACCGGCGCCTTGGCCTGGACCACGGCAGGCGTGCTCGCCACGTACAGTTGCCTGGCCAGCGCGGCGACGCCTTCGGGAGTCGGTTCCGCCAGCAGCGCCGCCACCCGCCCCGCCGCATCGACGATGATGGCAAGCGGCCCGGTCGCGCCGAAAGCCCGGCCCAATTCGCCCGCCCGATCGAGCACCCAGGACGGGCCGCCGCACGGCACGGCCGGTGGCGCCGCGGCAACGACGTGCAGCAGGGCTTCGAAGCTCTCCAGCGTTTCGCCAAGGCGTGTTACAACCGCCGCCGGAGGCGCGCCGAGCCAATAGGCCCGTGCCTGACCGGCAGTCGCCGGGTCCCAGGAGTCGAACAGGCCTCCGGACGCCAATGGTAGCGTGATTCGTGGCATCGGATCGCCGACACCCAGGCTGACGGCGGACTGCGGTCCGACCCTGCCCGATGCGTCGCCGCGGACTGATCTTGCCATGGCCTCCTCACATCCAGCCGTCGGCTTGAATCACAGCTCAAGCCTCAGAGGTATCCCCGCCCGCTTCCTGCGAACCGCAGGCCGCACTACAGGACGACGTTCACGATCCTGTTCGGCACCACGATTATCCGCTTGGCAGCCTTGCCGTCGAGGGCCCGTACGATTTCGGGCAACGCCATTGCTGCCTTCTCAGCGACATCCTTGGGCGCATTCTTGGGCAATTGCACGGTGCCTCGCAGCTTGCCGTTGACCTGGACGGCGATCGTGACCGTGTCGTCGACCAGCAACGCCTCTTCGGCGACCGGCCAGGCTGCGTCGGCCAGAAGGTCCTTGTGACCGAGCGCCAGCCACAGCTCCTCGGCGAGATGCGGCGTCATCGGGCCGATCAGGCGCACGAAGATCTCCAGCGCCTCGCGCAACGCCCACTTGGTCGCATCGTCCCTCGGTTCGATGGCGCCAATGGTGCTGGCCAGCTCATAGAGCCGCGCCACTGCCTTGTTGAAGTGGAACGCCTCGATATCGGCCGACACGCCGGGAATCGTCTTGTGCGCGGCGCGGCGCAGCCCGGTCGCGGCGTCGGAGAAGGAGGCTGGCTTCGGCGCGGCGGCGGCCGGCAGGTGGGCTATCGACTCGGTGGCGATGCGATGCAGGCGCTGCTGGAAGCGCCAGGCGCCCGTGACGCCTGATTCCGTCCATTCGAGATCGCGCTCCGGCGGGCTGTCCGACAGCATGAACCAGCGCGCGGTGTCGGCGCCGTAGTCGTGGATGATCTGGTCCGGGTCGACGACATTCTTCTTCGACTTGGACATCTTCTCCGAGCGACCGACTTCCACGGGGCTCCTGTCGGAGGCGCGCACGACGTTGCCGCCGGCCGTGCGCTCGACTTCCTCGGGCAGCAGCCAGCTGCCGTCGAGCGCGCGATAGGTCTCATGCAAGACCATGCCCTGGGTGAACAGCCCGTCGAACGGCTCGTCACGGCTGGTCATCTGCACTTCGCGCATGGCGCGGGTCCAGAAGCGCGAATAGAGCAGATGCAGGATCGCGTGCTCGACGCCGCCGATATATTGATCGACCGGCATCCAGTAGTGGTTTTCCTCGCGGTCGAACGGAGCTGTCTCCAGCCTGGCCGACGTAAATCGGTCGAAGTACCAGCTCGAATCGATGAAGGTGTCGAACGTGTCGGTCTCGCGCCGCGCCGGGCCGCCGCACGATGGACAGGCGACATGCTTCCAGGTCGGATGGCGGTCGAGCGGATTGCCCGGCCGGTCGAAGGTGACGTCGTCCGGCAGCTTCACCGGCAGGTCTTTCTCGGCGACCGGCACGACGCCGCATTTCTCGCAGTGGATCGCCGGGATGGGGCAGCCCCAGTAGCGCTGGCGCGACACCAGCCAGTCGCGCAGGCGATACTGCGTCGTTCCCTTGCCGACGCCCATCTCTTCGAGGCGCGCGATGACCCGGGCCTTGGCGTCCTCGACACCGAGGCCGTTCAGGAAATCGGAGTTGATGACGATGCCGTCCTCGATGAAGGGCGCTTCGGCGACGCTGAAGCTCCCGGCGTCGGCGTCCTCGGGCATCACCACCGGGATGATCGGCAGGCCGTACTTGATGGCGAACTCATGGTCGCGTTCGTCATGGCCGGGGCAGCCGAAGATCGCGCCGGTACCGTATTCCATCAGCACGAAGTTGGCGGCATAGACCGGCATGGTCTTGCCCGGCATCAAGGGGTGCCTGGCGAGCAGCGGCAGCTTGTAGCCCTGCTTCTCGGCGGTCTCGAGCTCCGCCGCGGCCGTGCCGGTCGTGCGGCATTCGGCGACGAAGCGCTGCAGGCCGGGATCCTTCTCCATCAGCCCGGCGACCAGCGGATGCTCGGCCGACAGCGCCGCGAACGAGGCGCCGTACAGCGTGTCGGGCCGCGTCGTGAAGATCTCGAGCTTGCCGCGATCCTGCCCGGCCGAGTCGATTAGCTGCCAGAACACGCGCGCGCCGCGGCTCCTGCCGATCCAGTTCGCCTGCATCAGGCGCACTTTCTCCGGCCAGCGCTCGAGCGTGTCGAGACGCGACAGCAACTCGTCGGCGAAGTGGGTGATCTTGAGGTTCCACTGCGTGAGCTTGCGACGCTCGACCGGTGCGCCCGTGCGCCAGCCCCTGCCTTCGATCACCTGTTCGTTGGCCAGCACCGTGTTGTCGACGGGATCCCAGTTGACCCAGGCCTCCTTGCGGTAGGCGAGACCCGCCTTCCAGAAGTCGAGGAACATCTTCTGCTGGTGGCCGTAATATTCGGGATCGCAGGTCGCGAGTTCGCGGCTCCAGTCGAGCGACAGGCCCATCGGCTTGAGCTGCGCCTTCATGGTCGCGATGTTCTGGTAGGTCCATGTCTTGGGATGGGTCTTCTTCTCCATGGCGGCGTTCTCGGCCGGCAGGCCGAACGCGTCCCAGCCCATGGGGTGCAGCACGTTGAAGCCCTTGGCGCGCTTGTAGCGCGCGATCACGTCGCCCTGGGTGTAGTTGCGCACGTGGCCCATATGGATGCGCCCCGACGGATAGGGGAACATCTCCAGCACGTAATATTTCGGCCGGGCGCGGTCCATGACGGCGCGGAACGTCTGGCGCTCGTCCCAGACCTTCTGCCACCTGGCTTCGGTCTCGCGGAAATTGTAGCGCGGCGGGGACGACGCTGGGGACGACGACACGGACTGGCTCCCAAAACAACTGAGGCCGCAGCGGATGCAAGCTGCGGCCCCCCAAGTCAAGCTTTGCAGAGGACTTCAGCCGCCCTCTTAGCCGCCTTGGGCGATGCGAAGCTGGCGGGCCCGGGTCAGGATGGCGTTCTCGATGTCGGTATTGGTGCGCGCGTCGACCTGGGCATCGACCCAATTTGCGTTCCTGGGTCCCGTCGTCTGCTTGAACACCGCAACGCGTACGCCGTCGGCCCTGAGGTCGCGGTCGAGGATGGTGATCTGAACCTTCATGCGCTCGTTGGGCGCCTCGGCTGGTGTGTACCAGTCGGTGATGATCACCCCGCCGAATGGGTCGGCCGATACCAGGGGGATGAAGTTGATGGTGTCGAGCGAGGCCCGCCACAGGTAGGCATTCACCGCCACACCCGAGCCCTCGCCAAGGCCTTCTTTCTTGTCGGCCTTGGAGCCAAATATGCCGCCTGGCCCGAACAGGGTGCCGGTGTCCTGGTTGCGGCCGCCCAGGCCGGATTGCATGTCGCGCCTGGTGCGATCGCCGGAGGGGCCGGACGTCTTTTCCTTCACGCTTTCCGAGTCGCCGCAGGCCGCAAGACTCAACGTCAATATGCCGACGACGAAAAGGCCGATGGGATGTGACGAGCCCGACATGTTGGCGCCCCTGGTTGCATTGGCGGCTATTTTGGCCTTGATATCATGCCGATATCGCCCGCACCTGCGATCTTGCAGCGTGGTGGCGGGCGGACAATAAGCGTAGCTTCGGTGGACTGCAAGCGTCGGGACACCGTAATTTACATTAGTTTTGTTATTAAACTTATTGGTATTTCCTGTTAGTCCTCATTGAAAACCTAAAGCTGTGCAGATGGTCCAAAGTCACTCAATAGTAAGCCGCCGGCAAGCCCGAATTGTGACAAAGACGCCACAGGTGTGGGGAGAATCGTGCGCCGCCGCGACCACTTCTTGACCCTGCTTTCAGGCCTGTGTTCTATTGCGTGGCCGTCTTGGCGGGGGCAGTGCGTGGCTGCGTTCTAGGCTCCCACATTCCGCCGGACGGACAGGCCTTTTGGTACGTACCAGTTTGATCAACGAGAGAGGGAGAATGATGAAAAAGCTTCTACTGGGCTCGACCGCTTTGGTCGCCGGTGGACTGATGGCCGCCCCGGCCATGGCAGCTGATCCGATCAAGATCGGCGTCGGCGGCTACTACCAGTTCTTCGTGATTGGCGGCCAGATCGAAGGGACGTACGCGCTTAACGGCACGTCGACCCAATACAAGGGCATCAACTTCATGCAGGAAGGTGAAATCCATTTCATCGGCCAGACGAAGCTTGATAACGGCACCTCCATCGGTATCACGGTCGAACTCGAAGGCTGGAGCAACAGCCTGACCAGCACCACGGTTGCCGGCCACGGCCGTCAAATCGACGAAGCTTTCATGTTCGCCTTCGGCGACTGGGGCCGTGTCGAGTTCGGTGCGCGTGACGCCGCGACCTACCGTATGATTTACGGTGCGCCGTCCGCGCTGCTGGGCTGGGGCTTCGGTCAGCACAACTTCACCTGGATCAACGCTGTCGCTGGCACTAACAACAAGGCGTACTTCCACACCACGGCCTCGGCGATCGCCGCCAATATCGGCGATGCGAACCGCATCAACTACTTCACGCCGCGTTTCATGGGCTTGCAGGTCGGTGCCGGCTACGCACCGAAGGGCAACGTGACTGCTGCAACGGGCCCGAATCTTGCGGGCGGCGTCTGCGGTACGACTGATGCCACCAACGCCGGCAACTGCCCGACGAACGACTATTCGTGGCAGGATATGTTCGACGTCGGCGCCAACTACCTGAACAAGTTCGGTGATGTCACCGTCGCTCTCTACGGTGCGTACTTCAACGCGACGTTCGTCCCCGGCCTCCAGCCGTTGGCGGCCTCCGCGAACTTGGCCACCGGTGCCAATCTGACCAGCTGGAAGCAGTGGAATGCTGGCGTCCAGTTCGGCTACGCCGGCTTCACCATCGGCGGCGTCTACGGCTGGGACAACAACGGCCTCGGTGCCAACTACTACACCGGCGGCGACAACGACACCCGCTATCTCTCGGTGGGCGCGATGTACGAAACCGGGCCGTGGCAGCTGTCGGCTGGCTGGGTCGGTTCGTGGAACAACAACGGCAACGGCTCGCTCTCGGTTGTGAACATCGCATCCGGCACCAGCGCCGCGACTCTCGGCGTTGCCGCACCAAGCACGGGTGCGGCGTTCGGCCAGAACCAGAATGCGGGCGCCTT
>CAMDCE010000099.1 GCA_945889625.1 Asaia bogorensis | reverse complement strand
TCGGAATCAAGCACGACGCCTGCGTCGCACAACGCCACGATGGGGCGGCTCGCCGCTTCGAGACCTTTGCGCACGTTGTTCATCTTGGGATTGAAGGTGTCGTCACTGCCGACGAGAATCGGCGCGTCCGGCCATAGCGCCCGCGTCGGCGCCACGGCGCCGTCGTCCTCGCTCACGACGCAGATCAGGATCTCGGCGCCGGCGCGCGACAACTCCGCCAGCGCTTCGACATAGGCCGCCGATGCGTCGCCGGCACCGTTCATCGGCGCTACAACGGTGAAATCGGCCGGGCGATGATACACTGTGGCTTGCGACCTGGGGCTTCGCGCCAGGGCCGCACTCGCCCAATGCACGGCCAAACTGGCCGACCACCAGCCGAGCCCGAGCCAGACCAGGGAATTGGCGTCCATCGTCCATTACTCGCCCGCCGAGAAGCGGTGCACGTCGTCCTTCTCCGTCATCAGTGCGCGGTGGTAGGAGCGGATGACTTCGTTGGGGTCGCCCTCCTGACGGATCCGGCCATCTTCGATCCAGATGGCGCGGCTACACAACCGCCGGACCTCGGACATCGAATGCGACACGAACAGGAGCGTGCCCTGCTTGCGGAAACCGTCGATCCAGTCTAGGCACTTGCGCTGGAAAGCGGCGTCGCCGACCGCCAAGGCCTCGTCGACCACCAGGATCTCGGCCTCGACATGGGCGCAGATCGAAAAGGCAAGACGCGTGCGCATGCCCATGGAGTAGTGCTTCACCGGCTGTTCCATGTAGTCGCCGATGCCGGCGAACTCGGCGATCGAAGAGAATTTGCGCAGTACTTCGGAGCGCTTCAATCCGAGCACGGCGCCGCCGATCATGATGTTCTCGCGGCCCGACAATTCGAGATCGAAGGTCGAACCGAGCGCCAGGACCGGCGCAATGCGGCCGGTGACCCTGAGTTCGCCATGACTGGGCAGCGTCATGCCGCAGATCACCTGCAGCAGGGTCGATTTCCCGCAGCCATTGCGCCCCAGGATGCCGATGCTCTCGCCGCGCTTCACGTCGAG
The DNA here is from genome assembly GCA_945889625.1 of Asaia bogorensis. Lineage (GTDB taxonomy): Bacteria > Pseudomonadota > Alphaproteobacteria > Reyranellales > Reyranellaceae > Reyranella. The sequence goes on along the minus strand of CAMDCE010000099.1, from coordinate 8,323 downwards.
GTCGATGTCGCGCAGCACCCAGAACGGCTTGAAGTACGACTTCCACCAGCCGAACAGCACCTGTTTCAGCCAGTCGTTGCGGCGGGCATAGAGCTGGTACGCCTTGCCGAGGTGCCGTGCCCGAACGACGATCTCAGATGACGTCGACGATGACATTCCGATACCTGTCGAAGAACCAGTAGCCGAAGTAGAAGGTGAACGCCGAGGTCAGGAGCGTCCAAGCATAGACATACCAGTCAGGCAGCTTTCCCAGCAGCACGATGTCGCGCATGACCTCAACAAAGCCGGTAAGCGCGTTGGCGTAGATCCAGAAGTCGAACGGCGGGGGCAACGCGGTGTGCGGATAGAAGACCGGCGTGGCGAACATGAACAGGGGCACGACGTTGATCATCAGGTAGCCGGCATCGCGGGTGAAGGCGCCGATCGCGCACAGGAACCACGACATGCCAACCAGGAAGGCGATGAAGGGAATGAAGATCAGCGGCATCAGCAACACCGTCCACGGCAGGCTGCCGGTCGCCGCCAGCTGGAACAGCAGCATCACGGCGACGGAGATCGAGGTGTAGGCCGTCGCCCGCAGCGTCGAGATCACCGCCAGCATGTCGCTCGGAAAGATCGTCTGCTTGATGAAGTGCGTGTATTCGTGCAGCAGCATCGGCGCGCGGAACGCCATCTCCGAGAAGAAATTAAAGACGATGATGCCGCTGAAGATGAACAACGCATAGCCAATGCGCGGGCCGGCCGTGCTGTCGGCGAGCGGCAGCTGCAGATTGGTCGTGAAGGCGAATGTGTAGACCGCGATGGCCAGAAGCGGGGCGACGATAGCCCAGACCCAGCCGGCCACCGATCCTTTGAACCGGTCGCGCAACTCGCGACGCAGGATCGCAGCGATCAGATCCTGGTGATGGTACATCTGCACGAACGGCTTGGCGGCGAAGCGGTTCGCGCGTTGCAGCGGGCCGAGATTTTCGACCACGATCTGCTTACCGTTGACGACATTCACCGACGGCATGAGCCGCGTCTCTCCTTGCTGGGTCCCGTGGTGAGCCCGGTGGGGTACGATCCCACGACCCTCTGATTAAAAGTCAGATGCTCTACCGCTGAGCTACGGGCTCGCCCCGGTGCCACGCCGCAGGTCGAAACCCCGCGCGGCGCTCGTATATGATGCGCAGCCCGGTTGGTCAACGCGGCGGGGGCCGGCGTCAGCCCTTGGAAAACTTCTTTTTCAGCCGCTCGAAGACCTTTTTGGACACGAATTGCGAGGTGTCCCCGCCCAGGCGCGCAATGTCCTTCACCAGGGACGAAGCGATGAACTGGTGCCTGTCCGAGGCCATCAGGAAGATGGTCTCGACGTTGGGTTCCATGCGGGCATTCATGTTGGCCATCTGGATCTCGTACTCGAAGTCCGAAACCGCGCGCAGGCCGCGGATGATCACCGAAGCGCCAACCTCGCGCGCAAAGTGTATCAACAGGCCCTCGAACGGCACGACCTTGATGCGATCCCTGTCGGCCTGTGGAAAGTCGGCGATATCTTCCCTGATGATCTCCATTCGCTCCTCGAGCGAAAACAACGGCCCCTTGCCGATGTTGATAGCGGGCCCGATCACCAGTCTGTCCACGAGTCGCAACGAGCGGCGCATGACTTCCATGTGCCCGCTGGTTGTCGGATCGAACGTGCCCGGATAGACACCGGTGCGTTGCACGGCCATGTCTCCCCCTTGTGCGCCCTAGGCGGCGGAGTCTTAGCGACACGCGCGGTCCTTATCCACCGTTTGTTTCGGAATGGTCTTCGCCATTTCCGTTCCCGTTGCCGGCATCGTCCTCGCCGATGCGAATCGCCGAAACGACGCGCTCGCCTTCGCTCACATTGACGATGCGCACGCCACGCGTGGCGCGGCCCGCGATGCGAATTCCGTCGACCGGGCAGCGGATCAAGGTGCCGCCGTCGGTGACCAGCATGATCTGGTCACGCCCAAGCACCGGAAACGCCGCCACGACCTGGCCACCCCCTCCTTGGCTATTTCGGCCGAGGTTCATCAGCTCCACGCCCTTGCCGCCGCGACCGGTCACCCGATACTCGTAGGCCGACGTGCGCTTGCCGAATCCCGACGAGGCCACGGTGAGGGCGAACTCCTCCTTGGTCTGAAGTTCGGCAAAGCGCTCCGGCGAAAGCGTCGCCGATGGCACCGCCTCCTCAGCCCCCGCTGCCTCTTCCTCGGTATTCTCCGCGGCGGTCTCCGTGGCATTTTCAGCCTGGCGCAGCGCGCGCGACTGGCGGAGATAGCCGTCGCGCTCATCGGTCGTGATGCCCTTGCCGCCGTCGACAAGCGACATCGAGATCACCTCATCGCCCTCGGCCAAAGCGATGCCGCGCACGCCCGTCGAGGCGCGGCTCTGGAAGACACGCACGGTGCCCACGGAAAAGCGCATGGCGCGGCCCTGTCGCGTGGCCAGCAGCACGTCCTGGTCCTCGCTGCAGACGCCGACGCCGATCAGACGGTCGCCGGCATCGTCGCCTTCGAATTTCATGGCGATCTTGCCGCTCTGGTTGACACTCACGAAGTCGCTGAGCTCGTTGCGCCGCACACCGCCCCGCGCCGTGGCGAACATGACGTGCAGGGTCGCCCAGCTCGCCTCGTCCTCCGGCATCGGCATGACCGTGGTGATGGTCTCGCCTTCGCTGAGCGGCAGCAGATTGACGAACGCCTTGCCGCGCGCCTGCGGCGCGCCCAGGGGCAGCCGCCACACTTTCAATTTGTAGACAATGCCGCGGCTCGAGAAGAACAGCACCGGGGTGTGGGTATTGGCGACGAACAGGCTGGAGACGAAATCGTCCTCGCGCGTGGCCATACCGGAGCGACCCTTGCCGCCGCGACGCTGGGCACGATAGGCCGACACCGGCACGCGCTTGACGTAGCCGCCGTGCGTCACGGTCACCACCATGTCCTCGCGCTGGATCAGGTCCTCGATGTCCTGCTCGAATTCGTTGTCGGCGATCTCGGTGCGGCGCGGCGTGGCGAACTGCGCCTTGATCGCGACCAGCTCCGTGCGCATCAACGCGAACAGCTTGTCGCGATCGCCCAGAAGCTCCAGGTACCCTTCGATGAGCTTGGCCATCTCGCCCAACTCTTCGGCGATCCTGTCGCGCTCCAGCCCGGTCAGGCGCTGCAGGCGCAGCTCCAGGATGGCGCGGGCCTGGACCTCGGAAAGCCGGTAGGTGCCCTCGGCGGAAACCTCGCGGCCGGGCTCGGCGATCAGCAGGATCAGCGGCGCCACGTCGGAGGCCGGCCACGCCTTGGCCATCAGACGTTCGCGCGCCACCACCGGATCGGCCGCGGTGCGAATCATCGCGATCACGTCGTCGATGTTGGCGACGGCGATGGCGAGGCCCACCAGCACATGGGCGCGGTCGCGCGCGTGGTTGAGTTCGAACTTGGTGCGCCGCGTGATGACCTCGGCGCGGAAGCGGATGAACGCCTCGAGCAGCTCCTTGAGGTTCATCAGCCTCGGCCGGCCACCGTCCAGTGCCAGCGAATTGACGCCAAACGTGGTCTGCAGCGGCGTGAAGCGATAGAGCTGGTTCAGCACGACGTCGGCCATGGCGTCGCGCTTGAGTTCGATCACCAGCCGCACGCCGTCACGGTCGCTCTCGTCGCGAACCTCGGAAATACCCTCGACCCGCTTGTCGCGCACCACCTCGGCGATGCGCTCGTGCAGGCGCGCCTTGTTCTCTTGATACGGGATCTCCGAGACGACGATCGACTCGCGGCCGCCACGGCCTTCCTCGATCCGCGTCTTGGCGCGCATGATCAGCGAGCCGCGGCCGAGCTCGAAGCCGGCACGAATGCCGTTGCGGCCGAGGATGATGCCACCGGTCGGGAAATCGGGGCCCGGCACGTACTCCATGATCTGCGGCACGGTGAGCTCGGGATTGTCGATCAGAGCGCAGCAGGCATCGATCAGCTCGCCGAGATTGTGCGGCGGGATGTTGGTCGCCATGCCGACGGCGATGCCGCCCGCGCCGTTGGCCAGCAGATTGGGAAACGCCGCCGGCAGCACTGTCGGCTCCTGCTCGCGCTCGTCGTAGTTCGGCTGGAAGTCGACCGTATCCTTGTCGATGTCGGCCAGCAGCGATTCGGCAGCGCTCGCGAGGCGCGCCTCGGTGTAGCGCATGGCGGCCGGCGGATCGCCGTCCATCGAGCCGAAATTTCCCTGCCCGGAGATCAGCGGCAGGCGCATGGAGAAATCCTGCGCCATGCGGACCATGGCGTCGTAGATCGCCGTGTCGCCGTGCGGGTGATACTTGCCCATCACGTCGCCGACGATGCGCGCAGACTTGCGGAACGGGCGGGTCGAGTCGTAGCCGCCTTCCTTCATCGCGTAGAGCACGCGCCGATGCACCGGCTTCAGCCCGTCTCGCGCGTCGGGCAGGGCGCGCGCCACGATGACGCTCATCGCGTAATCGAGGTAGGAGCGTTTCATCTCCTCTTCGATCGTGATCGGCGCGATGTCGTGCGAGGGCGGCTGCGGGGGTGGCGCGTCGGGGGGCGGCGGCGCCGGCGGAAGGATCGAATCGTCGCTCACGGAAACCTGTTTTTGCTCGTTTTTGTGGCCCTGCCAGAGGGCCCGGCGGAACAGATTTGCACCCTAGCAAACCGGGACCCCAACACCAACAAAAAACGCTCCCGAAACCCCTCTTTAACTTATTGATATAATTAACTAAATTGTCCGCGAAAACAGCCTGGAGAAAGGCCCCGAATTGGCCCGAAAAACAGCCTCTGCCGCACCCTCGGTCGCGGTCTTCGACCTGGGCGGCGTGCTGCTCGACTGGAACCCCCGCCATCTCTACCGAAAGCTGATCGCCGACCCCGACGAAATGGAGCGCTTCCTGGCCACCGTGACCACGTCGCAGTGGCACGGCGAGCAGGACCACGGCGGCAATCCCGCCGAGGCAACGCGCCGCCTGCAGGCCGAACATCCGGGCCAGGAGGCGCTGATCGCGGCCTTTTACGACCGCTTCGACGAAATGTGCGATCACGACTTTCCGGTGATGGCGGCGCTGGTCGAATCCCTGCACGCCGCCGGCACGCCACTCTATCTTCTGTCGAACGCACCAGCCTTCATGGATGGCTGGCTGCGCGGCCCGGCGCAGCGCCGCCATCCCTTTCTCGGCCGCTTTCGCGACCATGTGGTGTCGGGTCTGGTCGGCTGCTCCAAGCCGGAAGCGACGATCTTCGACCTGATCTGCCGCCGCAACGGGTTCCGCCCGGGCGATGCCGTGTTCGTCGACGACAGCCTGGCGAACGTCACAGGCGCTCGGGCAGCCGGCATGAGCGCCATCCATCATCGCTCGGCAGCCGAAACGATCGCCGCGCTGCGAGCCTTGGGATTGCCTGCCGACTAGAGCGTGATGACTTTCAGTTGACTCACGCGTCGGCCCAGTCCGGGCGCCGCTTCGCTGCGAGGGCTGGGCCGACGCGAAAAGCCAAAGTCATCACGCCTTAGTCTTACTGAGTCAGAAAGCCACAGGGTTTAGGCGGCGCGACTGGCCTAAAGTGAGGAGATTCATTTTCCAGCAAGCGGGGGCTGAGATGGATCTTCAAGGTCAGAGCAGCGCGGCGCGGTTTTCGGGCTATGTCGAAGAACTTGTGGGGGTGATCGGTCACGCCGACCGAGCCAAGCCGCTGCGGGATTATTGCCGGGGCCTGATGCTGCCGTGCGAGCGCAAGAGCGTGGAGCCGATGGCTGCGGTGACGGCCCCGGGGCGGACGTCGGCGCAGCACCAGTCCTTGCTGCATTTTGTCGGCGAGGGTCGCTGGTCGGACGAGCGGGTGCTGGGCAAAGTTCGCGAGATGGTTCTGCCGGCGATCGAGCGGCATGGTCCGATCGAGGCGTGGATCATCGACGACACGGGCTTCCCCAAGAAGGGCAGGCATTCGGTGGGCGTGGCCCGGCAGTATTGCGGCCAGCTCGGCAAGCAGGACAATTGCCAGGTCGCGGTTTCGCTGTCGCTGGCCAATGCTCATGGCAGTCTGCCGGTAGACTATCGCTTGTATCTGCCGGAGAGCTGGGCCTCCGACACGGCCCGCCGCAAGAAGGTGGGCGTGCCTGAGAAGATCGGCTTTCAGACCAAGCCCGAGATCGCGCTCGATCAGATCCGCGCGGCCTGTGCGGCGGGCTTGCCGCATGGCGTGGTGCTGATGGATGCGGGCTATGGCGCGCACATCGATTTGCGCACCGCCGTCACGGCGCTGGATCTGGCCTATGTCGCGGGCATTCTGTCGAACACCACAGTGTGGGCACCCGGCACCGGGCCGTTGCCGCCCAAGCCTTACGTCCCGGGCCGCGGCCGGCCGACCAAACAGCTGCGCCGCGATGGCGCGCACCAACCGGCCAAGGTCAAGGCTCTTGCCTTCAGCCTTCCGGCCAAGGCGTGGCGGACGATCGCTTGGCGCGAGGGAACCAATGTGCCCCTCAGGTCGCGTTTTGCGCGGCTGCGCGTTCGCATCGCCCATCGCGACTTCAACCGCAGCCAAGCTTGGCCGGAAGAATGGCTGTTGATCGAATGGCCGAAAGCAGAACAGGAGCCGACAAAATACTGGCTCTCAACGCTGCCCGAGAATATTGGCTTTGCCCGTCTTGTCGACCTGGCCAAACTGCGCTGGCGCATCGAGCGCGACTATCAGGAACTCAAGCAGGAGGTCGGGCTCGGACACTTTGAGGGGCGCGGTTGGCGAGGCTTCCACCATCACGCCACGCTCTGCATCGCCGCCTACGGTTTCCTGATCTCCGAACGGGAGACGATTCCCCCCTCGGCGCCTCGCCCCACCGCTCTCTGCTCGCAACTTGCCGTTCCCGCCGGTTATCGACCCAGAGGAGCCGCCATTGCGGCCTGAGCGTCACATTCCAAACTCGATCGCAACCATGCGCAAACGGTTGGCCGACGCGATCATAAAAACCTTGCAGCGATGTCCGTGTTGCCGACGCCGACAGAACGTCAATCATCGCCTACACTTATGACGCAGTAAGATTAGGCCTTCAGTCGGAACACGCGCACGGCGTTCGTCTCGTAGATCTGCTGGCGCTCGGCCTCGGAGATCGTCGCCTCATCCATGAAGCGCACGCCCTCGGCGTCGTCCTCGTAAGGGTAGTCGGCCGCAAACAGGATGCGCTCGCTGCCGAGTTCGTCGAGGCTGAGCCGCAGGGCCGGCATCGAGGTGACGCCGGCCGTGGTGATGACGAAATTCTCGAGGAAGTATTCGCTTGGTAGCTTTGGCATCTTTTTGACCATGCCGATCTTCACCTCAAGCAGATAGCGATTGTCGATCCTCTGAAGCCAGAACGGAATACCTTCACCCATGTGACCCAGCACGATCTTGAGCTTGGGGAAACGATCGAACGTGCCCGACATGATCAGGCGCATCGCGTGCAGGCCGGTCTCGGCGGCGAACCCCCAACCGGCGAAGAACAGGCCGTAGTCGAGGTAAGGAGTCACCATCGACGGGGCCGGCTCGCGCGGGTGCAGGTAGATCGCCATGCCGAGCGATTCCGCCGCCTCCAGGATCGGGCGATATCTGGCGGCGTCGAGATACTCCCCCATCGTGTGCGAATTGATGATGAGGCCATTCAGGCCGAGCAATCCGGCCGCCCGCTCGATCTCGCGGACAGCCGCCGCCGGGTCCTGCGGCGCGACGGCGGCAAGACCGGCGAATCGCGTGGGGTAGGCCTTCACCGCCGCCGTGAGGGCGTCATTGGAAGCGGCGGCGAGCCGCGTGGCCAGGGCAGCGTCGAAAACCTGGACGCCCGGCGACGTCAGCGACAGGATCTGCATGTCGACGCCGATGTCATCCATGTGGGCTATTCGACCGGGACCGATATCGAGCAGGCGATCATCCAGCACTTTGTTGGCCGGTGTTGGGGCAAGGATGGTCTCGCCCATTTTTGCAAAGCCCGGCTCGACGTCGCCGCGCGCCAGGACCTTCTGCCACTCGGCCATGATCTCGGCCGTGACGAAGGCCTCCTCAACCGCGATGCGTCGAAAGGCCATCGTCACTCTCCCTCGATTTGGCGTTCAGGCGCGGCCCGCCCGTTGCCACCCTTCGGCGTCGAGGATGCAAACGCGCTCAAGTTGGCGAGCAAGCCAGCCTCGCCAGGACCAACGACCCGTATGTCGACGGGCCCTCGCCTAGAACGGAATATCGTCGTCGAGCTCGCCCTTGCCGCCGCGCGCCGCCGGACGACCGCCACCGCTTGGCGCCGCAGCGCCCGCACCCGCCATCTCGTCGCCCGCGCCTGACGAGGCACCGCCCTCACCGCCACCGCC
>CAMDCE010000098.1 GCA_945889625.1 Asaia bogorensis | reverse complement strand
GAGATGGCTGGATGAGGACTACCCTCTCATCGCCGCCAGGGCCAAGGCCGAGGGCGCCGAAGTCCATTGGGGCGACGAGAGCGGCCTGCGCAGCGACGACGTGCGCGGCCGCGGCTATGCCCCAAAGGGCGAAACCCCGGTGATCCGGGTGAACAGCAAGCGCCACGGCGTGTCGGTAATCTCCACCGTGACCAACAAAGGCCAGATGCGCTGGAAGATTTTCGACGGAGCGCTCAACGCCAGGATCTTGATCGACTTCCTGCGACGGCTGATCAAGGGGGCCACGAGAAAGCTGTTTCTGATCCTCGACAATCTGCGGGTCCATCACGCCAAGCCGGTCAAGGCGTGGCTGGCCGACCACGCCGCTGCGATCGAGGTGTTCTACCTGCCCAGCTACAGCCCCGAGCTCAATCCCGACGAGATGGCCAACGCCGACATCAAGCAGAGCGTGACCACGCGCGCCCCGGCGCGCACCAAGCTACACTTGGTCAAGGCCACAGCCCGCCATCTGCGTAGCGTCCAACGCCAGCCCGAGCGGATCCGAAAGTACTTCGAGCATGAACCGGTTCGTTACGCCGCTTGATTCAAGTTCAACAATGCCGGCTCAATAGTATCGCTCGCGCCGCCCGTCTCCTCGTCGTGGGCTCAGCCCTTGCGGGCCTTGCCGCGCTTTGGCGCCTTCACGCGGTAACCGAGGCCTTTGAGCAGCCCGGCCAGCGTGGCGGTGTTCTTGGCATCGAGCGGGGTGCTCGGCGGCAACGGCTGGCCGACGTCCGGGCCGATCAGGCTGAGGCCGGTCTTCATGATCGCGGCCCAGTGCGGCGCCGGCGCATTCCGCGCGATATGCGAGCCCTGAAAGACGAAGCGCATCAGTGGCGCCAGCTTCGCCCATTGCTTGCGGGCGGCGACCAGGTCGCCCTTCACCGCCAGCGTCTCGTACATCTCGGCCGCCAGCCTCGGCGTGATGCTCGGGATCGCCGAGATCCAGCCATGTGCGCCATGGGCCAGGCCTTCGAACGCGACGTAGTCGATGCCGGCATAGATGGTCGCGTTCTTCAGCCCTCGCTGCAGCAGCTCGACCATGCGGTCCGGCATCAGATGGGACATCTTCACGCCCTGGATTGCACCCTCCTCGAACAGCTTGGCCAGATGCTCGGTGCCGAGGTCGACATTGGTGCCGGCCGCATTGTGGTACATCACGACCGGAATGGAGACGGCATCGGCGATGCTCCGGTAATGGTCCATGACGCCTTCCGCGGTCGGCAGGCCGTAGTAGGGCGGAACCACCAGCAGCGAATCCGCGCCGGCCTTTTCCGCGTGTTTCGACAGGTCGACGGCGATCCGCGTACTGTAGTGATGCGAGCCAACCATGGTGGGCACGCGGCCGTCGACGGCCTCCAGCGCCGCCTCGACCAGGCGCTTGCGGGCGTCGGACTCCATGGCGAAGAACTCGCCCGAGCTGCCCAGCGGCGAGATGCCGTCGACGCGCTCGCCGATCAGCCAGTCGATGTGCGGCTTGATCCGCGGAAAGTCGATCGACCCGTCCGGCTTGAACGGCGTCACCGATGACGCGACGATCCCGTGCGGCAGCTTCTTGCGGACGGCTTTCGGCATGTGTCTCTCCCTTCGACGGCTCTGGTAACAAATAGGCCCGATCTCACCGATGCAATCAATACAATTTGTCCTACGCTTCAATCGCCTCCCGATGCCGTAGTGCGGCATTCATGTGGTTTTTTCTGCAATCACGAAACTGTGGCGCTTACAATCATATGGTCAGAATGTATTGAATGTAAGAAATCGGCGACATAGGATGATCGTCTAGCTGGCATCGGCCGCCTCGACGCGGTCGTCATGACCGGCCTCCTGGAGGGAACGCACATGATGCATGCATCGAGGGGCCGCATCGCGGCCATTGTCTCAGCCGCGCTCATCGGCGGGGCCGCGTTCGCCGGCAGCATCTCGGACGCCGCCGCGCAGGCGCCGCAGCGTCAGCTCGTCCGCTTCGGCACCGCCGGTATCGGCGGCGACCTGCCGGTCGAGATGATGTACGTGTTCAAGGAATGGGTCGACCGCTCGGCACCGGGCGAGTTCGACTTCCAGGTCCATCACACCGGCACCCTTGTGCGTCAGGGCACCGAGGTCGTGGCGCTCCAGCGCAATTCGATCGAGATGACCATCCTCAGCTGGTGGGACATCGCCGACCGCATCCCCGAATACAACGTCATGACCGTGGGCTACCTGTTCAAGGACTGGAACCACGTCAAGGCAACGATGGATGGCGACATCGGCAAGGAATACAAGGCCAGGATCGCCAAGGATCTGCAGGTCCAGATCCTCGACTACTACTATGCCGGCCCCCGCATCGTGAACTTGAGGGAAGCCCGCAAGGTGGAGACCCCGGCCGATCTCGCCGGCGTCAAGCTGCGCATGCCGGGTTCGCCGGCATTCCTTCTGATGGGCAAGGCGCTCGGCGCCAACCCAGTGCCGATGCCGCTGCCTGACGTCTACCTGGCGCTGAAGACCGGCACCATCGACGGCCAGGACAACCCGATCTCGACCACCTTCCGCGCCAAGTTCTACGAGGCGACCAAGCAGATCGTGCTCACCTACCACTCGATCCCGGCCAACATGCTGGCGATGAGCGATGCCGCCTGGGGCAAGCTGTCGGTCCGACAGAAGGCGATCTTCAAGGACGCCGCGCGGGCGGCGATGGTGTTCAACGACACCAACAAGCTCCGCGACGACGACGAGACCCTGGAGAAGATGCGCGCCGCCGGCCTCACCATCACCAAGCCCAACATCGACGCGTTCCGCACCCAGGTGCTCAAGGTCTTCGCCGACTCCGAATACGTGCAGAAGGCGCCGGCGGGCTGGCTCGATCGCATCGAACGCCTGGTGAAATAGAAAACCCAACGCGTCCGCCTGGAGCAGTCCATGCGTTCGAAGCTACGCGGAGCACTCGACGCCTTTGGCGTCCTGTGCTTCGCCGCGGTTTTCGTCGCGATCAACATCCAGGTGTTCATGCGCTACATCGCCAACCGGCCGGTGAGCTGGAGCGAGGAATTCCCGACACTGGCCTTCTCGGTCGCAGCCCTGTGGGCCGCATCGTTCAGCCTGACCGTGAAGGACCACATCTATTTCGATCTGGTCTACGAGGCCGTGCCGCAGCCGGTGCGCCGGCTGATGATTCTGGTCGCCGGCATCGTGGTCGCGGCCGTGATGCTCATGGCGCTGCCGGCCATCGTCGACTTCGCCCTCTACATGAAGGTGCTGAGCACGCCCATCCTCAGGGTGCGCCTGGACTTCGTCTTCGCCTTCTTCGCGATCTTCATCGCGGCGCTCGGCGTGCGAGCGGTTTGCGACATCGGCCGCGCGATCTGGTGGAAGCCAGAGGTCTGATGTCGACGCAGCTCATCGTCCTGATCGTCGCCTTCGTCGCCCTCGGCCTGGTGCGCGTGCCGATCGGCATCGCCATGCTGACCGCCGGCATCGCCTACCTCATGGTCAAGGGCGCCGACGTCGGCCTCGCCGCCGAGCAGGTGATGAATGCCATGCTGCAGTCCGACGTGCTGCTGGCGATTCCGATGTTCATCCTCTGCGCCCAGCTCATCAGTGTCGGCACCATCGGCACCCGTCTCATGGAGCTGGCGCAGGCCCTGGTCGGACGCATTCCCGGCGGGCTCGCTCACGTCAACATCCTGGTCAACGTGGTCTTCGCCAGCATGAGCGGCAGCGCCGTCGCCGACGCCGCCGGCCCCGGCGCGGTGCTGGTGCGGATGATGCGCCGGGCCGGATACACCGGCGGCTACGCCGGCGCGCTCACCGCCGCGGCAGCGACCCTCGCGCCGATCATCCCGCCGTCGATTCCCTTCATCCTCTATGCCGTCATCGCCAATGTCTCGGTCGGCGCGCTGTTCGCCGCCGGCATCGTGCCTGGCATCCTGATCGCGGTCCTGCTCATGACCTCAGTCGCCTATCAGGCGACCCAGCGCGCCTTCCCGCGCGGCGAAGGCGTCGCCCTTGCCAAGCTGCCCGGCGTCCTGCTGCAGGCACTCCCGCCCCTCGGCCTGCCGGTGCTGGTGCTGGGCGGCATCCGCATCGGCGCCTTCACCCCGACCGAGGGCGCCGCCGTCGCCGCCTTCTACGCTCTCATCTTGGTCACGATGGTCTACCGCGACGTTAAGCTCGCCGACCTCTACGAATCGTTCCGGACATCGTTACTGCAGAGCGCCTCGGTGATGACGATCATCATGGGCGCCTTCCTGGTCAACTACGCGGTCGCCGCCGAGCAGCTGCCCAACCTGGTCGCCGCCTGGTTCCTGTCGATGAACCTCACGGCGGTCGGATTCCTCAGCGGCGTCATGGTGCTGTTCCTGGTCCTCGGCTGCTTCATCGACACCACTGTCATGCTGCTGGTGCTCGTGCCGGTGCTGCTGCCGACCGCGCGCGCGCTGGGCATCGACTTGGTTCATTTCGGGCTGGTGGTCACCGTCAACATGATGATAGGCATGCTCACTCCTCCCTATGGGGTGCTGCATTTCGTGATGTCGGCGGTGACGGGGATTCCGGTCAGCGAGATCATCCGCGAGGTCTGGTTCTTCTGCGGGGTTCTGCTATTCGCCCTGGCTCTCCTCATGTTCATTCCGGAGATCACGCTCTGGCTGCCGAAGTATCTCGGCCTGATGAAGTGAACGGTCGATGACCGTTATCCTCGACACATCCCCCGGCAAATCGGCGCCGCGCACGCGCGAGGAGGTGGTCGAGCGCCTGCGCGCCTTCGCCGCCGGCTCCGCTCCCGGCGCGCGCTATCCCACGGTCCGCCAGTTGATGGCCGAGCTCGGCGTCAGCCAGCACCTGATCCAGGGTGCGATGAACGAGCTGCGCCAGGAAGGCATCATCTCCAGCCATGTTGGACGCGGCACCTTCGTCGGCCGCGCCAACGCGGTGAACGCGGCGGCGCGCAGCGTGCTGACGCTGCTTTACCAGCATCCCTATCAGCGCGGCGACGTCATCGCCCGCATCGTCCATCAGCGCCTGTCGATCGAGGGGCACGAGTCGCTGATGCTGACCTACAGCAACGCAGCGCACGTCATGGAGCTGCTGAAGTCCGGTGCGCGCTACGACGCGGCGATCTTGCAGCCACGCTCCTCGACCATCTCGGTCTCGCTGCTGGCGCTCCTGAAGCAGCGCGCCGACCACGTGCTGATCGAGGGCCAGGCGGCCGAGCATCTCGACGTCGATGCCGTCTCCAACGATCCGGAGAAGACGACCGATTTGATCGTCTCGCATCTGTTCCGGCAGGGACACCGGCGCATCGCCTGGATCATGGAAGACTGCGGCAACTACTTCTTCAGCCGCACCGCCAGCTTCTTCCGGACATACTGCCGGGGCGCCGGCCTTTCGGCCGAGGACTGCCCGGTGGTGGCAGCCGAGCCCGATCGCGACAAGCTCGGCATCCGCGACCTGCCGTCGGTCATCGCCCGCCTCAAGGGTACCCGCAAGCACCTGCCGTTTACGGCCATCGTCGTCGCGAGCTTCGCCGACGGGCGCGCGGTGATGGAGGCGCTGGCGCGCTGTAACCTCGATACGCCGGAGGACGTGGCGGTGGCCCGCCTCGGCACGCCAGACCTGGACTCCGACCATGTCGGACGTATCACCATCGCCGGCCGGCCCAGCACGCGGGCGGCGAACACGGTCCTGGATCGCCTGCACTGGCGCTGGCGCCACCCCTCGGCGCCGTTTCAGACCTTTTTCGACACGCCCGAGCTCGCTCGCTTCGACTCGACCTCGATCAAGCTACGCTGAACGCAAGTCACTCCATCTTCTTGTCGGAGTGCGTGTTGCCGGCGAGATCGTGCCATTTCTCGGTGAGCGGACGGGCGCCGTTCAGCTCGCCATAGCCGCCTCCGGATCGACCGACAGGGTTAGGCCCGAAGTAGCGAACATCGCGAGGCGCCGAGGCGGGCTGGTAGCGGACGTCCACCGAGAGCCGGATGCGATCCACGGGCGAGCCGTTGTCGAGCGAGCCGTGCAGCGTGAACATCCCGAATACCAGCATATCGCCCGGCTGGAAATGCGTGGTCAGCACCCGGGCGCGGCGGCTCCTGGCGAAAGTGCCAAAGTCGTCTGCGATGTCGGCGCGTCTGGTGGTGTCGACGGCGATGTCGAAGTCGCGGAACTCCTCGATCAGATCGTCGAAGCGGTTCGATCCTTCGATCACCACCAGCGGCCCGTCGACCGGTGCCACGTCGCCGAGCGGCATCCAGCAGGTCAGCACCCGGTCGTGATGCCGGGTGAAGTAGGGCCCGTCGAAATGGAGCCCGGTCGACTTGCCCTTGGCCGCGGTGCGGAGCGCGATGTAGTCGAGGGCGACCGCGGGCTCTCCGAAGATCCGGCTCAGCAGGCCAATGATCGCCGGGCCATGGGAAACGGCCCGCAAGGCCGGCCCCTCGCAGACCGACTGCCAGAACCGGCCCAAGTCCTTCTGGCTCTCCCGCCGGCGGCTCGTTCCGGTGGCGATGCCCTCCACGATCGGTTCCTGCACCTCGCCGACCTCCGCCAGGCGGCCGAACACCTCGCGCCGTGCGGCGGCGATGGTCGCCCGGTCGATCACGCCGCGGAGCAGGAGATAGCCGTCGGCGGCCAGGCGCTCGCGCAGCCGCCCCGGCCGGCCCAGCAGGTCGGTGCTGTCCCGGTATTCGCCGACCAGGGCATCGTCGATCGGCACGCCCTTCGAGACGAAGCGCCGCAGCGTTTCAGTGGTCATAACCCAGCCTCGTGTGCCGAAAGCCCCGCGCCCGCCGTGACCGGCCCCCGTCGAGTGGCCCAGGTAGAATGTTAGTTTAAGGCGGACCTAGGCACCAGCGGGAGCTTGCCCAACGAAGCTGGCCCAGATTGAGAATGCCGTCGACGGAACTATGCAGACGCCATGCGCACTTGTGTTTCCAGCGCCAATCGAACCCGTCTGCTCTCTGGACGCCCTCGCCACCGACCGCGTCAACCTCGACAGTGTTACCTTCGACGGCGGGGAAGGGAGCGGAACTCCGCGCAATCGTCCGGCACCGCGATGATCTTCCGGCCACTACGCTTACGCTAGTCCGAAGTCCCAGAGGCGGACGCCGCCAACGCGCTGTTGATGCGAGCCTTCATTGAGAGCGAGGCACGGAAGACGAGGACTCGCCTGGGCAAAATCGGCACCTCCTCGCCGGTCTTGGGATTGCGACCGACGCGCTGACCCTTCTGCCGGACCGAGAAGCTCCCGAACGACGAGATCTTTATCATCTCTCCCCGCGCCAACGCATCGGTCATCTCGTCGAGGACGGAAACGACGAGGCCGGCGCACTCGTGCCTGGACAGGCCGACTTCCTGGTAGACGGCCTCGATCAGATGCGCGCGGGTGATCGTCTGCTCGGTCATGGCGTATATTATTGAGCCGGCATTGTTGAACTTGAATCAAGCCGCGTAACGAACAGGTTTGAGAACGGCGGTGCGAAAGTCTACCACGGTAGCGGCGGGATAGTCCCGCTGCCGGCGGAGTAAAACTCTGCCACTTATGCCCTTTCTGGCAGCAGGGAGGGCGGGGGTATTTTCACCGTGGAACTGTATCTGAAGGTTCGTCTCGCGTTGCGGGACGGGATGAGTGCGCGCGAGGCGGCACGTCACTTTGGGATTTCACGCGAGAGCGTGAAGAAGATGGTGATCTTTTCGGTGCCTCCGGGATACCGGCGGACGTCGCCGATCAAGCGTCCGAAGCTGGACGGGTTCACCGAGATCATCGACCGGTGGCTGGGCGAGGACGTCAGCCAACACCGCAAGCAGCGTCACACGGCCAAGCGGGTTTTTGATCGGCTGCGGGAGGAGCACGGGTACGTCGGCGGTTACACCATCGTCAAGGATTACGTGCGCGAGCAGCAGCGCCGGCGGCGGGAGATGTTTGTCCCGCTGCACCACGATCCTGGCCACGCCCAGGCTGATTTCGGCGAAGCGCTGGTGTTGATCGGCGGGATCGAGCAGAAAGCGCATTTCTTCGCGCTCGACCTGCCGCATAGCGATGCGAGTTACATTCGGGCCTATCCGGCGGCGACGGCCGAGGCCTGGGTCGATGGCCACATTCACGCTTTTGCGTTCTTCGGCCGGGTGGCGCTGTCGGTTCTCTACGACAACGACCGATGCCTGGTGGCGCGCATCCTGCCGGATGGCGCCCGCAAGCGCGCCCGGCTGTTTAGCGGGTTCCTGTCGCATTACGTTATCCGCGACCGCTATGGCCGTCCCGGTAGAGGTAATGACAAGGGCAGTGTCGAGGGTCTGGTCGGCTGGGCCCGACGCAACTTCATGGTGCCGTTGCCGCGTTTTGCGTCGTGGGACGATTTCAACGCCTGGCTGGAGGAGCAATGCCGCAAGCGTCAAGCGGACATTCTGCGCGGCCATGGCGAGACGATCGGCCAGCGGCTGCAGCGGGATCTGCAGGCGATGGCGGACCTGCCGTCTGCCCCCTTTGATGCTTGCGAACAGGCGACAGGCCAGGTGAGTTCACAGTCGCTGGTGCGCTACCGGACCAACGACTATTCGGTGCCCGTGGCCTATGGCCATCGCGACGCCTGGGTGCGGGGCTATGTCGATCGGGTCGTGATCGGCTGTGGCGGAGAGATCGTCGCCCGCCATCCCCGGTGCTACGGCCGGGAGGACATCGTCTTCGACCCGGTCCATTACCTGCCCCTGATCGAGCAGAAGATCGGCGCGCTGGATCAGGCCGCCCCGCTGGCCAAATGGGATCTGCCCCCGGAGTTCCAGACCCTGCGTCGGCTGATGGAAGCGCGGATGATCAAGGCCGGCCGGCGGGAATACGTCCAGGTTCTGCGGTTGTTGGAGGGCTTCGAGTTGGCGGATCTCCACGTCGCGGTCAAGAATGCGTTGCGCCTGGGCGCCGTGGGTTTTGACGCCATCAAGCACCTCGTTCTGTGCCAGGTGGAGAAGCGTCCGCCGAAGCTGGACCTCAAGGTCTATCCCTATCTGCCGCGCGCCAATGTCGCCAGGACCTCGGCGGCCAGCTACATGTGCCTGGTGTCGGAGGCCACGGCATGACCGACGTCCCCAAGCTGCTTCTGGCACATCACCTCAAGACGCTGAAGCTGCCGACCTTCCTGCGGGAATACGAGAAGCTGTCCAGGCAGTGCGCCGCCGAGGGACTGGGCCATGTCCAGTTCCTCGCCCGGCTGGTCGAGCTGGAGATGATCGACCGTGAACGGCGGATGATCGAGCGTCGGATCAAGGCGGCGAAGTTCCCGGCGGTGAAAAGCCTGGACAGCTTCGACTTCAAGGCGATCCCCAGCCTCAACAAGATCCAGGTGCTGGAGCTGGCGCGGTGCGAATGGATCGAACGGCGGGAGAACCTCATCGCGCTTGGCCCCAGCGGCACGGGCAAAACCCATGTCGCCCTGGGCCTGGGGCTGGCCGCCTGCCAGAAGGGTCTCGCCGTCGGCTTCACCACCGCCGCGGCCTTGGTGCATGAGTTGATGGAGGCCCGCGACGAGCGGCGGCTGTTGCGCCTGCAGAAGCAACTGGCCAGCCACAAGCTGTTGATCATCGACGAACTGGGCTTCGTGCCGCTCAGCAAGACCGGAGCCGAGTTACTGTTCGAGTTGATCTCGCAACGCTATGAACGCGGCGCCACGATGATCACCAGCAACCTGCCGTTCGAGGAGTGGACCGAAACCTTCGGTTCCGAGCGCCTGACCGGCGCGCTGCTCGACCGGCTGACCCACCACGTCAGCATTCTCGAGATGAACGCCGACAGCTATCGCCTGGGCCAGAGCCGCGCCAGCAAGGCCAAGGTCGAGGCCTAACACCAAACATCCGGATTGGCCCTTCGGGCCAAAGCGCCCTGGCACGCGCCTGCTATCTGGTGGGTGCGCGTGCCAGGGCGCTCATCACATCCCCACAGGCAAAAATAGCTGCGACGAACTGGCAGACTTTTGCGCCGCCTCTTGGCTGGTTTTTAGTCCGCCGTTGACA
>CAMDCE010000097.1 GCA_945889625.1 Asaia bogorensis | reverse complement strand
TTGTCCGGCGTGACGGTGACCGCCTTGGCCTTGCGCTCGAGGATCTGGCGCAATGACTTGCGCGCCAGCCGCGCGATCTCGCGCTCCAGCGTGCGCACGCCGGCCTCGCGGGTGTAATAGCGGATGAGATCGCGCAAGCCATCCTCGGTCAGCGTGAACTCGCCTTGCTTGAGCCCATGCGCCTCGATCTGCTTGTGGATGAGATGGCGTTGCGCGATCTGGACCTTCTCGTCCTCGGTATAGCCTTCGAGCCGGATGATCTCCATGCGGTCGAGCAGCGCCTGCGGCAGATTGAGACTGTTCGCGGTGCACACGAACATCACGTCCGACAGATCGTAATCGAGTTCGAGATAATGGTCCTGGAAGCGGAAGTTCTGCTCCGGATCGAGCACTTCGAGCAGTGCGGACGCCGGATCGCCGCGGAAATCCTGACCGAGCTTGTCGATCTCGTCGAGCAGGAACAGCGGGTTGGACTTGCCGGCCTTCCTCAGATTGGTGACGATCTTGCCCGGCAGCGAGCCGATATAGGTGCGCCGGTGGCCGCGAATCTCGGCCTCGTCGCGCACGCCGCCCAGCGACTGGCGCACGAAAGCGCGGCCCGTGGCGCGCGCGATCGACTTGCCGAGCGAGGTCTTGCCGACGCCCGGAGGGCCGACCAGGCACAGGATCGGGCCCTTCATCTTGTCGACCCGTTGCTGGACCGCGAGGTACTCGAGGATGCGTTCCTTGACCTTCTCAAGGCCGTGGTGATCGGCGTTGAGGATCTCCTCGGCGTACTTCAGGTCCTTGATGATCTTGGTCGGCTTGCGCCACGGGATCGACAGCAGCCAGTCGAGGTAGTTGCGCACCACCGTCGCCTCGGCCGACATCGGGCTCATGGTCCGAAGCTTCTTCAGCTCGCCGTGTGCCTTCTCGCGCGCCTCCTTGGACAGACGCGTCTTCTTGATGCGCTTCTCCAGCTCGGAGATCTCGTCGCGACCGTCCTCGGTCTCGCCAAGCTCCTTCTGGATCGCCTTCATTTGCTCGTTGAGATAGTACTCGCGCTGCGTCTTCTCCATCTGGCGCTTGACGCGGTTGCGGATCTTCTTCTCGACCTGCAACACGCCGATCTCGCCTTCCATCAGGCCGAGGATGCGCTCCAGGCGCTTGGACACCGAGTCGAGCTCGAGCAGCTGCTGCTTATCGGCAACCTTCAGCGCCAGATGCGCCGAGATCGTGTCGGCGAGCTTGGCCGGCTCCTCGATCTTGTTGATCGAGACGACGACCTCGGGCGGCACCTTCTTGTTCAGCTTGACGTAGTTCTCGAACTCCGAGACCACGGTGCGGGCGGCGGCCTGCAGCTCGGCGGATTCAGCCGCCGACTCCTCCATCTCGACGGCACGCGCCTCGAAGAACTCGCTGCGGTCGGTGTAGCCCGTGATGCGCACGCGCTTGCCGCCCTCGACCAGCACCTTGACGGTGTCGTCGGGCAGCTTGAGGAGCTGCAGCACAGTGCCGAGCGTGCCGATGGTGTAGATGTCTTCCGGGCCGGGATCGTCCTGGGTGGCGTTCTTCTGGGCGATCAGCAGGATCTGCTTGTCGTCCTTCATCACCTCTTCGAGCGCTTTGACGCTCTTTTCGCGGCCGACGAACAGCGGCACGATCATGCCGGGGAACACGACAATGTCGCGCAACGGCAGGACGGGGTAGACGGTTCCTTCGATGGGGGCGCTCATGATGCCTCACTATACTGTTAGAGCTGCCTCGCACCTCCGCCGCGACCCCCTTAATGGGCGATCCGCGGCAAGAAGCCACGCGCACTCAATTGCAGAGATTGGCTCGAACAGGGCTGTGTTCAAGACCCGCCAGGAAGGCCGGCGGCGGGCGCCGCCGACGCTGCAAAACCTAGGCCGGAGCCGCCGCGATCCCTTCTTTGCGCTCCCCATGCACATAGAGCGGTTGAGCCCGCCCTTCGATGACTTCGCGATTTATGACCACCTCGTCGACGCCGTCCAGGGACGGCAGGTCGTACATCGTGTCCAGCAGTACCGTCTCCATGATCGACCGCAGGCCACGCGCGCCGGTCCGGCGCAGGATCGCTTTCTGCGCCACGGCGCGCAGCGCATCGTCGGAGAACTTGAGCTTCACGCTCTCCATGTCGAACAGGCGCTGGTACTGCTTGAGCAAGGCGTTCTTCGGCCGAGTTAGAATCTCGACCAAAGCGCCCTCGTCGAGGTCCTCGAGCGTGGCAACCACCGGCAGGCGGCCGACGAATTCGGGGATCAGGCCGTACTTCAGCAGGTCTTCCGGCTCGAGATCGCGCAGCACCTCGCCGGGGCGCCGATCGTCCGGACCGCGCACTTCGGCGCCGAAGCCGATCGACGTACCCTGGCGGCGCTGCGAGATGATCTTGTCGAGGCCCGAGAAGGCGCCGCCGCAGATGAACAGGATGTTGGTCGTGTCGACCTGCAGGAATTCCTGCTGCGGATGCTTGCGGCCGCCCTGCGGCGGCACGGAGGCGACAGTGCCCTCCATGATCTTGAGCAGGGCTTGCTGCACGCCCTCGCCCGATACGTCGCGGGTGATAGAGGGATTGTCGGACTTGCGGCTGATCTTGTCGACCTCGTCGATATAGACGATGCCGCGCTGCGCCCGCTCGACGTTGTAGTCGGCCGACTGCAGCAGCTTCAGGATGATGTTCTCGACGTCCTCGCCGACATAGCCCGCTTCGGTCAGCGTCGTGGCGTCGGCCATAGTGAAGGGCACGTCGAGCATCCGCGCCAGGGTCTGGGCGAGCAATGTCTTGCCGCAACCCGTTGGGCCTATCAGCATGATGTTAGATTTGGCGATCTCGACGTCGTTCGCCTTGCCACCGTGGCTCAGCCTCTTGTAGTGATTGTGCACTGCAACAGCGAGGATGCGCTTGGCCTTGTCCTGGCCGATCACATAGTCATCGAGGATCTGGCGGATCTCCTTGGGCGACGGTACGCCGTCCTTGGACTTCACCAGGGTGGTCTTGCTCTCCTCCCGGATGATGTCCATGCAGAGCTCGACGCATTCATCGCAGATGAACACCGTCGGGCCGGCAATAAGCTTGCGGACCTCGTGCTGGCTCTTACCGCAGAAGCTGCAATAGAGGGTGTTGCGGGAGTCGCCCCCGGATTTGGCGGCTGGCATGTCAGTAACGCACCTCCGCTTGGGGGGCCCGCCGACTGCGAGCCCGCACGCAAGACTATGTTAAACTCGTGCCCCTAACCGCGACAACATCAAAATATGGTGTGTCGGCAGGCGAACCGGAACCAATTGGTCGCGGTTGCCGTCTAGGAGGCAGCCGCCTGGATGGTCGGAACCGGACGATTTTGCAGCACATCGTCGATAAGGCCGAACGTCTTGGCCTCCGGCGGCGAGAAGAATTTGTCGCGCTCCATGGCCCGCTCGATCTCCTCGATCGTCCGCCCGGTGTGGTGAACGTACATCTGATTGAGCCGCGCCCGGGTCAGCAGGATCTCCTTGGCGTGGATCTCGATGTCGGTCGCCTGGCCCTGGGCGCCGCCCGAGGGCTGGTGGATCATGATCCGGGCATTGGGCAGCGAGAAGCGCTTGCCCTTGGCCCCGGCCATCAGCAGCAGCGACCCGGCCGAGGCCGCCTGGCCGAATACCAGGGTCGAGATCTGCGGCCGGACATATTGCATGGTGTCGTAGACCGCCATGCCCGAGGTCACCACGCCGCCCGGCGAGTTGATATAGAAGGAGATATCCTTGGTCGGATTCTCCGCCTCGAGATAAAGCAGCTGGGCGCAGACCAGGCCGGCCACGTTGTCCTCGATCGGACCATTGAGGAAGATGATGCGTTCCTTGAGCAGCCTCGACCAGATGTCGTAGCCGCGCTCGCCGCGCGCCGACTGCTCGACGACCATCGGGACATAGTAGTTGTTGTAGACTTCTAGTGGATCGCGGTCGCGACTCATCGCGGGGCCCTTTCGTAGATCTCTAAAGCATAATCCGTCCGGCTGGAATCAGCCGGACGGATTATGCCATTGAAGGAAATGCTTCGTACAATGCGTTTCCGGTCAAATGGAACCGCTCCGCGGTTCCATTTGACCGCAAGCTGCACTAGTGAAAGTGGCAGCGCCGACGCCCCGGTTCAAGGCCGCCGCCGCTGGATGAATTTGCCGCCTAGGGCGCCGCGGGCGTCTCGGACGGCGCCTTGTCGTCGGCTTCCTCGGCCTCGGCGTCGCGTGCTGCCTTCAGCAGTTCCTCGGGGGTAACCGGCTTCTCGGCCACCTTGGCCAGTTCAAGAATGAAGTCGACGGTCTTTTCCTCGAAGATCGGCGCCCGCAACTGTTCCTTCAACTCGGCGTTCTTGCCGTAAAATTCCAGCACCTGGCGCTCCTGACCGGGATAACGCATGGCCTCGCGCATCACTGCCTGGTTGAGTTCCTCAGGCGTGACGTCGATGTCGTTGGAGCGGCCGACGTCGGCCAGCAAGAGGCCCAGCCGCACCCGGCGCTCGGCGATCTCGCGGTAGTCCTTGCGCATCTTGTCTTCGTCGTCCTCGAGCTTCTGGCCGTTCTTCTTGGCCTCCTGGACGCGCTGCCAGATGGCATTGAACTCACCCTCCACCAGTCCCTCGGGGACCTGGAAGGTGTGGCTTTCGGCGAGCTTGTCGAGAAGCTGCCGCTTGATCATGGTGCGCGACACCTGCGCGTAGTCCTGCCCGATGCGATCGGAGACCGCCTTGCGCATGGCCTCGAGGTTCTCGAAGTTGTTCTTCTTCGCCAGCTCATCGTCGGCCGGCTTGTCGACGAACTCGTGAAGCTCCTTGATCGTGCACTTGAAGACGGCGTCCTTGCCGGCCAGTTCGGCCGAACCGTAGTCGGCCGGAAACGTCACTTTCACGTCGACCACTTTGCCGACCTCGGCGCCCAGGAGCTGGTCCTCGAAGCCTGGAATGAACGATCCTGAGCCGACCTCCAGCGTGTAGTCGGTGGCCGCGCCGCCGGGGAATTCCTTGCCGTCGACCGAGCCCACGAAGTCGAGCTTGATCGCGTCGCCCTTCTGCGCCGGACGCGGTGGATCGACCGGCTTTTGCTCGCGATTTGCCTTGGCGATGCGGGAAACAGCCTCGTCGACATCCTTGTCCGGCACGACGGCCTTCAGACGCTCGAGCTCGATGCCCGAGAAATCGAGCTTTCCGATCTCCGGCAGGACCTCGATCGCGACCTCGAACTCGACGTCCTTGCCCTCGCCCAGCTCCTTGAGATCGACGCGCGGCTGCAGGGCAGGCTTGAGCCCGCGATCCTCGATGGCCTTGGCGGTGCTGGCGTTGACCGCCTGCTCCAGCGCTTCACCATACAGCGCCTGACCGTACTGCTTCTTCAAGAGGCCAACCGGCACCTTGCCCGGCCGGAACCCGGGCATCGACGCGGTCTGCGCCAATTCGGCTAGACGTTCGTCGACTTTCGCCGACAGGTCGCCGGCGGGAACGACGATCTTGAATTGCCGCTTCAGCCCTTCGGCCGACAGTTCCGTTACTTGCATAGTCTCACATCCACTTCCGTCTGGTGCGGGCGAGAGGACTTGAACCTCCACGCCTTGCGGCACGAGATCCTAAATCTCGCGTGTCTACCAATTCCACCACGCCCGCCTGATGCCGGCCTCGCGAACAACGAGGGCCTTGCGGGCGTGCCCCGAGGGCCAAATCGCGGGCCGAATCGCGGGCCTCTTAGCCCGCGCCCGCCGGGCGGTCAATTAAGCGCCGCTTCGAGCGCCTGAGGAAGCTCCGCGACGAGGTCTTCGGCAATCAAGCCGGGCCGCCTGAAGCGATATCCGCACTCGCCATGGAGCCAACTGGCCGCCGCTCCGGCCGCCAGCGGCCCCAGGCCCTGGGCCATCAGGCCACCGGCGATTCCCGCCAGGACATCGCCCGAGCCTGCCGTCGCCAGCGTTGCCGGCGCATGGACGTTGATGACGGCACGACCATCGGGCGCGGCGATCACCGTGTCGGGCCCCTTGAGCAGGACGGTGGCGCCGCTCCGCCGGGCGGCCTGCCGGGCACATTCGATCTTGCCCGGTACCGCAGCCAGATCGGGAAACAGCCGGCGGAATTCGCCCTCGTGGGGGGTGAGCAAGGTTGGGCCGTCGATGGCGTCGAACAGCTTCCCGGGCGTTTCGGCGAACACGGTAATGGCGTCGGCATCGAGCACGACCGATCGACCGGTGGCGAGTGCCGCAAGAGTTGCCGCGCGCGTGCGCTCGCCCAGGCCGCTGCCGGGCCCGACCAGGATCGCGTTGCGGCGCGGGTCGCCGAGCAGCCGCGCGAACGCGGCACCATCCTCGACCCTGGCGATCAGATTGCCGGGTTCCGCCGCCTGATAGATGGCCATCGTCGCCTGCGGCGTGGCGATCGTCACGAGGCCCGCGCCGGCGCGGCGCCCGGCCAGAGCGGCGAGCCGTGCCGCGCCTGTTGCCGTGTCGCCGCCAAGAATCGTCAGGTGCCCGCGGGCATACTTATGGTCGCCGAGCGCGTCGCGTCGCAGGTGCCGCGACCACAGCGCGGGCCCATTCAGCCACTGCCATGGTGCGACGGCTGACTGCAGGACCGACCCCGGTATGCCTATGTCGGCCACGCGCAGTTGGCCGCAGTGTCTCATCCCCTCGACCGAGTAGTGGCCTGGCTTGGCGCGAAAGAAAGTCACGGTGAGATCTGCGCGTGGGGCACATCCCATGACCTCGCCGCTGTCGCCGTTCAGTCCGCTCGGTACATCGACCGAGACGACCAGCGCCGAGCCGCGGTCGAGATGTCGAATGACTTCAGCGGCCGGGCCTTCGATCGGCCGGGATAGGCCTGCCCCGAACAAGGCGTCGATCGCGAGCAAGCAGCCCTGAAGAAGGCTCGGCGAAAGCGGTTCGACCGGTCCGCCCGCCCACAATCCTGCCGCCCAGGCAGCATCGCCTCTCAGCGCACTGCGCTCGCCGAGCAGGCCGATCCGGACCGGCCAGCCCGCCTCGTGGAGATGGCGGGCGGCCACGAATCCATCACCGCCGTTGTTGCCGGGGCCGCACAGCACGGCCACCGGCTGCGGGTCATAGCGCTCGATCATGGCCGCCGCGACGGCACGTCCGGCGGCTTCCATGAGATCGGCGCCCGGCACGCCGCCGGCTATGGCGGCCGCGTCAGCCTTTGCCATTTCCGAGCAGCTCAAAAGGGCCAGGTCGTCGCAGCGCGCGAGGTCTTTGGGGATCGGCTGTTCAGCCATTGTGCGCGGGGAATTGGGGCGGCCGACCGGAATTGAACCGGCGACATCCAGAATCACAATCTGGCGCTCTAACCAACTGAGCTACGGCCGCCATCGTGGGCCACTCCCGACGAAGCGCGCCTTCCTACGCTCAGCCGCCCGGAGCGTCAAGAAACCGCCGCGGCGGCCGGCAGCAAGCGGTCGATGGCGTCGATCCAGGTCTTGCAGGCCTCCGCGAACGACAGGCCGTACAGCTCGCGCATGCGGCCCCAGCTTTCGAAATCCAGCAGAAGCTCGAGGGCGATGAGAATTTGCTTGCGCGCCGCGTCGGGCAGCGTCGCGAGTTCCGGCTTGCACATCAGCTCGAGCCGCCTGCGGATCGCCTCGCGCGCGAAGCGGAACAGCTGCTGCAGTTCCGCCGAATCGTCCTGAGCGACGCTGAGCGCCCGCCACAGCGGCAACCAGCGCTCGCAGGTTTGCGCGCGTGCTTCGACCAGGAAATTCAGCCTTGCTTGGCGGTCGCCGTCGACATCGCGCGCCACGACCCGTGCGGCCGCCTCGGCAACCGCGTACCCCACTGCCGCAAAGCGCAGTGCCGGAAGATCGGGGAAGCGCTCGAAGATCGAGCGCACGGAGTAGCCCGCACGTTCGGCAATGCGCGTCGCCGTCGGCGCTTTCGCCCCTTCACGCAGGAGCTCGATGTAGGCTTCGATGATCAGCTGCTTTGTGCGCTCGCTGCGCAAGCGTCGGCCGTCGACCTTGGCGCGATTGCCGGTTGCCGCGGCCTTGGGCGGCGGAGCGAACAACGTCATGGAGCGGTCGGCGTCGGCGGCAGCAGGCGGTCGAAGGCGCGGATCCAGACGCTGCACGCCTCCTCGGACGACAGTCCGTAAAGTTCACGCATGCGCCCCCAGCTCTCGAAATCAACCAGGGCCTCGAGAGCGATCACAACCCTTCGGCGCTCGAGATCCGCCAAGGTCGAGAGCTCCCGCTTGAATATCGCCTGGATCCGCATGACGATCAGCTCGCGGATCATCCGTATCCGCTTTTTGAGCTCGGCCGATTCGCCTGGATCGGCGTTGAGAACGCGCCACAGCGGCAGCCACCGCTCGCAGCCCCAACCACGCACCTCGACATGCAACCTGATCCGGGTCTGCCGGTCGCCATTGAGGTCGAAGGGCACGTTCTGCGCCACGCTCTCGGCTATCGCGTGGTCGGTCGCCGCGACCCGTATCGTATTGAGATCAGGGAAACGCTCGAACACCGAACGCACGGAACAGCCGGCGCGTTCGGCGATTTGTGCCGCCGTCGGCACTTGCTGGCGTTCGCGAGCGAGGGACATGTAGGCCTCGACGATCAGCTGCTCGGTCCGCTCACTGCGCAGACGTCGGCCATCGACCTTGCCGAAATTGCCGGTCGCTGAATCCTTCGGTAGTCGGGTCACGAAAGTCATGAGACGGGCGGCGTCTCCGGCAGCAGGCTGTCGATGGCGCGAATCCATACCATGCAGGCCTGCTCCACCGACAGGCCGTGGAGCTCGCGCATGCGGCCCCAGCTTTCGAAATCCGTCAGGAGTTCCAGCGCGATCAGGGTCTGCCGGCGCGCCGGCCCGGGCAGGGTCGAGAGTTCCGGCCCGTACATCAGCTCGAGTCGCATGCGGACCATGTCGCGCACGGTGTTGACCCGCGTCTTGAGTTCTTCTGAAACTCCCTGGTTGACATTGAGCACGCGCCAAAGCCGCAACCAGCGTTCGCAGGTGTCGCCTCGAGTCTCGACCTGGGACCGAAGCCTGGCCTGCCGGTCTCCGTCCCGGTCTCGAATGACCGCCAGGGCATTGGCCTGCACGAAGGCAAAATCGGCCGCCGCCAGGCTGAGGGCAAGAAGATCGGGAAAGCGCTCGAAAATCGACCGCACGGAATAACCGGCGCGCTCGGCAATGCGCGACGCCGTCGGGACTTTCGGATTTTCGCGCAGGAGTGCGAGGTAAGCCTCGATGATCAACTGCCTGGTGCGCTCGCTGCGCAGGCGTCGGCCGTCGATCCTCGCTGGCTTGTCGGCCGGGGATACATTGAGCGGACGCGTCTCCAGGGTCATGGCACGGACGGTGTTGGCGGCAGCAGACTGTCGATGGCGCGAATCCACACCGTACAGGCTTCATCCACCGACAGCCCTGAAAGCTCGCGCATGCGCCCCCAGCTTTCGAAGTCCGTCAGGAGTTCCAGGGCAATCATGGTTTGCCTGCGTGCAGGTTCGGACAGCGTCGAAAGCTCCGGCTTGTACATCAGCTCCAGGCGGGCGCGGATCATGTCGCGGGCGACCCGAATGCGCATCTTGAGCTCCGCCGAATCGCCCTGGTTGGCGTTGAGCGCGCGCCACAGCGGCAACCACCGCTCGCAGGTCTGGGCCCGCGTTTCGACCTGAGACCTCAGCCTGGTCTGGCGGTCGGCGTCGACGTCGCGAGGCACTGCCAGGGCGTTTCCCGCGGCGAACGCATGGTCGGTCGCCGCGACGCGCAAGGCATGGAGATCGGGGAAACGCTCGAAGATCGACCGCACCGAATAGCCGGCGCGCTGGGCGATGCTGCTGGCCGTGGGAATTCGCGGGTTCTCGCGCAGAAGGGCCAGATACGCCTCGACGATCATCTGCTTGGTCCGCTCGCTGCGCAGGCGGCGGCCGTCGATCCGTGGTGAGTTGCCACTCGATGCCATGGCGGAAGGTTCGATCGGGCGCGAGTTCAAGGCCGGACAGCTCGCATCACGCGCTGGCCGGCGTCGGCGGCAGCAGCCGGTCGATGGCGCTGATCCATACGGCGCAGGCCTCATCGAACGACAGGCCGTACAATTCGCGCATCCGCGCCCAGCTTTCCATATCCGTCACGGCCTCGAGCGCGATCAGGATTTCTTTGCGCGCCAGTTCGGAAAGCGTCGCCAGCTCGACCTTGTACATCAACTCCATCCGATCGACGGTCCTGGTGCGTGCCAGCCGAACCCGCGCCGTGAGCTCCTCCGATTCGTCCTGGCTGGCGAGCAACACGCGCCACAACGCAATACCTCGCTCGCAGGTATGGGCTCGTGTCAGCACCTGTGACCTGAGACGCGTCGAGCGATCGCCGTCGACATGCCGCGCCGGCGCAAGCGCCGCTGCCTGCGCCATGGAGTAGTCCGTCGCCGCGACGCGCAGGGCATTCATGTCGGGAAACCGCTCGAAGATCGACCGCACGGAATAGCCCGCGCGCTCGGCGATCTGCGCGGCGGTCGGCATCTGCGGGTCGTCACGCAGCAGGGCAAGAAAGGCCTCGATGATCAATTGCTTGGTCCGCTCGCTACGCAGGCGGCGGCCGTCGATCCGGGCTGGTTTGCGGGCAGGTGATGCGGACAGGCCGTCTTCCATCGAACTCATGCCGTCAAGGACTTCACGGGGATACTAATCTCTGGCCAGGGATTGAGGCAGTGAATTTAGCAATGCGAGTGCAGTAATAATAAACCAATTATCGGCGCTGTCGCCCAAGAACTGTGACAAATACCACGGAAGGCCGAAAAATGAGCCTTCTAGAGCACCGAGCGTTTAATCGGAAGCGTAGCCAGCATCTTTGAGGTAGTTCCAGCACTCCTGCTCGGTGTAGAGGGCGCAGATGTCACCGATGGCTTTCCAGAGAGCATCGATGGTTCTCGCGCCGATGCGCCTGAGGTGGGCCTT
>CAMDCE010000096.1 GCA_945889625.1 Asaia bogorensis | reverse complement strand
GACCAGATTCACCACCGGCAGCTTGTTCTCCATCACGACCTGCTGGATGCGCTGGCCCTTGCGCTGGCCAGAGGGCGCCACGGTGCCGCCCTTGATGGCGCTGTTCGAGGCCGCCACGACGCAACGCACGCCCTCGACATAACCGATGCCCGCGACCGAGCCGCCGCCGGCGCTCGAGCCATCCTTGTCGTCGTGCATGCGGTAGCCGGCCAGCGGCATCAGCTCGAGGAACGGCGCGCCGCGATCGAGCAGGAGCGCGATGCGCTCGCGCGGCATCAGCTGCTTGCGTTTGCGGAAGCGCTCGCGCGACTTTTCCGACGCTGCCTGTACGCTGGCCTCGGCGGCCCGGAACTCGGCGACCGCCGCCAGCATCTTTTCGCGGTTTTGCCTGAATTCGTCGCCGTTACGGTCGACCTGGCTTTCGAGGATCGGCATGGTCGTCAGCCGCCCAATACTTTGGGCGTCACGGCGAGATGGAAGCCGTTGAAGGGCTTGGAGCGGTCGGTCGTCACCAGATCCATCGAGCGGTTGCCGAGCGGCACGCCGCCATCGATCCGGATCTCGGTGCCGGTGATGTAGGCTGACGCGTCGCTCAGCAGGAAGCAGACGACGGCCGAGACCTCGCTTTCGGTGCCGAGCCGGCCGAGCGGGCAATAGTTCTTGAGCCTGGGAATGCGTTCCTTGAACTCGCCCTGATAGGTGTCCATGCCCGACGATGCGATCCAGCCCGGCGACACGGCGTTCACGCGCACGGCGGCATAGGCCCATTCGTGGGCCAGCGTCATGGTGAGGTTCACCATGCCGGCGCGCGCGGCGCCGGTGTGGGCCATGTTGGGGAAACCGTTCCTCATGTCGGCGGCCATGTTGACGATCGAGCCGCCGGTCTTTTCCATCGACTGCGTGAAGACCTCGCGGCTGACGATGAAGCCGCCCGTCAGGTTGTTGCGCACCACGACGTCGAAGCCCTTGGCGCTCATGTCGACGGCGGCGGCGGGGAACTGGCCGCCGGCATTGTTGAACAGGCCGTGGATGGCGCCGTTCGTGGCCACGATCGCCGCGACCGCGTCCTTGACCTGGGCCTCCTCGCGGATGTCGAAGGCATGACTCTCGCAGGAGCCGCCGGCGGCCTCGATCTCGCCCTTCACGGTGGCCAACTTGTCGGGCTTGCGGCCGGTGATCACGACATGCGCGCCGAGTGCGGCGATTTCGTGCGCCGTGCAGCGGCCAATGCCGCTGCCGCCGCCGGTGACGACAATGGTCTGGCCCTCAAACAATCCCGGTTTGAAGACCGAGCGATACGACGGCATGTTTCCTCCGGACGCCCTGAACGGCCGTTTATCGGCCTCTATTTGACGTTTACGTAAAGGTCAAGTAAGCCCCCCAGACCGTTCGCCGATGAGAGGAACTCGACATGACCTTGCAGGAAATCACCGCGAAAATGAAGGAAGGCGCGTCGAAGAAAGCCGCCTTCGGCAACTCGGTCAAATTCAGCACCGACCAGGGCGTCGTCTATATCGACGGCAACCAGAATCCGCCGACCGTCAGCAATGACGACAAGGCCGCGGACTGCACGCTGAAGATGGATTTCAGCGACTTCTCCGACCTGATCGGCGGCAAGCTCGACGGCATGACTGCTTTCATGACCGGCAAGCTCAAGATCGAAGGCGACATGGGCGTCGCCATGAAGCTGCAGACCATTTTGCGCTAAACGCGCAGCGTTTAGCGACGGCGGGCGGCAGCGCCTTCTGAGGCGCGAGAGCCCGCACAGTAATTATGAAGAGGGGCCCTGCACGGGCCCCTTTTGATTCGCCCTAAGCCTCTCTGCTCTTGTGATAGTGGCGCCGCGCCTTGGCGCGGTTGCCGCAGGCCTGCATGGAACACCAGCGCCGCTTTCCGGCGCGGCTGTCGTCGAGGAACAGCCAGCCGCATTCGGGATTGGCGCACCGGCGCACGCGATCGAGCCGCGGCCCGGCCAGCAGATCGCCGGCCGACCACAGCACCGGCGCCAGCAGGGCAAGCGCCGTTCCCGACCGCATGTCGACATCCCAGCCAAAGCCGTCGCGCTCGCGCCTGAGCGTGGTGCGCGAAGGCGCCGCCGCCAGCGCCTCATTCAGCGCCGCTAGATCGCGGGCGGCCGGCGTCCTGTCCTGGGCCTGGGCGTCGAACAGACGATAGAGCGCCTCGCGCAGCTCGACCGCGCGGTCGAACTCCTTGCGCGCCGGCGGCTTGGCGGGCTTCGGCGCGCCGGTGGCCGCGATCCAGCCCACCAGATCCTCCGCCGCATTGAGCGTCTCGGTGGGCGCGGCCTGGCCGCGCCAATAGCGGGTATTGGCGAACTCCAGGCAGAGATCGGGGCGGCGCATCGTGTGCCCTCAATAACCGGTTGACCGGTTGACAGGAAAGCGTTCTTTACCTAACTATATAACCGGTTAAATAGTTATATGGGAGTGAAATCATGTTCGACCACGTTTCGATCGGCGTCAGCGACATCAAGCGGTCCGGCAAGTTCTACGACGCGGCCCTGGCTCCCCTCGGCTACACCCGGCTGAGCGACGGCGACAGTTCGCTGGGCTACGGCGGCAAGGCAGTGGCGCTGTGGCTGGGCGCGACCACCAAGCCCGTGAAGGCCGACAGGGAGTCGGGTCTGCATTTCTGCTTCGTGGCGCCCGACCGCAACGCGGTCGACGCCTTCCACGCCGCAGCGCTCAAGGCCGGCGGCAAGGACAACGGCAAGCCCGGCGTGCGGGCGGACTACAGCCCGAAATATTACGCCGCCTTCGCCATCGATCCTGACGGCTATCGGATTGAGGCCTATTGCGGCAAGTGACCGAAAGCCGCCCTACCGGATGCCGCGGCGCACCCGGTAGTCCTGGATCATGTGCCGCGTGACGTCGGCGGCGTAGCACAGCAGGCTTGGCGCCCTTGCCATACTGTAGGCGCTCGCGTCGGCACACTGGCTGCGATCGCGCGCGTAGCTGTAGGGACATGGACAGTGGCCGCTGTAAGTGGCGACGGATTCCTCGACGAGGATCTTGCGGATTTCCTCGTCCTGCATGCGCTGGGCAAGGCCGGGCGTTGGCCACAGCAGCGTTGCCAAACACAACATCCCCGCCAGGCGGATTGTCATGGCGATCCTCAGTCGAGCAGCAGGAGAGCCTGCCGGGTCAGCACGCCCTCGGCATCGCGCAGTTCGTGGGTGATGGTGAAATGGTCGGCGCCCGCCACCGGGATCAGCGCGCCCGGCAGATGGGCCGCCGCGCGCCTGGCATGGAGGTGACGGCTGTCGGCCACCAGCGGCGGCAGCTCGGCCGTGCCGTAGGCGATCGCCATCGGTTTGGCCACCATGGGCAGTCGCAACGGCGACAGCGTCTCGATCTCGGCGTCGCTCAGTTGCAGCTTTTCGTCGAGATAGGTGTCGCGGATCGGGCCGAGCTCGAAGACGCCGGAAATGGCGAGGCCGGCGCTCACCCTCCGGTGGCCGAGGCACGCGGCCGTCAGGTGACCGCCGGCCGACCAGCCCGACAGCACGACCTTGCCGTCGATACCGTGCGCCGGCCCGTTTGCCGCGAGCCAGTCGAGCGCTGCGTTGATCTCGGCGACGATCTCCGTGAGCGATGCATCGGGCGCCAGCGTGTAACCCGGCAGCGCCGCTGCCCAGCCGCGCGCATACGGTCCGCCGACAAGGTTGGCGAACATGTCCTTGGCATTGCGCTGCCAGTAGCCGCCATGGATGAACACGATGCACGGTGCATTCGGATCGGCCGCCGGAAAAAGATCCCAGATGTTGCGCTCCTTCGGCCCGTAGCGCAGGTCGAGATGCTCGGGATGGGCCTGACGGAAAGCCGCCGACGCCGCTTCGCGCGCGGCGTTGAGCTCGGGGCTATTCTTCACCGCCGCCGAATTATTGTAGGCCGCGTCGCGCTCGGCGCGGCTCATCGCTCCCCAGTTCATGTTCCTGTGATCTCCTTCAAGAGGCCGAAGAAGGCGCGCTTGCGGACCGACGAGATCGTCCAGTCGACGGGCAGTGACTGGAAGCCGTCCTCGAAGCGCTCGCGGCTCATGCGATAATCGAAGTAGCCCCAGCTCGCACCGCACTCCACCGCCGCCACGAAATGATTGTCGGGTTTGTCGAACTCGAAATGGTCGTCCTCGTTGTAGACGATCGGCTGGCCGCGATAGCCTGGCGCCGAGCGCCAGTTCTTCATCTGCAGGCGGATGCCGTGCGGGCTCGGCTGGAAATGCCCGTTGGGGCCGTAGACGCGGTTGCCGTGCGGCAGCAGGAAGTCGGCCGTCGCCAGGGTTGCGGCCGGCGGCGCCTCGAGGCCGATCAGGCTGGTGCTCACCAGCAGCTTTCCCTGGCTGCGCTTTTGCGCCAGCTCGATCAGTTCATGGCAGCGTGCTGCCGCGATGATGGGATGGCTCCAGACATTCTCAAGGTCGACCTCGTTGCCGATCTCGATCAGCACGTTGGTCGCGTTCCTCTCGATCAGCCAGTCGACGGTATTGGCCACCGCGGCCTTCACCGCGCTCTCGTCCTTCAGCGTGCCGCTCTGCTTGCCGTAGAACAGGCCCACGATCACGACCATGCCGAGGCGGTCGGTGGCCTTGATGACCTTTTCGAGTCGTGCCGCCCAGGCCGGCTTGATCGTGCCCTCCGATGTGAAGCCGCAGATCTGCCACGGCTGGTTCCAGGAATAGCCCTGCGGACTGCCTCCCGAAATATTGAGGCACACCGCGAGCAGCCCGTGCGCACGATAGGCGGGCAGGGCGGCGATGAACTCGGCCGTGCTGCGCTCGGCGTCCCAGTCGCCGTCGGCATAGGCCCAGGCGCCACGCGTCGCCGGGTTCTCGTCGTCGGCGATGGCATTGGCCATGCGGCTGTTGAACAGCAGCCCCTCGATGCGATGGCCCTTCCAGCTGCGGCCGGGGTAGGTCGGCGTTCCGTCGATACGGAACGCGCCGCCGTCGATCGAGATTTTAGAAGCCAACGGCTGCGCCGTCGCGCCGGCTCTCCGAGGCGCCGAGATAGGGGCCACCCTCGGGAAAGCGCCAGATGATCTGGCTCGAGCCGAAGGCAAAGCTCGGCCAGCTCGTACGCGTGAGCCTGTGGCCGCGCGCCTCGAGACCGCTGGCCAGCTCCGCCGGCATGTCAGCCTCGGTCCACACCGTGCCGTCGCTCTCGTGCACCCGCCAGCGCGGCGCGTCGATCGCGGCCTGGGGGTTCTGGCCGTAGTCGACGATGCGCGAGAAGACCTGCATATGGCCCTGCGGCTGCATGGCGCCGCCCATCAGGCCGAAGGTCGCGACCGGCTTGCCGTCCTTGGTGATGAAGGCGGGGATGATCGTATGGAACGGCCGCTTGTTCGGGCCGACCTCGTTGGGATGGCCCTTGGTCGTGACGAACCCCGAGCCGCGATTCTGCAGCGCAATGCCGGTGCCCGGCGGCACGATGCCCGAGCCGAAGCCGGTGAAGTTCGACTGGATCAGCGACACCATCATGCCGGATTCGTCGGCGGTGCCGAGATAGATCGTGCCGCCATCCTTCGGGACCCCCGGGCCGAACTCCTTGGCCTTCCTGGGATCGATCAGCCTGGCGCGGCTCTTGAGGTAACCCTTGTCGAGCATCTGGCTGGGCGTCACCTCCATGAAGCGCGGGTCGGCCACGTAGCGATAGATGTCGGCGAAGGCGAGCTTCATCGCCTCGATGCGCAGGTGTGCCACCTCGGGGCTGTCGGGATCGTGGCCGGCGAGGTCGAAGTTCTCCAGGATGCCGAGCGCCATGCAGGCAGCGATGCCCTGGCCCGACGGCGGGATCTCGTGCAGCGTGGTGCCGCGATAGCTGAGGCCGATCGGATCGACCCAGTCGGCCCTGTGCTCGGCAAGGTCGTTGCGCCGCAGTGCCCCACCGGTCTCGCGCGCGTATTTGTCCATCTTGTCGGCAAGCTCGCCGCGATAGAACGCCTCGCCCTTGCTCTCGGCGATCATGGCCAGCGTCTTTGCCTGGTCGGGGAACTTCCAAACCTCGCCCGGCTTGGGCGCGCGGCCGCCGGGCAGGAACGCCTTGACCCAGCTTTCCTGGCCCTTCAATCGGTCGATCGCCGTGTCCCATTGGCGCGACACCATGTAGGAGACCCGGAAACCGTCATGGGCGTACTTGATCGCCGGCTCGAACAGGTCGGCGAAGGGCAGCTTGCCGTAGCGCTTGTGCAGCTCCATCCAGAGCGACACCGCACCCGGAACCGTCACGCAACTCCAGCCGACATTCGGCACGCTGGCTTGCCCCGCATATTTGTCGGGCGTCATCAGCGCCGGCGAATGGCCCGAGGCATTGAGGCCGACGAGCTTGCTGCCGTCCCACAGGATGCAGAAAGCATCCGAGCCGATGCCGTTCATGGTCGGCTCGACGATGGTGATGGCAATCGCGCTGGCGATCGCCGCATCCACCGCGTTGCCGCCTTTGGCCATCATGCGCAGGCCCGCGGTCGCAGCGAGGTGCTGCGAGGAAGCGACGATGTTGCTGGCAAAGATCGGGAGTTTCCTGGAAGCGTAGGGAAAATCGTAGCTGAAAGACGGCAACCCGGAATCCTTTCTACTTGTTCTTCGACGGCCCGAGAGCCTCGATGCGTGCGACGAAGCGCGGCGATTGCAGGAACAGCCGGTTCTCCGACTCGCCCTTGCCGAACAGGCGGGAGAGATCGAACAGGCCTGAACCGGCGATCTCGCCCATCCGCCCGGCAATCTTCACGCGTTCGCCGAGCCGGAAGGTTTTTAGCGCCGCGATGGCTGCGTCGGAAAGGCCCGGCGGCGGCGCCTCGCGCGATCGTGTGGAGAACAGGTCGGCGATCGAGCCCGCCATCGCCAGAGTCCAGTCGTTGAACGCGTAGAGCGAAACCTGGCTGCCGATCTCGATCGTAACCGCCGCCGTCTGGGCGCTGCCTTCGATGGTCTTGAGCGTGCCGCACCAGTCGGAGAAGGCGCCGACCTTGCCGGCCAGCACCATGCTCTGTTCGGCCGCCGCCTCGATCTTCAGCGGATTGTTCGAGGCGAGCGCCGTCTTGGCGAGCGCCTGCAGCCCGGCCAGGAACGCCTTCTGCACCTCGTTCTGCTCGTAGCAGGGACGGTCGCAGGCACCGAGGACGAGACTCGCACCTCCAAGCAACACAGCACGCCTCATAAGGTCCTCTCCGCCCGTCTTGGCGGGGGGAGAGGAAGGGGACCCGCGCGCGAGCGTGGGGGAGGTGAGGTGGGTCATGCGGTGGCTCACCCCCTCACCTTACCTCTCCCCCAAGCGGGTAGGGGAATCGCATATGGCAGATCCTGCTGTCGTCCTGAGCAAAGCGAAGGACC
The DNA here is from genome assembly GCA_945889625.1 of Asaia bogorensis. GTDB lineage: Bacteria > Pseudomonadota > Alphaproteobacteria > Reyranellales > Reyranellaceae > Reyranella. The sequence goes on along the minus strand of CAMDCE010000096.1, from coordinate 3,679 downwards.
TTGCGTCGGGTCCGCAGAACTCCGCTTGGGTTTGCGCTAGGTCCTTCTGGGCGATTCGAGTGCTCGCACTCGAATGCGCCTATTCGCTCAGGACGACAAGATTGCGCTACTGGGACAATGTCTTCCAAACGCGATATCCCTGCCCAAGGGGGAGAGGAATATGAGGAAGATTACGCCGCTTTCGCCTTGGCTTTGGCGCGCTCCTCTTCCTTCAGTTCCTTCTTGGAGAGCTTGCCGACCGGCGTCTTGGGCAGCTCCGGCCGGATCTCGAGCGCGACCGGCATCTCGTGCTTGCCGATCTTGCCTTCGAGGTGCTTCTTCAGTTCATCGAAGGTGAGCGAGGCGCCGGGCTTCAGCTTGACGAACACCTTGGGCGCTTCCTGGCGGTAGGGATCGGGAATGCCGATCACGATCACCTCGTCGACCGCGGGATGCTCGTAGACGGCCTCCTCGATCATGCGCGGATAGACATTGTAGCCCGACGAGATGATCAGGTCCTTGGAGCGGTCGACCAGGTAGAGCCAGCCGTCGCTGTCCATGTAGCCCATGTCGCCGGTGCGCAGGCCCTTCCAGTTGCTGGCGGGATGACTGAACAGCACCTGGTCGGTTTCCTCCTGCTTCTTCCAGTAGCCCTTCATGACCTGCGGGCCGATGATGCAGACCTCGCCGACCTGGTCCTTGCCGGGCGGCAGGACGCGGTCCTTGTTCTCCATGTCGCGGATCTCGATGATCGTGCCCGGCATCGGCAGGCCGCACGAGCCGACACGCCGCACGCTCTTGTCGACCGGGCAGATCGCGCCGGTCGGCGAGGTTTCGGTGAGGCCATAGCCCTCGATCAGCGTGGCGCCGGTCAGCTTCTCGAAGGCCTGCTGGACCTCGACCGGCAGCGGTGCGCCCCCCGACATGCAGATTTTGAGCGAGCTGAGGTCGATGCCCTGCGCCTTGGGATGCTTGTTGATCGCGGTGTAGAGCGTCGGCACGCCGGGCAGGAAGGTCGGCTTCTTCTTCACCAGGTCATGCACGATCATGTCGATGTCGGGACGTGGATAGAGGATAAGCTGGTTGCCGTTGCGCACTGCGCCCAGCATGATTCCCGACAACGCGTAGATGTGAAACAGCGGCAGCACGCAGACGACCTTCTCGGTGCCGGGCGTGGTGTAGGGCGTGGTCCAGCTCTGGGCCTGGCTCATGGCGGCCACGACGCAGCCGTGCGTCAGCATCGCCGCCTTGGGCAGGCCCGTGGTGCCGCCGGTGTACTGCAGCAGCGCCACCTCGTCCCACAGGTTCTCGTTCGACGGATGGGCTGTGTACTTGCCGTCGCTGGCGAGCAGGTCCTTGAACGACATGTGCCAGTCGTCGCGCGGCCAGGCCGAGATGTCCTTCTTCTTGGCGATCGGATAAAGCCAGTTCTTGGGCCACGGCAGATAGTCGGCGATCGAGCCCACGATCAGCTTCTTGAGCCGCGTCTTGCCGCGCATCGCCGCCATCTTGGGGTAGAGCGCGGTGACGTCGAGCGTGACCAGGATGTCGGTCTCCGAATCGCCGATCTTGAACTCGAGCTCGCGCGCCGCGTCGAGCGGACTGTAGTTGACCACCTTGCCGCCCGCCTTCAGCACGCCGAAGAAGGCGATGATGTAGTGCGGCGTGTTGGGCAGGTAGAGGCCGACGTTGACGCCGGGCTTGACGCCGAGCTTCTGGAAGCCCGCCGCGGCACGGTCGGACGCCTCCTTGTAGTCGCGGAAGGTCATGATCTTGTCGAGGAAGTCGGTGAACGGCCGATCGCCGTACTGGGCGCAGCTATCCTCGAACAGCTGGTGGATCGTCTTCTTCGGTACGTCGAGCTCCCATTTCACGCCCGGCGGGTAGCTCTTCTCCCAAGGATAATTCGCCATATTAGTTGTTCCTCCCGCGGCGACTATGTGAGCCGGGGCGGCGATGGGTCAAGGAGCAGGAGGCACCCGATACTCGTATTCGTAGAGCGTCCGGAAGCCCTGCGCGGCATAGAGCGGCATCGCCGCCTGGTTGGTGGCGACGACCTGCAGATAGGCAAAGCGGGCGCCGTGGTGCCATGCCCAGGCATAGAGGCTCTCGGTGACGCGCCGCGCCCAGCCACGCCGCCGCGCCTCGGGCATCACCAGCACGTCGAACAGGCCCATATGGTCGCCGTCGACCGCGCCGATCGCCATGGCAAGCGGCCGGCCTGCCGCCTCGGCAAAGGCGAAGGCGGCGGGCTCGGCAATCGCCGCCAGCATGCGCTGCATGGTCTGGCGATGCTCCGGCCGGACCGGGCTGTGGGTGCAAAACGCCTCGATCCAACCCGGTGTCGGCCGCGGCAGGATCGCCACTTCGGGGTCGGCAGCAAAGCCGACGTGGAGCGGGCAGACCTGCAGCAGGCTGCGCTCGATCACCGGATAGCCGCGCCCGGCCAGGAGGTCGGCCATGGCGGCAGGGGCAAGCGGCGTCAGCCGCCAGGCCGGCCGCTGCCCGAGCGCCAGATAGGGCGCTTCGAGGCCGGCCAGGGTCTCGGCGTCACATCGCGCATCCGGGCCTAATGCATTGATGGAATTAGCTCTTTTTGTGTAGCCGCCGGAAAATCGCAGGCGCCATCCGGCGAGGTCGCGGGTTTCCAGGGCGGGCCAGCCGCGGAACGCCCTTTCTTCCAGTTGCCGAACTCCGGCGAGTGACTTTGGCAGTGACATGGTTCGTCCGATGTGCTAATTCTAAAGGCAATAATAACAATAGTTTATTAGTTTTCCTGCAAGTTATGCATGAACAGTATCGACACCCCCTCCGTCGATGTTCGTGTTTGCTGGCAGCCGCCCCATCGGGTCTCCTCCCACACGATCGGTCTACGGCTGCCAGCGATCCTTCTGCTGGCCCTGGCCCTTGTCGGCTGCGCCAGCACGGGTCGCAGCGGCGGATACGGATATAGCGAACGGCCCCCGACCAACCGCACCGCTCTTGTCGCCTGGCAGGAGTGGACGAAATTCGGCCGCTCGACCGTCGTCTATGGCGGCAGCGCCAACGGCTACACCAATCGCACCGGGGTGAGCGAGCGCAGCGAGCCGCTGGCCAGCCGGGTCGGCGACTATTGGGGAAGCTGCGGACATCCCGACTGGAACGGCCGGACGTCGAGCAAGCCATGGTCGGGGGCCTTCGTTTCCTGGGTCATGACCCGCGCCGGAGCCCAGGGGTTTCCGGCGGCCGGCCGGCATGGCCAGTACCTCGCTTCGCTCCATGACCGCGAACACGCCTCGCGCGGCGCGGGCTTCGCACTGCGCGCGCCCAACGAATATTCCCCCAAGCCCGGCGACCTGGTGTGCACCGGCACCGCCGGCCCGACCTGGCGCCACGCCGATTCGCGCACCGCGCGACGGCGCATCGACAATACGGCGAGCCACTGCGATGTCGTAACCGACGTGCGCGGCGGTTTCCTGCACGCCGTCGGCGGCAACGTGAAGAACAGCGTCACGATGAGTCTCTACCCGGTCGATTCGCGCGGCCGGCTCGCGGCCAAGCCCGGCCAGCCCTGGATGATGGTGGTCGAGAACCGGGTGAATTAGTTTCTTCGCTGGGGGCGCGCCACCGCGGCGGAGTAGACTCCGCCTTGAGTGGCGCGATCATGTCTTTCGGACCGCGGGCTTCTAGCCCGCTCATGCGGCGGGCGAGACGTTCGCGA
>CAMDCE010000095.1 GCA_945889625.1 Asaia bogorensis | reverse complement strand
ATGCATGGCCGGGTACTGGCCGCGCTCCCGTTTGATCTGGTCCACGCGGGCCAAAATGGAGCTGCGCGTGATCTCGGAAATGGCCTTTCCACGCCAAATGGACTGCGGGCCGTTGTCCCACCTGATGGTCCATTCCCTGACCCGTTCGCCGTCGCGCTCGACTATCTGACAGCTGTTCTTGGGCTGCTGACCGAGGAAGTCCCTGCGTAAGGTGGCCGCGCATTCCTTCCAGCGGCGCAAATCGCGACTCTCCAGGTCGGCTACAAAGCCTTCCACTGCCGCATCGAAGCTATCGGCCTTGCGGCGGGCTTCCTCCTGCAGCTTCTGCTTGCGTTGCTCGGTGGGAGTAATCCCGCTGGCCAGTGTGGCGAGTATACCCGGTACGGCAGCGCGGGCGGCCTTAAGAGACGTCTCGGGAAACCTACCGACAACGACGGTATGGGGGGTGTCGCTCCCAGCGGGACGCTTCACAACGATGAAGCTCTTTGCGCCACGTTCCGTTACTCTCACCGCTAGCGGGATTACCTTGGTATCGTGGATGACGTCCCGTTCTCCTACTTTTGCATTTGGGAGGGCCGCTATGAACCGATCGGTCAAAAGTACTTTCTCCATGATCCTCCATCGGGGCTACGGTTAGGGCTACGGATTGCTCCGGTTGGCTGGGTTTTCTAAGGTTGCCTCAGTTTCGCCTGGAATGCCCAGAAAGTAAACACATATCAGCGTCGGACGGTGTCCGAAGCTGCCTCTAGTTTTCTTAGTTTTCATAGGGGCTCCGGCTTCCCAAGCCGTAGGTCGAGGGTTCGAATCCCTTCGCCCGCTCCAAATTATCGGGCAGGAAGCATCGTCATCATGGACACGGTCGTTTCGATGCCCGCCGTTGGCGGCGACTTCGCGGCCGATGCCGCCCGCCTCTCCGTCTATTGGCGCGAGGTCGAGGTCCGGCTGGCCCGCCTGCCCGCCAAACCCAAGCGCGATGCGGCAGCTCACGACGAAGCCGAGCGCCTCAAGCAGGCCGCGCGCGACGCACGCTTCGCGTTTCTACGCGCCCATGCCCGCACGCTGTACGGCAAGCTGACCGACGGCCGGCGCAAATTCGTGCGCATCGAACGGCTGGTCTATGACGCGGCCGATGCCGTGCCAGGCCTCGTGCCGACACGCGCCGAGGTCGCGGCCGAAGCCGAGCTGCGCCAGTCCGAGAAGGAAGGAAGGGAAATCGACCAGGGCATCCTCGCCAACCAGTTTCTGGCCGATCCCGAGTGCGGCACGCATCTCTGCCACGCCATGCTGCTGCCGCGCGAGGAGACGGCCGACGCGCTCGCCAAGTTCCTGCGCGACGGCAGGCTCGATCTCGGCACCGCTCGGGTCGAGCGCCAAGGCAAGGCGGCCGTATTGCTGCTGTCCAACCGCCGCTTCCTCAATTCCGAGGACAACTCGACCCAGCCGGCGACCGAGATAGGCGCCGACGTCTGCATCCTCGATCCGCAGAGCCGGGTCGCCGTGCTGCGCGGCGACGTCGTGCCCGACGGCAAATATGCCGGCAAGCGCGTGTTCAACGCCGGCATCAACCTCACGCACCTCTACTATGGCAAGATCCCTTTCCTGTGGTTCCTGATCCGCGACTTGGGCTTCGTGAACAAGATGTTCCGCGGACTCGCCCGCTCCGACGTGTCGCCCGACGAGGTCGCGGGCGATTCGATCGAGAAGCTCTGGATCTCGGCGGTCGAAACCTTCGCCATCGGCGGTGGCTGCCAGATCCTTTTGGCGACCGATTTCAACATCACTGGCCGCGATGCCTACCTCACCCTGCCGGCACGCAAGGAAGGTATCATCCCGGCGATGGCCAACTTGCGACTCGCCCGTTTCGTTGGCGACCGGCTGGCGCGCCAGGCGATCATGTACGAGCGCCGCATCGAGTGCGATTCCGAGGTCGGCCGCATGATCTGCGACGAGGTCGTGGCGCCCGATGAAATCGACAAGACGATCGAACGGGTCATCGACCGGCTGACCGGCTCGGGTACCGTCGGCGCCATCGGCAACCGCCGGGCGCTGCGCCTTGCGGCCGAGCCGTTCGACATGTTCCGCCGCTACGCAGCACTCTACGCGCGCGAGCAGGCCTACTGCCATTTCAGCCCGGCGCTGATTTCCAACCTCGAACACTACTGGAACGCCGCGAGCCGGCGGGCCTGATCAGCCGTTGGCCATCAGGTCGGCAAGGGTGGGATCGGCCAAGAGCTCGCGCGCCGGCGCCGTCCGCACGACGCGACCGCGACTGAGCACGACACCCCTGTTCGCCACGCCCAGCACCAGCCCGGCGCGTTGTTCGGCGAGCAAGATCGCCATGCCGTCGCTTGCCATCGCCGTCAATCGCTGCAGCAGGTCGACGACGACCAGCGGCGCCAGACCTAGCGTCGGCTCGTCGAGCAACAGCAACCGTGGCTTGTTCATCATGGCGCGGGCCAGCACCAGCATCTGCTGCTGGCCACCCGACAGCAGCCAGGCCCGCGCCTCGGGCCGTTCGCCCAGCATGGGAAACGCCGCCAGCATCTCCTCGAGGCAGCGACGCCGCTGGTCGGCCGGCAGCAGAGAGGAAGCCTCGAGGTTCTCGCGCACCGTAAGGCCGGCGAACACGCGCCGGCCTTCCGGCACATAGCCCACGCCCAGCGCCACGCGCCGCTCGACGGACAGCATCGAGACGTCACGTCCGAAGAGCCTCAGTACTCCCGCTGCCGGCCTGAAGCCCAGGACTGTTTCGAGCAGCTCTGTCTTGCCGGCGCCGTTGCCGCCCAACAGCGCCACGATCTCGCCGCCGTTGACGACAAAGTCGCCGAGGTCGAGGAGCGGCTCGCTCATGCCGCTTCCGCCGCCAGACCGAGGAAACTCGCCCGCACCTTCGGGTCGGCACGTACTTCGGCGGGACTGCCGATCGCAATGACGACGCCGCGATCGAGGCAGACCAGCCGGTCGCAGATCCGGGACAGCAATGCGATGTCGTGATCGACCACCATCACACCGCGTCCGGCATCGCTCAGCCGGCGCAGGAGCTGCGCGAGCTGCTCGCGTTCGCGATCGGTGGCACCCGCGGCCGGCTCGTCGAGCAGCAGGAAGGCAGCGTCCGTCGCGATCGCGCGCAAAAGATCGGCCGCGCGCGTCTCGCCCGCTTCGGTCGTCTGGAAGGTGCGGCCGACCCCGGCCCGCGCGATGGCGTGCGACGGCAGATGCTCGACATGCTTGTCGTCGAGGGCGACGGTTCCGCTGTCGGCATGTTCGAGGCCGCCGATCACGTTCAGCAGCGTCGTCTTGCCCGAACCGTTGGCGCCGACCAGACCGACGATCTCGCCGCGCGCGACGGTGAAGGACACATTGGCGAGGGCTTCCACGCCGCCGAAGCTCTTGCCGACCTTGTCCAGGACGAGGCGTTGTGGGCCGACCACAGGCGACAGACGGTCGGGCAGTTGCGGGGTCGGTTGTTGGGCCGGCGCCGCGCCGCGCAGACGATCGATTAGGCCGGCCAGCCCCTCCGGCGCCCACAGCACGACGACCAACGTGGCCACGGCATAGGCCAGCAGCCACGCGCCCTGCAAATCGCGGAACAGTTCGGGCAGGCAGACCGCAAGGGCGGCGCCCAGCACCGCGCCCATCGGATGGCGCGAGCCACCCAGCACCACCGAGGTGAGACACAACAGCATGACTGAAAATCCCGTCGTCTCGGGCGACACGACGCCGCTCACCGTCGCCGCGCATGCACCAGCAAGACCGGCAAAGGCACCGCCAGTGACGAAGGCCACGAAGCGCCAGCGGCCGGCATCGATGCCGAGCGTCGCGGCGACCAGCGGCGCTTCGCGCAGCAAGCGCGCCGCCTCGCCGACAGGTCCGCGAAAAAGCTGTGCCTGGAACAGCACTGACGCGATCAGGCAGACCCAGACGAAGGCCAGCAGGACGACGCCCCTCGGCAGCGCCGCCGTGAAACCTGAGAGTCCGTTGGCGCCACCCGTCAGGCCCTCGGCATGAACCGCCACGAGATTTACGAGCGAGGCGAGTGCCAAGGTTGCGAGCGCGAAATAATGCGACTGAAGGCGGAGAGTGGGTGCAGCGGCGAGTGCCGCCACCAGGGCAGCGGCCAGGATCGCCACCGGATAGGCAAGGATGCCCAGCACCGGTGCGGTGAGCGCCGTTGCATAGGCGCCGGCGCCGAACAGGGCGCCTTGCGCGAGGTTGAGCGCTCCGAGCCGGCCGAAGACCAACTGATAGCCGACGCCCAGCAGGGCGTAGATGCCGATCAAGGTCACCATGCGCTGGCCGAACGACGGCAGCACGGTCAACGCCAGAGCCGGCGGCAGGATTAGGACGACCAACCAGAAGCGGCTGAGGGCCATCAGGCGCGCCGTCCGACCGGCTCGCCGAACAGGCCGCGCGGGCGGATCGCGAGCAGGGCCAGCACGCTGATGTAGAGCGCGGCGGACGCCCAGGCATCGCCCACTTGCGCTGACACGAAAGTCTCGAAGACGCCGATGCCAAGTGCCGCCACAAGCGCGCCCGGCACGCTGCCCCAGCCGCCGAGCGCCACCGCGATATAGGCCTTCAGCATGTGGGCGCCGCCCTGGGTCGGCGCCACCAGGAACTGATGCCCGAGCAGGAAGCCCGCGACGCCGGCCAGCGCGCCGGCCAGCGCCAGCGAGAGCATCACGTAGCGGCCGACCGGAATGCCGACGGCGCGCGCCATGTGGCGGTCGGCGGCGACCGCCCGCATGCGTCGGCCGGTCTGCGTGCGTTCGAGCAGGAACCAGACGGCCGCCACGAGGGCAGCGCCCACCACGACGATGGCCAGCGGCTGGCGGCCGAAAGCAAGGCCCGCGATATCGACCGCGCCGCTGCCGGCGAAAGCCGGCGCTGTGAGCGGCGCGGCGCCGAGGGTGATCGTGAGACCCTGCTCGATGATGGCGGCGAGCGCGATCGTGGCAACGAAGGCGGCTTCAGGCGGTCGCTGGACTAGCGGCAGGATCGCCACCCGTGCCGCGACGATCCCGGCGACGCCAAGCGCCAGCGCCACCAGCGGCAGCAGCAACGGTCCCGGCAGGCCGGTCCACAGGCCGACAACCACGGCGATGGCGCCGCCCAGCACCACCAGATCGCCGTGCGCGAAATTCACCGCGCCGGACGCGTTGAGGGCCAGGACGAAACCCAACGCCACCAGCGCATAGGCCATGCCCAGCGCGACGGCGTTCAGCAGAAGTTGGAAAGTGATCAGTGCTCGCGGGGCGCGTGCTTGCCCAAGATGCGCTGCAAGGTGCGCCGATGCATGTTGAGCCGTCGGGCGGTCTCCGAGACGTTGCGATCGCACTGCTCGAAGACGCGCTGGATGTGCTCCCAGCGCACGCGGTCGGCCGACATCGGGTTGCTCGGCGGCGGCGGCAGCTTGCGGCCGTGCGCGGTCAGCGCCTGCTCGATGGCGTCGGCATCGGCCGGCTTGGCGAGATAATCGACGGCGCCTTCCTTCACGGCGGCGACGGCGGTGGCGATGTTGCCGTAGCCGGTCAGCACCACGATGCGGATGTCGGGCCGCGCCTGGCGCAGCGGCTGCACCAGCTCGAGTCCGTTGCCGTCACCCAGCCTGAGGTCGAGCACGGCGAAGGCCGGCGGCCGCGCCGTCTGGGCCAGCGCCTCGGCGACCGAGCCGACGGACGTCACGATGAAGCCGCGCAGCTCGAGCGCGCGCGCAATCCGGTTGCGGAACGCCGCGTCGTCGTCGGCGATCAGCAAGGTGCGATCCTTGTTGCTCGTCGTGCCGGCGAGGACGGGCGACACGGGACGATTGGCGCCTGTGTCCTGGGTCATGGCGACTCCTTCGACATCGGCCGCTATGTAGCCTTGAAGACCGGATTTGGCCAGCGCACGACCACGGCGGCGCCGCCGCCCGAGCTGCGATTTCCGAACGATACCGTGGCGCCGGTGCGCTCCAGCAGGGTTTTGGCGATGAAGACGCCCAGCCCCATATGGCCCCCCTCGCCTTGGCGGGTCGAAATGAAAGGCGTGCCGAGCTCGTCGAGCAGCGCCTCGGAGAAGCCAGGGCCGTCATCGGCCACCTCGACCTCGGACCATTCGGTCGTCCAACGGGTGGCGATGTGGACCTCCTCGCGGGCAAACGACACGGCGTTCTGAACAATATTTCCAATGCCCTGCATGAACTCCGGACTGCGCACCTGAATCGGCGCTGTATCGGGCACGTCCTCGCCGACCGGATCGGCATCGAAGGTGATGATGATCTCGTCGCGCCGATAGTTCTGTGCCGCCGCCTCGATCAGCGCCGGCAGCGGGACCATCGTATAGGCATCGGAAACATCGCCCGCCGGATCGACCGACAGGCGCGCGAGAATAGAGCGGCAGCGATCGGACTCGGCAGACAGCAGTTCGACGTCCTCGCGCAACGGATCGTCGGTCTCGACCTCGCGCAGCATCTCCTTCGCCACCACGGCGATCGTCGAGAGCGGCGAGCCGAGTTCGTGCGCCGCCGAGGCCGCCAGCGCGCCCAGCGCCGACATGCGCTGCTCGCGGGCAAGCGCTGCCTGCGCGGCGGCCAGGGCGGCGGCCATCTGCCGTGCTTCTTCCGCCAGTCGCCAGCCATAGAGCGTGATCAGCAAGGTGGTGAGGGTGAGACCTGCCCAGACGCCGGTCCGATAGACCTCCGGAAGGTCGGGCGGTCGCCCATTCCACGGCAGCGGCTGATGAATGACGCCCAGCAGACCGATGCTGATGATGGTAAGCAACGACAGCGCGATGTTGCTGGCAAGCGACAGGATGGTGGCGCCGATGGCGACCGGCGCCAACAGCAGGAGCGAGAACGGATTGATCAGGCCGCCGGTGAGATAGAGCAGCACGGCGAGCTGCACGATATCGAAGGCGAGGAAGATCGTGGCCTCGCGGTCGTCGATGCGTGCAGAGGCCGGCCGGCCGAGACTGACCGCGAGATTGAGCAATGCCGACAGGGCGATCGTGCCGCCCACCGCCAGCAGCGGCAGGCTGAAGCCCAGTCCCCAATGAACGACGGCGGCGGTGAAGACCTGGCCGGTGACGGCAGCCCAGCGGATCAGCACCAGGGCACGCAGCCGCACGCCGCCGCGCGGCGGCAAGCCGGGGCTGGCGACTGTCAGAGGCGCAGGGCCAGGCGCGGCGGACGACGAGGCGATCCCGGCGCGCGCCGCCATGACGTCATTCCTCGATCATCAGGTGCTTGCGATGCACCGTGGTGAACAGCGGGATCTTGCGCTGCTTCTTGCGATCGGGCGGTTCCTTCACGAGGCGCCCGATCTCACCCAGGATAAGCCCGGTGATGGTCGGCAGCGGCAGCTCGCGCGCCTCATCGAGACGCACCCAGCGGATGTCGCCCATTTCGCTCGAATGGCGGATCTCGCCGCTCGCATCCTCGGCACGCGCCATGAAGAAGCGGGCGTTGAAGCGGCGCGGCCGGCCTGGTGGCGTGACAGCGCGCGCGATCAAGTCGAGACAGTCGAGCGCGGGGCCAAAACCCTTGTCGAGGAAACCGCGCCAGTGCTCGCCGAAATCTTCCTGGGGCGGGCCCGACTTGAACGGCTTGGCCAGCATCAGGCCGGTCTCCTCGAAGGTCTCGCGCACGGCAGCGACGGCAAGCGCGCGGGCGCGCAGCGCAGTGGCGGCCTTCTGCAAGCGCGCGTTGACGAAGCGGTCGAGCGGCGTGGCAACCGGTACCCGAGCATCGGCGCGATCGACGCGCCCTCCGGGGAAGACGTAGCGGTTGGGCATGAAGGCGTGCTTGGCGTCACGGCAGCCCAGCAGCACCTCGGGAATCTTGCCACGCTGGCGCACCAGGATCAGCGTCGCGGCATCGCGCGGCCGCATGTAGGGATATTTCTGGTCGACCTTTTCGACCGGCCGTTCGCTGCCGGGATTAAGCCTCGGGTTCGGCGCGGCATGGTCGTAGCCCTTGTCGGTGCCGCGCACGACGGCGCCGACGGGAATGCGTGGTTTGCTCATGCCCCAACGATAGACCAGCGGCCCTACAACGACCAGCCGACCGGCGTGTCGGGGCGAAACACCACGATGCTCTTGTTGCCGCCCGGCACCTCGACCTGCTCCGGCGCGTCGAGCGGCTTGGCCTGCAGGGTCACGCGCTCCTCGTTGGCCGGCAGGCCGTAGAAGCGCGGGCCGTTCAGGGAGGCGAAGGCCTCCAGTCGGTCGAGCGCATTCTCTTCCATGAAGACCTGGGCATAGACCTGCAGGGCTACCGGCGCGTTGAAGACGCCGGCGCAGCCGCAGGCGCACTCCTTGGTGTCAGCGGTATGCGGCGCGGTGTCGGTTCCGAGGAAAAAGGACGGATGGCCCGAGGTTGCGGCGCGTCGCAGAGCGACACGATGCTCCTCGCGCTTGGCGATCGGCAGGCAATAGAGATGCGGGCGGATGCCGCCCTTGAAGATCGCATTGCGGTTGTAGCTGAGATGATGCGGCGTGATCGTGCCGCCGATCCGCGATCCGTTTGCCTCGACGAAAGCCACGCCCTCCCGCGTGGTGATGTGCTCGAGCACGATCTTGAGGTCCTGGTGGCGTTTCAGCAGTGGCGTCAGCACCCTGTCGAGGAACACCGCCTCGCGGTCGAAGATATCGACCTCGGGATCGGTGACCTCGCCATGGACGAGGAGTGGCATGCCCACCTTCTCCATCGCTTCCAGCCCCTTGGCGATCTTGTCCATCGAGGTGACGCCGTGCGCCGAATTGGTCGTGGCGTGCGCGGGATAGAGCTTGGCGGCGACCCACACGCCCTCAGCCTTGCCGCGCGCCAGCTCGGCCGGATCGGCACCGTCGGTCAGGTAGCAGGTCATCAGGGGCTCGAACTTGAGCTCGGCCGGAACCGCTCTGCGGATTCGCTCGCGATAGGCGGCGGCCTCCGCCACCTTGGTCACCGGCGGCAACAGGTTGGGCATGATGATGGCGCGGGCGAACTGGCGCGCAGTATGCACGGCGCAGGCGGCCAGCATGGCTCCGTCGCGAAGATGGACGTGCCAGTCGTCGGGGCGGCGGATCGAGAGCGTGGTGTGAGCGGTCGTGGAAGTGAGGGACATGGTGTTTTCTACGCTTGCTCCCGGGCGGCCTCCAATGTTGATTGCGTGCATGAACGAGCTGAAAGACGCCATCTCCTTCGCCCAATCCGCCGAATCCCACTGGCCCAAGAGCATGTACATGCCCGACGGCCAGTTCGTGATGACCTACGACTCGGGCGAGAACGCACCCGACAACGAAGTGCTGGGGCCGGTAACGCCACGCGGCGGGCATTCCGGCATCGTCTATCGCGGCTGCAAGCTGTTGGCCGAATGGGGCGACGTCGGCCACGCCGACATGACCTTCAGCGTCGCCAAAAGCTACCTCGCCTTACTAACGGGCCTCGCGCTGGGCGACGGCCTCATCAAGAGCCTCGACGACAAGGCCGGCGACTACGCGCTCGATGACGGCTTCGACAGCGAGCAGAACAAGGACATCACCTGGCGCCATCTGCTCACCCAGACAAGCGAATGGCAGGGCAGCGTGTTCGGCAAGGAAGACCGCATCGACCATAATCGCGTGGTTGGGCTGGCCGTCGCGGAAGCGCCCAAAGGCACGCGCCGGGTGCTGAAGAAACCCGGCAGCTTCTACGAATACAACGACGTGCGGGTAAACCGGCTGTCCTACTCGCTGCTGCAGCTCTTCAAGGAGCCACTGCCGTCGGTGCTGAAGCGCCGCATCATGGACCCGATCGGCGCCTCCTCCGGCTGGAAGTGGGACGGCTACAAGACGTCCACCGTCACCATCGACGGCAAGGCCATGCTATCCGTGCCGGGCGGCGGCCATTGGGGCGGTGGCATCGTGATCTCGGCGCGCGATCTCGCTTTGATGGGCCTCCTGGTCGCGCAAGGCGGCGCGTGGGAGGGCAAGCAGATCCTGCCCGAGGGCTGGACCGACGAGCTGGTGAAGCCCTGCCCGGTGGCGCCGTTCTACGGGCTGATGTGGTGGCTCAACACCGGCAAGCGCCAGTTCGCGGCGGCGTCCGAGCGCAGCTACTTCGCGCTGGGCTGGGGCAGCCACATCGTGTGGATCGATCCCGACAACGACCTCGTCACCGTGCTGCGCTGGATCGATCGCAAGAAGGCGGCAGGTTTCGTCGAACGTTTGCTCGGTGCGCTGAAGACATGAGCCTCGACTATTCGGCCGTCCCACGCATGCCGGACGGGCGCACCGCCGCCCATCATATCGAGGCTATCGCCGCGCAGAGCCAGGCGATCCGGGTGCCTATGGGCAATGGCGGCACCATGATGTGGCATGTTTGGGGCGCCGACTCCGGCAAGCCGATCCTGCTGCTGTTCCATGGCGGCTCGGGCTCCTGGATCCATTGGATCAGGAATGTCCTGCCGCTCACGCAGCACTACACCGTCTACGCCGCCGACCTGCCGGGGCTGGGCGACAGCGATCCGCCCGACGATGTGCGCGACGTCTGGTCGGTGACGCATTGCGTGAGGACGGCAGTCGACGCACTTCTGCCCAAGGACAAGCCGTTCGCCATCACTGGTTTCTCCTTCGGCGGCATGGTGTCGGGTCATCTCTCGACCCTGATGAGCGAGCGGATACGGCGTATCGTGCTGGTCGGCGCCGGCGGGCTCAAGGCCACGCGCAAGCCCACCGAGAAGCTGCACAAGCTGCTGGCCGACATGCCGGCCGACACTTTGGCCGCCGAGTCGCGACGCAATCTCGAGCTCCTGATGCTGCACAATCCCGCCAACGTCGATGGCGTGGCGATCTACATGCAGATCCTCAACACCACGCGAGCCAAGACGCGCAGCCGCGACATGGGCATCGCCGGTGCGCTGAGCAACGTCCTGCCCAAGGTCCGCACGCCGCTCACCGGCATTTGGGGCGAGTTCGATTCGACCACCTATCCCTACATCCAGGAACGCATCGATCTCTTCCGCAGCCACCAGCCGGACTTCGAGATGAACGTCATTGCCGGCGCCGGCCACTGGGTTGCCTACGAAGCCGCAGACGCCTTCAACAAAAAGCTGATAGAAGTCCTCGCCCGTTAGCCCGGAGCGCACCATGAAAACCGAAGTCGCCGAAATCGCCGACAGGATCTATCGGCTCTCCACCTTCGTGCCGGCGGTCGGTCCGACC
>CAMDCE010000094.1 GCA_945889625.1 Asaia bogorensis | reverse complement strand
TCGGCTCGGCGTTCACCCTTTCCCTCGCTGTCAATTTTACGCGTTACATTGCCGCGGTGCCGTCGGAAAGCTATGGCCAGTTCGGGGTCGGCGCCATACTGGCCTGGCGGTTCACCGATCCGCTGGGCCTGAACGGGCGCACCTGGCTCGCCACCTTCAATGCCGGGGTCGATCACGCCGACTACGACCAGCCCGATCCCGTCGTCGATCCCGATGTCCGGCGTCAGCAATTCGACTATAATCTGGGGGTCATGCTTGCCGTGCCGCTGGACGAGAAGCTGAGCTTCCTTGTCCAGGGGTCCTACGCCAAGCGAGATGCGTCGGTCCCCAACTACGCGTATCAGGCGTTCACCGCTCTCGCCGGCATAAGCTGGCGCTTCTAGGTCTGGAGGCCAAGATGTGGCGTTTCCGTCTTGCATCGGTTGCCATTGCCGCGCTGGTGGTTGCCGGGCCCGCAGCCGCCAATGTCGGCGTCACCTCGGCCACGGCAGGCGACCCGCTGGGCCAGCCGCCCGCCCAGCAGGAGCGCGTCCTGCGCGTGGGCATCGACGTGCAGGCCAGAGAGCGTGTCACGACCGGGGCCGATGACCGCGCCCATCTGGTGTTCCTCGACGGCACGGCGCTCACGGTCGGCCCCAACAGTTCGCTCACGATCGACAAGTACGTCTTCGATCCGGCCGGCAGGACCGGCGAGGTCGTGCTGGGTGCGACCAAGGGGGTGTTTCGCCTGGTCGGCGGCGCCATCAGCAAGACCGGAGAAATGAAGGTCGTCACGCCCTCGGCCACGGTCGGCATTCGCGGCGGCATCGCCACCATCGCCGTCTCCGACAGAGGGGCCACCACCGCGACGTTCCTCCACGGCAAGTCGATGACGGTGTCGGGTCAGGGCCAGAGCCAGATCGCCACCCGCAGCGGATCGCTGATCCAAATCGACTCAGGCCGCGCCCCCACGCCGCCGACGGTCGTCCCGCCGCGCGGCGAGATAGCAGGGGCCATCATCGAAAAGCCCGCGGTTGCAGTTGCGGTTGTTGCCACTCCGCGCCCGCCGCTCGCGCCGGTGGCCGTGGCCCCGGAGATCCGCACCGTCGCCGTCCTCCCACCCGTCGTGACGCCGGCCATTGCCCCGGTCGTGCCGGTCACCGCGGTCGATATCGACAAGGCGCTCGACGTGGCGCAGCTCAGTCCGATTAATTCGAGGCTGCCCGTCGCCGTGCTCGCCGATCCTGCTGTCGGGCGTGGTCAGGGGCAGGGACAAGGGCGGGGAGATCAGGGAGAACGAGGCCCGAAGGACGGCAAGGTGGGGCCTGCGAAAGGGTCGGCGCCAATAATTCCGTCGGTATTCAGACCGAACAACGCGGCAAATAAGGAAGTCGTCAGAACCCAAGCCATCAAAACAGCCAATGACGACGCTAGCTTTGCCGTCGGTGGCGTAAGCCGCTCCAACAACAGCGGCGGCAACAATTCCAGAAATTCCAGAAATATCAGGAATAATCGGAAGAAGTAATTCCTTACGCCGCCGGCGCCGGTGGCTTCGAGTTTTCCGACAGCGACGACAAGGCCTCAGTCCGGCTGAGCAGCGATGAAGTCGGCGATGCCGGCGATGTCGTCGCGGCGGAACCACGGCAGGCTCGTGTCGGCCGGCCGCTCGTCGGCGGCGATGGCGACGATATGGGGATCGTTCGGCGCCATCGGCGCGCCAGGATTGGCGCCAGGGCCGGCACGCACCTCGATCTTGGGATGTTTCTCGCGCTTGTAGCCTTCGATCAGGATGAGGTCGGCCGGCGCCAGCCGCGCCAGCACTTCGCCAAACGGCGGTTCGGCCTGTTCGCGCATGATGGCGTAGCGCAGGCCGCCCACCAGGGCGACCTCGGTGGCGCCGGCGGCGCGGTGGCGATAAGAATCGCGGCCCGGCCGGTCGATATCGGCATCGTGATGGGCGTGCTTGATCGTCGACACGCGCCAGCCACGGCGCACGAATTCCGCGATCAGACGCTCGACCAGGGTGGTCTTCCCGGCGTTCTTCCAGCCGGTGACGCCAAACACGCGCTGATCCCCGCGTTGATCGCTGCTCATGAGGTCATGCGACGATGCGCTCGGCGTGGGCGTAGACGGTGAGGCGGCCGCCGCGCACGAACGCCACGAGAGCGATGCCCGCCTGCTCGGCGGTCTCGATGGCCAGCGACGTCGGCGCCGACACCGCGGCGATCGCCACGGCGCCAAGGGCTGCCGCCTTCTGCACCATCTCGTAGGAGCAGCGGCTGGTCACCACGACGAAGCCGCCCGGCCGGGCCGTGCCAGCCGCCGTATTGCCCGAATTCGCCAGCGCGCCGCCCAGCTTGTCGAGCGCGTTGTGCCGGCCGACATCCTCGCGCACCAGCACGAGCTCGCCGTCGGCCGCCGCCCAACCCGCGGCATGGGTGGCGCCATTCAGCCGGTTGATGCGCTGCCAGGCGGGAAGGGCCGCCATCGCCCGCTCGATCGCCGCCCGCGACACCGGCCCCTGCCCCGCCGACAGCGGCACCGCACGCAGCGCCGCCTCGAGGCTGTCGACGCCGCACAGGCCACAACCGGTGCGTCCGGCGAGGCTGCGGCGGCGCTCCTGCAGGCCGGCCAGGCGCTGGCTGGCGATCTCCAGCCGGACCTCGATGCCGCGGCCGCCCCCTGCGATCGTGACGTCCTCGACCTCGATGTCGTAGATCTCCGACGGCTGCTCGACGATGCGCTCGGTGAGGGAAAAGCCGCGGGCGAAATCCTCGAGATCGCAGGGCGTCGCCATCATCACGGCATGGCTGATGCCGTTATAGACCAGCGCCACGGCGACCTCTTCGGCAACCACCTCGTCGAGCGCCTCGCTGCCCGCCGCCGTGATCCGGCGCGCCGGGCGATGGACCGAACCGTCACGCCGCGGCAGATCGGCGGGTGCGCTCATCGTGCGACCTCGTCGACGCGCATGTGCCGGCCGTCGCGGTCGAAGAACAGGCCGCGGTTGAGCGACAGCGGATCGGCGGCAACGTCGGCCTCGACCTGCTTGAGCTTCTCAGCCGCCACGCCGTCGGGCAGCGGGCCGCCGGCCGGACCGAGGCCGACGAAGAAGGCGACGCCGTCCCACGCCGTGCGGGCGCCCTCGAGCAGGGCGCGCATCTCGGACCATGTCATCTCGTCGCCGATCAGGTGGGCGTAGCTCGACGTCACGGCCTTGACCTCATCGCCCGCGATGCGCACCAGCAGGATGAAGACGGTGAACGGCCCGGTATCGGCGAACTGCGCGGCAAGCCAATGCTCGAAGTCGCTCTTCATCGCGCGCTCTAGAATTCGACGACAGGCGTCGGCGGCATGTAACGCTCGAACACCAGCAGGAAGGGCTGGCCGCGCTCGGCCTCGTACCACGCCTCGAACGCCCGGAAGGCCGCGATCGGATCCGCCAGGACCGGATCCGCCAGGACCGGATCGGCGGCAGGCGGCGGCTCGACGGGTTCGGCACCGTCGGCAGCGGCAGGCGCCGGATGGGCCTGGGCATGCAGCGCCTCGGCGATTGGCCGGAGCCAGTCGACCAGCGGCCGCGCGCCCTCGCCCAGCTCGGCAAGGTCGTTCTCGATCCAGCCGATCTCGCGGAACAGCGCGACGAGCTGGCGCTCGACCGCGAGCTCACGTTCGGGCTCGAGTGCGGCGACCCTCGCCATATCGGACAGGGCGCTCAGTCGCCGCCAGGCGAAGGCGCGGGCCACCTCGGCGGCCTTGATCCGCGCATCGACCTCGGCACGCACGGCGCGTTCAGCGCTCTCCGCGGCGGTGCAATCGGCCTGCAGGCGGGCGATCAGGCTATCGGTGGCGCTCGACATGACACGCCAAAGGTGGCCCCGCCGCCGGCCGCCCGCAAGCGCCCTACCTGGCCGCCGTCAGCTGGATTTCGGCGAAGCCCGCGGCGACATTGAGGCCGACGCTGCCCTCGACGCTGACCGGCTGCAGGGTGATCTGCTTGTTGCTGCCGCCGATCAGGACATTGGCGCCGGCTCCGACGCCGACCGTGCCCGACGCCGTTACGCCGACATAGGTGCCGGCAATCGCGCCGGCGGCGATGTTGCCCGGGGCAAACACCAGCCAGACGATCGTCGCTTCCTTGGTAAAGCCAAGGTCGACACCGAACTTGTTGACCGTGCCCGTGTAGCGCTCGCCGATGCCGTCGGTGCGTGTCAGCAGGCAGCTCAGCGCCTTGGACGAGCCGAAGACGAAGCCCATGCCGCCCGCGACGTTGCAGGTGAGGGAGCCGACATTGACGCCCGACCTGCCAGCCGCCTGAGGCGTGCCGGGCGTGGCCGGCGTCTGGGCGTGGCTCTGCGCAAAAAAGGCCGCGCCCGCCACCAGGGTGGCAGCACCGAGCACCGCAAATATCGATCGCCGCATAATTCGTCTCCTTGTGTTTCCTTGAAGTCGGACGCCGAGAGCCAACGCAACAGGCACCCGGAGGTTACGCCCAAAGGCACAATCCTCCAAACGCGGCGCAAGCTACACGATATGCCCTCGTTTTGCTCCCCCGCCTCGATAAATCTGGCGAAGATCCTGGGGAAAGCCGGGTGCCTGCCGCTCTACTCGCGCAGCAGAGGACAAGGCGATTCGGCCGGCAGGCCGGGCGCGGTTGTCCGGACCGGCTCGCCAGCCGGGATTGTGTACAGCGCGTAGTTGCTGTCCGACAGGAGCAGCGGCAGGCGTGCCTTCCAGCCGGCAGGCACGAGAAGCGCCGTGATGCCGAACTCCCGCGCAAGCCTTTGCCATTGGCCCGGCGAGAGGCACGCCCAATATTCCCGCCCGGTTGTCGGAGACAGCGCGCCGGAAAATTTCAGATCGGCCGGCGGATGGAAAAAGGATACGCCATAGCCGCGTTCGACCATCGTGCCGACTGCTGTCGCCAGTGACGGGATGTAGGGAATGAAATCGATCGCATCGGGATCGAGAGCGATGGCCAGCCGGCCGTACCGCAACGCCTCTTTCGCCACGATAGCGGGCGCCAGGACGAGACCACCGATCTCCTGGCCACGGACCTTCAACCAGAACGGATCGTCGACTTCCGACGGCCGGCGCTCGATCGTGGCGATTTCATGAACGAATGCCGGAACGAACCAAACGACCAGGGCAAGCGCAATGGCCGCCGCGATTGCATTCGGGTAACGAACCGGGACGGTGCCGACGCGGCGGCCACCGGCCGGTGCTGTACCGGTGCTCGACTCTCGTCGCCGGTGGAGCCACCGCGCGATTTCATCGGCGGCGAAGACCGCGATGCCTGCCGCCAGGGGCATCGCGAAATAGGCTTGTATGTTGATCAGGCGTCCGGGACTTCCGCGGATGACGATGTCGGGGAGCAATGCCCGGCCCCAATGCAGCATGACGTAAAGGACGGTCGAGACGGCGATTGCCGTCAGCAGCACGACCGTGCCGGCATCGGCCGAAGCGCGGCGGCCGCGGCGGATCGCCAGGAACCCCAGCAAGGGAACGGCAAGGAAGAAGAATGCGAACACAAGGCGGTGGACGTCGCGGCGTGTTGCCGGCTGGTTGCGATGATCGTCCCAGAACGACAGATAGACTTCGACGTAGGCCCGGTTCATCGATTCATCGACAGCGGGCATGATCGGTCGTGTCAGCAGGAAGACCGCCAGGCTGAGCAGCGCGACTGATGCGCCGGCGGCCAAGCCCAGAACGACCGGCCGTGAAATCGTGCGGTTCCAGGCAAGGCGTGCGAAGCCGAGCCCGAAGGCCACCATCGTCGCGGTGTAGGCACCGATGACCGGATGGATGGCGACCAGGCTGGCGGCGGTGAAGACCGCCAGGGCGTCCCGCCCGCCGATCAAGGCGGCGATCGAAAATGCCGCGAGCACTGAACCAATGCGTCCGTAGGAGGCGGCATCGGGCGTGTTCCACGCTGCACCGAGCAAAGGGTAATCGGCAGAAGCGAAGAACAGTGCGAAGTGGTCGTTCATGAAGCAGGTGATCGCCACCACGAGCGCGAACAGAGGCCGGCCCGTCAATCCATGGACGAACATGGCGAGGGCCCCGGTCAGAAGGGGCGGCGTGATCGCCAGGAACAGGAAATTTGCGTCCGTGTAGTTCACGCCCGCCTTGAGGACGAGCGCCCCCAACTGGCTCAGCAGGGTCCATACACCCTGGTAATACAGTCCCATCACCGCTTGATCCGGGAAAACCACCTTCCCCGCCAGGACGAGGCTGACATCGAGAAGATCTTCCTCGATCGGCATCCTTATCTGTTGGTAGATGGCCATGGCGACGCCAGCCGTCATCGCCGAGACGATCAGCCAGCCCGGCGCAGGTCTCTCGGACACCCGCCCATCAGGCGGTGCCTGCAGGAGTGCCGATGCGAGCCGCCGGACGCGCGAAGCGACGCCAGGCATCCACCCCTTCGGATCACGCTCGGAATTGCTTGGCATCGCCGCTTAACGCTACACCAATTCTCCGCGCAGATGGCAGGATGGTCTATGATTTCGCCCTTGTCGGACCTCTACGGATGCTAACGGAGGGGAATTGGCGGAGAGAGTGGGAAGCACAAAGGCGTCCTAAGCAATTGATAAGACTCTATATCGGCGCTCGCAGCGGACGAGGTACCCCCAAAAGTACCCCCCACCATCACGGCCACGCCATCTCTGAGACGGTACCTAGAACGCCACCCGCCCGATAGGCGCGCCGATGAAGGCGTCGACCTGGGCCTGACTATAGAACAGCCTGACCACCTTCGGCCGAGATCCGCAGGCTGTGCATTTCAGCCGGAGGTCGGCCAGCTCCTTCATGTTGCCCTCGTGTGCGCCGAACACCTTGCCCTCGACTAGGGCGCGGTGGCCGCAGCCGCACTCGACGCCGAGCGGATGTCCGGAGAGTGCGAGGGTGCGAAGGTTGGCGGGCACGGGCGTGGACACTCCTTGGCCAGTGTCCTGTCTCATGCCCCTTCGATCCCTAGCGCGACGCAGGCGGCATGCCGAGTCGAATGTTCTGCACCCCAAGGGTTAGCGAAATGGGCCGACGGTTCCTGTTTCTTGCCTGTTAGCAGGTGGCTACGCTTCATCTACTTTATTGCCACTTTGGCAAAGCTGATGCACCGCTGTTCCCCGGCTGTTAGCAGCCAGGATCCAGAGGCCAGAGCCTAACGCCTAGCGACCCTCAAGTTTCCGGCATTATGTAGGAACCACACCTAGGAGTGGCAAGCGTGGGACGGAGCCGCGGCAACGGTCTAGACTGACGTTTCCACTTTACGGAATACAGCCATTCGCATGACGGGTAGTGAGCGGCAGTTCAGGCATCGTTCGACGAAGAACCAATACGGCAGTTGCATCGCCGATATTGAAAACCGGCGCGGCCCGGTAGATGAAAATTACGACGGGCTTATTGTCGAGCTTGCGGAAATCCGCAACAGGCTAGGCGCCGAAGCAGTTGAGGAGTGGTGGTGGAACCGGTGCAAAGCCGCTCACCAGACGGCACAGGACAAGGCGTCAGCGGCTTTCGCGAAGGGGCTTCTCTTGGGGGGTGGGCTTACCGTCGCGATACTCCTCGGCGTTTTGTATTGGGGGCGGTGATCCGCTGGCAGGATGTATTCCATTGCTCAACGGTCTCCCCGCTCCCGCGCTCGCCACTCCCAAGGCATTTCGCAATCGTGCGCATGGACACCGCGCTTCGCCTCTTTGGCTTCTCGCTCCTGGGCAACGTAATCGCGGGTGTAGCGGATGAACGCCAGTGCCCAGCCTTGGCGCACCATCTCCGCACTGATGTCCGCGCCATCGGCTCGACATAGCGCCACTGTTCGCCCGTAGCGGTCTGTCGCCTTGGGTTCGCACTCCACATTGCGTCCCTGCACCAGGCCCCGCATGTATTCGGTCGCCATCCGGCCAGCGGGCCATCCGTCGCCGCAGCTCTGCTTGGTTTCCGGAGCGTCGATCCCCCAAAGCCGATAGGTCACACCGCCGACGATGATCGTATCTCCATCAACTACGCGATCCGCCTTCGGGCTATCTCCCAAAACGCTGGTAGACGCCAATGCGGCCAGAGCAAACACAGCCAGGGCCAACGTCTTCAATTTGCTAGCTGGTGTACGAGCGGATGGCGATTTGGTCCAATTCGGAGGCCGGCACGAGGCGATAATGTCGCTCTTCGACAACCTTCACTTGCCCGCCGTCCAGCGTCAGCTCGAACAGTGCAACGACACTGCCCGCCATGAATTGGGCCGCAATAGACCGGCACCGCATGCCCGGGAATTTCTGTGCTGCGTAGTGAATATCTTGGGTCGTTTGCACGACACCGATTTTGTCGTTGCCGCCCTTGGCTTGTACGGGAATCACGTAGTGACACCCATGCTTATCAAGACCGATATATAGCTCGTCGATCTCGATTTGCCCGATGCCCTTTACCGTCGTTCGGAGATGGTTTTGGAGGCTATAGGTTGTCAAACCCAAAAATGTGTCGATCAACCGATTGTAACGAACGATCGCTAGCAGCGCTTGTTCGTCGTCTAACGCATAGGCACGGATAAGCTCTGGTGTCGCATCCGGAATGCTGATCGTGACGAGATCCTTCCGCGGGACGACGCGATTGTAGGTTACGAGCTTAAATCTATATTTGGCTCTCCCAGCGCCTTCGATGATCCATTCCATGCCCTTCGGCTGTTTAGCTAGAATCGATTCCGGCAACGGGCGCCGATAGCGAAAACTGTACGTAACGTCGCCAGGATTGAGATCCAGATTCGGGGCCAGGAGATCCTTCGCAGCCACGATTTCTCGGCGGACGAACTCGAACTCCGTCAGGCCAGCGGCGTAGTGCTCGAAGAAGATCTTTTCGATAATCGCCCGATAAGCACCTTCGGTTGCGGGCGCTTTAGTCACGCTCCGGCTGGAAGCCCGCCAGCTCGGCGATGATTTGAGCCGTCGCGGGTTCCAAGCCCCAGCGCCGAGCCAGGCGCCGAGCCGACAATGGCAATTCGCGAATGCGGTTTTCGTCGGCATGTTCGAAGAGAGGAAGTACGGCCGGCGTAGCGCGCTTGCGCGGCTTCCGGCCTTTGCATAGGAAGGCCATGGATAGGCTCCGTTAATCGCAGGGGGCAATGTCCATCGATCCCTAGGTGCGGTGTCCGCCGTACCTAGGGTTTCCGCATTCGCGGCAAATCGTTTCCGAGAGGGCGCTGACTGTGGACGGGGACTCGATCCCCGTGATTCACACCGCCCGCCAGGGCGAAGACTATGCGGCCTTTGGTGCCTGCCGTTCGGCTTCCCAGCGCTCGATCGACGAGACCGGCCACGCGGTAACTCGTTCACTGAGCTTCACGGGAGCCGGAAACCGGCCATTGGAAACCCAGAGCCAAATCGTGCTTTTGGCAACGGGCACTCGCTTTACGAGGTCTTTAATTCGCAGATAGCCGGAGGTTCCGGCGCTTAGAGAGGTCGCCATTGTCGTACTCCATCTCGTTCCTTCGCCGCAGTCCGCTATCTTGTCGCCGGTCCATCATAGGGATCGTCGTCGCACAGCTGCGGTAGAACGTCGAAAGGGACACACCTGTCAGGCCGGAATTGGCCTCTAGTGTCCAAGTCTCGCGAATACAGAATAACGCCGACCGATTGTGAGCAGCTACCGAATTTGGGTTGTATCTGTGAACAACGCGGGAGGATTCTTACTCAGGCACCGAGTCAATTCATTGCTCGGTCAATATCGGTCTCTCGTGGACGATGGGCTAATTCGTGCGCCTTGAGCGAAGGGCAACAACCTTCGCCCCTGTAGACCGTTGCGCATCCAAGAAGTCGGCCCAGGCCTGCATCATCGTCTTGCGCTCTTCGAGATACTGGCTGCGATGATAGGCGGCTCGCACGGCGTTCTTTTCCGTGTGCGCCAATTGCCGTTCGATCACATCTGGCCGGTAGCCCATTTCGTTGAGAGACGTTGACGCCATCGCCCGGAAGCCGTGTCCGGTCATCCGCGAGTGATAGCCCATCCGGTACAGCGCAAAGAGCACGGTATTCTTGCTCATGGGTTTCATCGGCGTGCGGCCAGCGAAGATCCAAGGCCACTTGCCGTTCATCTCCTGGAGGGCCCTAAACGCATCCACGGCCTGTCGCGATAGCGGCACATGGTGTGGCGCCTTGGTCTTCATGCGTTCCGCCGGGATCGTCCATTCGGCCTTGTCCAAGTCGATTTCAGCCCAGGTCGCACCGCGCAGCTCATTGGTGCGCACGAAAGTCAGCGCCATCAAGCGAAGCGCAAGCTGGGTCTGCACTTCGCCGTCGTAGCCGTCGATCTTGGCGAGGAAGTCCGGCAGCTCCGACGCCGGCAGGGCCGCCATGTGCTTCGGCTTGGGGCGAGCCTTCAAGGCGCCCCGAAGATCGGCAGCAGGGTTGCGCTCGCAGCGTCCGGACGCGATCCCAAAACGGAAAACCTGCCCGCAGGCGCGCGCCACCTTGTGGGCTGTCTCCACCGTGCCCCGCGTCTCGATCTTGCGCAGCAGGGCCAACAGCTCCGGTGCGGCCACTTCCGCGATCGGGCGGCGGCCGATACCGGGGAACACGTAGGCCTCGAAGCGCTTCAAGGTGTCGGAGTGGTAGACGGCGGCCCACTTGTCGCGGACGTTCTCCAGCCACTCGCGCGCCACCGTCTCGAAGTCGTTGGCGTTGGCTTCGGCCTTGTCCCGCTTTTCCTGCCGCCGCTCGGCCGATGGATCGACACCTAGCGCCAAGGCCTTGCGGGCTTCGTCGCGGGCGTCGCGTGCCTTGACGAGCGACAAGTCGGGATAGGCGCCCAGCGCCAGCAGTTTCTCTTTGCCAGCGAAGCGATATTTGAACCGCCACAGGCGCCCGCCCGCAGGCGTGAGAAACAGATACATGCCGCGTTCGTCCGCGAGCTTCGTCGGCTTTGCCGGCGTCTTCGTCTTGCGAATCAATGTTTCCGTGAGCATTTGGGGGTATCTCCGTAGCGGCCGACTTCGTACCCCCATAGATACCCCCGAATGGGGGTATCTTCCAGTGGACGGCTAACGACCGAATCGGACTGCGGAATCGCCTAAAATACCGTGTTTCCGGTCTGTATTGGGCTTCTGCGGATGCTATCGGATGGGAGTTGGCGGAAGAGAGTGGGAGTCGAACCCACTAAGAACCGTCTGGCGGCCCTCTCTGGCTTTGAAGGCCAGCCGCCCCACCGG
>CAMDCE010000093.1 GCA_945889625.1 Asaia bogorensis | reverse complement strand
TCGCCGTCCTGGATGCGGCCTCCGAGCAGCAGCCTCGCCATCGGGTTCTGCACGCGGCGCGGGATCACCCGCTTGAGCGGCCGGGCGCCATAGACCGGGTCATAGCCGCGGTTGGCCAGCCACTGCAGCGCCTTCTTCTCGACCTTGAGCTCGATCTTGCGGTCGGCCAGCAGCTTGCGCAGGTGCTTGAGCTGGACGTCCACGATATCCGTCATGTGCGCCCGGCTCAGCCGGTTGAACAGCAGGATCTCGTCGAGACGGTTGAGGAACTCCGGCCGGAAGGCGCGGCGCACCTCTTCCATGACCTGCTCGCGCACGGTGTCGGTCGAATCACCGTCCTTGAGCGCGGCGAGATGGGAGCTGCCCAGGTTCGAAGTCAGCACGATCAGCGTGTTCTTGAAGTCGACCGTGCGGCCCTGGCCGTCGGTCAGCCGGCCGTCGTCGAGCACCTGCAGGAGTACGTTGAACACGTCGGGATGGGCCTTCTCGACCTCGTCGAACAGGATCACCTGGTAGGGCCGGCGCCGCACCGCCTCGGTGAGCACGCCACCCTCGTCGTAGCCGACATAGCCCGGTGGGGCGCCGATCAGGCGGCTGACGGAGTGCTTCTCCATGAACTCGCTCATGTCGATGCGCACCATCGCCTGGTCGTTGTCGAACAGGAATTCGGCGATCGCCTTGGTGAGCTCGGTCTTGCCGACGCCGGTCGGGCCCAGGAACAGGAACGAGCCGATCGGCCGGTTGGGGTCCTGCAGGCCGGCACGGGCGCGGCGTACCGCATTGGCCACGGCGACCACGGCCTCGTCCTGGCCGATGACACGCTTGTGGATCTGCTCCTCCATGCGGAGAAGCTTGCCGCGCTCGCCTTCCAGCATCTTGTCGACCGGAATGCCGGTCCAGCGCGACACGACGGCGGCGATGTCCTCGGGCATGACCTCTTCCTTCACGCCCTTGCCGCCCACCGTCTCGTGGCCCTCGGCCGCCTTCAGCTTCCTCTCGAGGTCGGGGATGACGCCGTAGGCCAGCTCGCCCGCCTTGGCGAGTTCGCCCTTGCGCTGCACGATTTCGAGCTCTGAGCGCGCCTTGTCGAGCTGCTCCTTGATCTTCTGCGAATCGGCAAGCTTGTCCTTGGCCGACTTCCACTGCGCCGTCAGCTCAGCCGACTTCTGCGCGAGCTCCGCGAGCTCCTTCTCCAGCCGCTCCAGCCGGTCGCGCGAGGCCTGGTCGCTTTCCTTCTTCAGCGCCTCCCTCTCGATCTTGAGCTGAATGATGCGCCGGTCGAGCTCGTCGAGCTCCTCGGGCTTGCTGTCGACCTGCATGCGGATGCGGCTGGCCGCCTCGTCCATCAAGTCGATCGCCTTGTCGGGCAGGAAGCGGTCGGAGATGTAGCGGTTGGAAAGAGTAGCCGCTGCCACGATCGAGGAGTCGGCGATGCGGACGCCGTGATGGAGTTCATACTTCTCCTTCAGCCCGCGCAGGATCGAGATCGTGTCCTCGACCGAGGGCTCGGCGACGAAAACCGGCTGGAAGCGGCGTGCAAGTGCGGCATCCTTCTCGATGTGCTTGCGGTATTCGTCGAGCGTCGTAGCGCCGACGCAATGCAGCTCGCCGCGCGCCAGCGCGGGCTTCAGCATGTTGGAGGCGTCCATCGCGCCGTCGGCCTTGCCGGCACCGATCAGCGTGTGCAGCTCGTCAATGAAGACGATGATGTCGCCTTCGGCCGACGAAATCTCCGACAGCACGGCCTTCAGCCGTTCCTCGAACTCGCCGCGAAACTTGGCGCCCGCGATCATGGAGCCGAGATCGAGCGCCATCAGCTTCTTGTTCTTGAGCGACTCAGGCACGTCGTCGTTGACGATGCGCAGCGCCAGGCCCTCGGCGATGGCGGTCTTGCCGACTCCGGGCTCGCCGATCAGCACGGGATTGTTCTTGGTGCGCCGGCTCAGCACCTGGATGGTGCGGCGGATTTCCTCGTCGCGGCCGATCACCGGATCGAGCTTGCCGTCGCGCGCCGCCTGGGTGAGGTCGCGGGCGTATTTCTTGAGCGCGTCGTAGCCGCTTTCGGCCGATGCCGAATCGGCGGTGCGACCCTTGCGCAGCTCGGCGATCGCTTTTTCCAGCGCCTGGGGCTTGACGCCTGCCTTGGCCAGCGCGTCGGCGGCCTCGGTGCCCTTGGCCAGCGCCAGCGCCATCAGCATGCGCTCGACGGTGACGAAGGAATCGCCCGCCTTCTCGGAGATGGCTTCGGCCTGGTCGAAGATTCGCGCCGTTTCCGGCGCCATGTAGACTTGGCCCGCGCCCTGGCCCTCGACCTTGGGCTGCTTGGCAAGGTTGGCTTCGACGGCCAGATGGACGACCCGCGAATCGCCGCCACATGCCGCGATCAGGTTGGCGGCGAGGCCCTCGGGATCGTCGAGCAGGACTTTCAGAAGATGGTCGGGAACGAAGCGCTGGTGGCCTTCCCGCAGCGCCAGCATCTGGGCGCTTTGCAGGAAACCGCGCATGCGCTCGGTGTATTTCTCTTGGTTCATCACTCTACCCTTTCATTTCACGCCCCCGGCAAGCGGCAGGCGAAAGAGCGGACCCCACTCCGGGCATCCTCGGCTGGATATGGGGTCGCAGGGCGCCTGTGCAAGACCGGACCGCAGGTGCGGCTTTTCGCTGTAACGATGCCGGGCTATGAACCCTTGCGACACGATCTAGATCAAACAAGCAGGGAGAAATTCATGTCCGGCGGCCATGGTCACGTCGACACATCGAACAAGAGAGTGGCCCTGCTGGTGGCAATTCTGGCGGCCCTGCTGGCGATCTCGGAGATGGGCGGCAAGAGCTCGCAGACCAACGCCCTGGCGAGCCACATCGACGCTTCCAATCTGTGGTCATTCTTCCAGGCCAAGACGATCCGCCAGACGGTGGTTCGAGCGGCGGCGGAAGAGGTCGACGCGCAATACAAGGATGCCGGCAACATGCCGCCGGCGGTCAAAGCCCAGGCCGACAGATGGCAGGCCGCAGCGCAACGCTATGACAGCGAGCCGGAGACCGGCGAAGGGCGCAAGGAATTGATGGGGCGCGCCAAGGCCAAGGAGGAGCACCGCGACAAGTCGCTGGCCGCCTACCACATGTTCGAATACGCCTCGGCCTGTTTCCAGCTGGCGATCGTGCTGTCCGGCGCGGCAGCGCTCACCAGCGTCGTCTGGCTGACCTTCGTCGCCATGGGGCTGGGTACCGTCGGCTTCGGCTTCACTCTACTGGCGTTCCTGGCACCAACTCTGATCCACCTCTGAACGCCTACGCGCAGTCGAAAGCGCTTAGCTGCGTCGACCGGTCCGCTCCGGGGTGAATTCCGGCACTTCGGGCTGTTCTTCCACGGCCGGATCGGGTCCGCCCGGCGCGCCGCGGCCGTTCTGCAGGAAGGCGACACCACCCAGACCGGGCTCCTCGGCATTATCGTCCTGGCCGCTCATGCGCTCGCCCGGAGCATGGCCGTTGGCGTTGCTGGGCGGCGGGCCTTGGCCTTGCTGGCCCTGCTGACCTTGCGGGCCCTGCTGGCCTTGCGGGCCTGGTTGGCCCTGTTGCTGCGGCCCGGTCTGCTGGCCGTCCTCGCCGCCATCGCCCCAATTGTTGCGTGGAACGAAGCCGCCCATCGTCTGGATCGTGCGGAAGTAATGGTCGGCGTACTGCCAATAAGCCTCGGCCGCGATGCGGTCGCCCTGGGAGGCGGCCTCGCGGGCCAGCGCCTGGTATTTGTCGAATACCTGGTGGGCATTGCCACGCACCCGCACGTCGGGTCCGCTGCTATCGAAAATCTGATTTCGATTGGGCGGCCGGTTCGGATTGTGATTGTGATGTTGCTTGTGTTGATTGTGGTTGCCGCCACCGCCGCCGCCACCATTGCGACCGCCGCGCGACCGCTGACGATTGTTTGGTCTCATAAACCTAGGGCCATTTACATGCCGGACGGGGTATTGTTGTTAGCTACCCCCTGCCCTTCCTGGGCACCGTCGCAGCTGGATATTCGGAAGGTTGGTTACCCGTTGGCGTACCGCCTAGTCGGGTGAAGCCCCCTCCAAAGGGGCAATCGGAACCTAGTCTCAATCGCCGGACTTGCCAACCTTTTAATGCTTGGCCGACACCACTCGTTCGATGCCGCCAAGGTCCTTGAAGGCGGCCTCCACGGTCATCCCGCCGGAGCTAAAAATCCTCGTGATTTCAGGGACTTGTCCTTCGCCAATTTCGACCAGCAGGCGGCCGCCGATTGTGACCAATTCAGGCGCCACAGCAGCGATTGTACGATAGGCGACAAGCCCGTCCGGACCGCCGTCCAAAGCCAGCCGGGGCTCGAACCGGGCGACCTCCGGCATCAGCCCGTCGATCACGCCCGCTTCGATGTAGGGCGGGTTGGAAACCAGCAGATCGAACGGTCCACCCAGCCGCTCCGCCCAAGCCGGCTGCCGCCAATCGCCCAGCACAAGCTCCGCCCGACCCGCCACGCCCAAGGCCGCGGCGTTGGCCTGCGCCACATCAAGCGCGGCGGCCGATACCTCCAGGCCGACACCTCGTGCGTTGGGAAATTCCCGCAAGAGCGTCAGCAGCAGGCAGCCCGAGCCCGTACCGAGATCGACGATGCGCCATGCCTTGGTACGGTCAGCCAGCAGAGCCAGCGCCGCTTCGATGAGGGTCTCACTGTCGGGCCGCGGCACCAGCACGGCGGGCGAGACCTTGAACGGCAGCCCCCAGAATTCACGTTCGCCCAGGATGTAGGCCATCGGCTCGCGACCCACCCGCCGCGCGGCGAGGCTTCGCAGGGCCGCGGCGACCGCGGGCGGCGCGGCATCGGTCCCGCGCGCGATCAATTGTTCGACCGAGAGGCGCGCGGCATGCGCCAGCAGAAGGCGGGCTTCGAAGCGGGCGTTGTCGATTCCCGCCGCGGTCAGGGCGACGGCGGCATCACGGAGCAATGTGTCGTAGGTCGCAGTCAGCTCGCAAGCTCCGCCAGGCGACTGGCCTCGTCGTCGGCGATCAGCGCATCGATGACCTCGTCGAGACCGCGGCCTTCCATCACCTGGTCGAGCGAATAGAGCGTGAGATTGATGCGATGGTCGGTCACCCGGCTTTGCGGAAAATTGTAGGTGCGGATGCGCTCGCTGCGGTCGCCGCTGCCCACCTGACCCTTGCGGTCAGCGGAGCGCGCGTCGTCGCGGCGCTGGCGCTCGGCATCGTAGAGACGGGCGCGCAGGATCTTCATCGCCTTGGCCTTGTTCTTGTGCTGGCTCTTCTCGTCCTGCTGGACGACCACCGTATTGGTCGGGATGTGGGTGATGCGCACCGCCGAATCGGTGGTGTTGACCGACTGGCCGCCCGGTCCTGACGAGCGGAAGACGTCGATGCGCAGGTCCTTTTCGTCGACCTTGATATCGAATTCCTCGGCCTCCGGCAGCACCGCCACCGTCGCGGCGGAGGTATGGATGCGCCCCGAGGCCTCGGTCGCCGGCACACGTTGCACGCGGTGCACGCCCGATTCGAATTTCAGCCGCGCGAACACGCCCTTGCCGCTCACCGTGGCGATCGCCTCCTTGTAGCCGCCGATGCCGGTGTCGGAGAGCTCCATGATCTCGAACTTCCAGCGATGTTCGCCGGCATAGCGCTGGTACATACGGAAAAGATCGGCGGCGAACAGCGCCGCCTCGTCGCCGCCGGTGCCGGCGCGGATTTCCAGGATGGCGTTCTTCTCGTCAGCCGCATCCTTGGGCAGCAGCATGCGTTTGACGACCTGCTCGAGCTCGGGCAGGCGCTTCTTGATCGCCGCCATTTCTTCCTCGGCCATCGCCTTCATGTCGGGATCAGCCGCCATCGCCTCGGCGTCCTTGAACTCCCGCTCGGCCTTGCGCAGCTCGCCTACCGCCTCGACCAACGGGCCGAGATCGGCATATTCCTTCGAGGCGGCAACGAACTTCTGCGAATCGAGCGCGCCGCCGGACAGGCTGGCCTGCAATTCGGCGTGGCGCGCCACGACCTGGTCAAGTTTCTGCAACAGCGACACGGTCAGCCCTTCAGCGCATCGGCGAGCTTGTCGAACGCCACTTCACTCTGAGTGCCGCTGTCGAGGTCCTTGAGCTGAGCGGCGCCCTTGGCCAGCTCGTTGTCGCCGATGATCAGGACGGCGCGGGCATGGAGCTTGTTGGCGCGCTGCATTCGCCGCTTCATGTTGCCGCGATAGTCTTGTTCTACGGCAATGCCGGCGCGGCGCAACGCGCGGGCGAGGCCCAGCGCCTTGGCCTCGGCGGCAGGACCCAGCGGCGCGATCACGACCGGCCGCGGCAGGGCCGCGGGTTCGTTGCACAACATCATCAGCCGCTCGATGCCGCCCGCCCAGCCGATGCCGGCGGTCGGCGGGCCGCCCAGCTCGGCGATCAGCCCGTCATAGCGACCGCCGCCGATGACCGTGCCCTGAGCACCGAGATGGGTGGTGACGAACTCGAAAGCGGTGTGAGTGTAGTAGTCGAGCCCGCGCACCAATCCCGGATCGACCTCGAACGGGATGCCGGCGGCGGCAAGACCGTCTTTCACCGTCGAAAGGAAATCGCGGCTTGCCGCGTTCAGGTGGTCGGCGAAGGATGGCGCGTTGGCGTTGATCGCCTTGTCGCCCTCGTCCTTGCTGTCGAGGATGCGCAGCGGATTGCGCTGCAGGCGGTTCTTGGAGTCCTCCGAGAGCTTGCCAAGGTGGCCGGAGTAATAGTCGACCAGCACCTTGCGGTAGACCCCGCGGCATTCGGGATCGCCCAGTGAATTGATGCTGAGCACGCAGCGCTCGAGGATGCCCAGCCGATCGAGGATGTCGGCGGCGACCGAGATCACCTCGATGTCGGCGCCCGGCTCGGGCGCGCCCAGCACCTCGATGTCGATCTGGTGGAACTGGCGCTGGCGGCCCTTCTGCGGCCGCTCGTAGCGGAACATCGGACCGGCGGCGAACAGCTTCAACGGCAGTTGCTGGCTGAGCTCGCCGTTGGAGATGAAAGCACGGCAGATGCCGGCGGTGTACTCCGGCCGCAAGGTGAGCGATTCGCCGCCGCGGTCGCCGAACGTGTACATCTCCTTGGACACGACGTCGGTCGCCTCGCCGATGCCGCGGGCGAACAACTCGGTGAATTCAAAGATCGGCGTGGCCATCTCGCGATAGCCGTAGAGACGCGCCACGTCGCGCGCCGTGTCGACGACATGGGCGAAGCGCCGGTACTCGTCGGGGAGGAGGTCGTGCGTGCCGCGCACGGGCTGCAATTTGCTCACGGGAGAACGCCTTGAAAGATCGTCGACAGAAAGGGACCGAACGCCGCTATTCCGCGGCGGTACGATGTCGCTCGGCTTCGGCCGGAGTCTTGTCGGTCTTGAGGGCGGCCTCGATCTCGGCCGCCTTGTTCTCGATCAACTCGACCAGATGGTCGACGACGTCGGCGTCCTTCAGCCGATGGTGCGGCACGCCGGCGATGTAGACCTGGTGGGTGTTGGCGCCGCCGCCGGTGAAGCCGATGTCGGTCTCGCGCGCCTCGCCGGGGCCGTTGACGACGCAGCCGATCACCGACACGGTCATCGGCGTGGTGATGTGCGCTACCCGCTTCTCCAGCGCCTCGACCGTGCGGATCACGTCGTACTGCTGACGCGCACAGGACGGGCAGGAGATGATGTTGACGCCGCGGTGCCGCAGGCCGAGCGCCTTCAGCATCTCGTATCCGACGCGGACCTCTTCCTCGGGCTCGGCCGACAGCGACACGCGGACGGTATCGCCGATCCCCGCCCACAACAGCGAGCCGAGACCAATCGAGGACTTCACCGTGCCGGTGCGCAAGCCCCCCGCCTCGGTGACGCCGATATGCAGCGGGTAGTCGCAGGCATCTGCCAGTTGCTGGTAGGCCGCGACCGCCAGGAAGACGTCGGACGCCTTGACGCTGATCTTGAACTCGTGGAAATCGTGGTCCTGCAGGATGCGGGCGTGATCGAGCGCAGACTCGACCATCGCCTCCGGACAGGGTTCGCCATATTTCTCCAGCAGGTCCTTCTCCAGCGAGCCGGCATTGACGCCGATGCGCATCGAGCAGCCGTGGTCTCGAGCGGCCTTCACCACTTCGCGGACGCGGTCGGCGCTGCCGATGTTGCCGGGATTGATGCGCAGGCAGGCCGCCCCCGCGACGGCCGATTCGATGGCGCGCTTATAGTGGAAGTGGATGTCGGCCACGATCGGCACCTTCGCGGACTTGACAATCCTGGGCAGCGCCGCCGTCGACGCTTCATCCGGGCAGGACACGCGCACGATGTCGACGCCGGCCTCCTCGGCCCGGCGGATCTGCGCGATGGTCGCCTCGGCATCGGCGGTCAGCGTGTTGGTCATGGTCTGAACCGTGATCGGCGCGTCACCGCCCACGGCCACGGACCCGACCATGAT
The DNA here is from genome assembly GCA_945889625.1 of Asaia bogorensis. Lineage (GTDB taxonomy): Bacteria > Pseudomonadota > Alphaproteobacteria > Reyranellales > Reyranellaceae > Reyranella. Next base: position 2,995 of record CAMDCE010000093.1, on the reverse strand, counting down.
CTGCCGCGATTTGCGGCGCACGATGTCGCGATAGGGTCGAATGCTCATGCCCGCCAATGTACCCGCGCGCGGGCGGCTTATCCAGCCGGGCTCTTTTGCCTGCCCTCTTGCCTGCCGTCGCGTGCGCGCGTTCCGGTCCGACGGACCGGAAACCGCTCTAACGCGCGTCGATGATGCGGTAGGCGATTCCTGCCGGAACGACGTAGCTTTCGCCGGCGCGGACGTAGGTCTGGGCGAGAACGTCGCCGTTGGGCGCGCGCAATTCGACCCAGCTATTGGAGCTCACGAAGACGTGGGTGTCGCTCTTCATGGGCAGCGTCGGCATCGGCTGAGCGGTTGTCGGAGTATCGACCAGGACGCCGCGTGTCACCGCTTCCTGAACATCCGGCACGGGCGACGTGACGATGCGCTGGGAGTCGGCGGACGGCGGCTGTGCTGCCTGCGCCTGACCGATGCCGGGAACCGACATCACGACTGCCGGCGGTGTGACCGGCACGGCGACGACGACCGGCGGCGCCGGCGGCGCGCTCGCGGTTTCGTGTCTCGGCGCAGGCCAGATCTCTTGCCGCAACGCGCCAGGCGCGCTGCGCGCTTCCTGCGGTGGTGTCGCGGTCGCGGCGGCGGGTGTAGCGGAGGCAGCGGGTGTGACGGTGCTGCTCGTCGCGGGTTCGCTCGTCGTGGCGGGTGCGACAGAAGCGGCGGGCCGCGAGGCGAGAAGGCGATCCGGCACCGGCGGTACTTTTTCGGAAACGATCACCTGCTGGCGCGGCAGGTAGTGCCACACGCCATAGCCGGCACCGATCACCAGCAGCACGGTGAGCACCGCGAGTCCGATCGGTGCACGCTTCTCGACCAGCGGGAAGTCGGCGGGCAATGCGATCGGGCGCTCGATGGGCACCGGACCGGAGAGAGCGTAGGCGGTGAGGACCTTCTCGGGATCGAGCCCGACATGCTTGGCGTAGGCGCGCAGGAAGGCTGGAATGTAGGTCGCGCCGGGCAACAGATCGAAACGGCCCTGCTCGATCGCCTCGACGTAGTGACGACGGATGCGCAGACGCTTTTCGATGTCGACGATGCTGAGACCGCGCGCTTCACGCTGGTCGCGCAGCAACCGACCGACCGCGCGACCTGGCGTAGCCTCGCGTTCCATCGTTCGCCAATCGACCTGATCCGGCATCAAATTCCCCCTCGCAGAACGAGTTTTAGCAGAGCTTTTCGACGGGGCAAAAGTGATTCGGACTTCGGCCGCTATATTTCGATGGCGTGGTCAGCGGCGAACAGGCGCAGCGTCTCGCGCAGGGGCCGATCCGGTTGTGCCAGCGCCGAGGTCACGAACCCGGTCGCTTCGTTCAGATCGAGCGAACGAATCATGGCTTTCACCGGTCCAATGGCGCCGGGCGACATCGACAGCGTCCGGACCCCGATCGCCAGCAGGGCCAGCGCCTCGACCGGCCGGCCCGCCATCTCGCCGCACACCGCGAGGTCGACCCCCGACGGCCGCACCTTCTCCACTACAAAATGTAGCAGTCGAAGCAGCGCCGGAGACAAGCTGTCGTAGCGACCGGCCAAGCGGCTGTTGCCGCGGTCGGCTGCAAAAAGGAACTGCAACAGGTCGTTGGTGCCGACCGAGATGAAGTCGACGTGCGGCAGCAGGCTGTCAAACTGCCAGGCCAGCGCCGGCACCTCGAACATAACGCCAACACGCAGCCGCTCGGGCATTGCCAGGCCGCGCTGGCGGACCCGCCCCAGCTCGAGGTCGAGGAGCCGGCGGGCAGCCAAAAGCTCGGATACCTCGGCAATCATCGGGAACATGACCGACAGGGGTCGGCCGTTGGCGGCCTGGATCAGGGCGCGCAGCTGTCGGCGCAGCATGGCCGGCCGGTCGAGCCCGATGCGGATCGCCCGCCAGCCCATGGCGGGGTTTTCATCGCCGAAGGCGCCGACATAGGGCAGCACCTTGTCGCCGCCGACATCGAGCGTGCGGAAGGTCACCGGCCGGCCGTCGGCGATGTCGAGCACGCGGCTGTACAGCCATGCCTGGCCGTCGACGTCGGGGAACTCCGAGCGCACCATGAACGGGATCTCGGTCCGGTAGAGGCCGATGCCGTCGGCGCCGGTGTCGTCGAGATGCTGCATGTCGATCAGCAGGCCGGCGTTCATCTGCAGCGAAATGCGCGCCTGGTCGCGCGTCACCGATGGCAGATCGCGCAGGGCTGCGTACTTGCGCCGCCGCTCGGCGCGCGCGTCGACTGCGGCATAGACCGTCTGCAGGATGTCCTCGGCCGGCCGCACCAGCACCTGGGCATTGTCGCCGTCGACGACGATGGCGTCGCCCGGCTCGATGCGCGACAACACGTCGGGCGCGCGGCCGACGACCGGGATGTCGAGCGCGCGCGCCACGATCGCGACGTGGCTCATTGCCGAACCCTCCTCGAGCACGAGGCCGCGCAGCCGCGCGCGGTCGTAGTCGAGCAGCTCGGCCGGCCCCATGTCGCGGGCGATCACGATCATGTCGTCGGGCAGCGCGCTGGGATCGACCGCGGCGCGCCCGGTCAGCCGCAGCAGCAGCCGGTTGCTGAGATCCTGCAGATCGCTCAGGCGCTCGCGGATGTAGGGATCGGTCGATTGGCCAAGACGCGTGCGCACATCGTCGAAGGACCGCTGCACGCCGGCCTCGGCGGTGAGGCCGGACGCGATGGCTTCGCGCACGCGCTCCATCCAGCCGCGATCGTCGGCGAACATGCGAAAGGTCTCGAGGATCTCGCGCTGCTCGCCATCCTGCATGTCGTCGGCCTCGAGCAGCCGGTCGACGTCTTCGCGCACTGCGCCCAGCGCCTCCTCGAAGCGCACCTGCTCCTGCTCGACGTCTTCGGCGACGACCCGCTGGATGACGATGCGCGGCTCGTGCAGCACGGCGCGGCCGATGGCGACGCCGGGTGTCAGCTGCACGCCGTCGATGCGCAACGGCAGCAGACCGAGGCCGTCGACCTGCTGG
>CAMDCE010000092.1 GCA_945889625.1 Asaia bogorensis | reverse complement strand
GCGCAGGAGAAGTCGCCGCGGGTCTTGATGTTGGTCGAATAGGCCGCCCGACGGAGCGTCGCGCCCATCTCCTCGGTGATCGCCAGCAATGCGTTGCGCAGGACCTCGAACGTCACGGGATCGAGGTCACCGGCGAGTGCTGCCGTCGTCGTCATAGCCATCCTATTTAACTGCCGGGCGCAGATGTGCCCAGGGCCGTATCCGCTCGAAGGCGGCCGCGGCCTGGAGCACGCCGGTATCGTCGAAGCGCCGGCCGACGATCTGGAGCCCGATGGGGCGGCCGTCGACGGCCTGCCCGGCCGGGACGGTGATCGCCGGGTTCCAGGCAAGGTTGAACGGGAAACTAAACGGCGCCCAGGAGAGCCAATTCCAGGGGTGCTCGCTTGCGCCGCGCGGCTGCAGGCGTCCGACCTCCAGCGCCGGAACGGCGACGCTCGGCGTCAGCAGGAAGTCGTAGCGCTCGAAGAAGCGGTAGGTTTGCTCGCACCAGGTGACCCGTCGCATCTGCGCGCGGACAAAGGTTTCCGGCGGCTGCCGCAGCCCCTCCTCGGTGCAAGCGACTAGGCCGGGATCGAGGCGATCGCGGAAGGCTTCCAGGCGGTCGCCGACGCGGGCCGCCCAGATCGCCGGCCACATGTCGAGCATGATCGGCGACGGATCGCCCCAGTCGGGCGTCGCCTCCTCGACGAGGGCGCCGGCATCGGCCAGGGCGAGGGCCGCCTCGCGACAGCGGGAGGCCACCTCAGGGTCGATGCCAGTGGCGAAGCCGAGGTCGGGGCTATAGGCGATCCGCCGGCCCGCGATGCCGACGTCGAGGAGAGCGGGATAATCGTCGGGCGGCGTCGGCAACGTGACCGGGTCGCTGCCGACCTGGCCCGCGAGGACCTTCAGCAGCAGGGCCGCGTCGGCGACCGTGCGTGCCATCGGGCCGGTATGCGAGGTCTGCGCCGGCGACTGGCCGGGCTGCGGCACGCGGCCGTAGCTCGCCTTGAAGCCGACGATGCCGCAGAACGAGGCCGGGACGCGGATCGAGCCCGCCCCGTCAGTGCCGACCGCAAGCGGACCGAGCCCAGCCGCGACCGAAGCCGCCGCCCCGGCGCTCGATCCTCCGGGCGTATGCGCCAGGCTCCAGGGATTGCGGGCATTGCCGGTGAGGCGGCTGTCGCCGGTCGCCTTCCAGCCGAAATCCGGCGCCGTGGTCTTGCCGATGACGATCGCGCCGGCCGCGCGCACGCGCTCGACGACCACCGCGTCCCGGGCGACGACATTGTCCTTGAAGATGTGGGAGCCGTAGGTCGTCGCCAAGCCGGCGACGTCGATGAAGTCCTTGATGGTGACTGGCACACCGTGGAGCGGGCCGAGCGCATCCCCGGCCATAACCGCCTGCTCGGCGCGCCGCGCCTCAGTGCGGGCGGCCTCCTCGGTGACGACGATGAAAGCCTTCAGAACGGGGTCGAGCCTAGCGATTCGCTCGAAGAGCGCATCCACGAGTTCGACCGGCGATAACGACTTCCGGCGGATGGCTATCGCGAGCTCCGTGGCCGGCGTGAAGAAGATATCCTCGTCCAAGGTTCTATTCCTTCCCTGCGACTGCCATGCCGGCGCTTCGATAGTTCAATGCGCCTTCCGACTGGAATGCCAACGTCCTCATATCATCCACCGGGTCGACGTACATGACGCCGTTGAGGCGATCGATTTATTCCCACGTCGCAGCCTCCGCTAGCCCTTGACCGCACCGGCCGACAGGCCCTGGACCACATAGCGCTGCAGCACCAGCACCAGGAGCACGGTCGGCAGGAGACTCAGCATCGCAACCGCCATGGTGATGTTGAAGAGAACTTGCACGTCGCCGGCAAGGCTCGCCATCACCATCGGCAGGGTGAGGGCCTCGGGACGGTTGTTGAGGACGAGCGGGATGAGGAGCTCGTGCCATGAGGCGATGAAGACGATCACTCCGACCGCGGCGAGACCCGGCGTCGACAGCGGCACGATGATGCGCCAGAGCGCCCCCAGTCGCGAGCAGCCGTCGACCCGCGCCGCCTCCTCCAGCTCGATTGGGATCGACTGGAAGAACGGTACGAGAATGAAGATCGCATAGGGCAGGAGCAAGCCGGATTCGGCGAGGATGACGCCCGCCATCGAGTTGGTGACCCCGACCGTGCGGCCGATCACGTACATGGGGATCACCAGGACCATGACCGGCATGAAGCGCATGATGAGCGAGCCGCCGAGCAGCCAAGTGGTCCAGCGGCTCTTCAGCCGGGCGATGCTGTAGGCCGAGAGCGCGCCGGCGACGAGCGTCAAGAGGGTGACGCCGACCGAGATCGTCAGGCTGTTGGCGAAGGCGCGCGGGAAGTGCTGGACGCTCTGCGGGATGTAGGTGCGGTTGCCGGCGACATCACCCGACCGCTTGAAGCCGGGGACGATGAGGACGGCATAGTTCTCCAGTGTGACGCTTCGCGGAACGAGGTCGGTCAGGTGCTCGTAGGTCGTCCGCTCGGACATCAACGACCCCTGCAGCACGGCCAGGATCGGAAACAACAGGAAGCCCAGAACCACGAGGTTGGCGGCGTAGATCCAGGCGGTCGTGCCGAAGGTCAGCCGGGGGTCCATTTACCGGTACCCACGCCGGAGAATGGTCTTCACGTAGATCAGCGCCAGGATGAACAGGATCAGCGCCAGGATGAAGGAGGCCGCCGCACCGAGGCCGATCGCAAAGGGCGGTTCGAACGACTTCTTGTAGGCGTACCAGCTCGCGACCCAGGTCGCGTCGCCCGGACCACCCTGAGTGATCGCCAGTACCTCGTCGAAGACGAGGAAGGCGAACGTCGTGCGCAGTATGATGACGATTGCCAGCACCGGGCGCAGGAGCGGCAGAACGATGCGGAAGAAGATCTGCCAGTAGCCGGCCCCGTCCACCTGGGCCGCGTCATAGTATTGCTTGGGGATGGATTGCAGCGCCGCGTGGAACAGGAGGACCGCGAAGGGCAGCGTCCGCCAGATATACGGGACGGACACCATAAAAAGGACGGTCTGGCTGTTTCCGAGCCAGTCGCGATAGGTGTCGATCAGCCCGAGATTGAAGAGGAACCGGTTGAGAAAGCCAAACTGCGAATTGTAGATGTAGACCCAAACTAGCCCGTTGGCGACGTAGGGAACGCCATAGGGCAGAAGAATCAGGAAGCGAGTGAGGCGAGAGATCCAGAGGCGGCTTTCGGCGATCAGCAGTGCGATGGCGAGGCCGAGGACCACCTCCACCACGACCGTGAAGGCCGCGAAGATGAGCGTGTGGGAAAGCGACAGCAAGAACAGCGGGTCGTCAAGGACGAAGAGATAGTTCTCGAAGCCGACGAAAGGGAACGGGAAGCCCCGCCGCAGGGCGCCGATGTTGATCTTTGTGAGCGACAGATAGAACGCGTACACGATCGGTACAAACAGCACAAAGGAGACGAGAAGGATCGTCGGGAGATTGATGACCAGGGCGAAGAGGGAGGCGGGCAGCTCGCCGCGCCGGCGCCGGGCCGGCGTCCCGGCGACCTGACTGCTCACGTTCCTGCCCGGGCTCATCGCCATCCCCACGTCACCCGTGCGCGCGCCGGCAATCCGGAAGCGGGAGCGGCCGTATCGCTCCCCGCCCCGGCTCGATCAGATCGCCCGCTTGGCCGCAGCGATGCCGGCGATGATGTTGTCACAGGCCGCGTCGGCTGTAATCTCGCCGCGGAGCGCCTTGTGCGATTCGATGTTAATCGTGTCGGTCCAGGGCAGGTGCCACGGCTCCAGGAAGGACTGGATGACGTCACCGATGAAGTCCGACTTGTTCCAGGTGTCGAGGAGCGTGGGCACGTCCGCCCATTGCGACCAAGCCTGCTTGAGCTCCGGGCTGTCCATGATCGACTTGAAGCCACTGCCAAACATCTGCTCGCGCATCAGCTTCTGGGCCTGCATGTATTCGCCATCCTTGGTCCGGCCGCCGAGATACTGGAGCTGTTTCCAGGCCCAGTCTTTGTTACCTTTGGCCGTCATCATGCAGTAGACGTTGGCGTTGGCTATGGAGCGTCCATCGCCGGGGAAGCCATGCACCTTGACCTTGCCGGCGATACTCGATTGCGAGGGGTCGTTGATTTGCCGCAGGGTGTAGTGGTGGTTGGGTCCGCGATAGAGGTGCTGCCCCGCCTTGAAGGCGTTGGTCGACCCGCCCATCTGCACCTTCAGCGATTCCGGGTCGGAGATGTTGTGCTTGGTGAAGGTCTCCGCCAGCCATTTGAGGGCCTGGCGGGCGCCCGAGCCTGCGCCGAGCTGGTGGTTGCCGCGGTCGTCGAAGAACTTCGCCTTGTGCATGTTCCAGGTGAGAGCGACCCAGGTGCCGAGGAGATGCTCGGGACCGGCGCCGGCCACCCAGATGATCGGATAGTTGGAGAGGCCGTCGCGCTTGGCCTTGAGGCTTTGGTCGATTAACTCCTCGTACGAGGCGAACGGCGCCTTTAGGCCGGCCTTGCGGCCGAGTTCCTCGTAGTAGTTCCAGACCCATGCGGTCGTGTAGTAGGGCATCCCATAGATCTTGCCCTTGTAGGTCGATGAGCGCAGCTGAAGCGGGGTGAAATCGGCGACGTACTCCTTGAGGCCGGGGAGGCCATCGAGCGGCTCGATGACGCCCTGATCTATCCAAACGCCAAAGACGGTGTTGAACGCCGGGCCGGTGTCGATCTGCTGGCCCGTGGCGAACGTAGTGCTCAGGGTCTTGGCATAGTCGTTGTACGGCGTGAAGTTGGAATTGAAGGGCACGCCCCAGTCAGCCTGGAACTTCTTTCCCAGCACTTCGTATATGTCACCATATTGCCATCCGAAGAACTCGACGCTCTTCGTCGTGCCGGCCGGGCGGGCCGACCAAGGGCCATCGGCCGCCATCGTCCGCCCGGGCAGCATCGCCGACCCGAGCAACGCAGCCGATCCGGCGAGCATCTGGCGGCGCGTAGCATGCAGTCTAGATATGGCCTGAACCATCTTCCGCTCCCCTCAAGGAAACACCGACGGCCGGGCCTTCAAAGCCACCCGAGACACATGGCCATGCGAGTCCGACTTTCCAGCAGCCCAAAAACTGTGCGCTCAATTGCGGGGGACGGTCAAGCCCGGTGGATGGGGCGAAAGTCGAGAGATGGCGAAAGCCCTCTTGCGCTGTTTGCACTGTCCGGACCGATCTCGTCGCACAGCGAGGTTGCGGATCCGGCGACGATCGTCTCCCGACGTCTGACCAGGCGCCTGAACCGCGTGGGCGATAGGCTATCCGCGCACGGGCGCCACTGATCCCTCTCTGACAACATCCTCCATCACCGTCTCCGGTTGACGCTCACGTAACTTCCCATAGCCGCCCGGCGGCTTCATCGCTGCCAGCCTAAGCCGTCCCGCCAAGCGCGTGGTCGCCATCTACAACCAGCGCGGGACGGCAGAACATCACATCAATGAAGGCAGGAACGCGATTGTTTCCCGGGCGTCATGCCGGAAATTCCACAACCCCGACGGGCTGCTTCAGGTTCATGCACAGGCTCCAGCTTGAGGCGCACCGTGTCAGAGCGAGGAACGACGACGAGAGAGATGTGCCTTGAGGGCGGAAAATAAAGCAATCAGCAGGACGACTAGCCGCTCGCGACGCGCGTGGCGTCAAGCGACGACGATCGCCTTTGGTCTTTGCCGCGCGGGGCGCAACCGCCTGCTCCGACATTTGGGACTAGGCTGCATCTGAAACATTCCGGGCAGATCAAAGACGCAAGCGCGATCGACTGATGACGCGCCGAAATACATCGAGAGCATGCGTCACAGCATCGTCACTGATGTCGACGTAGGTGACGAGACGGATGAAATTGGGTTCGTAGACACCGACGAGGATGTGCTCCTTCGCCAAAGCCGCAGCCAAGTCGACGGCGGTCAGACCGGGGAGAACGACGCGTGCGAGCACTATGTTCGTCGGAACCGACCGGGGATCGATCTCGATTCCGTCCAAGACACTAATCCCGTCGGCCAAGCGTCTGGCTCTCCGATGATCGTCCACGAGCCGATCGATCATGGTCTCAAGCGCAACGATGCCGGCTGCGGCCGGAATAGTAGCCGGCCTCCAGCCACCTCCGAACATCTGCCGCACTCGAACCGCTTCGGCGATGAAATCTCGCGGTCCGACGAGAACGGCGCCGAGCGGCGCGCTCAGGCCCTTGTTAAGGCTGAGCGACACAGTATCTGCCATGCTGGCTAGGTCCTTGGCCGAGACATCCAGCGCTGTAGCAGCATTGAACAGGCGCGCTCCGTCGAGATGAACCGGGACACCGGCTTTGGTCCCGATACCCCTGATCGCTTGCATCGTCTCTGGTTGGACTACCATGCCACCGGTGTGTACGTGTGTGTTCTCGATCCAAATCAAAGAGATTTGAGGATCGAGCGGGCGCAGCGGGCGAAGTGCCACAGCAATCGCCTCCGGGTCCGGCGCGAAGTTCTTCTCAGGAACTAGTTTTGGCATGACTCCGGACAGCGAAGCGAATGCCGACTGCTCGTAGATGACAGCATGCGCCGTGTGTTCCGCCACGAACGTCTTGCCGCGACCACAACGAACATGGATCGCAATCTGGTTTGCCATGGTGCATGTTGGACAAAACAAAGCATCGTCCTTGCCGAGCATGTCGGCTGCGAACCGCTCGAGTCGCGACACGACCGGATCTTCTCGAGGGCCAAAGCCAGGGGCGACTTTCATCGCCTCCATCATGGCCTGACACATTTCTGGCGTTGGACGCGACACCAAGTCAGTTCGGAGATCCACGCGCATGACCAACTCCCGGCAAGAAAAAGCTCAATCGACTGGAACGTCGAACGACCCGTTCACTTGCTCACTGCTAAGACCCAAGACATACGAAATGACGATCTTAAGAGCGGGTCGTAGATTGATCTCCGCGAGCCACCCATGACCCGAAGATGATGAGAGCTCATGCCCGCATTTTTGGCTGATCGAATAGAGCATGCTTGCTACTCGCCGCGTTGGGAACCGCTTCCATCGCTACCGCGACCCCTTGATCCTCGCCGCTCTCTCGAGGGCTTCCCATCGATCACACCGGCGTATTCTCTGGCACTCGGTATCGAGGCACAAGTAATGACCGAAACGCCCTAGTCAGATTTCATTTTGCACCATTCGATAGGTCCGACCACCGCAATCGGCGATCACCACGCTCACTCGAGAATATCGACTCCCGTGCACTCTCACATGCTGCATGACTGCGGCCGGTTCGCTTCCCGGGATCGCCGCAGGCTTGCTCGCCCCGACGCGTCGGCAAGGCGGCCATGGCCGAAATCGATTTGTCATTCTTGATTTGCTAGAGCGTCGATCTTCAGGCGCGCGAGCGTTTGCTTGACGCGTCGAGGGCGATACGACGATCTCGTCGCAGGCGAAGGATGATCGACGCGATGTATGGACGAGGCGATCGGCAGCTTAGCGAACGGACCTTGGCGGCTGATCGTCGGGCACGCACGGATCAATTTTCTGCAGACAGCACAGATTTTCAGTATTTTGAATTTGGACCCGGGGCAATAACCATGCATTTGCCGAGCGTCCAATCGAAGTACCGGTCAAGCGAGGCTGACCGGGGCTGGATCATTACCGCCGGCAAGCACCCGGATGGATTGGGGCCTGCCAATATCTGGCATTCATTTGAGCGTGCAAGGCAGGAGGGAACGTCACCATGTCGCTACGCCCCATTGTGCGAGCCGGGAATCCTATGCTGGCGAAGATCGCAGCACCTGTTCGAGATCCGACGGCAGACGCTGTGGCAATGCTGGTAGCCGACATGATCGACACTCTGGAGTCCATGGGTGTAGCGGGCATCGCAGCCCCGCAAATCGGTGTTTCCGAACGAGTGGTGATCTACTTCGTCCCCGAGCACCGCGTGACTGGCCGACCTGGCGACGATCCGATCGGCATGACCGTGCTGATCAACCCCGAGGTCCATCCCTTGGGCGAAAGCCTGTACACTGACTGGGAAGGGTGCCTATCGCTCCCGGATATGCGAGGCCGCGTGCCGCGTTGGGAGCGAATTCGTCTCGTCGCCTTCGACCTCAATGGCGAACGCTCGGAGCGTATCGTCGCCGGAACTCACGCGCGGATCGTACAACATGAATGCGACCATCTCGATGGCCGACTCTATCCCTCAAGGATGACGGAGCTCAGCAGCTTGGGGTTCCTCGATGAATTGGTCCAATCCGATCAAGTGCCATCGCGAATTCCGGTTAGACCAAAAGACTATCTACATGGCCAAGACTCGCTCTTAACGCGTCTGGCACGGGCTGGCATCCAGATAGGGTAGTCATGAGCAAGACCGCCAGCGACCTGGGATCCTGAAATGGTTACAGAGGTCACGGCTGGGGCCAAAGCGCCTTGCGGTTGCTGTGGTCGCTCGGTAGCCAAAGATTTTAGGACGTTCATCTGCACCGGCTAGCGGTTTCCGCCTGCGATCATCCATCAGGCCGTCTGTCTCTGTCTCCGGTTCACCCTTAGCTTCCGGGACGTCGAAGACTTGCTGGCGGAACGCGACATTGCGCCCAGTCGTTCGGCTCACCCAGATCCCCGCAGGACCGCTTTCCCTCCTGCTTCCACGGTGCTTCCACGGGCGGTATCAACGCCGGAGAGAAAATGCATCGGCGCGCCGGGGCAAAATGCATCGGGGGTGAACGCAGGAAGGTCGTGTGAGGGGCGTCCTGGGTTGGCTTACCCGTGTAGTGCATAGGAGGGACACGCGGCCGGTGACCAGCTTCAGGTGCGACGGCTTCGGCTTTCGGCCTCGAACGGCCATTCTCTCTGTCCTCGATCGGCCGGATTCGGCTCGATCATTTCATGATCGTCGGGGCCTGAAGAAAGCAATCGCGCCTAGCGATCATCGACTTGGCTTTGGTGCGAACTGAAGCGTTCATGCGGTCACCAACAAGGGAGTCCGACATGTGCTGCACGCCTAAGACCACCTCCGCCCTCGACAGCTTCATCGCCCGCAGGGCCGAGATCGACACGATGCTCGACCGGCTGAAGGCGCTCAGCGAAGAGCACTTCGGCTACAGCCCCGAAGCGATCAATTGGGGCCATGCCGGCACCCTCGCCCACTACGCCGAAGTCCTGAAGCGCCTCACCGACAGCGCCTTCAAGGAAGGCGAGCACGCCGAGTAAGCGCGCCACGCCCTCTTACGCCCCGACCGGTAACGCCGGCGGGGCTCGGGCTCGTAGAAGGGTCGCGATCCTCGCGGCTCGATCCAAGGAGCCCGACCATGCACAAGCTCTCCGATTCCCAGCTCGTCATCCTCTCGGCCGCCAGCCAGCGCCCCGATGGCTGCGTCTTTCCGATCACCCTCAAGCTCAAGGGCAATGCCATCGGCAATGTCCTGAAGAGCCTGCTGACCAAGGGCCTCCTCGAAGAAGTCCCAGGTCGTGCCGACGACACCCTCTGGCGCTACGACGATGGCGCGCCACTGACCCTCAAGGCCTCGCCTGCCGCCTACCGGCACCTCGGGATCGACGCCGAGGCGGCGTCCGCGACTGACGCTCTCCCCGACCGTGATCGCCCGTCAGGCAAACGCAAGCCGGCCAAGGCGGCGCAGACCGCCGCACCCGGCGAGGCCGACACGAAGCCGCGGAAGGAGCGCACCGTCCGCAAGGACAGCAAGCAGGCGCAGCTGATCGCCATGCTCCGGCGCGCCAAGGGCGCCAGCATCGCCGAGATCGTCGAGGCCCTCGAGTGGCTGCCACATACGGTACGAGGCGCGATCGCCGGCGCGCTCAAGAAGAAGCTCGGGCTCGAGGTCGTATCGGAGAAGTCAGACAAGCGCGGGCGAGTCTATCGGATAGCCGGGTAAGAGGGTCTCGCCATGAAGACGATCAAGGTGAGCGACGCCACATGCCGCGCCATCTCAGAACTTGCTCTCCTGCCATTCCGCTCAACGGCGATCAGGCAATCGGACGGCACCTGGCTGCTGCCGCTCGAGGACGAAACCTGGGAAGCGCTGCAGGGGCAACGCTTGCCGGGCGAAAGCGATGAGGACGCCATCCAGCGCCTGATTCACTACTATCGAAAACGGCCTCTGAGCTGAGAGACTTTGGGACACCACTACTATCGGATCGATACAGCCGGGTGACGGCGACAAGGGCGCGACCGGAGATCTGCTTATCGCTTTGGCTTCTCCGGCGCGCCCAGCACCCGATTGACGTGCAACCGGGATATCCGAAGTGAGCGCGCGATGGCCGTCGGCTTCATCCCCGCCTTGAACGACGCCCGGATCATATTCGCCTTCCCTTCCGGGACCTCGGCCTCGGCAGAAGCCTGACGCGCTCCCGCAGAGGTTTTCCGGCGAGATGCCTTCTCGGTCGGCTCAGCGGGATCTACCGCCTTGACGGGCTCGGGCATCCCGCGTCGATCGATCTCAGCCGTAACGTCACGCAGCAGAGTCTGAAGCTGGGTATCGTCCAGCTGTTTGAGTGCTTCCGGCAGGTTGCTCGGGAGCATGACCCGCACGGGAAGTTGCGAGCCGATCGATGCCTGCGCCTTCGGCGCCCGTGCTTCGCCCGTGGCTGTGTCGTTGATCCGATTCCTGCGACCCATCGGCCTACACTGCCGCACCCTCGTGGAGGTGGCAACTTTGGCCCAGCCTCAGCTTGGAGCAGCGACGTTCGATGCGAACGCGTTGCTCTGTGCCCCGCCTTCCACCGGATTGAACGGCCTACCATTGCCCTCCAGGACGGTGCGCACCCGGTCGTATCCTGAGCGCGCAGACGGCTCGCTCTATGTCGGCATCAGTGATCGTCCACGTACCATTGTGCATCGAAGCGAATCACGCTCCGACTGCCGATCAAGTTCCAGCTGGCGCTGGACGGCCCACGCAAAAGCCCTGCGCAGGAACGTCAAGAGCCGCATTGAACTTCGAAGAAAGGTTCTGAAACGCGATCAAACCGGTCAACTCTACAATGACATCGTCGTTCCATTGCCGCTTGAGGCGTTGGCGCAATTCGTCGACAACGCCGCGGCCTGTCATCGTCATGGCCTCAGCGTACTCGAGGGCCAGCTTTTCATCGTCGGCAAACAGCGAGCTTGTCGTCCATTCTGCCAGCGCTTCGACTTTTTCAAGCGACACCCCTCGCTTCAAGAGCATGTCGGAGTTTATGTCGATGCAGAAGGCGCAATGGTTGATCTGTGACACACGCACAGTCACCAGCGACCGCAAGGCCGGCGTCAGCGGCGAGCTTCCCCGGTTCAACGCACCGTACAAGAGGGCGACCGCCGTGAAGATCCAAGGGCTCCGGCCCCACAACAATCCAGGGGCCAACACTTGGCCATAGGTTCGCTTCTGCTTCCAGAAGAACAGCCGGATGAACCACGGATACTGGCCAAGGGGTTTCGTGGCAACCGAAGTCATGGCACTCCCTTCGTCGCATCGCCGAGACTACCGTTCTCGATAAGCATGCGCTGATCTTGTCGTGAGTGCGAGCCGTTCGTTCCGACTATTCTAGGCTCTCGGACCTGCTGCCAAAGGGGCTTCCGTCGGCGTGAAGCATAGCTTTGCCGCCGGTCGCCTCCTGCC
>CAMDCE010000091.1 GCA_945889625.1 Asaia bogorensis | reverse complement strand
TGGATGATGGTGGTCGAGAACCGGGTGAATTAGTTTCTTCGCTGGGGGCGCGCCACCGCGGCGGAGTAGACTCCGCCTTGAGTGGCGCGATCATGTCTTTCGGACCGCGGGCTTCTAGCCCGCTCATGCGGCGGGCGAGACGTTCGCGACAGGGCAATTTCAGGCTTCGTCGCCTCGTTTCACTTTCACCAAAACGAGATGATTTACTAATCGATTGCCCGACCCCTGAAGCTGTTCGGTCAATTCCGTTCCCGCCTAGGCTGGTGTCATGAGATGATCGTGGCCAGCACGGTCGCGTAGCCTACTCAGTGCCCGCTCGAGCGATTGCAGACCTTCGTCGTTGAAATAGATCTCGACGCTTTCGCTCTGGTCGTTGCGTTCAACGGTAAGCATCGAGCTTCTCCTCAAGTCTGGACTCAGCCTCGCAATGGAGCCCAGTGACTTACTTGGAAGACCATGAGCGAGCCGGAGGCTCGCGGTCCGCAGATCTGATCGCGCCACTCAAGGCGGAGTTTACTCCGCCGCGGTGGCGCGCCCCCAGCAATGAGCGTTCAGCCGTTTGCCTGCATGAAGGCCGCGACCCGTTCGGCGATCATGATGGTGGGCGCGTTGGTGTTGCCGCCGACCAGGGTCGGCATCACCGAGGCGTCGACCACGCGCAAGCCCTCGAGGCCGCGCACGCGGCACTGATTGTCGACCACCGCCATGGCGTCGTTGTCCGGCCCCATCCTGCAGGTGCCGACCGGGTGGTAGATCGTCTCGCACTTGGCGCGCACCCACTGCTCGAGTTCGGCGTCGGTCCTGGCCACGCTGCCGGGCTGGAATTCGTCGGCGCGATAGGGATCGAGGCCCGACTGGGCGAAGATCTCGCGGCCCATCTTCACGCCGGCGATCAGCGTGTCGAGGTCGCGCCGTTCGGCCAGATAGTTGGCGTCGATCAGCGGATGATCCTGGGGATTCTTGCTCTTCAGTCGAATCGTGCCGGCGCTCTCGGGCCTGAGCGTGCAGATGTGCAGGCTGAAGCCGTTCTTCTTCATCTTGGTGCGGCCGTGATCGACCACCAGCACCGGCAGGAAGTGGAGCTGGATGTCGGGCGCGCTCAAGCCCTCGCGCGTGCTGAGGAAGCCGCCCGACTCGGCGATCGGCGAGGTGCCGGGGCCCTTCTTGTTCCGCCAGTACTGGTAGAGCGACCACAGCTTGTTGGCGGTGTCGTAGGTGTCGCGCGTTTTGCAGAACTGCAGGAGTGCCGCATCGAGATGGTCCTGCAGGTTGCAGCCGACGCCCGGCAGGTCGTGCAGCGGGCGGATGCCCACCGCGTTCAAATGGTCGGCCGGACCGATGCCCGACAGCATCAGCAGCTGCGGCGAGTTGACGGCGCCGCCGCTCAGGATGATCTCGCGGCTGCAGCGTGCGACCTCGTCGCGCCCGTTCACCACATAGCGCACGCCCATGGCGCGGTTCTTGTCGAGGATGATTCGTTCGACGAGCGCGTCGGTGACGAGATGGACGTTGTTCTTGTTGCGCTCGATGGCCGGCCGCAAATAGGCCGACGCGGCGCTCCAGCGCTGCTGGTCCTTCTGCGTCACCTGATAGTAGCCGACGCCTTCCTGTTCGGCGCCGTTGAAATCCTTGACCCGTTTGTGACCGGCCTGCTCGCTGGCCTCGAGGAAGGCATCGTTGAGCCTGGCCGGATCGGTCTGGTCGGCGACGTTGAGCGGCCCACCGCTACCGTGGAATTCGTCGCCGCCGCGCTCGTTGTTCTCGGCCTTCTTGAAGTAGGGCAGCACGTCGGCGTAGCTCCAGCCCTGGTTGCCGAGCTGGCGCCAGTGGTCGTAGTCCCAGGCGTGGCCGCGCACATAGAGCATGGCGTTGATCGACGACGAGCCGCCGACGGTCTTGCCGCGTGGCCAGTACATGCGCCGGTCGTTGCAGTGTTTTTGCGGCGTCGTCTCGTAGCGCCAGTTGTACGGCGTCGTCGGGCCGAGGCTGGCGAAGCCCGCCGGCATCTTGAGCATGAACGAGGAATCGGGCGGACCGGCTTCGAGCACCAGAATGCGCAGCGCCTGATCCTCGCCCAGCCGGTTGGCGAGGGCACAGCCGGCCGAGCCGGCACCGATGATGATGTAGTCGTAGGGCCAGGACATCGTTGCTCTTTCTACTCCAGCCGATTCTCGATGACGGTGAAAAAGGGTCGTGCGGATATGGGCGACAAAAACCCTCTTGCGTCCAGTGGAAAGACGCTGCGGCTTACCGAGTCGCCGACGTTGCCGCCGATTGCATGGACTTCGCCCGCGCGGACCTCGACCACGATGTCGCAATGTCCGGGTCCGCGATTGAGGTTTTCCAGGGTGGTGCCGCCGCCGTCGCGCGACGCACACACGAGATCGCCGACCCGCGGCGCCCATTCGTCGACGTGATGCGGAATGAAGGCGGCGCCCGGCCGGCGCGCCCGCTCGACCATGCGCTCGACGTAGCTGGTGTGAAGCTGGTCGGGGCAGAACAGATCGCGCGGCACGCCGGCGCTCTCGATGTCCCACGAGATGAACGCCGCCGACCAGGCGACGCCGTCGAGGCCGCTGCGCTCCGGCCTGTCGACGCTCTTCCAGTAGTCGCGGACGCGTTCCGGCGCGTCGCGCTCGCGCACGCCGAGCTGTTCGGTGCGCGGCGGCGCGGTGCGCGAATAGGTGATGGTCTGGCGGCCGAAGCGCGCCCATTCCTGCACCGCGAGCAGGACCATCGAGGTCTTGGCGCTGGCCGTGGGCGGCGGCGCCTCGGGCCGCCACGACGAGGCGGGGCAGGGGCCAAGCGGCGCCAGGCTGGCTGCAGAGCGGGGCGTCGGTGCCGGTGCGCAGGCGGCCAGTGCCAGAAGGGCAAGGAGAGGGACGAGGCGGCGGGTCATCGCTCCGAGACGACTATCACACCCCGTGGCGACAGGACGAGAGCGACGGCGGCGCCGGGCGCCAAGGGCCGGCCGATCCGCGGACAGGTCGCAAACAGCGCGCCGGCTGCGGTGTCGATCGAATATTCCATGTGGCTGCCGAGATAGCTCGCCTTGGCGATCGTTCCGGCGAGCGCGCCGGCGGGGCCTGGGGCGGTCTCGACGGTAATCGCCTCGGGGCGTACGGCGACGGTCGCCTCGCCGTCGGCGGCGGCGCTGTCGGCCACGACGATCTCGCTGTCGCCCAGTCGCACCGCGACATGTTCTGCACCGAGGCGGCGCACGCTGCCGCGCGCCGGATTGGATTCGCCCATGAAGCGCGCGAGGAAGGGCGTCACCGGCCGCTCGTAAAGGTCGCGCGGCGAGCCCTGCTGCTCGATGCGGCCGGCATTCATGACGATGATGCGGTCGGACACCGCCATCGCCTCCTGCTGGTCGTGCGTGACGTAGACGACGGTGAGGCCGAGCCGCTGCTGCAGTTCGCGGATCTCCTCGCGCATCTGGCGGCGCAGGCGGGCATCGAGGTTGCTGAGCGGCTCGTCGAACAGCAGCACCGAGGGCTTCAGCACCAGCGCCCGCGCCACCGCGACGCGCTGCTGCTGGCCGCCCGACAGTTCCGACGGCTGGCGCTCGTCGTAGCCGGCGAGGCCCACCGTCGCGAGCCCTGCGCGGGCGCGCGTGGCCGCCTCGTCCCTGGCGAGGCCCGAGCGGCGGAGCCCGTAGCAGACATTCTCCAGCACGCTCATGTGCGGGAACAGGGCGTAGGACTGGAAGACCATGCTGACGTCGCGCTGGGTGGCGCCGAGGCTGGTGACGTCGCGGCCGGCGATCAGGATGCGGCCCTCGCTCGCAAGCTCGAGGCCGGCGATCATGCGCAAGGTCGTGGTCTTGCCACAGCCCGAAGGGCCGAGCAGCGTCACCAGGGTGCCCGACTCGACGGTGAAACTGATGCCCGCGACGGCGGCGGTCGTGCCGTAGCGTTTCACGACGTTCTGGAATTCGACGCTCAAGCGCGACCTCCTGTGGAGGTCGGCGCGGCGCGACCTCCTGTGGAGGTCGTCGCGTCGCGGCCTCCCGGCGGCGGGGCGACACGCCGCCCCAGCCTTCGTTCGCCGACGGCGAACTGGATCAGCAGGATGACTGCCAGCATGAGCACGATCAGGGCGCAGCTATAGGCGATGGCGATGCCGTAGTCGCCGTTGATCACCCGCAGGATGATGTAGGTGGTGGCGAGCTCGTACTCGGCCGTCACCAGGAACACCACGGCGCTGACCGTCGTGACGGCGCGCACGAAGCCATAGACCAGGGCGCCGACGATCGCCGGCCGCAACAGCGGCAGCACGACATAGACCAGCGTCTGCGGCGCGCGGCCGCGCAAGGTGGCCGACGCCTCGTCGAGGCTGCGGTCGATCTGGCTCATCGCCGCCATGCCGGCGCGCACACCGACCGGCATGTTGCGGAACACGAAGCACAGCACGATGATCATCGCCGTGCCGGTGATCTCGATCGGCGGCACGTTGAAGGCGAAGACATAGGCCACGCCGATCACCGTGCCGGGCACGGCGAAGCTCAGCATGGTTGCGAACTCGAGCGTCGCCCGGCCGGCAAAGCGCTGGCGCACCAGGATCCAGGCGGCGATCAGGCCGAGCGCCGCTGTAAGCGGGGCGGCGATCGCGGCGAGCGTCACCGTCGTCCAGAACGAGTTCCACGCCGCCCCCGACCAGATCAGCCCGTCGGCCGTACGCTCGATCGCGAAGGCCTTGATGTAGTGGTCGAGCGTCGGCGTGTAGTCGCGGCCCCACACCTTCACCAGGCCGCCGACGAAGGCGAAGCCGTAGAGCAGGAAAGTGAAGACGGCCCATGGCACCGCCACCCAGAGCGCGGTACGCCGTGCCGCATCGGGCAGCGGCGTCGGCAGGCCGGCATCGCCCTTGCCCGAGATGGTGGCGTAGGAGCCACGGCCGACGACGCGGCGCTGGACGAAGAAGGCCGCTAGGGCGAAGGCCAGCAGCAGCAGGCCGAGTGCGGCGGCACGGCCGTAGTCGAGCTGGGCGCCGACCACGGCGAAATAGACCTCGGTCGACAGCACGCCGAAGTCGCCGCCCAGCACGATGGGATTGCCGAAGTCGGCGATGCTTTCGATGAAGCCCACCAGGAACGCATTGGCGAGGCCGGGCCGCATCAGCGGCAAGGACACGGTGGTGAAGGTCGCCCAGCGGTCGGCGCGCAGGGTCTGCGAGGCTTCCTCGAGCGTTGGGCTCACACCCTCGACGACGCCGATCAGCACCAGGAAGGCGACCGGCGTGAAGGCGAAGAGCTGGGCCAGCAGCACGCCCTGAAAGCCGTAGATCCAGCGTGTCGAGGCCACACCCATCGACCAGTCGAGAAACTGGTTCACCAGGCCGGCGCGGCCGAACACCAGGATCAGCGCCAGCCCGATCACGAAGGGCGGCGTGATGATCGGCAGTACCGTCAGCACGCGCAGCGTCTTCTTGAGACGGAAGCCGGTGCGCGTGGCGATCAGCGCGAAGGCAAGCCCGAGCGCGGTCGTTCCGGCGCCGCAGCACAGCGCCAGCACCAGGGTGTTCCAGGCCACGCCGCACCGCCCGCCGCCCGACAGGCAGCGCAGGCTCCAGATCTTCTCCGCCGCCAGGCGTTCCAGCAGCAGCGCCGGGCGGAAGACGCCGTCGCCGTCCTGGAAGGCCTGCACGAGGATGCGCAGGATCGGCCAGGCGGTGAACAGCAGGATGGAGGCGGCGACGGTGGTGATCGCGCCGGCCACGAAAGCGTCGCCGCCGAAGGCGCCGCGCAGCGCCAGGCCGATCGACAACAGCGCGAGCAGGGCGATCATCGCCAGCGCGGCGCCCGCGCCGGTCCCGGCCTGGCGGCCCTCGAGTTCGCCGAATGCCGCGACGAGCCAGTCCGAATTCCAGCCGCGCAGGCCGATCGCCAGGCCTTGCGCCGCGAACAACACGAGGCCCGCGGCACTGGCGATCATGAGCCACCCGCCGCGCCGCTCGCGCGACAGCGGCAGGAGGCAGATTGCAAGACACGCCACGAGGGCTGCCAGGATGGGGGCGAGCCACCAGCGCCCCTGTTCGATGGTCTGTGCAAGACCGCCGGCGTAGTCCTCCGACGACCAAAGTCCCGCGAGCCAGGCGCCGGAATCGAGGCCTTCCTGCAGCGCGTACCAGGGCAGTGCCACGGCCGCGAGCAAGCCCGCGACCGACCACGCCAATGGTGCGCGGGAAGCCATCAGGGCCGGGCTCTCAAGGCTTCGGCAGGCTGCCCACGTCGGTATCCCATTTGGCGATCAGCCGCCGGCGCTCCGACGACTTGCCGTACTTGGCCTGGTCGTAGTCGATCAATTTCATGTCGGCGAACTTCGGCGCCTCGGGCGGGATCGGCGTTGCCTTGTTCGACGGCACCTGGAACTGCTTGGCCTGCGCCTCGAGCTTTTGCGCCTCCGGCGTCAGCGCCCAGTCGTAGAACTTCCTGGCGTTGGCCATGTTGCGTGCGCCCTTGACGATGCTCATCGAGCCGATCTCGTAGCCGGTGCCTTCGCACGGCGTCGCGGTCTTCACCGGAAAGCCGGCCAGCGCTTCGGTCACGCCATCGTGCACGAAGCTGACGCTGACGGCGGTCTCGCCGCGCGCCACCGCCTTCATCGGCGCCGTGCCCGAGCGCGTGTAGGCGTTGATGTTGGCGTGCATCTTCTTGAGATAGTCGAAGGCCTTGTCCTCGCCCATCAGCTGGACCACCGTGGCGATCGCGACATAGGCGGTGCCCGACGAGTTCGGGTTGGCCATCTGGATCTCGCCCTTGAACTCGGGCTTCAGCAGATCGGCCCAGCAGGCCGGCGCCTTGACGTTCTTCTTGGCCAGCAGTTCGCTGTTGAAGCCGAAGCCCAGCGCGCCGGCATAGATGCCGACGGTCTTGCCGCCCGAATCGGTGTTCTGCTTGATCGCCCAGGGATGCAGTTCGGCAAGCCTGGGTGACTTGTAGACGTCGGTGAGGTTTTCCTCGGCCGCCTGCAGATGGGGATCGCCGGTGCCGCCGAACCACACGTCGCCCTTGGGATTTTGCGCCTCGGCCTTGAGCTGGGCGATGGTTTCGCCCGAACCCTTCTGGCTGATCGAGACTTTGACGCCGCTGGCCTTCTGGAACTCGTTGGCGATCAGCGTGCACCACTCGATCTGCACCGAGCAGTAGACGTTCACCACGCCCTGCGCCGATGCCGGCGTTGCCAGAGCCAAGACCAGCGTGCCGATGCCTGCCGCAGCAAACTTCATTGTCCCCTCCCGTGTGACTGTTTTGTTACAGCATGACACGCGACCGCGCGGGATTACCAGCGGCCAATGCCGCCGATCACGATGGTCGGCACGTTGGCGGTATGGCTCTGCACGGTGAAGACCTGGCTGCCGGGCCGGCGGCCGTCGCGCGGTTCGGAGACTTCGACGCCGGCGCCCCTGAGGCGTGCGTTGCACTTGGCGATGTCGGGCGTGCGCCAGCTCAGGCCCCACAGCTGGTCGGGCGCGTCGGAGGCGCCCTTGTTCAGATCGTGCGCGATCTCGACCACCAGGTCGCCGCAGCGGAAGAACAGCAGTCGTGCGCCCCACGCCGGATTGCTGCGATCGAGCCGGAGGTCGAGGCCGAGCCGCCCGGCATAGAAGGCGATGGCGCGTTCGGGGTTGGGCGTGCGCACCACGACATGATCGAGCGCGCCGATGGCGGCGGCGTCATCGGACTTCACGAGCGGCGAGGGCGCCTCGGCGCCTTGCCGTTCGCAAAGCCCGATCGACACCCCGTGCGCCGACAACGACAGCCGCCCATCGCCGCGATCGACCGGCACGGCGCGCCGCTCGAGCAGGCGCGCGGCCTTTTCCAGTGACGCCGTCGCGAAGACCATCGACTCCAGCCGCGCCGTCGATGCGTCGTCCTCGATCGCCAGCCCGACATTGCCCAGCCTGACGCGTCCGTCCGCGACCTTTCGGCCGAGCAGCGCCTCATAGGCGCGCCCCGCGCCGGCGACGAACGAGGCGCGCAGGACGAGATGGTCGAGGGCGGTGATCAACGGAGCACCTCTCCTGTCATCCTGAGCGCAGCGAAGGATCTCACGGAACGTCCACCGAGCGCGTCGCCAACGTGAGGTCCTTCGCTGCGCTCAGGACGACAATGGTCATCCAATCCGCTTCAGGTCCTTCTTGAATTGTGCGCCGCGATGGACGTAGCTCTGCGTGTCCATGCGGATGCGTGTGATGTTGTCCTCGGTCACCTCGCGGGCGACCTTGGCCGGCGAGCCGAAGATCACCGAGCGGTCGGGGAAGCTCTTGCGCTCGGTTACGACGGCGCCGGCGCCGACCAGGCACTGCTTGCCGATCACCGTCGAATTCAGCACCACGGCGGCGATTCCGATCATCGAGTCGTCGCCGACCGTGCAGCCGTGCAGCATGGCGCAGTGGCCGATCGTGACGCCCTTGCCGATGATCAGCGGTGCGCCGGGATCGCTGTGCAGGACGCAGTTATCCTGGACGTTGCTGTCGTCGCCGATCGTGATCGGATCGTTGTCGCCGCGCAGCACGGCGCCGAACAGCACGCTGACCCGCTCCCCGAGCGTCACGTCGCCGATGATCGTCGCGCTCTCGGCGATGAAGCAGGACGCCGGAATCACCGGCTTTTTGTCGCCGAGCTGATAGATCGCCATGTTGAACCCTTCCCTTTGCCGACAGTCGCTCTATCCCAACCGGGCGCGCGACGCCACGGCCTGCGTGGGCCGGCTGTATCGCAGACCGGGTGGAGCCCCCTTCCGCGACCGGACCATCGGTGTGCATAATTTCGTGGCTGAAGTTCATTCGCTCACGCGGGGGGAAAAAATGGCTGAAGTTGATGGTGCGACCCTCATAGCGAGGAGCCTGAAACAGCAGGGCATCGATCACCTGTTCGGAGTCGTCGGGTTTCCGGTCGGCCCGATCGCCGCGGCGGCGCAGCAGGAAGGCGTCAACTACATCGGCATGCGCAACGAACAGGCCGCGTCCTACGCCGCCCAGGCGTACGGCTACATGACCGGTCGCCCCGGCGCCTGCCTCACCGTGACCGGCCCCGGCGTGGTGCACGGCCTGGCCGGCCTCGCCAATGCCCAGCAGAACTGCTGGCCGATGATCCTGATCGGCGGCGCTTCTGAGACCTATCGCGGCGGCATGGGCGCCTTCCAGGAAGAGCGCCAGGTGCTGATCGCCACCCCGTTCTGCAAATTCGCCCACGGCATCGAGAGCGTCCAGCGCATCCCCTATTACGTCGAGCTGGCAACGCGGCAGGCGACCTACGGCCGCCCCGGCGCCGCCTATCTCGACATGCCGGACGACGTCATCAAGGGCAAATGCGACCTCGACCAGGTCGTCCAGGTCCAGCGTGTGCCCGAGCCGCCGCGCATGGTGGCGCCCGGGGAGAACGTCGAGGCGGCGCTCGACCTGCTCCAGCGGGCCCAGCGGCCGCTCGTCCTCGTCGGCAAGGGCATGGCGTGGTCGCGAGCCGAGGGCGAGGTGCGCGCCTTCATCGAGCGCACGCAGGTGCCGTTCGTGCGCTCGCCGATGGGCAAGGGCGTGATGCCCGACGACCATCCGCTGGCGGTCTCGGCGGCGCGCACGCTGGCGCTGCAGCAGGCCGACGTCGTCTTCCTGATGGGTGCACGGTTCAACTGGATCTTCCATTTCGGCGCATCGCCGCGTTTCGCCAAGGACGTCAAGGTCATCCAGCTCGACATCGCGCCCGAGGAGATCGGCCACAACAAGCCGACGGAAGTGGCGCTGGTCGGCGACGGCAAGGCCATCATGGCGCAGATCAACAAGGCGCTCGGCGCCCGCCAGTGGTTCCATCCGACGGACTCGGCGTGGCGCAAGGCGCTCTCCAAGAAGACCGCCGAGAACGCCGCGGCGATCAAGCCGCAGATCGACGACGATACCGGGCCGGCCAACTACTATCGGGCGCTCCGCGATGTTGCCGCCTGGATGCCGAAGAACGCCATCCTGAGCGCCGAGGGCGCCGGCACGATGGATATCGGCCTCACCCAGTTGCCGGTCGCCGACGCCCGGTCGTGCCTCAATGCCGGCACCTACGGCACGATGGGCGTCGGCCTCGGCCAGGCGATCGCTGCCTGCGTGGCCCAACCCGGCCGGCCGGTCATCCATCTCTCGGGCGACTCGGCGATCGGCTTTTCCGGCATGGAGATGGAAACGCTGGTTCGCTACGGCTTCCCGGTCAAGATCGTCGTCCTGAACAATGGCGGCATCGGTCCCGGCATGCCGGAGATCCCGGAAAACCCGATGATGAACCTCAAGCCTAACGCGCTGATCTACGGCGCCCGCTACGACAGGATGATGGATGCGTTCGGCGGCAAGGGTTACTTTGTCGAGGATCCGAAGAAGATTCGCGGCGCGCTCGATGAGTCGATGAAGCACCCGGGCCCTACCCTGGTGAACATCGTGATCTCGCAGAACTCCGCCCGCAAGGCGCAGCAGTTCGCCTGGCACAGCTGATCGAGTGGCAGCTTTATGATTTGAGTGACAGCCTCAGAGGAGTAGTCGCCATGCAGGATCAGGTCATGCAGCCAGGGATCGCGACTGCGACCCAGCCTGCCCTCAAGGGCATCAAGGTGCTCGACCTCACGCAGTTCGAGGCGGGACCGTCGTGCACCGAGGCGCTGGCCTGGCTGGGGGCCGACGTCGTCAAGGTCGAGGAGCCCAATCGCGGCGAGCCGGGTCGTTGGGGAATGACCGATCGTTCCGACGCCGATTCGACCTATTTCATCTACTACAACCTCAACAAGCGCAGCGTGACCTGCAACCTCAAGAGCGAGGAGGGCAAGGCGCTGCTGCGGCGGATGATCGCCAAGGCCGACGTCGTGATGGAGAACATGGCGCCCGGCACCTTCGCGCGCCTGGGCTTCGACTGGCCGCGCCTGCACGCGCTCAATCCGCGACTGATCTTTGCCCAGGTCAAGGGCTTCGCGCCGGAGAGCCCGCACGCCAACTATCTGTCGTTCGACATGATCGCCCAGGCGATGGGCGGCACAATGGGCGTGAACGGCCATCCCGACCAGCCGCCGGTCCGGCCGGGCCCGACCATCGGCGACACCGGCACCGGCATGCTGGCCGCCATGGGCATCCTGGCGGCACTCTACCAGCGCATGACGACCGGCCGCGGCCAGCACATCCAGATCGCCATGCGCGACGCGATGCTGAACTACTGCCGCACGCCGATGAGCCGCCAGGCCGCCATGGACACCCAGCTGCCGCGCGGCGGCAACACGGTGCCCGGGACCGCCCCGGGCGGCCTCTACAAATGCGCGCCGGGCGGACTGAATGACTGGGCTTACATTTTCGCCTCGCGCGGCAATGAGGAGCATTGGCGCCGCCTGGTGAAGGCCATCGGCCGCGAGGACCTGCTCAGCGACCCGCGCATGGCCGACCCGACCACCCGCGGCCAGAACCGCGAAGCCGTGGATGCGGCCCTCACCGAATGGACATCCAAGCGCACCAAGCAGGAGGTGACTGAGATCATCGCCGGCGCCGGCGTCCCCTGTGGCGCCGTCATGACGACGCTCGAATTGATGCACGACCCCGATCTGCACGCGCGCGGGATGATGCAGACGATCGACCATCCGATCCGTGGGCCGGTCATCGTGGCCGGCTGGCCGCTTCGGATGTCGGACACCAAGGTCGCCCTGAAAAGCTCGCCCGTCCTTGGCGGAGATTGCGAAGCGATCTACGGCGAGTGGCTCGGCTGCACGCCC
>CAMDCE010000090.1 GCA_945889625.1 Asaia bogorensis | reverse complement strand
AATGGGGAGGAAAGACGCAGTAGCAGCGACCGTCGCTCCAGAATCACTCAATCTTGCAAGTGACGCCGGCATCCGCCAGTTGCAGCGCATAGTCATCGAGTTGATCCCGCTTGACCCAGTACCGCAGGATCTTGTCGGGAAGCGTCGCCGCCACGAACAGGAAGGGATCGCACGAACTCGAGGGCGGCAGCACGTCGACGCGAAGATCGGTCGCTGCGTTGAGGCAGCGCAGACTTTCAAGCTGCTTTACGTTCATGTCCTGGCGGGCCGCCTCGATCCCCGCTTGCGTGACACAGACGACGGCATTCGCCCTGATCGAGCTCTGGGTTCCGGCTTGGGCGAGGGCCGTGCTGGCCAACAGCAATCCCAGGCCAAAAATTGTCGTCCTGAGCGGATTCATTGGTGAGGACTCCTGCCGATGCCCGGACGGTGTCCGGTGGCCACCTTGACGCCCGGCGGCCACGCTCGGGTGGCCGCCGTCGGTTCGAACTGTCGCGATAGCGCCGCGACTAAAGCGAGCCCATGACCATGCGGGCATCCGTCGCCTGCTTGTCATAGTCGGTGGCAGACTTCGCCGCATAGAGGCGCAGCGTGTCGGACTCGCCCGTGGCGCCGTAGGCACGGAAGGTCAGCGCCAGGAAGTCGCTGGCCACGATCTGGGCGCGCATGTACTCGCGGTCGAACTCGGGTCCGTTGAGGCTGGCCATCCGGTTGAGCGCGGCCTGCTCGTTGTCGTTGAGGATCTTCGGCATCGGCGCGGAAACGTTGGACTCGTTGATGAACTTCACGCGATTGAGCATTTCGCTGGCGTCCTTGACGACGGACGCGGCATAGGCCCGCACACCGGCATGCTGCGAGCGCTCCAGGGCAAGCTGGCCGGTCTGAATTTCGAACAGGGCGGTATGGCCGGCATCGCGAACGAAGGCGACCGAGCCGCCAGTCTGGCCCGAGGCGACACTCTGGGCGTTGGCGGCCGAGGGTACGCCGAGGACGAGCGCAGGCAGGATCAGGCCGATCGCCATCGCGCCGGCGAGGAGAGAGGATTTCTTCATGGGGTGCTCCTTTAGCTGTTTCCCACCGTCACCGCCGCGAGGCGGTCGACGGTCATCAGGTGGCTAAAGAATTAACGGCGAGAAGGCGGCGATGTTCCTCGGCCTTTGGCTGCAATATCGTGGCGGCCTCGCGCGGCTTGGGAAACCGGGCGAGGATGCAGATTCCGACCCCTCCCGGACACGGCTCAATCGTGATGGTTCCGCCAAGCTGGGCGGCAAGCCCCTGCATCAAGGCAAGACCGAGCCCCCGCTCCCCTAGCATCCCGTTCTGCACATCTTCGAAGCCGACACCGTTGTCCTCGATCCTCACCTCGATGTCGCCGCCGACCTCCTGTGCCGAAATGCGGATCTCCGGCGCCGCGACGCCGGCGAAGCCGTGGCGGAAGGCGTTTGAAACGGCCTCGGTGACGATCAATCCGACGGGAATGGCGGTGTCCGGGCCGACCGATATCACGGGAGCCTCGACGGTGCAGTGCACCACGGGCGCGCCGCCCGCCGTGGGCGTATCGCCGCCGCCGCGGTTCGCCGACAGATGGCCGACGAGGTCGCAGATGTAGGCCTTGAAATCGACCGACGACCAGTCAGAGCGCTCGTAGAGATGGCGATGCACGACCGACATCGCCAGCATGCGGCCCTGGGCGTCGCTGAACATGCGCCGCAGCCGCGGCGAGCGGACCCTGCTGGCCTGCAGGCTGAGCAGGCTCGAGACCACCTGCAGGTTGTTCTTCACCCGGTGATGGATCTCGCGCAGCATGTGTTCGCGCTGGTCGAGGCTCACCTGCAGGGCGGCCTCGCGCACGGTGATGGCCTCGGCCATGGTGAACACGTCATTGGCCAGCGCCTGGATCTCCGGCGTCGTCGGACCGATCGGCGGCCGCACGGCAAAGTTGCCCCGCGCGATCGCGGCCACGACAGCCTGGATCGGCTTGAGCGGGCGCAGGCACCAGCGCTCGGCGCCGATCCACAGGATGCCAAGGCCGGCCAGCGCCATCATCAGGATGAGGCCGATGTCGCCCCATAGCCCGGTGTGCGCGTCATTCGAGAGCGGCACGGCCGCCAGCGCCGCGATCTCATTGGCGCGCATCACGGCCAGCACGACAGCGGGTGCCAGCGCCAGCACCAGCACCAACAGCAGTCTTGCCTTGAGCGTCAGGCTGCTCATGGCCGGAGCTCCGGGCGCCGTTCGACGCCCGGCGGCTGGGTCACACCGACACCGAGTTCAACGCGTGGGCCATCGCCGTGCGCAGCATCTCGGGATCGAACGGCTTGGTGATGATGAAGGCGGGCTCGATGCCGTTGCCCGTCAGCAGGCGCTCGGGAAAGCCCGTGACGAAGATGACGGGTGCCGTGACCGACTTCAGGATCTGGCGAACCGCGGCGATGCCGCTGTCGCCGTCGCGGAGCTGGATGTCGGCCAGGATCAGATGCGGGTCGTGCTGCTTGGCGAGCTCGACGGCGGCCTTCTCCGTCGGCGCGATGCCGACAACCGTGTGGCCGGCGTTCTTGACGATGTTGGCGACGTCGAGCGCGATCACCGCCTCGTCCTCGATGACCAGCACGCGCACCGAAGCGACGCGTTTGAGCTCGTCGCGCGCCCGGTTGAGGTCGGCCTGGGCGTCGCTGACGCTGACGCCAAGGATGCCTGCGGCCTCGGCGATCGAGAAGCCTTCGAGAACGGTGAGGAGCAGAACCTGGCGCTGGCGCTGCGGGATGTCGGTGAGATGCGCCTTCAGCCGTCCCGCCGTGCCGGTTGCCGCATCGGATCCGCTCGGCTCAAGCGCGCTGAACGGCTGCTGGAGCTTGTGAAAGACGCTGAAGATGTCGGACTTGGTGGTGACTCCGGACTTCAGCAGGTCGGGCTGCTGCACCAGGACCTCGACGCACATCCTGACCCACTGGTCGCCGTGCTGCTGGGTACCGGTCAAAGCGCGCGCGTAGCGGCGCAGGTACGGCAATGCAGCGGCCGCTTCCTCTCTCAAGCCCGTCATGTTTTTCCTTTCGTTGGCCGATCGGCACGAACGACGCCTAAGGGGTGCCTGTGCCGCGAGCAGCAAATCCTGAAACGATGCCGCGCAATCGTGCCGAGGACGCGGGCGGCAACCTAGGCTTCCCGGGCGCGATTGACCACCCCGGACTCGGCGCCGGGGTGGTCAATTGGAGACTCTAGCGCGTCTGCGGGCTGATCACGTTGCCGCGGGCGTCGAGCCGGTTGCCGTAGGCGTCGTAACGGAAACCGAACTCGTCACGGGTGACCTGCTGGCCGATCGGGCGGGTTTCGACATAGGCCTGCGGCTGCGGCTGCGGCGTGTAGTAGGGCTGCGGCTGCGGTGCGTAGTAGGGCTGCGGCTGGGGTACATAGGTCACCTGGCGCGCCATGCGACGGCCCTCGGAGTCGATGCGATAGCCGTCGGCGTCGACGCGGTAGCCCTCGGAATCGATCCGGTAGCCGTACTGGTCGGTACGATACATCGGAGCGCTCACCACGGCCTCGGCGCGCCAGCCGCGGGCGTCGATTTCACGTCCGACACATCGGTCGAAACGGCTGGACCCGACGTCGAGGCCATACGACGCGCAGGCATTTTGGGCATCAACGGTGAGCCGGGCCTGTTCGTAGCCCTGGGTCATGCGGCCTGTGGAACGGGCTGCCCGTTCGCGCGATACGCAACGGTCGAAGCTGGCCGAGCCGGAGACGAAGCCGTAATCGGCGCAAGCCTGCTCGGAGCTGGCGTAGATGTAGCCCGACGGAGTCGGGCCGGTGTTGTAGCGGTTGGCCGACTGCGGATTGGGACTGCCGCACGCCGCCGAAAGCAGCGCCAGGGATATGACCGTCGTGAGTCGAGCATACATGAGTTCGCTCCTTGAATGGGTATGTGGCTCCCGTGAACGCCCGCTGGAGCGATTAGTTGCGGTGCTAAGTCTGGAATTGGACAGAACCGATCCCCACATCAGGCCATAGGAGCGTTTACCGATGCCAGCGACCCTTCTCGCTGCAGTACGCCCGACCTTTCGGTCCGATCTGATGGTGTTACTGCCCGACCTGCGCGCTTTCAGCCGCTTCCTTTGTCGCGACCGCGCCGCAGCCGACGATCTGGTGCAAAACACCGTCGTCGTGGCAATCTCCAAGCAGGACCAGTTCCAGCCCGGCACCAACCTCAAGGCGTGGCTGTTCACGATCATGCGGTCGCGGTTCTATTCGAGCCTGCGCACGGCGCGACGGCGGGGGGAAGTGAGCGAACCGGCCGAGATCGACAACGCCCCGGCACCCGACCAGACCGATGCCTCGTCGAACCTGATCGACCTCTCCAAGGCGCTGTGGCGCATCATTCCCGAATATCGCGAGGCGCTGATGCTGGTCGGCGCCTGCGGCTTCTCCTACGAGGAGGCTGCCGGCCTCTGCGGGTGTTCAATTGGGACCATGAAGGCGCGCGTCTCGCGCGCCCGCAGCCAGCTCGCGGAAGTGCTGAATCCCGGCTGATTTCGACCTAAAAGAGAAATTTTGGCCGACCGGCAACCAAATCGTGTGCCCGGGTGTTTCCTTCCCAGAAGCAAGAACACCAGGAAATCGGAGAAACACATGATCCCCATGCAGGCGATGACCGGCGATTTCCACACCGACCTCAAATCCATGCTGCCCCGCCTGCGCGTCTATGCCCTGTCGTTGACCCACGATCGCGACCGCGCCAACGACCTGGTCCAGCAGACCGTCGTGAAGTCGCTCGCCGGCCGCAATTCATTCCAGCCGGGCACGAACTTCGGGGCATGGTTGATCCGCATCCAGCGCAACGAGTTCATCTCCGGCCTGCGCCGCGAGCGGCCGGCCGTGCCCTTCGACGAGGTCGTCGCGAACTCGCTGTCGTACCCGCCGATGCAGGAAAGCGGCCTGGTCATGCGCGAATTTCTCAAGGCATTCGGCTGCCTTACCCGCAGCCAGCGCGAGGCCCTGCTGCTTGCGGTGCTCGAGGGCTTTTCCTACCGGCAGATCGCCGTCCATTGCGCGGTCTCCATCGGCACGGTGAAGAGCCGGATCTGGCGTGCCCGCTCGATCCTCAGCGAGTTGCTCACCGGTGACAGCGCCGACGGCGATCGCGCGATCGTCCAGGCTTTCTCGGCCCACCGGTCGGATAACGCGGAGGCTTCGGCGGCCGCGGCCTAGTGTTGGCCCAACGCCTGATTGGATATTTGGCCGCATGTGATGAAACGAGCTGAGGCAAAAAAAGCGATGGAAAAGCAAAAAGCGGCGGTGCGCGGTACGCAGCCCTTCGATCAATGGCTGCATCGGCAGCTGCACGACATGTACGACTCGATCGCCAACGAGCCATTGCCTGACGAATTGATCGAGCTCGTCACGCCTTCGAATAACTCGAAACCCTGAGAAACATCCTGCGGTTGGTGACGTTAGAGCCGCACACAATATTTCGGAAGGAAATCATGTCCATGACCAAGACCATTATTCTGATGACGGCCATCCTGCTGAGCGCGACGGCCTGCGGCGACACCTGGGGCCAGCGCGCGGTGACGGGCGGAGCGATCGGCGCCGGCGCCGGCGCCGGCGTTGGCGCGGTGACGGGCATCGGCGTTCTGCCGGGCGCGGTCGTCGGCGGAGTTGTCGGCGCTGGCGTCGGCGCGGCGACCACTCCCACCAACCCCGGCTAAGAGATGCGCAGTATCGCTCTCGTAATGCTCGCTGCGACCCTGGGCGTTGCCGTGCCGCTTTCCGGCACGCACGCCCAGACCACGACGGCCAAGGTCACGGCCGAGGCCCAGGAGGCGTGGGCCAAGATCAAAGGCGCCTGGACCCAGACCAAGGGCGAGGTGAAGGTGCAGTGGGGCAAGCTCACGGACGACGATCTGCTCGAGATCGAAGGCCGTCGCGACATCCTCATCGGCAAGATCGAGACCCGCTACGGCGTGAGCCGCGAGGAAGCCGAGCGCCAGGTCGCCGGCTTCGAAGGCAAGCACCGCCAATAGCGGCGCCCGCAGTGCTTAACAAACGGCGCGTCGGACTCTCGGCCCTTGCAAGGTCGTATGTTCGCCGCGCCGGTTTCGTTCCGGCATGGCGTTATCTCTGGACTCTGCCGGCGGAAGGGCGCAGGCCAATGCTACCTCCCTCCCCGGATGCCCAAGGCCCGAATGCCGGCAGTCCCGCGGATGTTGCGATGTTAGGGGGCCCTCATGGTCGATACCGAGTCCTTTGCAGGCGTTGAAGACGGCCGCGCCCTTGCGCAGGCCATCGTCGACACGATCCGCGAACCGCTGCTGGTGCTCGACCAGGATCTCTGCGTGGTCGCCGCCAGCCGGTCCTTCTATTCGACGTTCAAGCTCTTCCGGCCGGACGTCCGGGGTCTCCCGGTCTATGAGTTGAACGACGGCGACTGGAACATTCCCGAGCTGCGGCTGCTGCTGGAGAAGATCCTGCCGACGCATTCGGTGATGGAAGCCTATGAGGTCGAGCAGGAATTCTCCGGGATCGGGCGGCGCTCGATGCTGCTCAACGCCCGCCGGGTGGTGTTCGGCGACAGGAACGTCGCGCCCCTGATCCTGCTGGCGATCGAGGACATCACCGAGCGGCGCATCGTCGAGCGCAAGCTCGCCGAGCTGATGAAGGAGAAGGAAACGCTGCTGCTCGAGGTGCCGCATCGCGTTTCCAACAGCCTGCAGATCATCGCCAGCATTCTTTCGCTGAAGGCCCAGACCGTGCAGTCGGAAGAAACGCGCCTGCATCTTCAGGATGCCCATCGGCGGGTAATGTCGGTGGCGGCCGTGCAGCGCCAGTTGCAGGCCACGCGGCATCTCGAGCGGATCGACGTCGGTCCCTACCTCACCCGCCTGTGCGAGGCTCTGGCGGGCTCGATGATCGGCGAGGGCCGGCCCATCGTGCTGAAGGTCAAGGCCGACGGCGGCATGGCCACCTCCAACGAGGCGGCAAGCATCGGCCTGATCGTCACGGAGCTGGTCATCAACGCGTTGAAGCATGCCTTCGTCGACGGCAGGACCGGCGGGCTGATCGTCGTTTCCTACGACGTTGCCGACTCCGGCTGGAAGCTGACGGTTTCGGACAACGGCGTCGGCCATCCCGACAATGCGCCCCCCGGCCTTGGCACCAGCATCGTCGAGGCGCTGTCCAAGCAGCTCGAGGCGGAGGTCGAGACGTCCCGCGCCGGAGGCGGCACGACCGTGTCGATCACCTATCGACCGGTGGCCGCGCGCCTGCCGGCCGCGGCCTAGAGCGTCGCATGGCTCTCAGCTTCCCCAATGAAAACCGCTTCTACGACGCCAGACTGGGCGCGATCCGGTTTTGGGGTCACGACGGCGCGATGGAAGCGGCGTTCTTCGTCAACCAGGACGCGTTGAAGACCATCCAACCCGGCATCCTCCTCGATGAAGCAGGCCTGCTGGGAGCGTTCGACTCGAATCGGGAACGGATCCGGACGACCGCCGCCAAGGTGTACAAGCGCGGGCGCAAGGGATCCTACGACCTGGTGCCCGGCGACTTCTGACCGAGCTACCCGATACGAGGAACATTGAGCGACAATCGACGTTCACTGTGACCCGGGCGACAACAGCGCGCCGGTTATGGAGCAGTGACATGGACGCGGATCGCATCAAGGGCTCGGCCAAGCAAATCAAAGGCAAGATCAAGGAAGCCGCCGGCAAGGCGCTGGGCGACGCCAAGCTTCAGTCCGAAGGCACCGCCGATAAACTCGAAGGAAAGCTGCAAAACACCATCGGCGGCCTGAAGGACGCGCTCAAAGGCAAATAGCGGCCACGGCCTGCAGCGCCGATCCCCCTCCCGCAAAGGAAACCCGCCATGTCGATCGGAACCATCCTCCTCATTGTCCTGGTCATCTTCCTGCTCGGCGGCTTCAGCGGCCGGTTCGGCGGCTATGGTTATGGCTACGGCCATGGCGGCGTCGGCATCATAGGCGGCATCCTGATCATCGTCGTGGTGCTGATGTTGCTCGGCCGCATCTGACGCGGCCCTGCCGCATCTGATGCGGCCCTGCCGCATCTGACGCCAGGCCAACCGTCCGCAATCCGCAACGCGGAGCCAAAAAGGCGCCGCCGAAGCTCGCCCTCCTGCCCGCCAGGCCGCTATACTGACGCCAGAGTGAATGCGCAAAGAGCGCAGGGGGAGGCAGGCTGATGGCTTACAAAATCATGATCATGGGTGCGTCGTACGGCTCGTTGCTGGCATCCAAGATCCTGTTCGGCGGCCACTCGGTGCACCTCATCTGCCTGCCTGCCGAGGCCGACCTGATCAATTCCGAGGGCTTTCGCGTGCGCATGCCGATCCGGGGCCGCAAGGATCCGATCGAGATCGATTCGCGCAAGCTTGCGGGCAAGGTGACGGCGGGCGGCACCGCGGGCGTCAACCCCTCCGACTACGACCTGATCGGCCTTGCCATGCAGGAGCCGCAGTATCGTTCGCCGGGCGTGCGCGAGCTGCTCGATGCCGTGGGCAAGTCGCGGGTGCCCTGCATGTCGATCATGAACATGCCGCCGCTGCCCTATGTGAAGCGCATACCCGGCCTCAACTACGACCAGCTCAAGCCCGCCTATACCGACCCCACCGTGTGGGACAGCTTCGATCCCGAGCGGCTGACGCTGTGCAGCCCCGATCCGCAGGCGATCCGTCCGCCGGACGAGAAGGTCAATGTCCTGCAGGTGACGCTGCCGACCAACTTCAAGGTGGCGCGCATCAACGACGCCAAGGCAACCGACATGCTGCGCCAGCTCGAGAAGGACATCGACGCGGTGCGCTTCGACACGGCCGACGGAAAGATCGAGCTGCCGGTCAAGCTGCGCGCCTATGACAGCATCTTCGTGCCGCTCGCCAAATGGTCGATGCTGCTGGCCGGCAATTACCGCTGCGTGACCAAGGACGGCATGCGGACTGCCCAGGAAGCCGTCCACAGCGACATCGAGACCTCGCGCTCGGTCTACAATTTCGTCTTCGACCTCTGCGTCAAGCTGGGCGCCGACCCGAAGGATCTCGTGCCGTTCGAGAAATATGCCGCCGCGGCGCAGAGCCTGACCCGGCCGGCCTCGGCCGCGCGGGCGCTGCAGAACGGCGTGCCCAACATCGAGCGCGCCGACAAGCTGGTGCAGCTCATCGCCAAGCAGAAGGGGCTGAGCCATCCGGTCATCGATGCCGGCGTCGCCCTGGTCGACGCCAGGCTCGAGGCCAACCGCAAGAAGGCGGCGGCCTAAGGCGGAAAATCCGGACGGACATGGGGAAGCCAATGCGCTCAGTATTGCTGTGGTTTGGTCTGGCGTTCGCCGTGGCCGGCTGGGCCACAGGAGCGTCGGCGCAGAACGGCCTGCAGCGCTTCGAGAGCGAGCTCAAGCCACAGCTCGAGCTCAAGAGCTTCTCCTACGGCAGCGCATCGGCGCTGGGTTCGGCCGGCTTCGCGCTGAACGACGTGGTCGCAGTCGTTCCGGCCAATCCGGCGACCGGCGACAAGGAGACCACGGTCAAGATCGACAAGGTGACGGTCGAGGAACTCGACTTCGACCGGCTGAAGAAGGGCGCCCGCGATGACGAGATGCCGCGCTTCGCCAAGTTCAGGCTCGAGGGCATGTCCGGCGACGACGAGGCCTTCGCGATGCTGGCGCCCTACGGCGTGGCGAAAGCGCCGGTCGACGTGACGCTCGACTACCGGCTCGACACCGCCACCAAGGTGCTGACTCTCGGCAAGCTCGAGATCACCCTGCGCGGCCAGGCGCGGATCGCGCTGGCGCTGGTGCTCGAAGGCATCAACGACAAATCGAGCCAGATCGCCGGAACGCAGAGCGACGGCCGGCTGCGCACCGCCACGCTCGAGTTCGACGACGCCGGCCTGCTCGCCAAGGTGCTGCCGGCGGTGGCCAAGGCCCAGGGCACCACGCCCGAGGCGATGGTCGCCATGACGACGGTGCCGGTCGCGGCCTTCACCGCCGGCCAGGGACCGGCGACCCTGAAGGCGCTCGATTCGGTGGTCTCCTTCCTGCTCGACTGGAAGAAGCCAAACGGCCCGATCAGGATCACCGTCAGGCCGGCCAAGACGGCGGGCTTCGACGACCTCGACAAGGTGATGGAGCCCAACGCGCTGACCGAGATCTTCGGCCTCAGCGTCGAGTATGCCGGCACGCGAGCCGGCGCGGCGGGCGGCGGCGCAGGCGCTGCTGCCCCGCCGGCGGCAGCGGGCGGCGACGGCAAGACACTGAGCGGCCCCGAAGCCGCGCTGTCATTGATCGGCAACACGCTCACCGGCAAGTTCGACGGTGAGTTGATCTTCGAGTTTTACCGCAAGGATGGCGGCACCGGTCTTTTGTCAGGCAGCGACATCTCCAAGGGCAAATGGTCGGTCGAAGGCGAGAGGATCTGCACCAAGTATCCCGACGAGGACAAGGAGTGCTTCGGGATCAAGCGCGTCGGCGATGACGTCACCCTGACCGACCCCAAGGGCAAGGGCTATCGTCTCACCGTGGTGCCCGGGAATCCGAAGGACCTCTGACGACCCGCATGGCGGCTTGGCCTGCTGACAATTGAATCAAGCCTTTCCTCCCCAGTCTGCTGGGGAGGTGGCGGCGTCTTACGCCGACCTTGCGCCTTCTCGCGGCTTGTAACCAAGCCGCTTAGGCGCCGGGGGTCACGCGTAACGGACTAGGCGCCTCTGACCCCTCCGACGCCGTATAACGGCGCCACCTCCCCATTCGAATGGGGAGGAAAGCGATTAGACTCTCGTCGAAAAGACTCTAGCATTGCCCTCCAGCATTGGCACCATCCAGGACGAGGAGACGCGGGCGATGACAGTCACCATCCGCCAGGTCGGGCCCTGCTTCGCGGGCGAAGTCGACGGCATCGACATGCGCAAGCCGCTCAGCCGCGACGAGGTGGCGGCGATCCATGCCGGCATGGACCGCTACGCCGTGCTGGCGTTCCACGACCAGAAGATCGACGACGCCCAGCAGCTCGCCTTCACCCAGAGCCTCGGCACCATCGAGCACGCCATCGGCACCAGCCTGCGCGCCGCCAACGAGACCCGCCTGCCCACGACCTTCGCCGACGTCTCCAACCTCGACAAGAACAACACGCCGTTCGCCCGCGACGACCGCCGCCGGCTGTTCGCGATCGGCAACCGGCTGTGGCACTCCGACTCCTCGTTCAAGACGACGCCGGCGAAGTACTCGCTGCTGCACGCCGTCAGCATCCCGTCGAAGGGCGGCAACACGCAGTTCGCCGACATGCGGGCGGCCTATGACGCACTCGACGAGGAGACCAAGCAAGAGGTCGAGGACATGGTGTGCGAGCACAGCCAGATGTTCTCGCGCCAGATCATCGGCTTCACCGATTTCACCGACGAGGAGCGCCAGCGCTTCAAGCCGGTCCTGCAGCGCATGGTCCGCATCCACCCGGTGACCGGCCGCAAGTCGCTCTACCTGTCGTCCCATGCCGGCGGCATTATCGGCTGGCCGATGCAGGAGGCGCGCGGCTACCTGCGCGACCTGATCGAGCACGCCACCCAGCGCGAGTTCGTCTACGCCCACAAATGGCGGCTTGACGACCTGGTGATGTGGGACAACCGCCAGACCATGCACCGCGCCCGCCCCTTCCCGGCCCACGAGCCGCGCGACATGCGCCGCACCACCCTGGCCGGCGACGGCCCGACAGTGGCTCAGGCGGCGTAGTTCATGGCTGGGGGCGAAGAGCTCCGACCTCGTCTAGAGCACCGAGCGTTTAATCGGAAGCGTAGCCGGCATCTTTGAGGTAGTTCCAGCACTCCTGCTCGGTGTAGAGGGCGCAGATGTCACCGATGGCTTTCCAGAGAGCATCGATGGTTCTCGCGCCGATGCGCCTGAGGTGGGCCTT
>CAMDCE010000089.1 GCA_945889625.1 Asaia bogorensis | reverse complement strand
GCAAAGGACGGCATCATGCACTAACATTCCACCCGGACCACTCAATGGGGGCCGATCAGCGCGCCTTGATTGGGCAGTGGATTGTCCCTAGTTATTAAGCAAGAACTTGACCAACGAACTAGGAATTTGGGAGAGCGATTTGGAAGCAGCGTTGGAGCAGAAGCTTCTCAAGATCGAAAGTAAGCTCCAGGACTCGATTTATCCTCCCCAGCTCGTCATCGAGAACACCTCGCAGTGCAACCAGCAGTGCATCCACTGCTCGCATAAGGAGCTGATTCGCCCCAAGCGCAAAATGGACCGAGCGCTGTGGGACAAGATCGTCGTTGAGCTGGGCCGTGAATCTCCCGGCACCGAAATCTGGCCGACCTTCTATGGCGAGGCGCTGGGTATGGGCGACGAAATCTGGGGCCGCATCGACTACGCGGCCGAGGTCGGTTGCGCCAACCTGGTGTTAAATTCCAACGCCAGCCTGCTGCGTCGAAAGAATCATATCGACCGTATCCTGAAGTCGCCACTCAAGCGCTTCATCCTCAGCCTCGACGGCTTCTCCAAGGAAACCTACGAGAAGATCCGCTATCTCGGCAAATGGGAAGAGAGCTATGGCGGAACCGAGGACTTGCTGAAGGAACGCGAGCGCCGCGGGCAGAAGTATCCGATCATCATCTGCCAGTTCTCGCTGATGGAAGAGAACGAGCACGAGGTCGAGGACTACAAGAAATACTGGCAGGAGCGCGGCGCCGAGGTGAAGGTTCGCCCCAAGCTCGAGTGGACAGCGACCGGCTCGATCCGCTCCGACCGCATCGACCACGAGACGACCTTCCGCATCGCCTGCCCGTGGGGCAACAACACCATGGCCGTCCATCAGGACGGCTCGGTCGTCGCTTGCGCCGTCGACTACGAGGGCATGTTCAAGCCCGCCAACCTCCGCTTCCAGACTGTCAAGGAAGCCTGGGCGATCCTCGGCGAGAAGCTGCGCAAGGTGCATCGCGAGCACCGCTGGAACGACCTGCCTGACATCTGCAAGGGCTGTCGCGACTGGCAGACTGCCGGTGCCGAATACGAAAAGAAGAACGTCGAGGGCGCGCGGCCGTTCTGGTACGACTCCGAGACGACCGACTTCAAGGTAAAGCCCCTCAAGGGCGCGGACGTCTGAGACAGACCGTGACCGACACCTCTCTCCACTCGCCGAAGCCCGAGCCGCTCGCCGCCGACGGCAAGTACGGTCTTCGCCCGGAAGCTTCCCGGTTTCCGATGATGCTGGTGCTGTCCTACGTCTATCCGTGCAACGCGGAATGCCCGCATTGCCCCTATACCAACTCCAACATCCGCGACGATTACAAAGACACGCCGCACATGTCGGAGCGCATCTTCAAGCTGATCGCCGACGAGGCCGGTCCGCACGGCGCCTATCTCCGCATCTCGGGCGGCGGCGAGCCGATGCTGCATCCGCAGGCGAGTGAGCTCTTGGTCTATGCCAAGAAGCAGGGCTGCAAGATCGGCCTGATCACAAACGGCTCGGCCTTCACCGAGAAGAATTCGCGCATGCTGCTCGACGCCGGCGTCGACATGATCGAGTTCTCGGTCGATGCCTGCGACGAGGAAACCTACAAGGTTGTGCGTAAGGGCCTGAAGTGGGATCGGCTGCTGCGCAACGCGCGCCGTATGATCGATATCCGTAACAAGCTGAAGAGTCCGTCCAAGATCATTGCCTCGGGCGTCAACCAGAACGGCGTCGACATCGACGCCGTCGAGAAGTTCTGGCGCGAGGAGATCGGCGTCGACAACTTCATCAAGCGCAAGTTCCTGACTTGGGGCACCAACACCACTCTCGACGCCAATCGGTCGGCCGATCCCGCGCCCTACCTAAACACCGACGAAGTCCCGTGCCCGTTCATCTTCGAGCGGTTGAACATCGACAGCCGCGGCAACGTCATGGTTTGCGGCTACGACATCGCCGCCAACACCAGCATGGGCATGGTCGGCCTGCAGACGATCAGCGAGATCTGGCACGGCGACGGCTTCCGCTTCTATCGCGAGAAGCACTTGGCCGGCCGCGGCAAGGACATCGACATGTGCCGCGGCTGCCCCGACTGGCAGTACCGCTCCTGGAGTCACAACTACTGGAAAGTGGTCAAAGACGCCGAGGACAACCGCGCGACCAAGATGGCGCGCCTGTCGAACGAAGACGATTTTCAGGTCGCCCCCGCCGGCGAGCCTAGCCGCTAAGCAGCGCCCGTGTGCGGAATCGCCGGCTTCACCGGGCGCCGTGACCTCAGGACGCTCCAAGCCATGATGGCCTCGATCCACCATCGCGGCCCCGATGAATCAGGTTTCTGGGAAGGCGACGGCGTCTCGCTCGGCATGCGCCGGCTGTCGATCATCGACCTCGGGGGCGGCCAGCAGCCGATGTTTAACGAGGACGGCACGGTCGTCTGCGTCTTCAACGGCGAGATCTACAATCACGTCGAGCTGCGGCGGACGCTGATCGACGAGGGCCATCGGTTTCGCTCAGACCATTCCGACACCGAGACCATCGTCCATCTCTACGAACAGCATGGTCTCGATTTCCTGAAGCACCTGAACGGGATGTTTGCCATCGCGCTGTGGGATTCCAAGCGCAAGCAGCTCGTGCTGGCACGCGACCGTGTGGGCATCAAGCCGCTCTATTTCGCCCGCGTTCCCGGCGGCATCGCCTTCGGCTCGGAGATCAAGGCCGTACTGCACCACGACGCAGTCAGCCGTGATCCCAACTTCGAATCGCTCTACCACTATCTCAGCCTCAAGAATGTTCCGGGCCCGACGACAGCCTATGCCGCAGTAGGCCAGCTGCGACCGGGCGAGTACGCCGTTTTCCGCGATGGCGGCGTGGAACGGACGGTGTGGTGGCACATGGACTTCGCCGAGAGGCCCGCGATGACCGACGAAGAGGCAAGCACCGGCATCCGTTCGCTGCTGGAGGACTCCGTCCGCCTGCAGATGCGCTCGGACGTGCCGTTCGGTGCCTACCTGTCGGGCGGCGTCGACAGCTCTTCTGTCGTCGCCCTAATGAGCCGCCTCTCCGGCGCCAAGGTTAAGACCTTCTCCCTCACCTATGGTCCCGACGTCGGCCACAAGGCCGAGGACCAACACTACGCACGCCTGGTCGCCCAGCAGTACGGCACCGATCACCACGAGTACCAGCTCTCCGCCGGCGAGGCCGCCGACAGCATTGAGCCGGTGCTGCACGCCTTCGACGAGCCGTTCTCTGGCGTAACCTCGACCTACTTCCTTACCAAGCTGATTTCGAAACATGTAAAGGTGGCGCTGTCGGGCGACGGCGCCGACGAGCTGTTCGGCAGCTACCTGTCTCATCGCCTGGCGCAGCCGCTCGCGCACTGGCGGCAGCTTCGCCGCGACGGCAAGCAGCCCTCCAACGCCGACCTCCAGAAGCTCAAGCCGTTCGAGCAACGCCTCGACTTCCTCAACCAGCTCCTCGCCTGCGAGGACGAAGCGAGCCGGCGCCTGTCTCTTCATCTGCTGGACGATGCCGGCAAGACCGAGCTCGTGAGCGACCGCTTCCGCGCCCTGGCCAACGGCGTCCGTACCACGGACCTCGTCGCCGAAATCTTCAGCACCGCCGGGACGAACGATCCGTTGAACCGCGCGCTCTATTACGATTTTCAGACCCTGTTGCCTGATCAGGTGCTGCAGTTTGTCGACCGGCTGTCGATGGCTCATTCCGTCGAGGTCCGACCGCCCTTCCTCGACCACCGTCTGGTCGAGTTCGCTGCCACGATCCCTGGCCACATGAAGATCCGTGACGGTCGCGAAAAACACATCCTGAAGGAAGCCGTGCGCGGGCTGATACCCGACGGCATCCTACGCCGTCGCAAGGAGGGCTTCGTCCTGCCCGTCGATCAATGGTTGCTGGGCGAACTACGTCCGCGCGTGGAAGCCGCACTCTTGCCCGCCCGCCTCGCCGCTCATGGCTTGTTGAAGCCCGATCGCGTGCAGATGATGCTCGACCAACATTATGCCGGCCAGGCCAACCACGGCCCTCGCATCTGGAACCTGATGATGCTCCAAGTCTGGTGGGAGAAGACCTACGGAGCCGCCGCCTGATGGTCGAGCTTCAGCCCATGCAGGAGCGCCACTTCGAGCAGACCCATGCCTGGCTAACCGGCTCCGCCGAGCTTCGCGCGCAGATCGACTCGCTCGACGTGCCCACGCCCGAAGGCAATCGCGCTTATTGGCGACGCAATTTGCAGGACGGCACGCGCGAGGACTTCGCCATCGTGGCCGGCGGCAAGCGCCACATCGGCAATTGCGGGCTCGTCGCCATCAACAAGCACCGCGGCGAGGCCGAGCTCTGGATTTATCTCGCCGAGGGCCGTCAAGGCGGTCTCGGTGGCAAGGCCCTGAAGTTCCTGCTCGATCGCGCCTTCGGCCCGCTCGGCCTGAAACGCGTGTCACTGCGCGTGGTCGCGAGCAACGTGCGCGTGGTTTCTTTTTACGAGCGTGCCGGCTTCACGGTCGAAGGCCGCGCGCGCGGCGAAACGGTCCAGGATGGAAAGACCGTCGATTCCATCCTGATGTCCGTCCTAGCGACCGAGCGCGCGGAATAACGGCGCGTGACCACCGTCGCCATCCTCCAGCCGGGCTTCCTGCCGTGGCTCGGCTTCTTCGACCAGATGTGGCGCAGCGACTACTTCGTCTATTACGACGACGTTCAGTTCGACAAGCACGGCTGGCGCAACCGTAACCGCATCAAGACCGCCAACGGCGTCGCCTGGCTA
The DNA here is from genome assembly GCA_945889625.1 of Asaia bogorensis. Lineage (GTDB taxonomy): Bacteria > Pseudomonadota > Alphaproteobacteria > Reyranellales > Reyranellaceae > Reyranella. Next base: position 7,248 of record CAMDCE010000089.1, on the reverse strand, counting down.
ACGGTACCAGTGCGTCATTCCGGCAAGCACGGCCAGCCGATCCTCGAGGTCGAGATCGACAATTCCAAGAACTGGTCGCGCAAGCTGATCGCCAACCTGACCCAGAGCTACGCCCGCTCGCCGCACTGCGCTCCCTACCTTGAAAAGCTCGCCGAATCCTTGAGCCTGGAGACGCATAAGCTCGTGGACCTCGACATCCGGACGACGGAGCTGCTGCGCCACTGGCTCGATATCCGCACACCCATCCTGCGCGCGTCGGAGCTCGGCATAAGCGGCGGCCAGACCGACCGCCTAGTCTCGATCTGCAAGCAGCTCGGCGCCGACACCTACCTGTCCGGCAACGCCGCGAAAGACTATCTGCAGCATGACTTGTTCGACGCTGCGGGCATATCGGTCGTTTGGCAAAACTATACCCATCCGATATATCCTCAGCTCCACGGCGATTTCGTTCCATACCTCTCGGCCATCGATCTCATTCTGCATCTCGGACCCGACAGCTCATCGGTCCTTAGAGGAAGAAGTTGAAGACAATCCTGATCACCGGCGGCGCTGGCTTCATCGGCGGCAACTTCGTCCGTCATCTTTGCGAGCGCTATCCGGACTACCGGATCCTCGTGCTCGATGCGCTGACCTATGCCGGCAACGTCACCAACCTGCCCAATGGCGGCCAGAACAACCCGCACTTCGAGTTCTGGTACGGCAACGTGCTGAACGCCGACCTGGTCGATGCCCTGGTGCGCCAAGCCAACATCGTTATGCACTTCGCGGCCGAGTCGCACGTCACGCGCTCGATTTACGACAACCGCCAGTTCTTCGAGACCGACGTGCTGGGCACCCAGGTCGTGGCCAACGCCGTCCTGCGCAACGCGCCTAAGGTCGAGCTGTTCGTCCACATCTCGACGTCCGAAGTCTACGGCACCGCGCTCTACACCAGCATGGACGAGGCTCATCCGACTAATCCGATGAGCCCCTACGCCGCCGCCAAGTGCGGCGCAGATCGGTTGGTCTATTCCTACTTCCAGACCTACAACATCCCCGCCGTCATCGTCCGACCGTTCAACAATTACGGGCCCTACCAGCACCTCGAGAAAGTGGTGCCGCGCTTCATCACGAGCTGCCTGTTGGGCGAGCCGCTGACGGTTCATGGCGACGGCAGCGCTCGCCGCGACTTCATGTTCGTCGGCGACCATTGCGAGGCGCTCGACAAGCTGATCCATGCGCCGCGCGAGAAAGTGATCGGCGAAGTCTTCAATCTCGGGACGGGCGAAAGTCTCAGCATTCTCGAGATCGCCGAGACGGTGAAAGCGACCATGCACAACTCGGTGAGTCCGATCAAACTGATCGGTGAACGGCCGGGGCAGGTCGGCCGTCACACCTGCGACTCCGGCAAATTCAACAAGCTGTTCGATTGGACGCCCCAGCGTATCTTCAACGCCGGCCTGCGCGAGACAATCGACTGGTACGTCGCGAACCAGGAGTGGTGGGCGTCGCAACTCTGGATGCGTCACATCCCCATCGTCACCGCCTCGGGCAAGCGGGAATTTCATTGATCACGCCGGTCGAGTTTTACCGGCACGACCTCGGCGCCGTCGAGCTCGAGGCGATAGCCAATGTACTCAACGGTCCGATCCTCACCACCGGCGACACGGTGGCGGAGTTCGAGCAGAAATTCGCGGCCTATCTAGGCCGCCGCCATGCGCTCGGCGTCACGAGTTGCACCGGCGCCATGCACATGGCCTTGCTGGCGCTCGGCATCGGACCGGGCGACGAGGTCATCACCACGCCGATGACCTTCATCGCGACTGCCGCCGCCATTCTCGAGTCGGGCGCCCGTCCAGTCTTCGTCGACGTCGAACCCGACACAGGCAACATCGACGTCCGCCTGGTCGAAGCCGCCATCACCACGCGCACGCGCGCCATCTTGCCGGTCCATCTCTACGGCCTCTTGTGCGACATGCGAGCATTGCGCGCGATCGCCGACAAGCGCCGTCTCGCCATCGTCGAAGATGCCGCGCACTGCGTCGAAGGCAGTCGCGACGGCGTGCGGCCAGGCGAGCTGTCCGATGTCGCTTGCTTCAGCTTCTACGCCACCAAGAACCTGACCTGCGGCGAAGGCGGCGCGCTCGTCACCGACGACTCCCAGGTCCTCGAAAAGCTCCGCATGCTGCGGCTGCACGGCATGAATAAGAGCGCCGCCGATCGCCATCGCGAGGGCTACCAGCATTGGGATATGAAGATGCTGGGCTGGAAGTACAACATGGACAATATCCAGGCCGCGATGCTGCTGCCCCAGCTCCAGCGCCTGGACGGCAAGCTCATCCGGCGCGAGCGCCTGGCAAAGCGCTACAGCGACCAGCTTGGCAACCTCAACTGGCTGCGCATCCCCCGCCTGCCCGGCAACACCACCCACGCCCGCCACCTGTTCCCGGTGTGGCTCGACGCTCCGCTGCGCGATCGCATGATCAAAGAGCTGCAGGCGCGGAGGATCCCGACGGTCGTGAACTACCGGGCCATTCATCTCACGTCGTACTTGAGCGAGACGCTGGGCTGCAAGTCCGGTGACTTCCCCGTCGCCGAATCGATCGGTGACCGGACGATCTCGTTGCCCTACTATCCGACGATGCCGGATGGCGATGTCGATATCGTCTGCGACGCCCTAAAGGCGATCGCCGCCGCCGTGCGCGGCTAGATCGGCCGACGCCGATGCCCGAGATCCCAACGAGCACCGCTCGCGTCGTCGTGGCAATACCGCCCAGTTGGTTCTTCGGCGGCAACGACCGGCACAACGCCGAAGAGCTGCTGAAGTCGATTCGCGCGATCTATGCAAACGTCTTCGTCTTCGATGTCGGCATCTACTACAGCGGCGACAATGACGCGATCGACGCTCACATCGCCGAGGCCAAGGCCTTCAAGCCCGATGTCGCCATCGGCCTGCCCAACGCAACCTACGTCATGATGCTCGACGAGGAGCCGCGCCGGCGAAAACGGAATCCCGAACCCAAGCGCCTCGAGCGGATGCGGCGCTATCTGCGCGGCGCGACGCCGGACAACGTCTTGGCCGACGTGCTTAAGGTCCCGACAGTGCTGATGTGGGACCACATCATCACCCAGCCGGCACACCTGGTGTTCGGCGACCTTCCCCTGACCGGCGCGACCGGTGCGCCTGACGCGATTCGCCGCCTGACGCGGGCTCTGGCCGACCGTCGGTTCCGGCACTTCGTCCCCGACTCCGGCCACATACGCGCGCTGGAGGAACTCGGCACCTTGCCGAAGGGCGTCCGCCGCTACGTCTGTCCCGCCCACTCGTCATTCGTCGGCGACGGACCTGTAGGGCCGGGCCGCGTCGGCGACGCCATCCTATTTGCCGGAAACCTCAACGCCGAAAATCTGGACCGCTTCACCGGCGCCGAACGTGCGCTGGCCGGTGAAATCAACGACGAGATGGTGGCGGCGAAGAAGGCATCGTGGACGGCCTCGAGCTGGCAGGCTTTTCGCGCGGCGGCAACGGCGCGCGAAGCCCGCTTTTCCCAAGCGGCGCCTGACAACACGTTCTTCTGGAGCCTGGCGAACGCCCTTCTCGACAACCTGACGGCTTCATTTCGCCACGAAGTGCTCCGACAGACGCCTTTGCCGATCGACTATCACGGCGGCTTTGCCAATCCCGAGTACGCTAAGACCTACGACAGTAGCGGTCATATTCGGCATCGCGGCAGCGTGCCGTTCGACGATCTGCCCGCCCTCTACAGTTCGTATCGCTTGTCGGTGGACGTGACGAATTGCCCGTTCATCAACGGCAGCAATGCCAAGGTCCTCGACTGTTTCGCCTCCGGCGGCTTCATGCTGGTCGACTGGCGCCAGGACCTGGCCCAGGAACTGGGCGACATCGCCAACAGTTTCATGTACCGCAGCCGCGAGGAGCTGGCCTCGCTCTGCGACCAGGCGATGTCCAATCCCAAGCGTCGCGCCGAGGTGATCGGCGACATGCGAGCGCGCATCGGCCGCTCGATGACGTTCGGTCACCTGATGCGGAATGCGATCGAAGACGCGCTGAGCCCGCAGCCCTAGCGCTTCGTTCCGTCGGGATAGAACAGGGGTGAATCCGCCTCGAAGGCGGCAATGTAATCCCGGTAGCTGAGCGGCTTCTCGACACCTGCCTGCATCTCGGCCGCGAGCAGGTCGAGCCCGCGATCGACGTCAATCTGACCCGCAAGGCGCTCGCGAAAACGCACGAGGATCTCGGCCGCGCAATCGAGGAGCGCGAACGTGGCGAAGACGATGGCGAGCTTCAGGAGCTTGTCCGGCGACGCCGCAGCCGCCGGCTTTTCCCAGTAAGGCGCCGCCCAGTCCCGCACATAGAGCGCGTCACCCTGAAGGATGCGGCCACTACCTGTCTGCGCCGCGATACCGAGCTCGTATCTGGCCGGCAGCGCCGCCGCCGAGTAGCGCCGCTGCGTCAGATCGAACAGCTCAAAGCCCTGAGCCTTCATGAAGCGATCAGTGTTGTGGAATGTGCGATTGGTGTCGTCCGGCCCGCCGCCGAAATTGACCTCGACCAGCGCGCCGAGAATCCCCAGGCCATCGAACGCACCGTCGAAGGAATTCAGGATCGCGAAGTCATTACCGTCGGTGTCGATCTTGAGGAAGTCGACGCTCGTTACGCCTCTCTCGCACAGCAGCTGCGGAACGATGACCTGGTTCTTCTCGGACGTCTCGGTCAGGTACCACAGGCTCTCGCGGATTTTCTGCGCGTCGCTCGCCCCCCGCAGCCACGCCTCCCTCTGCGCCGCGGTGCGTGCCGCGCTCAAGCGGCCCCAGGGATTGCGACTCGCCTCCTCCCGTCCGTGCCGTCGCTGCGAGAACGGATGGCTGCTCGAAATACCTGCGAAAGCCGCGAGATACTCGACGGCAGGATTGGCTTCCGCTGAAGCTAGCCGCCGGCACTCATCGACGCTGGCATCGAGCGCGAGCGCGCCCAGCCGGTCGCCGAACACACGCCACGCCGGAGCAATCCCGCCGGCGCAGCCGAGATCGACCAGGAAGAACTTCTCCGACGAAAGCCCCCTGACCGCGTAGGCGGCAAAGCTCATCGGCGGCGCAGCCATAGCGGTCGGCGTGGCCTCTGCGCGGCGCTTCCACCACATCATGACTCAGCCAGTGTCAGGTAGAACAGGAAGATGCGCGGCAGATCGTCGAGCAAATAATGCTCCCCTGAGCAGTGCGGGTTGTAGCCGTTGCAAGGACTGTAGAACACGTAGGGAGTACCGGCCGCCGTGAACTGGCGCATATCCGACGTGCCGGTCGACGGCCCGACACCGATGGACTTCAGTCCGAGCCGCTTCGCCGTCTCCTGCAAGCCCTTGGCGGCCAGCAGATCTGTCCACCGGCCATCGACATAGCTGAGTTTCCAGGACCTTTGGCCATTCACGAACGGCGTGCTGCGCTCGACAAAAAAGGCCTTGGTCCGATGGTCGATGTCCTGCTGCAGGGATGAAAAGTAGTAGTGCCCCGACGCCCGCTCGACCTCTGCCCGGGGCCCCTGGAGAGCCGTCGGGTCTCTGGGCAGGGAAGCCATCGATATCACCGGCGTTCGGTTTCACTCTCTCCGAATGCCATGCGCCCGTCACTGCCGCAACATCGGGCCGGGTTGCACACTGACCGGCGCTGGTTCAAATAAGACCCGTGACAGAGCATTTCAGCGCCGCCCGGGCGATTTGGGAGAACCGCGAGCGCCTGGCGCAGGCCTTGCCGGAGTTGCGCGACTTGCGGAGCACCCTCGAGGTCGCGACGGGCGGTCCGCGCGACTTCGTCCGCCCGCAATGGCTGCAGCTGGTCTCCGTCGTCTACGCCTTCAAGCCCGATCTCATCATCGAGCTCGGTCGCGGCTACGGCAATTCGACCTGCGCGATGGCGTTTGCCGCCCGGCTGCTGGCGCCGCAGCCCTGCCGGATGATCTCGCTCTGCCTTTCGGATTCGTTCGAGAAGGTGTCAAGGCCGCACGTGCAGTCGAGTTTCGGCGCGCTGTTCGATCCCCTGACCGCTCTGACCTGCGATATCACCGGCCGCGACTTCTCGGCCGATCTCGCGGGCGCGCGCCGCGTTTTCGTGTTCTGGGATGCGCATGGCTACGACCTCGCCCAGGACCTGCTCGCCGGATTGTTCCCGCTGCTCCAAGGCAGGCCGCACCTGGCGCTGGTACACGACATGGCCGACCTTAAATACGTGAGCCAGGATTTCCGAGGCTACGACAGCGCCAACAAATGGCTCGGGATCGGCACCGCGCCGCCCAAGTACATTCTGGGCGATGTCGGCACGCAGTACGAGGAAGGCATCGCGCTAGTCGACTTTTGCAGCCGCAATCGACTGCCATTGCGATCGGCCGAGTCGTCGTACTTCGACGAACTGAGCGAGGAGCAGTACCGCGAGCTTGTCGCGACGTTTAGCGAGGATTTCTCCCGCTACGGCTTCTGGTATTCGTTCTCGCTGAACGAGCGCGGCGAACGTTCCCTGACGTTCCCGCCGCGCGCAATGTCGGCGGCTTCGGTGCCGAAGGTAGTCGAATCGCCGCGAACGCCGATACCAAAATCGAGGCATTTCGCATGGTTGAGACGATCGTAGCCTCGGGGCCGTTTACACAGCATGGCACGATACGGCATTGTCACGTTGGCGTTCGACTTGGAGGCACAATCTGAGTGCACGGCCTGCATTGTGCTTACTGGGGGCATTGTCACGTTGGCGCGTGTGAGCCATTTCTGGCCTCTGCCCGAGCCTTGTGCATGCCAAATACTTCGTCCGCGCTGGCGGGCGGGGCAGAATCGGGTACGCCGATGCTCAATATCCACGTTCCTTATCTTTCGGTCCAAGCAGCGGCTCGGCCTCACGATCCCGCCGTCGATCCTCGCCCGCGCCGACGAGGTGATCGAGTAGCCGGGTGGACGGCAGTGGCGGCTGCCTGACAATATGCCGGGCTAGGCACAGTTGGCGTTCAGCCAACGGCTACCTCCAGCGATTTGCACGAGCGTCGTTCGGGGAGGTCGTGCCCGGCGGAAGTGGTGGAGGAAACTGTGTCGCCCGCCCGTTGGTTCCCCGGAACCCGGCAGGATGTTAGCGTTCACGGCGTTTCGAGGGTTCGTCGGGGGATTGTCGACCGTGAAATCAGACCAACAGTGGGGCCTGTCGATGAGACATTTGATCGGATGGATCGTGGTGGCCTGCGCCGTCTTCATGGCGCCCGTGGCCGGGCAGGCGCAG
>CAMDCE010000088.1 GCA_945889625.1 Asaia bogorensis | reverse complement strand
CCACGCAGGACCCGGCCAAGTAACGGCATATTGGCCGCCTCCGCCTTGGCGACACCGGTGAAGCTGCCTCTCAATAGATGCAGGAGCACGTGGCCATCGAGCAGGCTCTGATGATTGAACATGAACACCACCGGACGATCGGCACGCAGGTGATCCGCGCCCTGGATTTCGACCTCGACACCGGCGATCGCGAAAATCGCGTCGCTGCCGGTCGCGCCGACCCATTCGGCGGCGCGGCGCTTCTTTCCGGTTGCCATGGCGTAGAGCAGACCCGCGACCGACAGAACCGCGAGGGCGCCATAGGCAGCGATGCTGCGTGCCCGAATCTCCATCGATGCTTTGCGCCTCGCCGCGAAGCCGAGGATCTGCCAGCCCGCTGCTCGAGCCGTCTCTCGCAACGCCGGTTGCGGGTCTCCCGTCGATGGGTGTCCCACGGCCTTCAGGAATTCGATGTCCTCGTTGCCGTTCGCGTAGCCGTGACTGCGCGAAAGGTCGATCCGCTTGATTTCGGCGAATTCGCGCACGGCTGAGGCCTTGCCGGCACCCCACAGGGTCGTGCCGTCGATTCCCCCTGTCAGCCTGCCGTCACGCACCGTTGCCCGCGTACACAGCAGGTGCTGTATCTCCATTTCCTCGGCGATCGGGGCCGTCTGGTAGCGCGTGGCCGAGGTCGCGATCGCCACCGTGTGTCCCATCCGCTGATGCGCCTTCACCAGCCGCCACGCTTCGGGAAACATCAGCCGGGCGATCTTGTCCCTGAACAGCCGTGACCAGAGCTTGGTCAGCTCTTCCTCCCGGCGGCCGGCCCACGGGGCCATGCTTCGGGCCAACGCGTCCGCGAATTCGCCTTCGCTCAAGTCGCTGCGCCGCGCGCTTCGCCAGACATCCAGCACTTCCGCCAGACCCATCTCCCGGCGGCGCAGCCGCTCGACGAAGTACGGCGCGGCGGAATAGCCATCGATCAACGTGCCGTCGAAGTCGAAGAAGGCGCCGATCCCTGGCCCCCTTGGGCCGGCCTCTATGGCTGCGATGGCTGCGTCGGCCCGGAGCCTCATTGCTGGGCCTGTGCGCCATGGTGCCGGCGGTAGTCGAGTTCGCCGATTGCCGCTACGGCGGCCACGGCGCCTGCCGATTCCTCGGCGAAGCGCCGGCGCCGGCTGACCAGTTCGTCGGCCCCCGGCTGCAGCAAGCCGCGATTGGCTGCAAGTGCCAATGCATTGCCAAACACCTCACGGCTGACGCACTCGGGATTTCGCAGCCGCTTCTGCAGCACATACTGCCGGCCGACCGCGGTGCATTGCGCCAGGAAGCTGCGTTCGACGATCGGCATATCCGGCGGCTGCGCCGCCAACCGGTCCGCGACGATGAAATAGGCTTCGAGAAACGCCGGCAGGACGCGATGGGCGATCAGGAAGGGTGCCCGCTCGAGAAGCCCCGCGGGCGCCGGTCGCGGAACGTCGGAGCCCCGCCAGCCCGGGTCGAGCAGCTCCGCTTCGCTCCGGATCTGCTCCAGGAAGACGGACTTCTCGCTGAAGAAGAACTCGAACTTCAGGAGGTCGCGCAGGGCCAGGGCCTCGTCCCGGATGCGGTCGATCGTCGGCTGGCCGCCGCCGGCGCGCGCCACGATCATGACGGCAACCTCGACGATCGCGCGATTGGTGAACCAGTGGATTGCGCTGTTGCGATAGTGCGCGGCGACCGAATGCTGGCCGGGCCGGATATGAAAGACCGCCGCCAGGCCTCCGTCGTGGCGGCCGACCACCCCGGCGCGGACAAGCGAATCCAGCACTTCCTCGACGCCGCCGTTGCCATGCAGCCCGCCCAACGCCGCGGTCGGCAGGTTGCGCTCGGCGGCATAGTCGATCAGGGGGGCGATGACGTTGTGCACTTCCTGCAAGGTGAGTGCGTGGTCGTGGCTGCTGAGCAGGGTCAGGGTGGCGAGTGCGGGCGCTGTGACGGGCGTTACGTTATTGATCCGCTGGAAGACTTCGAACGCGATATTGTCGATTGTCCACCGCCGGGGCTGGCCGTCGGCTCGTGCCTGGCGCAGCGACAAGGTCTCGCCAAAACGCACATAGGCCTTGCCGGGATTACGCCCTTGGGCGCGGGCGTAGTCGGCAAGCCACGCCAATCCCTCCTTCGCCTTGACGGCGCCGGCTTCCTCGGCCGCCATCGTTTCGATCTCTTGCAACCGATCGTAGGTGATCGACACGGGAACGAGCACGATGTCTTCGCCGGCACCGCTGTCGAGTGCCTCCGCGAGATATCTGAGCAGACCGTAGCGGGGGCGCCGGAGCTTGCCCGTCCGCGAGCGGCCACCTTCCATGTACCACTCTATGCTGGTCCGCTTGGCCACGAGGTACCGCATGTACTCTCGCATCGCCAGCTTGTAGATCTCGTCGTCGCCGAAGCTGCGACGGATGAACACGACGCCGGTGCGGCGGCCAATCGTGCTGATCGGGAAGAATCCGAGATTGTCGCCGCCGATGATGTGGTTGCGCGGCATGCCGGCCGAGCGGAGGACCTTGGCAACGATGTAGGGATCGGCGTAGGAGCGGTGCGCCGGCAGAAAAACCAGCGACTTGGTCGCATTTTCCGTCTTGAGGCGCTCGAGCGCCGCCCGATCGATGTCCACGGACCAGGCCCGGGTGTGGAGCGGGCCCAGTACCCGGTCGAACAGGAACCCGAAGAACGGGATCTGGACGCTCACCATTTCCCGCAGCGCGCTCGCCGCCTCTTGGCGTGCCGCGTCCAGCCGTTTGCCCGTCTTGTTGGCGACAGCGACGAGCCCTGCGGCGAATCTGTCGCTGTTCAGCACTTCATGCGCCACCGACCTGCGCGTCATGACCATCGTCCTGGTCCCCTCCAAGCCTCGCTACGCTTCAGGCAAGAGCCAGCCGGCGGCTATTGCCGACCATCCGCGTTAGGTATGCGGCACCCTATCCTTTCTTCGGCGCCCAGCCATAAGCCTTGGCGCAGGCGCCGCCCATCAGCATCGCCCGTTCGCTGTCGCTCAGGCGCGTGGTCTCGAGGAACGGCTTGACGGCCTGCTCATAGTTGACGACGGCGAAGGCGCGCGTCCAATCGGTGCCCCACAGGCAGCGATCGAAACCCCAGGCATCGAACACGCGGGCAAGCGGGTCCCAGATGTCCGGGAACGGATAGGGCTCGCGCGACAGCGTACAGGCGCCGCTGACCTTGATCACCGCGTTCGGGCGCCTGGCGAGCTCCAGCACCTTCGGAAGGTCGGCCCACGGCTGCAGCGCCGCCGGCGGCACGCGCGGCTGCAGGATCGCCAGGTGATCGATGATGAAGCGCGTCTCGGGATGGCGATCGACGATGGCCATGCCGGCGTCGAGGTTGCCCCAGCACAGCATGTTGACCGGAAAGTCGTGGCGCACCGCCGCGCGCAGGATGCGGTCGAGGCCGGGGTCGGTCGGCTGGCGGCCGGCTTCCTTGGTCATCATGATGCGGATGCCGACCGTGCCCGGCGTCTTCTTCCAGTCGGCGATGACGTCGGCCACCGCCGGATCGTCCGGGTTGACCGGCTTGACGATGGCCATCCGGTTGGGATGGGCCTTCGCCACCTCGACCGCATAGCTGGCGTCGTATTGATACATGGAGAAGGCCGAGATGAAGATCGCGCCGTCGACGCCGACCTTGTTCATCGCCGCCACCATCTCGTTGCCCGTGACGTGAGGCGGCCAGTTCGGCACCGTGTGCCAGGGCCGCTTCGGCGTGTTCGCCTCGTAGGCGTGGACCTGTGAATCGATGATCGGCATCGGGAACCTCCATTGCGCCGCGGGAGCCTTGTTATCGCCCATTGATGGGTGAAAAGCTCGTGCCAGGAAAGGTCCAGGCCATGCACGACATCGTCATCCGGGGCGGCAGCATCGTCGACGGTACAACAGCCCGGAAAGCTGGTCCGCTCGACCGGCTGACGAATCGGCTTTCTTCCCCTTGCCGGAGTCCGGCAAGGGGAAGTGCCCTCGTCATACGAGGGCGATGGGGTCATGGGCCAGGGATCGCGGCCCTTGCCCCTCCGTCAGCGTAAGACGCTGACACCTCCCCCGAAGACGGGAGAGGGAAACTAGATTCAAGCCATCACTTCTTGACGGGGCCGGGCAGGTCGAGCCCGACGCCGGTCAGGTGTCCGAACGAGGTGTGCAGCCGCTCGATCACCGCGGGCGGCAGGGCAGGGCGCAGGATCGAGGCGACGTTGTCCTTCACGTGCTCCTTGTTGCCGGTGCCGAACAGGATGACGTCGGTGCCCTGCTCGTGGCGGGCGTAGCGGTACGCGGCATCGGTGATGCTCTGCGCCCCGCCTTCGGAAATCAGGAAGCCGAGCGGATCGCCGTCGCAAGCCTTGAGCTGGCCCTGCTCGACCAGCCTGGCGACGACCTCTGCGCGGTAGGCCGCGTTGCTGAAGATGTTGCGGACGACGAACATCAGCAGGGTCCCGATTCCCCGACGCTGCGTGACCGGAAAGATGTTCCGGCGTGCCCCCTGGTTCATGAGGCTGTAGGCCAGCATGATGACTTCCCAGGGGCCTTCCTCGATGGCCCGGGTCAGCATCTTCTGTTCCGGATCCCTCGGGCCGGTCTCGGTAATGCCGAGATGGCGGACTTTGCCCTGCTCCTTGAGCTTCAGCAGGGCAGGCGCGAGCACGTCGCGATGATGCTCATAGGCATCGGGATTGACGGCGTGGAAATGGAAGATGTCGACGTAATCGAGGCCCAGCCGGCGCAGCGCCGCCTCGACCTTGCGGGTCACCGCTTCGCCCGTCTCGTCGCCTGCCCTGAATATCGCCTTGGTCGAGATCACCAGCTTGTCGCGGTCGTAAGACCGGGCGGCGGCACCGACGATCTCCTCGGTTCCATAGGCCTCGGCGGTGTCGAGGAAATTGACGCCGAGATCGACGGCGGTTCGCACGACCGCCACGCAGTCGTCGACGCTGGCGCCGCGGCCGAGGCCCAGGCGGCTGTTGCCGCCGCACCCAAGCCCGGCAACGCTTACCGTGAGGCCGGTTTTTCCGAGTGGTCGGTATTCCATCACCCGCTCCGGCGCTTGGGGCCACCGCCCGGCCAGACCGGGTTTCTGGCAAGGTCGGGCCAGCCGGCCGGCGCACCCGACGCGGCGATGGCATCGGCGACGGCAAGCGAGGAATCCCACGTCGCGGCAACGAAGCGCATGCCCGTGACGCCGCCGCCGGCATCGGACGCGAGATGCAGCATGGGCGGAGCCATCTTTTCCGGGCGAATCAACTGGCTGCGTTCCATGGACCCGTCGTCCGGCACCATCGGCGTGTCGGTGGGCCCGCCGGGCACCACGACGTTGACGGTGATGCCGGAGCCCCTCAATTCCCCGGCCAGGCTGGTGCTCCAGGCTTCCAGACCGGACTTGGCCGGGCCGTAGGGCGCAAAGCCGGGATTGAGCATCGTGAAGTAGCTGGTGGTGACGTTGATGATCCGCCCGAATTTCCGGCTGCGCATGCCCGGCACGGCGGCGCGGGCCATGTAGAACGGGCCGGACAGGTTGACCGCCATGAAGCGCGCCCAGAGTTCCGGCGAGATATCCTCGATCTGCACGGCGCGGCGCATGTGGTCGGCGCGCACCGTCGACATTCCCACCGCGGCATTGTTGACCAGCACGTCGAGACGGCCGAACCGGGCAATCGTGCGGGCGACGCACTCGCTGCAGGCAGCAGGGTCGGACACGTCCATCGGCAGCGCGATCGTCCGGTCGGCCCCGAGCTCGCCCTGGAGACGAAGCAGGCCGTCCGCGGACGTGTCGCAAAGCGCCACGCGCATGCCGGCACCGACGAAGGCGCGCGCGAGCGGCTGGCCGATACCGCCGGCGGCGCCGGTGACAAGCGCGATGCGGCCGTCGAGGTCAGGTGCGGAAATGGGGCTGGCTCCAGCAGGTCCGGTACAACTTCACCGGGGAGTTTGTCTCGTCCTTGCTCGAAGAGCGAGCCGCACTGGCCGCCTCACTCGGCGGCCGCGAGCGGAACCTTCTTGCCGCGCATCGCCGCGAACTTCGCGATCGCCCGCGAGCGGCGCGCGTCGAACTTGGCCAGCCGCCGTTGCGGGTTCGCATGCGCGACGTTGTTCTCCGATCCCGGCTCCTTCTGCGAACCGGCCCAGCCGTGCGCGGCGATATCGAAGATGATGCCGTTGAGATCGGTGTGCTTGACCTCGTAGCCGTCCGGGTTGGTCGGGTCGCCCATGATCCAGGTCGCGCCGACGTTGCGCGCGATCTTGCCCTGCTCGACCACGTCATCGACCCAGAAGCCGATGTGGTGGATGCCGACATAGTCCACGCCGGTGCCCTGCGAGGCCTCGTCACTCTTGAAATGAAGGATGGCGAGGTTGACCACGCCATCGGTCAGGAACACGCCTTCGGCCAGGGGGCCGTCGAGCTCCATGACTTCCTGCAGGCCGACGGCCTGCTTGTAGAATTCGGCCGTCTCCCAGGGATCCTTGACGCTGAGTGCAACGTGACGGATGCGGCCTCTGGTCTGTGCGGTCATGGACTTGCTCCCTTCCACGCGCGGGCGGTCGCGGAGTGTAACGGAAATCCGGCCGGCGACCTAGACTATGCCGAGGCCTTTCAGCCGCGCGATTTCGTCGGCGGAATAGCCGGCGTCGCGCAGCACCGCCTCCGAATGCTGGCCGACCGAGGGCGCCCGCAGCGGGGCCACCTTGGTCGCGCCGTCGAGGTGGAAGGGGCTCGACACGGTCAGGCCCTTGCCGTCGGCGAAGGGCACGAGCGCTCCGATCTCGCGGGACTGGGCGTCATCCGCCGCCTCATGGACCGTGAAAACGGCGCCGAAGGTCACGCCTGCCGCTTCGAGAATGGGACGCCACTCTGCGAGGTCGCGTTTGGCAAAGACGCCATCCAGGATCTCGGTCAGCACCTTGTGGTTCTCGCGCCGCGCCTCCTTCGTGGCGAAGCGCGGATCCTGCGCGAGGTGCTGGGCGTCGACGGCCTTCAGGAAGCTCGCGAGCTGACGGGCCTCGTTGTGCAGCGCCATCAGGAACCAGCGGCCGTCGCGGCAGCGGTAGTGGTTGGCGAGCGCACTCGGCGTGTGGGTCCGCGGCGGCCGGTGCCCGACGTGCTCGCCGAACAGGCGGTTCTGCACGTAGCAGCCGTTGGCCCACAGGCCGTTTTGCAGGAGCGAGGTCTGCGCCACGCCACCCCGTCCCGTTCTTTCGCGACGGTAGAGCGCCGTCACGATGGCTGCATACAGCCCCGTCGCGGTGGGATGGTCGCCCATGCCCGGCATCGAGCGCACCGGCTCCGTTTCGGTCGTGGCCCGCACCATGTCCATCAGGCCCGTGCGCGCCCAGTAGGCTGTCGCGTCGAAGCCCGTGCGGGCAGCTTCTTCGCCCACCTCGCCATAGGCCGTGATCGAGCCGTAAATCAGCCGCGGATTGACCGCCAGCAGATGCGCGGCGGCGATCTTCAGGCGCTCGCGCACCGGCAGCGGGAAGTTGGTGATGAAGACGTCGGCCGAGCCGATCAACCGGTAGAGAACGCCGAGGCCCTCGGGGTGCTTGAGATCGATGGCGAGGCTGCGCTTGTTGCGGGACGTCAACTGCCACCAGTAATCCGTGGTCTTGCCGGGCACCGGGGTCGACGCCCGCCACGGGTCGCCGGCGCCCGGCGGCTCGATCTTGATCACCTCGGCGCCGAAGTCCGAGAGGATGGTTGCCGCCGCGGGACCCGCGATCCAGCTCGCGCAATCGATAACCCGCAGACCGGCAAATATGTCATCAGCCATCCGACATTCCCCCTGTAGTGAGCGGCCGCATCCGGCTCAGCGCGCCATGCCCGTCGCCCCGTCCGGAACGTCATAGAAGGCGAGCGTCATGGCGACGCTGGTGTAGTGCCCCATCAACGTCACGACATCGGTGATCCCGACGTGGCCGAGCGCCTTGACGGCGCGGTCGTGCAGTCCGCGCGGCACCCACCGCGCGTTGGCCAGCACCATCGCCATCTCGTAGACGGTCTGTTCGCGTTCGTCGTCGAATGCGGCCGGCATCCCGCCGATGATCGCCTCGACCTTGGCAGCCGGCAGGCCAACTTCCTTCGCGTGCCGTTCGTGCGCCGCCGTCGGATAGGCCGAATGCCAGCGGCTGGTGATGACGCAGACCGCGATCTCGCGCTCGCGCTCGGTCAGGGAGTACTGGCCTGGCTGGAAATGCGCGCCGAACGGGCCGGCGACTTTCGCGAGCTTGGGATTGTGCACCCAGATCTTGGTCGGGCCCGGCAGGCGGCCGCGGGCCGCGATCATGGCGTTGTAGCCGTCCTGCTGCTCCGGAGTCATTTTGTCGTACGGGATTTCGGCGTAGCGGCCGAAGGTCGGGGTTTCGGACATCGGCCTTCCTCCCTTTCTGTCGTTGTTTCGCGCCCGTATCGGGCGATGGCTTGGCGACGCTGTCAACCCGACGTACAGACGCGCTGAAAGCAGACATCCCGTCGCTCCTGGAAATTGTCAGCTTAGTGCCAGCAGCGGAAGTAGGCTGCAGCCGGGACCGGCGCATCGGTCCGATCCGCGAAAACTGCGTCGGTTCGAGACCCCGGAACAGGGACGACACCGCCGCACCCAGTACCTAAGATGCAACGCAGCCGCGCTACTGAGGGAACTCTCAAGTAATGCGGCAACGGCTTTGGGGGTCTTCTTGACCGGCGAGCGGGTGGTACGTCGACTGGCGGCAATTCTTGCGGCGGATGTCGTTGGCTATTCGCGCCTGATGGGTCGCGACGAACATGGCACTCTCACCCGCTTGAAGACTCATCGCACCGAGCGACTTGAACCGGTGCTGGCTCGCCGTGGCGGTCGGCTGGTCAAGCTCACTGGCGATGGCGCGCTAGTTGAGTTCCCTAGCGCGGTGGACGCTCTCGGCGCTGCTATCGAGTTCCAGCAAGCGATGGCTGACGCCAACCAGGATCAGGCAGAAGACACCAGGATCGTGTTTCGTATCGGCCTGCATTCGGGCGACCTGATCGTCGATGGCGATGACCTCTACGGCGACGGCGTGAACGTCGCGGCCCGGCTGGAAGCAGAAGCGCCGGCCGGAGGCGTCGTGATCTCGCGAACGATCCATGAAGCCGTGACTGGTCGCTTGAAGGCTGCGTTCGACGATCTTGGCAGTCTCGTGCTCAAGAACATCGAGCGGCCAGTGCGAGCGTTCGCTGTAAGATGGCAGCCCGGCGATTGGCAGCCGGCAATCCCGGATGCCGGCGCACCGGTTGCCGCCGAGCCGTTGCCTGCTGACCTGCCGCTGGCCTTGCCCGACAAACCCTCCATCGCCGTGCTGCCGTTCCAGAACATGAGCGGCGATCCCGAGCAGGAATACTTCGCCGACGGCATGGTCGAGGACATCCTCACGGCGCTGTCGCGCACGAAGGCCCTGTTTGTGATCGCACGGAATTCAAGCTTTTTCTACAAAGGCAAGGCGCCTGACACCCGCCAGGTCGGCCGCGAGTTGGGCGTCCGTTACGTGCTGGAAGGGAGCGTGCGCAAAACCGGCAATCGTGTGCGCATCACCGGTCAGCTAATCGACGCAACGAGCGGTGCCCACATTTGGGCCGATCGGATCGATGGCGACCTGGAGGACATCTTCAGCTTGCAGGATGAGGTAACAAGTCGTGTGGTCGCGGTCATTGTGCCGACCCTTGAACTGGCCGAGATAGCGCGCTCGGCAGTCAAGCCTACCCACAGCATGGTCGCCTACGACTATTCGTTACGCGGCTGGGCGTGGGTGAACGAGTTTACCCGCGAAGGTAATCGCAAGGCCATTGAGTATTTCAACAAGGCTGTGTCGCTCGATCCGAAATTCGCCTTGGCTTGGGCACAGGCGGCAGGTTGCTACGTCCAGCGAAAATCATGGAACTGGGACGACGACCCCGCGAGCGACGCTGAGGAGGCCGAGCGCCTATGTCGCAAGGCGCTGCAACTCGACCGGACCGACCCGCGACTCCTTGCCTTGGTCGGAACAGCGCTCGGCTTCGTGGTCGAGCTTAAGGAGGAGGGATTGGCCTTTCTCGAAAAAGCCACCGAACTTGATCCGAATCTCTCCTTTGCCTGGTTCCAGCGTGGTCATGCCTGCAGCCGGCTGGGCAAACCATCCATTGCCTATTTCGAGCAGGCACTGCGTCTCAATCCAAGGGACTTCCGGGCACCCTTCGCGCAGGCTGGCTTGGCATCGGCCCTTATCTTCGCCGGTGACTTCGCAAGAGCGAGCATGTTGGCCGATGAAGCCTTGCTGCAGTTGCCAAGACATCCAAGGTCAATGCTCGTTCGCATTGCTGCTCGCGCGCACCTCGGCGAAATCCAGGAGGCACGCAGGACCGTGAACGCCTTTTTAGCCGCCTATCCTGGGTCGACGATCGCTTCGGTGATCGATCGGCTTCTACCACTTGAACATCAGCGAGTGCTCGCAGAAGGCTGTCGGCTTGCCGGAATGCCCGAATGAGTGGGCAGCGCCACCCCGCAGCGATCGTTGTCGTCGCTGTGGCTGGCTGCCGTCCCGCCGTCGATCCTTGCCTGCGTAACCGGGGACGCTATGTCCGCTTTGGGTCATTTCCGGACATCGGTGCACCACGGTTCCGTCTGAGGGCGGACATGACTCGTCCGTGCTGTCATTGTTGGCCGACAGTTCGCCTATTTCGGTTTCATGAAGCTGCTGCCAGAGGAGAGCCCATTCCATGCCGTCGTTTGCTCAACTGATCGTCTGGGTCGTCGTCGGTCTTGTAGCGGGCACCGTCGTCGGCCGTTTGATCGCGTGGGATCGCCGGGGCTTCGGATTGTGGGGCAATCTGTTGCTGGGGCTGATCGGTGCGGTGGTCGGCGGGCTGGTCTTCCGGCTGTTCGGACTGTTCCCGGGCCTGGCGTCGGTCGCGATCTCGCTGCGCGACATCGTGGCAGCCTTTGCCGGATCGTTTGTCGTGCTTGGGCTGCTTTGGTTGTGGCAACGCACCAGGGGCTCGCGTTGATGCCTGGCCGCCGCATCGGGCCGGGGGGAGAAGCATGATCGTCGATTGCCACGCCCACGTGTTCACGCACTGGATCGGCGCCTGCGGGCATCCGACGCGCGAGATCCACAAGCGCTACCTGCAGCGGGTCGTCACCCGGACGGTCGCACCGACCTTCCGCCTGCGCGATGGCGCGCGCGCCGACACCAGGGCCCTGTTCCGCGCCGGCGACGAGGGATGGACCGGCCTGGCCGACGTCGATTTCCGCGTCGGCCGTTTCGGCCAGCTCGAGTTCACGCAGGACGGCGAGGACTACGCCATCCAGTACATGCCGGTGGGCATGCAGGAGCAGGCCGCGCCGCCGGAGCTGATGCTGGCCCAGATGATGAACGCCGGCGTCGATCACTGCGTCCTGCAGGCGGGCGGCGGCTACGGGGCAATGACCGGGATGAACGCCTTCGCCGGGCAGCAGTATCCCGGGCGGATGACCGGCCTGATGCATGTCGACGATGCGATGGCGGGGAAACCCGAACAGCTCGCCGAGGTCGACCATGCCTTCCATGTGCTGAAACTGCGCGGCCTCTACTTCAGCGTCGATTCGCTCAGCCGCCATGGCTGGCCCTGGCCGCTCGATGCGCCCGAGATGGAACCGTTCTGGGACAAGCTCGCGCGCCTCGGGATCAGGCTCTGCCTCGAGCTCAGCTCCGGGCCGGGCTACGACAGGGCCGGCTACATGGCGCACATCACAGCCTTCGGCCGCGTGCTCGAGCGCCATCCCGCCTTGCAGGTGCACATGGCGATGAGCCCGCCGGTCGCCTTCTTCGCGCGCAACGGCCGCTACGACTTCCCCGAGGAGATGCTGGCCGTCTACCGCCACGAGCCGCTGGTGCTGGAGGTGATGTTTCCGATCACCTATGGCGGCGTCTGGGACTATCCCTACCCCGAGGCGCAGACGCTGATCGAGGACATGAAGAACCAGTTCGGCGCGCACCGGCTGATGTGGGGCTCCGACATGCCGAACGTCGAACGGTTTTGTACCTACAAGCAGTCGCTCGACTATGTCAGGCGATACTGCCCGTTCCTGACGGCGCGCGAGAAGGACCTGATCCTGGGCGACACCTGCGCGGCCTTCTACGGGCTAGGC
>CAMDCE010000087.1 GCA_945889625.1 Asaia bogorensis | reverse complement strand
TGCCGCGGATGCTGGGTTACGTGTTCAACCCGGTGAGCTTCTGGTTCTGCCGCGACAGCGCGGGTGCGCTCCGCGCCGTGCTCTGCGAAGTCAACAACACTTTCGGCGAAGGTCATTGCTACCTGATGCACCATGCCGACCGGCGTCCGATCCGCCCCGACGAATGGCTGGACGGCCGCAAGGTCTTTCACGTCTCGCCCTTCCTGCCGGTTGACGGCGGCTACCGGTTCCGCTTTCGGCTGGACGATCCGATCGTCCATGTCGACATCAACTATCACGACAGCGGCGGTTTGATGCTGGCGACGTCGGTCAGCGGCCGGCGCGAGCCATTGACCGATCGGGCCGTGCTGCGGCGCTTTCTGCTCAATCCCTTCATGACCCTGGGCGTCGTAGCCCGCATCCACTGGCAGGCCTTGCATCTGTGGCGGAAGAAGGCGAGATTTTACAGCAAGCCGGCTCCTCCAACCCAATTCATCACCCGCTGAGCGCATGAACCTCGCCGCCCGCTTCGTTCTGAAAGCCCTCGAGCGGCTTGCGGTCGGGCGTTTGACGATGCGTTTGCCCGATGGCTCGGCACGCGTCTTCGGCGCGGTCGATGCCCGGCTGGAGGCGGAAGTCGAGATCAGGGACTGGAAGTTCTTCCGTCACGTGCTTCTCGACGGCGATATCGGCTTCGCTGAAGCTTATATGGCTGGCCTCTGCGATTCCCCCGACCTGCCGCGGCTGATCGTCCTGCTTGCCAAAAACGAGCGCCAATTGGGAACCGTGGCCCGCCACAACATCCCGCGCAATCTGCTGCTTCGGCTCCTGCACCGGCGGCGCGACAATTCGCGCGACGGCGCCAGACGCAATATTCACGCCCACTATGATCTCGGAAACGGTTTCTATCGGCTTTGGCTGGGTCCGACGATGACCTATTCGTCGGCGCTTTATGACGGCGATGCCGCAATGCCGCTCGAGGTAGCGCAGACAGCCAAATACGAACGCATCCTCTCGCAACTCGGAGCCAAAAGTGGCGACAGTATCCTCGAGATCGGCTGCGGATGGGGCGGTTTCGCCGAAGCAGCGGCGCGGCGCGGCGTGCGTGTCACAGGTGTTACCATTTCGCGTGAGCAGCTCGAATTTTCCCGCGCACGCCTCGAGCGCGCCGGCCTTGCCGGTAATGTCGATCTGCAGTTCCGCGATTATCGCGACATTCAGGGCCGGTACGACCATATCGTGTCGATCGAGATGGTCGAGGCGGTGGGTGAACGCTACTGGCCGGACTATTTCGACACGCTCAAGCGCCACCTGACGCCGGGCGGCTCGGCGCTGATGCAGGCGATCGTGATCGCCGACGATTTCTTCGAGAGCTATCGCCGTCGACCCGATTTCATACAAACCTACATATTTCCCGGCGGGATGCTGCTCTCGCAGCAGCGTATCGCCGACCACTGCCGACAGGCGGGGCTCAAGGTCGCCCAACTCTACGGATTCGGCCTCGATTACGCGCGCACGCTGGAAGTCTGGCTAAACCGCTTCGATGCCGTCGCCGACCAGGTCGCCCAAATGGGCTTCGACGAGCGCTTTCGTCGTATGTGGCGCTATTATCTCGCCTACTGTGCCGCGGGCTTCGCGACCCGCCGCACGGATGTATTGCAGGCGCACTTCAGGACTATATGACAGTGGCCATCAAATGGTCGCCAGCCGATGCCGCGCCGAACAGGAAGGCTACCCAGCGTGCATGCGTCCTCCAGCGGCAGCGATTCCGTGGCGCCTCCAAAACTGAGACTGAGCGAGCTGGTCGCCTATTCGACTCTTCAACTTCCGTTGACAATGGCGGCGCTGCCGGTGGTTCTGAACGTCAGCCATTTCTACGGCGAGGTTCTCAAGGTGCCGCTCGGCATCATGGGGGCGATCTTCATTAACCCGCATTGCCCGGATGAACGATTGAACTGGCCCGCACTGATTCCGTTTGAGCTATAAGATTCGGCATCTTATCTCATCTGGTATTAGCATGAACGCAGAAGAACTGGTGGTACGTCCGCACGCCGTGGCCGACCAACGCGCAGCTTGAGGACGAGTTGGCGACGGTGCGTTAAGGCGCGCTTGCCCCTCAGACGACCTGGCGTTCGCCTGCTTGACACTCGTAGAACTCGAAGACGTGTGGGTCGCCGGGACATTCTTTCCTCGCGCCCCAAGGAGGCCGACTAGTCGGCACGAAATAGGGATCGAGCAGGCCGAGCTCGAAGGCCGACAGAGCCATGTCGCGGAGGTCCCAGCCCGCCAGCAGGAGCCCGCCGGGCCGCATCACCATGTGCAGGGCCTTGATCAACTTGCGGAGCTCGTCGCGCTCGATGATGCCGTAGTCGCCAAGTTCGGGGATCTTGTAGCCGAGGATGCCGTTCAGGACGATGCAATCGAAGAAGCCTGGCGGCCTATACTTGTCGATGCCCTGAACGGAGGCCACGATGTGATGCTTGCCGCCCCACACCTTCACGCCGGGATTGTGATCGATGGTCGTGTAGCGGTCGGGATCGCCGCGAAACAGCGTCTCGTAGTGATAGGTGTATGACGCGGTGCCGACAAACAGAACATTGGCGTAGTTGTCGCGCACCCACGGCAGCGCTTCGTTCTGGAGAAACAAACGCGCGAGGTTCTCGCGGGTCATCCGCTCATAACCCTCGTTCACGCCGACAATCCGCAGCAAGACAACGCGATGCAGAGACTTCGGAACCAATAACTTTGCCTTCGGAACGAGGCCATTCGCCCAATACGCTAACCGGACGGCGACGCCTTGGTTGCCGAAAACATTCAATCAACCTCTACGAGTACAAATTGCTCCACGTTTGCAACGAGAAGCCAAACTAGGTGGTTGGTCGCGTAAGGGTGCATCCGCCCACCGCTTCGGACAGGCTGGGGCGTTAGCGCGATTTTTTCTGGCGGACGCGGCGGGACAGCATATTCAGCCCCTCGATCAGCGCCGAAAAGGCCATGGCGGCGTAGATATAGCCCTTCGGCACGCCGACGCCCACGCCCTCGGCGATCAGCGTCATGCCGATCATCAGCAGGAAGCCCAGCGCCAGCATGACGATGGTCGGATTGGCGTCGATGAAGCGGGCCAGCGGATCGGCCGCGACCATCATCACCACCACTGCGACCACCACGGCAATCACCATGATCGGCAGATGCGGGGTGAGGCCGACCGCGGTGATGATGCTGTCGAGCGAGAAAACAAGGTCGAGCAGCAGGATCTGGCCGATCACCCCCCACATGGTGGCGGCGGCGACACCGGTCTTGGTGCCCTTGTCACCGGGATCGACATTGTGATGGATCTCCATGGTGGCCTTCCAGATCAGGAACAGGCCGCCGCCGATCAGGATCAGATCGCGCCACGAAAAGCCGTGGTCGAGCAGCGTGAACAGCGGCTGCGTGAGCTTGACGATGAAGGCCACGGTGCCGAGCAGTGCCAGCCGCAGGATGACCGCGAGCCCGATGCCGAAGCGCCGCACCCGCGACTGCTGCGCCTCTGGCAGTTTGTTGGTCAGGATGGAGATAAAGATCAGGTTGTCGATGCCCAGAACGATTTCCATGACGATCAGCGTCGCCAAGGCCGCCCAGGCCGTCGTATCGGCGGCAAGAAGGAGGAGTTCCTGCATCATCGTAGGGAGATGTAGGGTCACCGACCGCCACATTCAAGGTAAGGTGGCGCGCGACAGGTAAACCGACATTCCCCGGATAAACTTTTGGAACGGTGCGAACGCTTGGCCTACAGTTGCGCGTCGCTCGCCGGCCAGCACGCGGCAGTTGAGGCGGGTCTGGGCATTGCCGTCCTGCCCAATGACATGGTGCCTCCGGGGCTTGTCGCCATCGAGCGCAGCCGCAACCTGCCAGACCTGCACGACACAGAAATAGCACTCCTCGCCGCACGCTGGCTGCCGGCGCCGGTGCGCCGCCTGTACGAGCACATTGTACGTTCGCTCGAAGATGTCGGGGGCAGACCCCGACCGCAGACGACGTAGAGTCATTGCGAAATACTCGCCGCCGGAACGCCCGCCGGGAACGCGTTACCGTCACACGCCAGATCTGCCGCTTGTCCACTTAGGATGGTTGCCGAGCTGGGAACCCGGGCCTCGATTGCCGCCTGCAAATGGGCAGAAGTCAAAACCACGGCGGTTGGTGTCTGGCCGCGGGGTTTACAGTTGGAGTTGATTTTGCAGTCCGTGGGTCGATAAGTGCCGGACTGCCGCGGTCGCTAGAATTCGAAGCGCCAGGACAGGGCGCTACCGAGGATGAACTGGTTGCGCGAGCCTCCGGGCCCCGTGACGATCGGAGAATTTCCGGTGACATCGGCCAGGTAGTTGTAGCTGCCGAACGCCACGAAGGTGAGGTTATTGGTGACCCGCCACACGCTGCTCGCGCCGGCGCCGACGCTGCGCAGTCCGGCGCCGGGATAATACTGGGCGTAGCCCGAGTTCACCGATTGGCTGGCATTCACGCCGAAATAGGCCTGATTGTACGTACCGTCGGTCACCGACAGCCGCGGACCGGCCGACAGAAAGAAGGTGGGGCTAAGCCGTAGTTTGCCGTCGACTAAGGCGTCGAAGATCAACCCGTTGCTTCCACCCAGTCCCCGCCGAAGTTCCATTTTTGCGGCAAGGTAGGGCAGGTCGTAACGCAAGAAGCCACCGCCCTCGACTGTGAAGGGCACGTTGCCCATGCCGAACAGATAGCCGCCGTCACCTTCGTTGCGCGCAAAGCGGTAGCGCAGGATCGGTCCCGCCTTGAAGCCATCGGCGTCGAACAGCGTGGCGCCGACGCCATCGCGAGCAGAGATGAAAACCTTGTCGCGCTGATAGCGCAGGTCGAGGTTGGGGATCGGCAGGACACGATAATTAGCCGAACCCTCGAACCACGGCGCGACCACGACGCCGGGGCCGATGTCGAAGGTCCAGTCCTTAGGCGGCGGGCCGGCGGGTTCGCTGCCGATGGACGAGGGCTGGGCTGTCGCGGTTCCTGCCGCCGCCATGAAAAGCGCAAGACACAAGGCAATGCTACGAGTCAAACTCACTTCGCGAACTCCTCGTTCCAATCGACGTTGTCCAGACGGGACATAGAACGGCCCATCAATCGTCAATTCTTCCGTTTCATGCTACTCCGTAACGCCCGCACACGCTTGTCGCATCGTCAGCCTCCCTCGTCTTCCCGTGCGCCTAGTTGAGGCGCCAAAGCGAAGCGTTGAGCAAGGCAGCGAACCCGACCCACCCGAGATAAGGAACGAACAGCAGACCCGCACCGCTATCCCTTCGCCAAAAAGCTATAGCAGTGACAACGATAACGGCAAACAAAACAACAATCTCGACCAGTGCCAGTCCTATCTGCTGGAAGCCGAAGAACAGAATGGTCCAGGCAAGGTTGAGAAGGAGCTGGATAGCAAAAAGCGACAGGGCCTGCCGAGCATAGCGCAAGCCGAGGCGCCGCCAAACTCGCCAGGCGGCCACGGCCATGGCGATATAGAGTACCGTCCAGACCGGCCCGAAGACCCAGTCCGGCGGGTTGAACGACGGCTTGCGAAGCTGTTGGTACCAGGTGCCGACGCTGGTGGAAGTCACCGCGCCACCGATCGCACCGATCGCCAGGCACACGGCAACGAAGGCAAACAGCGCAAGCGCTTGTCGCCCGGCACTTGAACGAAAAGAAGCATTCATGGCGTGTCTCAGGCCGGACGCTTGCGCAGCACGAGTTCGACACGTCCGATGCGAAGCCCCCATTTCGCGACGGTTGCCCGGTTGAGCAGGGTCCCGTCGGCACGCAACGCCAGAATGTCGGCAAAATCGACGGTCCAACCGCCAAGCTCCACGGAGTATTCCAGGCGCACACGCCGGTCTTCGGTCCACACGCGAGCCTGCCCCACAACGTCCTCGCGGGTTCCCGTAAAAGTGCCTGGCCTTTGGCTCTGCAGTCGCCAGGTTTTGCGATCTTTTTCGCCGTCGGCGTAGTCGAAATCCTCGACGAGGGTGAGTTCCTTGCCGTCCCAGAAGCCCGCTATCACGACCCGGAACCGCCGCTCCGTCCCGGTCCAACTGTTTACGAAAACGCCTTCGCCGTCCGAAACGCCAGCGAAGAACTCTTCCATGACCAGCGGTGGCTCGGCTGGCTGAACGGCGATCCGTGGCGGCGAAGCGCATCCGCCCAGCAGGGAAAGCGCCGATGCCACCAACAGGCTCAATCGCAGGCGTCCTAAGGAACTATTCATTGCGCTTCTACGCGTTGATCGCCCAGCTAGATCACCATCCGCCATTCCTGGACACGATGCCACACCCGTCGCCGAGCCGTTGACGCCTCGCATTGAAAAAGGCGCTGCGCCCCTGGCTTCCTACAAGCGAGAACTCGGCGCGCGCTGGCGCCAGATGAATATCCCCGGCGAGAACAACTATCGCAACGAGGGCGTGGCCTACTCCCCGCATTGCGACGGCCCACTGATAGAGGGCAAGCGCGTGGCGGTGATCGGCGGCGGAAATTCCTGCGCCGAGGCGGCGATCGACCTGTCCGGCATCGTGGAGCATGTCACGCTAATCGAGTTCGATAGCCGGCTGCGCGCCGACGCGGCACTACAGGACAAGCTGCGGTCGCTGCCCAATGCCACCATCGTCACCTCCGGCCAGACGCAGGAAGTACATGGCGACGGCGCGAAGGCGGCCCTGGCGGCCTTCGATCACTTGATCCGCAGCGAACTGGCGGAGCTTGCCAAAGCTACCTGACTTGGTGAAGAGTTTAGGAAACGGGATTGGGATCCTCGGCAGAATCTACAAGCGCCAACGATTCAACCCGGGGTCGCCGGCAACGATACGGAGCAGGACATGACGAAGAGTCTAAAGGCACCCATAATCTCCATCGGGATCACGGACATCGACCGCCGGAAGATCGTCAGCGGTCTCGGTCACTTGTTGGCCGATACGTACACGCTCTACCTGACGACACACAATTTTCACTGGAACGTGACGGGTCCGATGTTCACGTCGCTGCATGCAATGTTTATGACGCAGTACACGGAACTCTGGACTGCCGTCGATCCTATCGCGGAGCGCATCCGCTCGTTGGGGTACCCAGCGCCAGGCTCCTACGCGCAGTTCGGCAACTTGAGTTCGCTTGACGACGCGCCGCCCGCGCCGCCCAAGGCACTCGACATGGTGCGTATTCTCGTCACCGGCCACGAGGCCGTCGCGCGTACGGCGCGTAGTGTTTTTCCGCTTGCCGACAAGGCGAACGACGAGCCGACGGCCGACCTGTTGACGCAGCGCTTGACCGTGCACGAGCAGACGGCCTGGATGTTGCGTTCACTGCTGGAATAGTCGTGCGCCTGCCCGACACCGGGCACGGCCTGACGATCGGACTCGGCCGCTTGTCGAAAGGCCGGTCCTTGGGTAGCGGATCGGCCAAATCGTTTCGTCGGCTACCCCCGCCATCGGCACGACATCGAGTGGGAAATCGACATCGCTCAATGTGACGTTCGAGCGTGTCAGCTGGTCGCCCAGGATAAGGCGCAGAATAGTCCTGCTAACGGCCGTGCGCCTTGGGTCCCAGGTCCCCTTTGCAGCGCTCGGAGCATGTCTTGACGTCGCGTTAACTCATCCGCCGCTTCCTGCGCCAGGCAAAGGGACTACCACTAGCGAGGCAGGTCTTCGCCGACAGGTCGGGTTTTCGGTAGCGGCGCGCTGCGACCTTCACCACGGCACCGGCGCACCTCGGTAGTCGAAGAAGCCGCCGGTGCTTGCGGGAACCAGGCGTTCAATGACGTCGAGGAGCCGGTCGGCCGCTTCCTCGGCGGTCTGCACGTCGAGACCTGCCTTTGTAAAGGGTGCCGACAGGCGCGTGGCCACTGTGCCCGGATGTAGCGCCACGCAGAGAGCGGCAGGCTGGCGCCTGCCAAGCTCAATGGCAGTAGTGCGCACGAACTGGTTGAGCGCCGCCTTCGAGGCGCGATAGCTGTACCAGCCGCCCAGCCGGTTGTCGCCGATGCTGCCGACCCGCGCCGAAAGCGTCGCGAACACGGACCGTCCCTGGCGCGGCAGCAACGGCAGGAAATGCTTCATCAGCAGGGCCGGACCGATGGCATTCACGGCAAAGGCCCTTGCCATGTGGGCGGCATCGAGGTCGCGCCAGCTTTTCTCAGGGGCGAATCCGTCCACGTGAAGGAAGCCGGTGGCATCGATTATCAGACGCACATCTGCCCCGAGCCCCTGAACATGACGAGCAGCCTGGGCGATACTCTCCTCGTCGGTGAGGTCGAGGGGCGGGGAGCTGCTGCGTCCCAAACCCAGCGCCGCACAAAAGCGGGGTTGGGTCGCGAGACGGCCCAGCAGTGCCCGGCCAATGCCGCCAGACGATCCAACGACGACGGCCAGGCCACCCGAGGGGAAGGCATCGCAGCCCTTATCCATGTCTTGGTTCTGCACGTCGTTGCTACGCAGGCATGCGCTGGACGGTTCAATGCAAGGTCTTGTTGGTACCTTTCGCCGCACGGCGAGAGAACGCGCGCCTCACGTCATCCGAGGGTGTCGGCACACCGTATTGCGGAAGGTTGACGTGTGTCGTTCGGCAAGATCGACGCGCCCGTCAAAGATCGCCCGATTTGATGGCCGCCCCGTGACTATGCGGTCTGCAGCGAGGACCTGCGATGAACATGATCGTCAAGAAGAGCGACCTGGCAGCCGCCGACGTCGGGAAACGTCCGACGCGCGACGCGGCGGAAGAGGCCGTGCGTACCTTGATCCGCTGGGCGGGCGACGATCCGGATCGCGAAGGCCTGATCGGCACGCCCGATCGCGTGGCGCGGGCCTATGAGGAGTTCTTCGCCGGCTACGATGAGGATCCGCAGGAGATCCTGCGACAGACCTTCGAGGAAATCGAGGGCTACGACGAGATGGTCATCCTGCGCGATATCCGCATCGAGTCCCATTGCGAGCACCATATGGTGCCGATCATCGGTCGGGCTCACGTCGCCTATCTGCCCGACAAGCGCGTCGTCGGCATCAGCAAGCTGGCACGGGTGGTCGACATTTATGCTCGCCGACTGCAGATTCAGGAGAAGATGACGGCGCAGGTCGCCAACACGATCGAGGAGGTCCTGCGGCCGCGAGGCGTAGCCGTGGTGGTCGAAGCTGCGCATCAATGCATGACGACGCGCGGCGTGCACAAAGCCGGGGTCACCATGGTGACCAGCCGCATGCTCGGTGCTTTCCGCGACGGCGGCGAGGCGCGGCGCGAATTCCTCAGCATGATCGGCCGGCCTGACGCGTGACCTGTTTGGGAGATCGTCAGATGACGTCGATCCGTGGAATACTGTCTATGTCCTCGCCGCGCGCCGTTGTTTCCGGCGGCGCCGACGACCTGTTGCCGTCGACTATCGCATCCGACGGCGTCGAGCGAGATCCCGCGACGCGTCGACAAACCGCCGATCGACCGCACGAGCCGACCCCCAGCCGCAATGCCGGCGTCGTATTTCGCCGCGGCGGGTTCGCCAGCCTCAGCGAGGCGCTTGACTACGCGGCCCAGGGCGACACTGGTCTCAACTTCTTCGACGCGCGCGGCCGCCTACTGGCCGCCCTGCCCTACAGCCTGCTGCGGGTCGAGGCGCTGGCCTTCGCGCGCCGCCTCGCGGGCGCCGGCATCGAGCGCGGCGATCGCCTCCTGCTCGTCGCCGATACTTGGCCAGGATTCTGTGTCGCCTTCTTCGGCGCGCAGTATGCAGGCGTAATTCCCGTACCCGTCTCCCTGCCGGTCGGGCTGGGCGCGAAGGCGGGCTATATCGATCAGCTCAAGCGCCAGATCGCGGCGGCCGGAGCGGTCGGCATCGTGGCTCCCGACGACCTCGCCGACTTCGTGCGTACCGCCGCGGCCGGCACGACGGCCCGGCTCGCAGGATCGATGCGGGACTTCGATCGCCTTTCCGAGACCGAGCAGCCGCTGTGCCCACTCGGCGCGGGCGAGGCCTGCTACGTGCAATTCTCTTCCGGTAGCACGCGCACGCCGCAAGGCATCGACATTCGCCAAGACCAGTTGATGGCGAACATCGACGGCTCGCTCGCCGCCCAGGAAGTCTGTGACAGAGATGCCGGCGTAAGCTGGCTGCCGCTCTACCACGACATGGGCCTGATAGGCTTCGTGCTGGCACCGATGTGCGCCCAGCGTAGCGTGGATCTCCTGGCGCCACACGAGTTCGCACGACGGCCGATGCAATGGTTGTCGCTGATTTCCCGGCGCCGGGCTTCCATCACCTACAGTCCGAGCTTCGGCTACGATCTCGTCGTACGACGCGCTCAGAGACAGGCCCTCGATGGCCTCGACCTGTCGTGCCTGCGGCTCGCAGGCATCGGCGCGGAGATGATCCAGCCAGCGGTGTTGCGTCGCTTCGCCGACACCTTCGCACCGGCGGGCTTCGACCACCGAGCCTTCATGGCAAGCTACGGCATGGCCGAACTCTGCGTTGGCCTCAGTTTCAGCAAGCCAATGGGTGGGCTCGTCGTCGATTCCTTCACCGATGCCGCGACTGGCCGAACACGCGACTTCGTGGTCTGTGGCCGCGTCATGGCGGGGCACCGGGTGGAAATCCGCGACGACGCCGGTCGTGCGATCGGCGACCGCCAGGTCGGCCGACTGTTCGTGCATGGGCCCAGCGTCATGCAGGGCTATTTCAACCAGGCCGGCCTTGATGCCGGGCCGGTCAGTGACGGATGGCTCGATACCGGCGACCTCGGGTACTGGCTCGCGGGCGAGTTGGTGATCACCGGTCGAGCCAAGGACCTCATCATCGTGAACGGCCGTAATATCTGGCCGCAGGACATCGAATGGGCGGTCGAGGCCCTGCCGCAGCGACGCCGTGGCGATGCTTGTGCCTTCTCAATAGCCGCCAACGAAAACGAGTCCCTCGTCGTCCTCGTCCAGGGGCGTCCCAACGATGAGGAAGCCCGCGCCCTGCTGGAGGGCGAGGTGCGGCAGGCCATCAAGGAGGTGATAGGGATCGACGGAAACGTGATCCTGATCCCGCGACAACCCGGCCTGCCGACGACATCCTCCGGCAAGCTCAGCCGTTCCGCCGCGCGGGATCTATATCTTGCTGGTAGATACGGGTCGTGATGAGGTCGGTCGAACCGCGAGGTTGACTCTTGCGGCGCCATCTCGCGAGCCCAGAAACGTCAGCATGCTCGGTGCCTTACGCGACGGCGGCGAGACGTGGCGCGAATTCCTCAGCATGATCGGCCGGCCTTCGGCCTGAGTTGTTACGACAGCGGCGTGGCCTGCTCGCCGTCGCCTTCCGGCACGGCCTGCTGGCCTCGGCTGTAGGAGCCGACGACGTGCCAGCCGAGCGGACTTATCGGAGGCCTGAAGCGCAGCACGGTCCCCAGGTGCATCTCGACGATGTCCAGAATTTTCGTTGCATATCCCCGGCGCCGGAACGCCGGGCTGACGAACAGGTACTCGATCTCGCCCGACGGATCGTAGCGGCAATAGCCGATCGTGGTGTTCACGTCCGTGATCGTGACGATGCCGTCGGTATGGCTGACGCGGTTCTTCACCCTCGTGGCCCTCGCACTTCCCTGGGCGAGGCCATCGCCTGCAGACGAGGACGAAGCTTCAGAAAGATGCAGTAGACCTGGCCGAGCGACCAGGCGAAGGGTTGGACGTCGAAAAGCTTCGCCAGCCGTCGGAACCGCGGAAGGCACATCCATATCCTGGTGAACGCTCTGCTGCCCGAAACAAGACTTCCGTCGACATCTCGCACGGTGAACCGGGCAATCGCTTGTTCCCGGGACAGGTCCGGCGCGACATACATGGTGTCGATGCCGCTGATATCGACCCAGCGGATCCGGTCGGCGCCGTCCTGGCGCCGATAGAAGCCGATCTCGCGCGCACATAGAGGGCAGGCGCCATCATAGTACGCGGTCGGTCTGTCGTGCCCGGACATGGTTTCGGGACTGCGTCGCAGCTGCGGCTTCGATGCTAGCCGCCCCAGACGTCGTCATAGCGGGCGGTACCATCCTTCAGAGGATAGTGGCGATAGGTGCGATAGGCGGCTGCCTTGGACGCCCGCCTGAAGACCAGACCCGTGACGACAATGCCGACCACGACCAGCACATGGAAAACGATGAGCTCGCCATACCAGATCCACGCGCCGGCGCTCAGGCAAAAGATGTTGGTCCACATGACGCTGAGAAACAGCATGATCTGGAGCCGCTGGGCCGCCGGGAGGTTGCGGAGCGGATTGACGTTGGAATCCATGATGGATCGATAGACGGAGATCATTTTCTGCTCCTGCTGCACACTGGGTTGAGTACGCCTCGGGAGCGGCAGCGGATCATGAAGCGTGTGTGCGACATGGCATCACCGTGCGCCGCGGCGGACTTGTTGGAGAAAAGCCGTGACACCAGTTCGAAGATGTCGACCTGTGCGTCGACATGGAGCCGTCAATGACGCTTGCAAACATTCTCTTCGTTCTCGTGCTTGTCTCCGGACTGGCGGCTCTAGT
>CAMDCE010000086.1 GCA_945889625.1 Asaia bogorensis | reverse complement strand
CCTGGCCCAGCCGAACCTCGGCCTCGCGCAACATCCCGATAATCTGCTCAGGCGTGTAGTCCTTCCGTGCCATTTCTCGCTCCTTCGAAGCTCAAAATAGCCGAAACTCTAACTCTCACAGTGGTACCATTTCAGGGGAGCAGACCAACAGGTCCATTGTTGGGGGGTAGCTTGAGGGTGCAGCTGACTATGCGCCGCAGGACGATCCAGACTTTCAGAGAAATGTGGGATTATTTGTGGGATGGTATGCCCGCTCGATGTCAAGAGTTCACCAATTTATCGCCCTTTGGAGGAGCATTGGCGGAGGGAAAGGTCCTGGAATCCAACGCTCTCTGCGTAGCGGCGCGGGTCACCGCGGGTTGCTGCGGAGCCTTGCGTGGGCTCGATTTGCGCCCTACGCGTCCGTTCCCGTCACGTAGACCAGGATGCGCACCCAATCCATAACCGCCCCCCTTGCCCACGAGCCTCGGCGACGGCGGCGCCGCGCGAAATCTTACCGGGCTGCCTCCGGCACCGCTATCCCGACCCCACTCAACAGCGCGGCTGCGCAGGCCATTCCAGTTTTTTGACCATACGGGCACGCCCGGAGCCCTCTCGCCGGTCGCCCTGGAAGCGGTCCGGCGCATCGACGCCCTGTTCAAGATCGAGCGCTCCATCAATCGGCTGCCGGCCGATCGGCGCCTCGCCGTTCGCCAGGAGCAAGCCGCGCCGCTGGTCGCCGACCTCGAAGCGTGGATGCGCGAGGAGCGCCGCAAGCTGTCGCGCCACTCCGATGTCGCCAGCGCCATGGATTACATGCTCAAGCGCTGGGATGCCTTCGCCCGCTTCCTCCACGACGGCCGGATCTGCATGACCAACAATGCCGCCGAGCGCGCTCTGCGCGGACTGGCTCTCGGCAGAAAGGCATGGCTGTTCGCTGGCTCCGACCGCGGCGGTCAGCGCGCCGCCATCCTCTACGGCCTCATCGTCACTGCAAAACTCAACGCCGTCGATCCTCAGGCTTGGCTGGCCGACGTGCTGGCCCGCATTGCCGGATATCCCGCCAGCCGCATCGACGAGCTGCTGCCCTGGAACTGGCGCAAGCCAAACTCCACGACGCACTGGCGGCGTAAAGAACTACCACCGCGGTACTCGCCGCAGGGGTACGGCCAAACGCCAGTAGATCCGCAGGATCGCGAGCAGTCGCACCGACAGCATGACGTAGCGGTCCTTGCCGCCCTTGCCGTGCTCCACCCGGATGACCATCCGGCCGCTGTCGATATCACAGACCTTGAGGCTAACGGCCTCGGACGCCCGCAGCCCCGCCGCATAGGCCGTCGTCAGCGCAGCGCGCGTCTTCAGGCTTGGCACCGCCTCGGGAAAGCGCACGACTTCATCGGCGTTCAGCACCACCGGCAGCTTGCCCGGCTCGCGCGCGTAAGGGATCCGCTCCGGGATCTCGGCGTGGCCCAGCGTCACCCCATAGAAGAACCGCAGCGCGCAAACCGTCTGGTTCAGCGCCGGCCACGAAATGCCGGTCGACACCAGATGCACCTGGAAGGCGCGGACGTCTTCCACGCCCAGCCGGTCCGGCGAGCGGCCAAAGTATCGGCTGAACTTCGCAACCGCGTGAATGTAGGATCGCTGCGTCGTCGGCGACAGATTGCGGACGCTCATGTCCTCGATCATGCGGCGGCGTAGAGGGCTCATCTCTGCCATCGAGGGCTCCTGTCTTGAGGGTTGGGCTTCGCAACCGCAATCCTCGCAGACGGGAGCCCTTCCCTCTAACCCAACCCCACTCCCGCGGCAGCGGGTTCGTTCAATCCCCCTTCGATTCCTAATTCACGCTCGATGCTCTAGCGTCAGTTTCAGAAACTCAGGGCGCGTCGTAGCCGGTTCCGCCAATCCAGCGATACCTCTCAAACTGCTCTCCCGACTCTGCCGATAGCGGAGGTCAGCGCCATCGCCTAGCAGGCTGTTGAAAAAAGTTTTTGGAGGGTGCCGATGAGCAATATTGATTCGTTGATTACGACCGCGACGTACGATCGATTCAAGATTGCACCTCCGCCGATTCGTTTGTTTCTCCTCATCGTGCGAACCTCGACTTTTTCAACAGCCTGCTAGGCGCCCCCGCGGACTGCTTTACCAACGGTCATGCTCTCACTCTGGGTGAAGACTATTCTACGCGTACCATGGCGGCGGGATCGATCTCCAACCAGACATGGCTGCCGACCTCGAAAACAGAGGTCGGTGCCGTCGAGACGCGTACCGGCTTGGTACCGCCCAGCGGCCGCACCTGGTAGTCCCAATACTCGCCAAGATAGGCCCGGCCGATGATCTTGGCCTCGACGGCAAGTCCCGGGCCGCCTGGCTTCTGGCCCGTCAGACCGACCGCCTGGGGTCGCAGGGAATAGAGCAGTGCGCCTGCACCGTTCGCGCCCTCGACCGCCGCGGCCGGCGCCGTGAAGCCATCGAATCGGACATCACTGCCGTTCCGCGTCCCTTCGAGGAAGTTGGTGCGGCCGATGAAGCCCGCCACGAAGCGGCTGCGCGGCCGGCCGTACAGGACATGCGGCGCGTCGATTTGCTCGATGCGGCCTTTGTTCATGACCACGATGCGGTCCGAGGTCACCATGGCTTCCGACTGGTCGTGGGTGACGTAGACAGTCGTGATCTTGAATTCGTCATGCAGCCGGCGGATCTCGAACCGCATCTCCTCGCGCAGGTTGGCGTCGAGATTGCTGAGCGGCTCGTCGAGCAGCAATACTTCGGGCTCGACGACGATGGCGCGCGCCAGCGCCACGCGTTGCTGCTGACCGCCGGACAATTCCGCCGGATATCTGCCCTTGAGGTTTCGCATCTGCACGACATCGAGAATGACATCAACGCGGCGGTCGATCTCGGCGCGCGACATCTTGCGCACCTGCAGGCCAAAGCCGACGTTCTCGCCCACCGTCATATTCGGCCAGATGGCATAGCTCTGGAAGATCATCGACATCCGCCGCCTCTCGGGCGGCACGACACCCGATGGCGAAGAGATTTGCTGGCCATCCATCTCGATCGTGCCCGTGCTGGGCAGCGCGAAGCCCGCGATCATGCGGAGCGTGGTGGTCTTGCCGCAGCCCGACGGGCCAAGCAGCGAGACGAACTCGCCCTTCTGCAGCTCGAGGGAGAAATCAGCGACCGCCTCGAACGCTCCAAAGCGGCGTGAGACGTTCTTCAGGACCAGCTTGCTCATGTCGTTGTCGTCCGTCGCAGCATGAAGTCGCGCCCGAGTGCGCGTTGGCCGAGCCAGAGCAGCGGCAGCGTCAGAAGTTGCAGGATCAGGGCCAGCGCCGAGAGGTACTCGAAGTTCCCCTCCTCGCTCATGTCGAAGATCATGACGGACGCCACCTTAGTATTGGGACCATATAGGAAGATAGCCGACGAAAGCTCGCGTGTCGCCGGAATGAAGATCAGCAGCCAGGCGCCGAGCAGGCTGCGCTTGAGCAGCGGCGCCACGACCCGTCGCAGCGCCATCAGCCGGCTGCCGCCTAGCACCCGAACTGCTTCCTCCATCTCCGGATTGAGGCTGCGCAGCGCGGCACTCGCATTGACGTAGCCGATCGGCAGGAAGCGGGTGGTGAAGGCCAGGATCAGGATCAGCGCCGTGCCATAGAGCGAGAGCGGTGGTGGCGCGTAAGCCGCGTAGAAGCCGATCGCCAGCACGACGCCGGGGATGACGAAGGGCGCGAGGCAGAGGAAGCCCAGGACCTCGGCAAACGGCACCAGCCGCCGCGTCACGATGTAGGCGATGCCGAGCGTGATCAGCGTCGCCGCGGTGGCGGCGGCACCGGCATAGAGGAAGCTGTTGATCACCGATTGCGCCGCCGTCGCATGCTCGAACAGCACGAAATTGAAGTTGCGCAGCGTGATGTTGTCCAGCGAGAAGCCCCGCCCCCACGCCTTGGCGAACGACGATTGCACCAGGAAGATGTAGGGCAGGAACACCGACAGGCTCGCCACCAGCATGGCATAGCCGAACACCACCCAGCGCCACGGGCCCAGCCGGATCGGCCGCCGCTCGCCGCCCTTGCCGGTGAGTGTCGCGAAACCCTTGCGCGCGGTTATCAGGCGCTGCACCAGGATCAACAGGACGGTGACTCCGAGCAGCGGCATGGCGTAGGCCGCCGCCACTTCTACGCGAACGGGGTTGCCGAAGAATTGGTAGAGCTGTGTCGTTACGACATTAAAGCGTGCCGGAATCGCGATCATCGCAGGCGACGCGAAGAGCGCAATCGCCTCGAGGAAGCAGATGATTAAACCGCCCAGGATCGCCGGCAGGGCGAGCGGCAGGGTGACGCGCCGCATCGTGCGCCAGGTCCCCGCCCCCAGGATGTTGGCGGCATCCTCCATCTCCGACGACACCAGCTCGAGCGCCGCCGTGGTGAAGATAAAGATGTAGGGAAATGAATAGAGCGCGATGACGACAACGAGGCCGGTGAAGCTATAAATGTTCAACGGCCCTGCTTCCGCGCCGGTCACGAACACATAGAAGCGGTTCAGCCAGCCGGCGTTGGGTCCGGCAAGCAGGATCCACGCCACCGCCCCAGTGTAGGGCGGCGTGATGAAGGTCACGAGCACCAGCATGCGAGTGAAGCCGCGGCCCGGCATATCGGTCCGCGCGACGCCCCAGGCGAGCGGGATGGCGAAGGCGCCGGCCAGGGCCGCCGCGCCTGCTCCAAGTTTCAGGGAATTGAACAGGGCATCAATGTAGCGTGCCCGCCCATAGGCGGTGGCATAGTTGGACAGGGTGAAGTCGCCGCTGCCTTCGGCCTGGAAGCTGGTGAGCACCAGATAGACGAATGGGCTCACTACCAGGATCAGAAGGATCGCGATGATCGCGATCCACAGCAGCCATGTCGCGTCCCACCGGCTTGCGCGCGGCACCGGCAACGGGGATGCCCCGATCGCCACCGTCCCAGTTACTGCCACCGTCTCAGTTACCGAACGTGTCACGCCACTGCTCGATCACCTCCGGTATGCCCTTCTCGACCTCCTCGACGGTGGGACGGATCACCTTGATCTTGGAGATGGGTTGGGTGCCCGGAGCGCCGGCGACCTCAGGGCGCAGCGGAATGCCGAAATGCTTAACGCTGATCTCGGACGCCTCGATCGAATAGAGGAACTCCATGAAGAGGCGGGCCGCGTTGGGATGCTTCGCGCCCTTGACGATCGACGACGGCGAAATCATCAGAATCGACCCGTCGGTCGGATAGTTGACGGCGAGCGGATTGCCGCGCGAGGCGCTGAACAGGGTCGAACCGTCAGCGCCGGCGGCGACCAGGCGTTCGCCGGCGACGAGCGCCGTCACCGTGTCGTTGATGGAGCGACCAGTCTGCGGCTTGTTCTTCTCGAGTTTCTCGAAGAACGACCAACCGTAAAGGTTCTTCATGGTCAGTACCCACGTGCCAACATAGCCCGAGAAGCCGGGATGCCCGACCGAGACCTTGCCCTTCCATTTGGTATCGAGCAGGTCGGTCCACTTCTTGGGCGCGTCCTCGGGCTTCACCTTGGCGGAGTTGTAGGTCAACACGACCTGGCCTGCAGCCGTCGGATGGTAGTAGCCGTCGGGATCGAAATTGCGGAACACCGCATCGATCTTCGTCGCATTTTCCGGGATATACTTCTCCAACTTGCCGTCGGCCTTCAGTCTCGCGTAGTGCCCGAGATCGGTCGACGAAAAGACGTCGCAGATCGTCTGGTTGTTCTTCATGTCCTGCAGCAGGCGCTGGTAGGCAACCTGTGCCGTGGTCCGAACCACATTGACCTTGATTCCATAGTTCTTGGTGAAGGCGCGGCCGAGGTCCTCGGCGCCTTCGGACGTGTAGTGAGAGATGTACCAAGTAATCTCGCCCTCTTTTTTGGCGGCTTCTTCGACTGCCTTGAGTTCGGCCCGCGCCGACAGGGGCGCGAAGGCAAGAGCAGCAACGATGGCAAGCCGTGCCAGAATCTTCATGATTCGCTCCCTAAACAGTGGCCTTATTTTTGTTTCGTGGGATACGATCACACGAAGCGCCCCGCGACAAGCGCGAAACGGATAAGCTTCGCGACCGGCCGCCGCGCCGCACGCCGTTGCGCGCATTATCCCGGCCATGATCTTTCATCCATATCCGGATCCTTCCTCTCCCAACCAAGGCGCCGAACGATGAATCGCAACTGATTCAACCGAATCAACTTCTTTCCAGTTAGGCTCCTGAGCTCACTTCTTCTCGATGTTCCAGAACACTGTGACCGGCGAAGGAATGTTGCCGCTCACGTTCTTGCTGCGCGCCATCGGCTGTCGGGCCCCGCGCGGCCAGCGCCTAGTCGCTTCTGTTCCGCACGGGCACTGGACGACCAGCACTTTCCTCGCCGCCCTGCGTCACGATGCCATCACAGCGCCCTGCGTGATCGACGGGCCGATCAACGGGGAGACTTTCGCCGCCTATGTCGAGCAGTTCTCGATTCCGACCCTGGCCCCGGGCGACAGCCGAGTGCGCTTCCCTCGGCAACGTCTAGGACTATGGTGTGGCGCTCGACGGCGGCCAGCTGCGCCTGCGCGCGATCACGACGCCCGGCGAAATCTTCGAGATCGGCGACATGATGAGCGTACCCATCGACCCAAGGCGGTTGCAATGGTCGTGCGATCTCTGACCAATAAAAAGTTGGACAGTCATCGCCGAATCTCCATTGTGCCCATAACGATCTGAGGCAGAAGATACGGCCATTCATCCAGGCTTGACAGTTCGGGCCACTTCCGGGAGGGTTGCCATGCCGCTCGACAGCCAAACTACCGCTCATTGGATCCAGCCGACCGGCGGACCACTGGGCGCCGACGTCTACGGGATCGATCTGTCCCGGGACATCGCGCCGTCGACTTTTGCTACCCTTGCCGATGCCTGGGGGAGGCACCTCGTCCTGCGCTTTTCCGGACAGCGGCTCGACGACGACGGCCTCATGCGCTTTAGCCGGATGTGGGGTGAGCTCGACCGTGTTCCGCTTAGCACTGGTGTTGAGAAGGTCAACGGAGTGACCGCGAGTGCCGTGGATTGGGTCACCGTGATCTCGAACGTGAAGGTGGGCGGCAAGCCGATCGGCGGACTGGGGTCTTACGAATCGGTCTGGCACACTGATATGTCCTACAATCCGCTGCCGCCGCGCGCGAGCCTGCTCTACGCCATCGAGTGTCCGCCCGCGGGTGGCGACACCGGCTTCAGCAACATGGAACTAGCTTACGACGCGCTACCGGCCGACCTCAGGAAGGCCGCCGAAGGAAAGACCTGCACCCACGACTCCAGTCGCAATTCGGCGGGCGAGTTTCGTCGCGGATTCAACGCAGTGAGCGATCCGCGGGAAACGCCGGGTGCCGTCCATCCGCTCGTGCGTAAGCACCCGGTGACCGGACGCAAGTCGCTGTTCCTCGGACGCCGGGTCGGCGCCTACGTCCAAGGCCTAGCCATCGACGACAGCGAGGCGCTGCTGAACGCCCTGTGGGCGCACGCCAGCCAGCCGAAATTCGCCTGGTACCAGCGCTGGCGTATCGGCGACCTCATGTTGTGGGACAACCGCTGCACCATGCATCGCCGGGACGCCTTCGACGAGACGGCGCGCCGCGTCATGCATCGCACCCAGATCGTGGGTGAACCGGTCATGGCGGCCTGACGATGAAGATCGACGCGATCGAGATCTTCCGCGCGGAGGTTCCGCTCACCGTCCCCTACAAGGTGTCGCGCTGGACGTTCACCGCCTTCCATCCGCTGATCGCCTCGATACGCACCCGCGACGGCCGCGTCGGCTGGGGTGAGGCCACGATCACCGCAGGCTACGCGGTCAATGAGACCCCCGAGACGGGCGGGCCTTCCTCAAGGCCTGGGGCGAGGGGCTGGCCGGCTGCAGGGTTGCCGAAGCCAAGGCGATGCTGCAACCGGAGATACACGCCAATTCCCACGCCGCCTCGATCCTGATCTCGGCGCTGGAAATAATCGAACGTAGCCCTCTGCTCACGGTCGACGCGCCAGCCGTGGTGGCGCTCTTGGTGCCGGTCAACGCGATGGATGTCGACAAGGTCAGCGCGGAAGTCGAAGGCTCCATTGCCGAGGGCTTCCGCACGCTCAAGGTGAAGGCTGGCTTCGACGTCGACGCGGACCTGAAGCGCGTCGTCGCCATCCAGCGGGCGCTTGGCGGCCGCGCCATGATCCGCCTCGACGCCAACCCGGCCTACTCGGTCGACCAAGGCCGGCGCTTCGCGGCTGCGCTCGATCCGACCGGCATCGAATTGTTCGAGCAGCCCTGCGACAGGGCTGATTGGGCGGCCAACGCCGCGGTCGCGGCCGTGTCCCGTACCGGTGATGCTAGACGAGTCGATCTACGGAATCGCCGAGATCGAGCGCGCCGCGGCCATCGAGGGCGTGGGCTTCGTCAAGGTGAGCTGAAGAAACTCGGCAGCCTGGTCCAACTAGAGGCAGCGCTGAAGCGCATCGCCGGCCTCGGGCTCACGGCGGTGCTGGGCGACGGCACCGCGACCGATATTTCCTGCTGGATGGAAGCCTGCGTCGCCCGTACGGCCATCAACAATAACGGCGAGAACAACGACTTCCTGAAGCTGACAGCGCCACTATTCAGGGATCCCCTGCCGTTCGCGCGGGGCGCAATCCGCCTTCCGGCCGGCTGGTGGCCCGACGTCGTCAACGAGACCTCCCTACGCAAGGTCTCGGCAGAGATAGGTCGTTTTACCACCGTGAGCCTGGCTGCCGTGCATTGACCTCGCGGGCCGCCGGGTGCGAAGTGGTCCTCAAGACAAGAAGTGAAAGCTCATGAAACGTCAGTTGCACCTCAACTTGTTCATCCAGAGCCGCGGCCACCACGAAGCCTCGTGGCGCCATCCGGCAGCATCGCCGCTGGCGCTGACGGACATCCACTACTACCGCGACCTGGGGCAGCGCGCCGAGGCGGGCTTATTCGATTCCATCTTCCTCGCGGACACGCTGGCGCTGATGGACACCGTGGAGCACGCAGCAAGCAACTGGCTAGAACCGATCACCACGCTCGGCGCGCTGGCCGGTGCGACCGACCGCATCGGGCTGATCGCCACGGCGTCGACCACCTATACTGAGCCGTTCAACCTCGCCCGACAGTTCGCCTCGCTGGACCACATCAGCGGCGGCCGCGTCGGTTGGAACATCGTCACCTCGTGGCTGGCCGCGGCCGCGCGCAACTTCGGCGGCACGAGCCTAGTGAGCCACGACGAACGCTACGAGCGTGGCGAGGAATTCGTGCAGGTCGCGAAGGCCCTGTGGGACAGCTGGGCCGACGACGCCGTGCTCGACGATCGCGCGAGCGGACACTATGCGCGCGCCGATCGCATCAGGCAGATCAATCACGAGGGCAAGTACTATCGGGTGGCCGGTCCACTCAACATGCCGCGCGGGCCGCAGGGACGACCGGTGTTCGTGCAGGCAGGCTCATCGGAGACCGGTCGTCGCTTCGCCGCGCGCCATGCCGAGGCGGTGTTCACCGCGCAGATGGAAAAGGGCACCGCCCAGGAATTCTACGCCGACCTGAAGGCGCTGGCTGCGGCCGAGGGTCGTCCGCCCGAGCACGTGCTGATCCTGCCCGGCCTCAGCCCGGTCATCGCTTCGACGGAGACGGAGGCCAGGCGCCTCGCACAAGAGCTCAACGAGCTCACCGAGCCCGAAGTCGGGCGCAAGCGCTTGAGTGGCCGCTTCGGCGGTCACGATTTCTCCCACCTGCCGCTCGACCGGCCGCTGACAGCGGAGGATTTTCCCGATCCCGGCACGGTCCAAGCCGCGCGCAGCCGCACCGAAGTGATCATCGGACTGGTCCGCCGCGAAAACTATACGCTCCGCCAACTGCTCGCCTACCTCGCCGGCGCGCGCGGCCACTTCACGACCGCGGGCACGCCCGAGCAGATCGCCGACCTGATCGAAGACTGGTTCAACGATGGCGCCGCCGACGGTTTCAACCTGATGCCGCCGCTGCTGCCTTCGATGCTCGACGTGTTCGTCAGCGAAGTCGTGCCGATCCTTCAGAAGCGCGGACTTTTCCGCACCGCCTATGAAGGCACTACACTTCGCGATCATTTCGGCTTGCCGCGGCCTGTGAGTGCGTCATCCTGATGGGGTGAGCGTCTCCAGGTTCTTCCTTCGCCGATCTCTCCTCGCCTGTCCTTGCTCAAAAAGCCATCCGGCCATGAAATCGGTGTGCCGATGAAGCTCAGCCGATGAAGGTCGCGCTTGATGACATTCGATAATTGACGAGCGCGCCGCTCTCTTGCGACCAGGTGTGCCTGCCGAAAACTATATCCGGCAGTATTGATGATGAAGTCCGCCGAGCAACGGCCGCGCGACGACCAGGCCAAGCCGATGGATCGGCCGATAAGCTGGTGGATCCTTGTCCAGGGACAGATGCGTTCGTAGTTCGTTGTAATAGCCAGCATAGGCCGCAAGGATGCGGCGCAGGTGGGCCTCACCGAAGATGACAACGTGGTCGAGGCATTCCCTGCGGATCGAGCCGATCAGTCTCTCAGCATGCCCGTTCTGCCAAGGTGAACGCGGAGCCGTCGGGTGATCACGTATGCCCATGGCGGCAAGACGCCTGGTGACAGCGTGGCCGTAGGACGCGTCGCGGTCGCGGATGAGGTAATCGGGCGCTTCGTTCCAGGGGAAGGCATCGGTGATCTGTCGGGCGATCCATTCCGCCGTTGGTTTGCTCGTCACCGTGAGTGATATCAGCCGCCGGCGCTGGTGCCTGAGAATGACCAAGACAAAGAGCAGCTTGAAGCCGACCGTCGGCACGACCAGAAAGTCCATGGCGGCAATACCGGCCGCATGATTGTGAAGGAACGTCTTCCACGTCTGCGATCGCCCCCGCCCGCCCTTCGCCATGTACTTGGCGACCGTCGACTGAGCGACTTCGATCCCGAGCTTCAGCAGCTCACCATGGATCCGTGGCGCTCCCCAAAGGCGGTTAGCCAAGCTCACCTCGCGGATCAGGTGGCGGATCTCCGCTGGAATCTTTGGCCGTCCGCCACGCGAGCGCGACTTCCAGCGCCAGTACAGGCGGAAACCAGTCCGATGCCACCGGATGATCGTCTCGGGCTGGACAATGGTGACAGCGTTCAACAGCGACGGGAACAGCCTATAGAGCCACACGAAGAACAGTCGGTCGACGACCAACAACTTCGGCTTCGAGGGCACGCGCCGGCGCAGCACGTTCAGCTGATGTCGCAGCATGATGATCTCGGCTTCCAGCCGCGCCTGCGTCTTGAAGGGCGAGACCAGGACATGCAGGGCGAGGCTCAGAAACGCGATCATGGAGGCTCAGCCTACTCGATCCCGCCCCTCACACCAGTGGATGGAGTTTGCGGCAGGGACACCGACCGGTCGTGCGTCAGCGGAACGAATTGCTGGATGAGAATTTGCCAGAATTGGGCATCGGAGCGGAAATGGAGGACAAGCGTGTTGGGGAAGATCTGGAAGATTGAATAATACTCGGAGCGATATGTGCCGTCGCGACAGGCCGACACCATCTTCGCCAGAGCGTCGGAATCGGGGGTCATCAGCATTGCGCTGTGGGCGCCGAACCGGAAGTAGCCCATGGAGCCGCGCTCCGGATAGCCCGCTCGTCCCCAACTATGGGGATGGACGGCCACGGTATGATAGTCGTCGAGTGTGTTGTGAAAACAAAGGCGCCAGTTCGCCTTCGTCGGATAGGTCTGGTAACCGGCTGAGTCGCCCGATTTGGACATCTGCTCCAGACAGGCATAGCCGTCGCCCAGGAACTGCTCCAGCGTTTCGCTCGCGAGCGGTCCCGGGAAACGGCCGAAGATGAACGATCCGCATGTCGCGATCTCGAGCGGCGCGAGCTTGAAGCCGAGTTCGCGAGGCGTGGCGCCGAAAAGCTCCCGGCACTTCGGAATGCCGACCGCGCAGCCTTCGCGATCGTACTGCCAGTGATGATAGTCGCAGACGATCGGGCCGCTGCCCTTGTCGGTATTGCGCAGCGGCGAGCCGCGGTGCGTGCAGCGGTTCTCGAAGCCCCGGATGTCGTCGTCGAAGCGCTGGACGAAGACCGGGCGCGTCGCCAGCGAAGCGCGGAACCAGGCGCCGTCCTTTGCGACGTCGGCGCGCAGTCCGAGGAACGTCCAGGTCTGTGCGAGTATTTCCTGTTCCCGGGAAAACGCCGCCGGATCGACCACGGCACGCATCCAGTCCGGTGCCACGGCTGTGCGACGGGAGCTTCCAGGAACCATGGGCTGCGTTGGCATTCAATTCTCCATCTCAAACACCGAGACTGTCATGGGGAGCCTATCATTCCCGATGAACCGCTGGGCAAGAAGTCGAAATGACGATACCGTTTCTCGGGATCAAGTGCCGGGAAGCGTGCAGGAGCTCAATGAAGTCCGTCGTGATCACCGGCATCTCGACCGGTATCGGATACGGCACCGCTGCCGAGCTTTGCCGGCGCGGCTACAGGGTCTTCGGCAGCATCCGCAACGACGACCAGG
The DNA here is from genome assembly GCA_945889625.1 of Asaia bogorensis. Classification (GTDB taxonomy): domain Bacteria; phylum Pseudomonadota; class Alphaproteobacteria; order Reyranellales; family Reyranellaceae; genus Reyranella. The sequence continues at coordinate 347 of CAMDCE010000086.1, read as the reverse complement.
CCGAGCGGCTACAGCGCGAATTGGGGGAGGGCTTTACACCACTGCTGTTCGACGTTACCGACGTCGATGCCGTCAAGACTGCGGCGGAGAAGGTAGAAGACGAGACCGGCGATGATGGCCTGTTCGGCCTGATCAACAACGCCGGTATCTCCAATCCCGGTCCGCTGATGACGCTGTCGCCAGACAGTCTCAGGCACATGGTCTGCCCCCTGTAGCGATACCAGTCCGTGAGTCACAGTCCGGCTGCCTTGGCCAGCCCGTGGGCTGACCGGAGCGGAGCGTAGGGCAGGCCACGGGCTGGCGGCAAGATGGCTTCTGGTGCCGGCGGCCGATAGCCGAGCGATGAG
>CAMDCE010000085.1 GCA_945889625.1 Asaia bogorensis | reverse complement strand
GCTGCCTGCCCCAATGGCCTCACGGTCGAATACATGCCCTGGATGCTGGCCCTTTATGAGGAGACGCCGGCGATCGAGAACGGCCAGCTCGTGCTGCCGAACAAGCCGGGCCTTGGCTTGAAATTCGACGAAAAGGCGATCGCGTCCTTCAAGGCGTGATGGCTTCGCGCAGCAATACGACGTCACATCGGCGTCAAAATTAGTGTTGTGCGCCTCCGACCCGGGGTGGCTAATTGACGCAGGGAATATAGAGGGGAGCCAGCAATGCCCGACTATGTAGGCGAGGCCGTCGACAAACTCATCACCATCGAAGCCAAGAACCACGGGATGCCACACGGCATCCTGCAGCCGATGTACGACGCGGCGCGCAAGGCCGCCGGCAACAAGCCGGTGACCATGGCGGCGGCGAAAGGGTTGAAGAAGCATCTCGCCAAGGGCGACGTGGTCTTCATCATGACCGGCGCCGGCTACGAGCCGACCATGCCCAAGGGCGAGAGCGACGGGCCTCCCGGCGCGGCGTCGCTGGCGAAAATTCTTTATCGCGGGTTGGGCGCCGTTCCGGTGTTCGTCAACGAGGCCTGCCACGCCGATCCGATCATCGCCTCGAGCGAGGCCGCCGGCCTGATGGTCAAGCCCTTCGCGCAGGCGCGCGACCGTCACCTCGGTGCCGCGATCGAGAACGCGCCGACTCAGCAGTCGAAGGTCAAGGCATGGATCGCCAAGATCTACGCCGAGTACAAGCCCAAGGCAGTGGTCGCCGCCGAGCGGCTGGGCGCCGGCGCCAACGGCGTCGTGCACAGCGCCACGGCGCTGCCGCTCACCGGACCGAAATCGAAGTTCCAGGGCTGTATCGACATCGGCGACGTCGTGACCGAGGCCAACAAGCGCAAGATCTTCAGCGTCGGCATCGGCGATCATGGCAACGAGCTCGGCTTCGGCACGATCTACGACGCCGTCGTCAAGACCATGCCCAAGGGCAAGACACTCGCGACAGTCGTCAAGACCGACGTCGTCATCCCGGCGATGATGTCGAACTGGGGCTGCTACGGCATCGAAGCCTGCCTTGCCTATCTGCTGCGCAAGCCGCATCTCATCCATTCGCCCGAGATGGAAAAGCGCATCGTGCAGGCCTGTCTCGATGCCGGCGGACTGGAGGCGATGTACTGCACGACCGAGTTCCTGGTCGACGGGCTCGACGGCGAAACCTCGATGGCCTGCATGCAGTTTCTCTCCAACATCGTGCGCAAGAATTTGGAGCCGCCGGGCACCGGGCTGACGCATTAACTCAGCGCTTTCCAGGAGACGTACATGGCCATAGACGAAATCGTCGGCGATTCGATCGATCGTGCCGTCAATATAGAAATGCGCTTTCGCGCCGGCCTGCCGCGCGGAGTCACCTATCCGCTCTACGAGGCGGCTCGCAAGAAGCAGAAGAAGCCGCTGACCTGGCTGGCGGCGAAGCTGTTGATGGACAAGGTCAAGCCCGGAGACCACGTCTTCGTCGTCACCGGTGCCGGCACGCCGCCCGGCCTGCCTGCCGGCGAGACTGACGGCCCGCCGGGCGCGGCGGCGATCGCGCGGGCGATCGAGATCGGTCTCGGCGCCAAGCCGATCCTGATCAGCGAAGAGCGCAACATGCCGGCAGTCATCAAGTCGACCGAGGCGGCGGGCATCGCTGTCGTTGACGAGGCGCTGTTCAAGCAGCGCCGTTCGGTGGCGCTCGCGATCAACTATCCTCTGGGCGACGCCGCCGGCAAGAAAGCCGCGCGCGAGCTTTGCAAGAAGTGGAAGCCGGCGGCGATGATCTTCATCGAGAAGGTCGGGCCCAACATCAAGGGCATCTACCATTCGATAATGGGAACGCCACGCACACCCGACAAGATCGCCAGCGCCTATCATCTCGCCGACCTGGCCAAGGCGACAGGCATTCCGACCATCGGCGTCGGCGACGGCGGCAACGAAATCGGCTGCGGCAAGATCAAGGTCGCCGTGCGCCAGTTTCAGCCCTTCGGCAAGGATTGCGGCTGCCCCTGCCATGGCGGGGTTGGCACGGTTACTGAATGCGACGTCCTGGTATTCGCCGCCGTGTCGAACTGGGGAGCCTACGGCATCGCGGCGGCGCTGGCGGGACATCTGGGCAACCGCGAAGTGCTGCACGACGAGGCAACGGAGCTGCGTATCGTGCTGGCAAGCGTCGCGGGCGGGGCAATGGACGGGGCCTATTCGCGGCTCATTCCCTATGTCGACGGCACGTCCGACCGGGTGCAGGCGAGCCTGATCACGCTGCTGCACCAGATCGTGGAAAATGGATTGAAGGAATACGACAGAGGCTTTTAGGCACGTTCCAACAGGAGGCAGCGATGAGCAAGGGGTCACGGCCCGTAAGCGGCCAAGGGGTAACGCGTCGCGGTTTCACGGCTGGCGCGCTCGGCAGCGGTCTCATTCTGGGAACAGGACGCGCGCCGGCGCTGGCCCAGGGCAAGCGCGATCTGCGGGTCGGCGTGTTTGGCGGCGAGTTCGGCAATCTGAGCCCGGTCATCCGTTACGACATCCAGGGCGGCCTGGTCGTCTACAACGTCTTCGACAGCCTGGTCGAGATCGACTTCGCCAATCGCGCCATCGTGCCGATGCTGGCGCTGGAGTGGTCCAATCCCGATGCGCTGACTTGGCGCATGAAGCTGCGCGAGGGCGTGAAGTGGCAGAAGGGCTTCGGCGAGTTCACCGCCGAGGATGTCGTCTACTGCTGGAACTTCCATCTCGAGTCCAAGAGCTTCCAGGTCGGTACCGCGCTCTTCCCGCTGGACACGGTGAAGGCCGACGGCAAGTACGTCGTCGAGGTCAAGACCAAGCAGCCGTTCGGCGCCTTCCCCGGCGTTACCATGGGCTATGGCGGCACCATCATTTCGGGCAAGGCGCACAAGGAGATGGGCAACCAGGCCTATAGCGCCATGCCGGTCGGCAACGGCGCCTTCCAGATCGAGAGCAAGCGCGGCACCGAGGTCATACTGGCGAAGAATCCTGACTACTGGAGGCCGGGTCTGCCCAAGCTCGACAGGATCGTCTATCGCGCCATTCCCGATTCGACGACCCGCCTGCAGGCGCTGGTCAAGAACGAGTTCGACTTCGTCACGCATCCCGATCCCAAGGATCTGGGCGAGATGCGCAAGAACGCCAACTTCGTCGTCAAGTCGACGCCGGGCTGGGAATGGGACTACCAGCAGTTCAACCTCAAGGGACCGGCCAACGCGGCCTTCCAGAACAAGCTGGTGCGCCAGGCGATCTCCTACGCCATCGACCGCGAGGCGATCGTCAAGGAGATCTACTATGGCGAGGCCATCGCCACCGACAACCAGATCCCGGCCGGCTACATGGGCTATCGCGCGCCGATGCTGAAGTATCCCAAGAACGGCGACCTCAAGAAGGCCAAGGAGTTGATGGCCCAGGCCGGCGTCAAAGGTTACGAGGTCGAGGTCATCACGTCGGACAAGGACTGGCTGCGCAAGGAGCTCGAACTGGTCGCCGCGATGGTGAGTCAGATCGGCATCACCTACAAGATCAAGAATATGGATATGGGCGGCTACAACAACCTGTGGCTCAACCAGCGCTTCGAGCAGGTGCTCGAGGACATCACCCTGGTGGCGCCCGATCCCGACGCCACCTCGTGGTGGTTCCTGCACAGCAAGGGCATTGCTTCCGGTTACAACAATCCAGCGATGGACGCTCTGCTCGACGGCGCACGCAGCGAGCTCGACAAGGGCAAGCGCGAGGCGATGTACCACAAGATCGTCGACACGACGCTCGAGGAGTGCCCGCTGATCTATCACTGCAACGCCAACAACATCCAGATCCTGAACAAGAACCTCACGGGCTTCGTGCCGACACCGCAGGAGTATCTGGAGAAGCTCGACACCGTGGCGTGGACCTGATGATCCCCGCGCGACGGTGATGTGGCGCTATCTCGGACGCCGCCTGATCCAGGTTCCGCTGGTCTTGGTCGTCGTCTCGCTGATGACATTCCTCATCACGCGGGCGACGCCGGGCGATCCGGTGCAGATCATGCTCGGCATGCAGACCTCGCCCGAGGCGGCGGCGGCGATGCGCGCCGAGTTCAATCTCGACCGCTCGCTGCCGGTGCAATACGCGCTGTGGATCGGCAAGGTCGTGACCGGCGATCTCGGCCGCTCGATCCGGCTGAACGACCCGATCACGACGCTGCTGGCCGAGCGCTTTCCCGTCAGCCTGCAGCTCGCCGTCGCCGCCATGGCGTTCGCGCTGCTGGTGTCGATTCCGCTCGGCGTGATCGCGGCACTGCGACGTAACACCTGGATCGATTACCTCTGTACCGGTTACACCGTGGTGGGCTTCGCTGTGCCGAACTTCGGCCTGGCCCTGATCCTGATCTATGTCTTCTCGATCAAGCTCGACTGGTTGCCGATCACCGGCATCGGCTCGTCCGAGGCGGCGGCCGGCGGCTGGTGGACCTACACGCGACCCTTCATCGTGCCGGCGATCGCGCTCGGCACCTTGCAGACGGCGATGCTGACCCGCCTGCTGCGCTCGAGCATGATCGACGTGCTGTCGCAGGACTACATGCGCACGGCGCGCGCCAAGGGCCTGCTGCCCGGCACGATCGTGGTCGTGCATGCGCTGAAGAACGCCATGATCCCGTTCGTGACAATGGTGGCGGTGCAGTTCGGCTACATGATCGGCATCCAGGTGACGATCGAGTACATCTTCGCCGTGCCCGGCATGGGTTCGGCGATCCTGAACGCCGTGGTGTCGCGCGACTTTCCGGTGATCCAGGGTTTTACACTGGTCATCGCCGCCTTCTTCCTGTTCGCCAATATCGTCGCCGACCTGCTCTACAGCCTGCTCGACCCGCGCATCCGGTATTGAGCGATGGCGTTGGTGCAAACCTCTCCCCGCCGCATCGCCGGCTCGTGGCGCCTGGCCGCCCGCCAGTTCCCGCGCCACCGCGCCGCGACGGTAGGCCTCGTCTGCCTGGCGTTGATCTGCATCGCTGCCGTACTGGCGCCCTGGGTGGCGCCGTTCGATCCGATCCAGATCAAGCTCTCGGCCAAGCTGAAGCCGCCGTCCTTCGAGCACTTCCTCGGCACCGATCATTTCGGCCGCGACGTCTTCTCCCGCCTACTCTACGGCGGACGGACCTCGATCTCGGTCGGCCTGCTGGTGGTGGGCTTTGCCTTCGTCCTCGGGGTGCCACTGGGGCTCGCCTCGGGCTATTTCGGCGGCCGCACCGACAACCTCCTGATGCGCCTGGTCGATGCTTTCCTGACCTTCCCGCCGCTTTTGCTGGCGGTGGCGCTGGTCGGACTGCTCGGACCGGAGATCCAGAATGTCATGCTGGCGCTGGGACTCGTGCAGGCACCGGTGCTGGCGCGCATGGTCCGTGGCAGTACGCTGGCGGTGCGCGAGGATGTCTATGTCATGGCAGCGCGGGCGCTCGGTGCCGGGCCATTGCGCATCGTCACCTCGCATCTGTTGCGCAACGTCGTCTCGCCGATCGTGGTGCAACTCACCATCGTGTTCGCCGCCGCCGTGGTTGCCGAAGCCTCGCTAAGCTTCCTCGGCTTTGGCACGCAGCCGCCGCAACCGAGCTGGGGCCGCGACATGAGCGAGGCGCGGCGCTTCCTGGGCGATGCACCGTGGATGTTCATGGCGCCGACCGGCGCAATCATGCTCTGCGTGCTCAGCATCAATTTCCTGGGCGACGGCCTGCGCGATGCGCTCGATCCGCGCGCCTGGCGCACGCGCCGCTCGGTCGACAGGGGCGAGGCCTGATGTCGCTGCTCAGCGTCCGCAACCTCCGCACGCGTTTCGCCACAGACCAGGGCACGGTGCGCGCCGTGAACGGCGTGTCGTTCGATCTCGAAGAGGGCGAGATCCTGGGACTGGTCGGCGAAAGCGGCAGCGGCAAGAGCGTGACGGCGCTGTCGATCATGCGGCTGGTGCCCGAGCCGCCGGGCCGTGTGAGCGCCGATGCAATGACGCTCGACGGCACCGACCTGCTGAAGTTGAGCGAGGCCGAGGCGCGCGAGATCCGGGGCGCGCGCATGGCCATGGTCTTCCAGGACCCGATGCGCTCGCTCAATCCCGTGTTGACGATCGGCCGCCAGCTCACCGAGGTGTTGCGTCGCCACCAGAAACTCGATGGCCTGGCGGCCCGCAAGCGCGCGATAGAACTTCTGGAGATGGTCGGCATTCCGCTCGCCGGGCAGCGGCTGGCGGCCTATCCGCACCAGTTCTCCGGCGGCATGCGCCAGCGCGTCATGATCGCCATCGCGCTCTCCTGCAATCCCCGCCTGCTGATCGCCGACGAGGCGACGACGGCGCTCGATGTCACCATCCAGGCGCAGATCATCGATCTGGTGAAGCGCCTGACGCGCGAGCGCGGCACGTCGGTGATCTGGATCAGCCACGATCTCGGCGTCGTCGCCGGCCTCTGCGACCGCGTCAACGTCATGTATGCCGGCAATATCGTGGAATCAGGCCCGATCCGCGAGCTGTTCCACCGCCCGAGCCACGGCTATACGCTCGGCCTCATGGGCTCGACGCCGCGCGTCGACGGTGCGGCGCGCCGCCTGACGCCGATCGACGGCATCCCGCCCAACCTCATAGACCCGATCCCGCTCTGTCCCTTCCTGCCGCGCTGCCGTGTCGCCGTCGACGAGTGCCATAACGTGCCGCCGCCGCGCCGCGATTTTGGTCCCGGACACTGGGCTACCTGCCTGGCGAATCTTTCGTCATGAGCGCCATTCTCGAAGTCGACGATCTCGCGGTGCATTTCGCGGCGCCCGGCACGCACGGCACGGTGAAGGCGGTCGACGGCGTGAGCTTCAGCGTCGAGCGCGGCCGCACGCTCGGCCTGGTGGGCGAGTCGGGCTGCGGCAAGTCGACGACCGGCTACGCGCTGCTGCATCTCATCCGGCCGACGAGCGGCCGCGTGGTGTTCGACGGCGTCGATCTCGGCGCCCTCAACGTCAAGCGCCTGCGTCAGATGCGGCGCAAGCTGCAGATCATCTTCCAGGACTCGCACGCCAGCCTCAATCCGCGCATGCCGATCGGCGACCTGGTGGGCGAGGCGCTCGACATCCACGATCTTTATCCCGGCGCGGCGCGCGGCCCGCGCATCCGCGAGCTCATGGACATGGTCGGCCTTGCCGGCCACCTGATCGAGCGTTATCCGCACGAGCTGAGCGGTGGCCAGGCGCAGCGTGTCGCGATCTGCCGGGCGCTCGCGGTTGAGCCGGAGCTGATCGTCTGCGACGAGCCGGTGTCGTCGCTCGACGTGTCGATTCAGGCGCAGATCATCAACCTGCTGCAGGACCTGCAGGAGCGGCTTGGCCTCACCTACATCTTCATCTCGCACGATCTCAGCGTCGTGCGGCACATGAGCGACCGCGTCGCCGTCATGTATCTCGGCCGCATCGTCGAGATGGCGGGCAAGGACGAGATCTATGTCGCGCCTGCCCATCCCTATACTAAGGCATTGATGTCGGCGGTGCCGATCGCCGATCCCGACGCCGATGCGCGCCGCCAGCGCGTCATCCTGGCCGGCGACCTGCCCAACCCGGCCGATCCGCCCTCGGGATGTCGCTTCCGTACGCGCTGTCCCATCGCCATCGCGCGTTGCGCTGAAGTCGATCCGCCGCAGGAAACGCTCGGCCCGCAGCACTGGGCCAAATGCATCCGCCTCGCCGAAGGAGCGTAAAAAATGGAAATCGCCGCCGACAACATCGACAAGCTGATCAATGTCGAGATGCGGCGCAAAGGCCTACCGCGCGGCAAGAAATGGGTGCTGTGGGAGATCGCCCGCGAGGTCTCACCCGAGCCGCTGGTGCTGGCCGCCGCCCGCCTGCTGGCGCGGGCACCCTGCGACATCGCCATTGTCACCGGCGCGGCCGTGCCCGGCCACATGCCGGTCGGCGAGAATGACGGGCCGTTCGGCGCCGTCGTGCTGGCGACAACGCTGACGCGCATCGGCCACAAGGTCACGATCTACACCGACCCCGATGCCCTGCCGCCGATCGCCATGCTGGCCAAGCGCGCCGGGCTCGCCATCGACGTGGTGCCGCTCCGGCTCGGCGACAACGAGCAACAGGTGAAGATCGCAGGCAAGCACGACCTGTTCGTCGCCATCGAGCGACTGGGCGGCAACCGCAACGGCATTCTTTACGGCGTCACCGGCGTCAGCCGCTCGTCGCATCGCGCCAATGTCGACACGATCTTCAAGACGGCGACGAAGCTCGGCAAGCCGACCCTGGGCATCGGCGACGGCGGCAACGAGATCGGCTTCGGCAAGGTCCATGCCGAGCTCGAGAAGCGCCTGCCCGACCATACCATGGCGAAGACCACTCCGTGCGGCGGCGGCGTCTTCTCGGTGGTACCGACCGATGTGCTGGCCGTCGGCACCAGCTCCAACATCGGCGCCTACGGCGTGGTGGCGGGCATCGCGCTGCTGAAAGGCGACACCAGCCTCTGCCATACGCCGGAGGAGGAGATCGCGCTGCACCATGTCGGCGTCGGGCTCGGCCTGGTCGATGGCGGCGGCGGCGACCGCATCCCGTGGTGCGACGGCATTCCTGCCGACGCCAATGCAGCCTTGGTCCGGCTAATGCAGAACATCGTCGAACGCACGCTAGACCCGCCGCGCGTGCGGACGTTCTAGACGTCACCCCCCCGGGGGGAGGGGGTCAAAAATGAGACGAACCGCGAAAAGTGCTGATGCCATCGGCATCCGAGGCGTCTCACCACCGTGAGACAATGGTGAGACAATAGTGAGACGGTTGCTGAAAAGGGCTAGGGGCTCTTGCCCTTCGCGTTCAGCTCCGCGACGAACGCCTCCTGCGGCGGCGCCTTGCCTGGATCGACATGGCGCAGCCAGTGGAAGGTACGGTAGGGCGCCCATTCCTCGCGGATGGCGCGCAACTGCTTGACCGCTTCCGGATGGGAATCGACGCGCAGGTCGAGTTCCTCCTTGGCCGAGCGGCCGCGCACCATCAGTGCCGCCGAGCGCTCCGGCAGATGGCCCTGGCTGCCAACCTGACCGCCGGCATCGCGGCCCGCCTCGATGGCGCGCAGCAGCCGCTCGTCGAGATCGGCGGAGGCCGACGAGAGGAACGCCTGCGCGATCGCGTCGACGACTTTTTCGCCGGCCAGCACGTTGCCCGCCACGACATAGCCCAGCCCGGTCTTGTGGCCAGTCCACGGCCGGGTGCGCGACCCGGTGAAGCCGGCGCCGCGACCGCGGGCATCGAGCACCATCAGTTGACGGAACTCGACTTGCGGATCGGCGGCCTTCATCAGCTCGAGCGCCTGCGCCGCCGGATGGCCTTGCTTCAAGAGGTTAAGTCCGAGCGTACGCAATTCGAAATTGACGAAGGCCTGGCTCGATATCACGCCCGCGCCGCCTTCGATCGCAGGGCAGAGCGAGCCCACGACCAGAGAGTAGGTGGCGACGCCGATGCCGACCCGGCCGGTGCGCTCGCAGTGTCCGAGAATCGTGAAAGTCATCTTTTAACCCTCCAGCTTCGGTCGCTTGTTGCGCCACGGTGTCACCCGTTCGTAGGCCGAGCCTGCCGCCAGCACGGTTGCGTCGTCGAATGGCCGGCCGGCGAGCTGGAAGGCCAGCGGATAGCCGTCTGTGCCGAAGCCGCAGCACACGGTGAGGGCGGGTTGGCCGGTGACGTTGAACGGATTGGGGAGTGACGGCTTGCCGAGGAAGTGGAAGATCGGCGGATCCTCGAAGCGGTCGGGCGCGCCCCAGTGGTTGGCGGTCATCAAGAGGTCAAAGCCGCGCATGGCGGCATCGGTGTCGACCTGCAGCTTGCGGCGAAAGCGCGTGGCGTTGACGTAATGCTCGGCGGTGAGGAATGCGCCGAGCTGGATGCGCCGGCGTGTCGTGTAGCCGAATTTCTCCGGATGCTTGTCGACGTCGCGGCGATAGATGGTGTGGCACTCCGACGAGATGATGACACGTGCACAGGCTTGGTAGTCGTTGATGTCGGGCATAATGACTTCCTCGACCGCGCAGCCCAGCCCGCGCAGGACCTTCGCCGCCTCGTCGATGCCCTTCACCATGTCGTCGGTGGCGCCGTCGGCATGAGCGTACCAGTGCTTGACCAGGCCGATGCGCAATCCGGCGATCGGCTTGCGCGCGGCGGCGCCATAGGCGACCGGCGGCACGTTTGCCGAAGCAGGGTCGAGCGGGTCGTGGCCGGCCAGCACGTCCATCATCAGGGCGCAGTCTTCGGCGGTCCACGCCAAGGGACCGGTCGTGTCAAAGCTCGGCGCCAGCGGGAAGACGCCGCGGCGGCTCAGCAGGCCGTAGGTCGGCTTGTGGCCCGAGACGGCGCACCAGCCGGCGGGATTTCTAATCGAGCCGCTGGTGTCGCTGCCCATGGCGCCGGCGCAGAGTGCAGCGGCGATCGCTGTGCCCGAGCCGCTCGACGAGCCGCCGGGCTGCAGCTCGAGGTTCCAGGGATTGCGCGACGGCGGGAACGGCTGGTCGGGCGTGGCCGCACCCGTGGCGAACTCGTGCGTCGCGAGCTTGCCCATGATCACCGCACCTGCCGCGCGCAGGCGCGCCACCGTCTCGGCATCGACCGTCGGCACATGGTTGACGCGCACATTCGATTGGCCGGCGGTGCGCACGCCGGCAGTCTCGTAGATGTCCTTGATGCCGATGGGAATGCCGTGCAGTGGCCCGCGCCGGTGCCCGCCGGAAATCTCGCGGTCGGCTTGCTTGGCCGATGCACGCGCGAGATCGGCGGTCAGGGTGACGAAGGCATTGAGCTTTGAGTCGAGCCGCTCGATGCGCGCGAGAAAGGCGTCGGTGAGCGCCGTGGCTTTGATCTCGCCGCGCGCGAGCAGCGCGCTTGCCTGGGCGATGGTGAGCGTCGTGAGGTCACTCATCGCACGACTCCACCGACCATGGTGAAGATATGCGATGGTTCGGCCTCCGAGGGGAAGTCCGAGGGGAAGCGTTCCATCAGCCTCAGCATGCCGACATAGCCTTTATGCAGCTCGACGATGTCTTCTTCGGTCAGGTTGAGGCCGGTGTGCGCGGCGCGAACACGGAACTCCTCCAGAGAAACGGTCTTTGCAGCCACGCTGATCTCCTCGAATCGGAAAAGAAGGCGTCGGCAGTCTAGCGCTTGAGCGGACGATTGCATCTAATGGCGAGCAACGAAAGAGATGAGCATGGCTGGAATTCGCTCTTCGCTTGGCCGCCGCGGTTTTGCGGCCGACGCGCATCGGCGCTACGGCCGCGCCGCCATGCCCAATTACGTGATCTCCAAGGCCGACAGCGTCTCCGACATCCTGGAAGTGGCCGTGCTTTTGAAGGAGGTCGGGCTGCTGCACCCACGCGAGGGCCGGCTGGACGTCGACATCGTGCCGCTGTCCGAAACCATCGGCGACCTGCAGCACTGCGGCCGGATCATGGACGACCTCTTGGGCCTGCCGGCCTATCGCCGGCTGCTTGCCTCGCGCGGCGGCACGCAGGAGGTGATGCTGGGCTATTCCGACAGCAACAAGGACGGCGGCTACCTGACCTCGACCTGGGAACTCTACAAGGCCGAGCTGACGCTGATCGAGACCTTCAAGCGTCATGAAGTAGGCCTGCGCCTGTTCCACGGCCGCGGCGGCTCGGTCGGTCGCGGCGGCGGCCCAAGCTACGAGGCGATCCTGGCGCAGCCGCCGGGCGCCGTGCAGGGCGCCATCCGCATCACCGAGCAGGGCGAAGTGATCGCCGGCAAGTATTCCAACGCCGAGGTCGGACGGCGCAACCTCGAAACCCTGGCCGCGGCCACGCTCGAGGCGACGCTTCTGGAGTCGGACCGGCCGGCGCCGCCTGCTAGCTACCTCGCTGTCATGGAAGAACTCTCGGCGCACGCCTTCAGCGCCTATCGCGCCCTGATCTACGAGACCGAGGGCTTCGACCGGTATTTCCGCGAGTCGACGGTGCTGGGCGAGATCGCCACTCTAAATATCGGCAGCCGCCCGGCGTCGCGAACGGCCAACCCGCGCATCGAGGACCTGCGCGCCATCCCCTGGGTGTTCAGCTGGGCGCAATGCCGCCTGATGCTGCCCGGCTGGTACGGGTTCGGGGCGGCGGTCAAGGCCTGGGTTGCCGCGCGGCCCGCTGACGGGATGGCGACGCTGCAGGCAATGCACGCCGACTGGCCGTTCTTTCGCACCGTGCTATCGAACATGGACATGGTGTTGTCCAAGAGCGACATCGCCATCGCCTCGCGCTACGCCGAGCTGGTCACCGACGCCAAGCTGCGCGAGTCGATCTTCAACCGCCTGCAACAGGAGTTGCAGGCATCGATCGAGGCGGTTTGCGCCATCATGCGCCAGCAGACCCTGCTGGAAGGCAATCCGTTGCTGGCGCGCTCGATCCGCAACCGCTTCCCCTATATCGATCCGCTGAACCACGTGCAGATCGAATTGCTCAAGCGCCACCGTGCCGGCGATGCCGATCCGGGCGTCGTGCAGGGCATTCATCTCAGCATCAACGGCATCGCCGCCGGCCTGCGCAACAGCGGGTATCCGGCTTGCCGTGAAGTCGATCATCGAGACCACCGGCGAGCGTCCGCTCGGCTGGTACTGCCGCTATGGACCCAGCGTCAACACGCGCGAGCCGGTGGTCGAGGAGGGCGGCTTCCTCTACGATTCGGATGCCTATAACGACGACCTGCCCTATTGGACGATGGTCGGCGACAAGAAGCATCTCGCGATCCCCTATTCGATCGTCAACAACGACGCGCGCTTCTCGTCGGGCCATTTCGGCCCGCCCGAGGATTTCGAGGAGCACCTGCGCTACACCTTCGATCGGCTCTACAAGGAAGGTGCGACGCATCCCAAGATGATGTCGGTTGGCCTGCACATGCGCGTTGCCGGCCATCCGGGACGGGCCCTGGCGGTCGCCAAATTCATCGAATACGCCAAGTCGTTTCCCGATGTATG
>CAMDCE010000084.1 GCA_945889625.1 Asaia bogorensis | reverse complement strand
TTGGGAAAGGTCTGCTGCGGCGCTTCCGTGCGGTGCGCGATGCCCTCGGCATCGAGAAACTTGCGGAAGAACTCGGCGGCTTCCGTCGTGTCGCCCGGCGGGTTGCAGGTGTCGATGCGCGTGAATGCCTGCAGGAACTCGAGCTGGCGGTCGCGCTCCGTGTCGAGCCAGTGAAGAAGCTTGTCACGCAAAGGACGGCACCGGCGCCCTGTGCACGACCTTGCCGTCCTTGACGACGCCGAGGCACGCCGCCCCGCCCAGCGGATAGGCAATGCCGCGCGGATCGCCGGTGTCCCAGACCGCCATGTCGGCGGCGCGTCCGACGGCGATGCGCCCGGCCTTGTCGCCGAGACCAAGCGCGCGGGCGCCGTTCACTGTGAAGCCGCGCAACGCTTCCTCGGGCGTGAGACGAAACAGGTAGCAGGCGAGATTCATCTGCGCCGCGGGCGAGACCGTGGCCGAGCTCACCGGATTGCTGTTGGTCGCCAGCGCCATCGGCACACCCAGCTCGCGGAAGGTCTCGACCGGCGGCTTGCGCGTCTCATGCAGGGAAAAATGCGCGCCGGGCAGCAGGGTCGCCACCGTACCGGCCTCGGCCATCGCCCACACCGTCGCGAGCGAGGCGTATTCCAGATGGTCGGCCGAGACGCCGCGATGCTTCGCGACCACCGCGCCGGCGGCAAAGTCGGTGTACTGGTCGGCGTGCGCCTTCACCGGCAGCCCGAAGGACTGCGCCTTGGCAAACAGCCGGCCCATCTGTTCGTGGTTGAAGCCCACCTTGTCGCAGAAGCCGTCGACTTGATCGACGAGGTCGAGCCGCACCGCCTCGGGCAGCACCTCGTTGCACATGAAGTCGACGTAGTCGTCGCGCCGTCCCGCGAACTCCGGGGCAAGACCGTGCGCGCCAAGGTAGGTCGACACCACCGTGACCGGCAGGTCGCGGCCCAAGGCGCGCGACACCCGCATCAGGCGAAGCTCGACCTCCTTGTCGAGGCCCGCCCCCGACTTGCTTTCGACGGTGGTGACGCCGTTGGCGATCAGCCGGCTCATGCGGGCGCGGCTGGCGTCGTAGAGCGCGTCTTCCGACAACAGCCGCGTGCGCTTGACGAGATGGCCGACGCCGCCGCCCTTCGGCTCGAGGTCCCAGCGCTGGCCGCCCTGGCTCAGCACCTCGAAGTCGATCAGCCCCTCCTCGCCGTAGACGATGTGGGTGTGCGGATCGACCAGTCCGGGCGTGACCACCTTGCCGCCGACGTCCCAGACCTCGGCTGCGCCGCCGGCAGGAACGTCAGACGCGCGGCCGACCCAGGCGACCTTGCCGCCCGCAATGCCGACCGCGCCGTCGGCCACCAGGCCGAACGGCGCATCGCCGTCCATGGTGGCGACGGCGCCATTGGTCAGCAGCAGGTCGAAGACCACCGCTCAGCCGCCCGTGCTCATCCGACCGGAATGGTCTCGGCGAGCGGCGGCAGCTTCACCACCTTGGCGTACCAGGCCTCGAGCTTGGGATGGCCGGGCCGCCACGGCTCGTTGGCGTAGCGGAAATCGAGGTAGCCCAGCGCACAGCCGATGGTGATCTCGCCGATGGTGGCCAGCATGCCGAGCGAACCGGCGTCCTTCTCCAGCAGATCGACCGAGCGGGCCACCTTGCCCTGCTGCAGGGCGATGTAGCCCTTGCGGCCCTCGTCCTGCGGCAGCGGGATCTCGCGGCGGCGCGGCTGGGTGGCGTCGAGGATGCCGTCACCCAGCGCTTCCTGCTGCAGCGCCTTCCAGCGCGCCGGACCGGCCGGCGGGAAAAGCTTGGGCGCGGTGCCGATGCTGTCGAGATACTCACAGATCACCGGACTGTCGTAGAGATGCATGCCGTCGTCGGTGATCAGCGTCGGCACCTTCGACAGCGGATTGAGCGCCAGCAGCGCCGGATCGGTGGTGCCGATCTTCAGGCGCTCGATCTGCTTGTCGATGCCGCGGGCGATGGCGCAGGCATTGACCTTGCGCACGTAGGGGCTGGCGGCCGAGTAGGCGAGTTTCATTTAGCGGTTCCTCTCCAATGTCTGTCATCCGCGGCGGAGTAATCTCCATCTTGAGCGTAGCGAGGGATCTTCGACTTTGCGACGACGAAAAAGGTCTCTCACCACGCGCGCTGCGCAAGGATCAAGTGCCGACGTTCTTGTTCAGCCAGGGCCGGCCATACTCGGCCCAGCCGTTGGTGCCATGCGTCGTGAACAACAGCCGGTTCTGCGCCTTGCTGAGGAACAGAAAGCGCGGCGTGTAGTGCGCCCGGAGGCCTTCGGAAGCCTCGGAGGCCAGGAACAGGTCCAGCGCCCAGCGGTGCTCTTCCGGCCACTCGGAGCGCAGCGGCAGGATCCGCGCACTGCGCACCTCGACCCTGAAATAGTCGAGCTTCTTGAATTGACTGGTTTCCCGCCAGACCGGTTCTACCTGGCTACGCCAGCGTAGGCAGGGTCCTCAACCGGTATGATGGGCGTTGATGACGGTGACGCGCTCGGCGAGCTGGCCCGCGGCCTCGCCGGACATCGCCAACGCGCCGACGGCGCCGAACATCACTTCCCGTCTGGTCCGCATCGCTTCTCTCTCCCTTTTCTCCAGACTAGCGATAGTGCGCGGCGTCGGACACATATCCCGCCACCAGATCGGCCGCGAGTGCCGTTTGCGGCCGCGTCCCGGGATCGCCATGCCCGCCGCCGCCCGGCGTGCCGAGCGAGACGGTGTCGCCCTTGTTGATCACGTACTGCTTCTTGGGATCGGTCAGGCGGCCGTTGATCCTGAGCTCGCCCGGCGCGCCCGCCTTGCCGCCCTCGATGCCGAAGGCGGCGAAGATGGTGCGTTCGGCGAGGAAGGAGACGGCGATCGGCGTATCGCTGAGGCTTTCGATCAGGATCTCCTGACCGAGGCCGCCACGGTGACGGCCGGGGCCGCCTGAATCGGGTCTGAGTTTCTTGTGATGGAAGCGCAGCGGCGCGATGTGCTCGCTGATCTCGATCGAGGTCGAGCTGACGTTCGACGGCCAGCTCAGGCACGTCACGCCGTCGCGCTGCGTGTTGCCACCCATGCCGCCGTTGTAGAAGAACATGTTGGCGTAGGGCTTGCCGCCTTCCCGCACGCCCGACTGGTTCATGCCCCACATCGGCGAGCCGCAGGCCGCCATCACGCGCTCGGGCACGATCTGGCCGAGGCAGCCGAACACCAGCATCGGCACGTAGTGGCCGATCAGCATGCGCGAGCCGCCCGGCGCGGGGAATTGCGGGTTGACGATGCAGCCGGGCGGGGCGCTGAGGCTGATCGGCCGGAAGGCGCCTTCGTTGTTGGGCAGGTTGGGGCTGGTGCAGACCTTGACCCCGTACATCGCCATCGCCGTCGTGTAGCAAAGCGCGCAGTTGATGGCGCGGTCGACCTGGCGGTCGGTGCCGGCGAAGTCCATGAAGATCTCGTCGCCCTTGATGGTGAGCGACATCTTGAGCATGATCGGCGTCTCCATGATGCCGTCGGTCTTGACCTCGCTGTGGTAGGTGCCGTCGGGCAGCTCTGTGATGGCCGCGCGCATCGCCGTCTCGCAGCGGCCCTGGATCTCGCGCGCGAGGTCGGTCAGGTCGGCCAGGCCATAGCCGTCCATCAGCACGCGCAGCCGGTCCTCCATCACGTCGAGCGCCACGATCTGGGCATAGAGATCGCCCATCGTCTGGTCGGGCGTGCGCACGTTCTTGCGGATGATGGCGACCAGCGTCTCGTCGGTCCTGCCGGCCGCGATCATCTTCATCGGCGGGATCTGCAGCCCCTCCTCGAAGACCTCGCGCGGCTCGGGGCTCCTGATCTTGCCGCCGATGTCGGGGGCATGGGCCGTCGTTGCGCTGAAAGCCACGAGCCTGCCGTCGATGAAGATCGGCTTGGCGAGCGTGATGTCGGGCAGATGGCCGGTGCCGAGCCAGATGTCGTTGGTGATCAGCACGTCGCCCGGTGCGAGCTTGTCCGGCGGGAAGAAGCGCAGGAAGTGCTTCACCGTCTCGGGCAACGTGCCGATGAAGCTCGGGATGCTCTCGGAGGCCTGGACCAGCGACTGGCCCGACGCGTCGGTGATGACACAGGAGAAGTCGTAGCTCTCGCGCACGAGAGTGGAGAAGCTGGTGCGCACCATGGCGACGGCGGCCTCGTCGACCGTCGAGATCAGCCGCCGCCACAGGAGCTCGAGCTCGATGGGATCGAAGGTACGGGTCATGTGCGCAGGCTCATGGCTGGGAGCGCGCCACTCCAGTGGCGCTCATGGGATGCTGCAACGATGGATGATGCGCCACTGGAGTGGCGCGCTCCCAGCAAAGAGGAGACTTCATCAGACGACCTCCGCCAGGATCGAACCGTCGGCCAGCAGGCGCGCGGTGGCGCCCGGTCCGACGATGAAGGTGCTTTCGTCTTCCTCGAACACCGCCGGTCCTTCGATGCTGACGCCGGCGGCGAGCGCGTAGCGGTCGTAGACCTGCGTCGCCAGCATCTTGCCGGCGTCGGGGAAGAACACCGGCCGCGTGCCCTTGCGCGCCGCATCCGAGGCATGGCGCGTGAGCTCGAGCTTGCCTCCGGTGCCGGGCATCGGTGCGCTGACCGACAGGCGCAGCGCCACGAACTGGATGGCCGCGCCCGGCGGCGTGCGGGCGAACAGCGCCTTGTAGGCGTCTTCGAAAGCGGCCTTCACGCCGGCGTCGGTGACGGGATGGAGCAGCACGACGGTGATCTCGCTGCCCTGGCCAATGTAGCGCATGTCGGCCAGGCGGCGGACGGTGCGGGCCTCGATATCGGCGCCGGTCAGCCGCAGCACGTCGAGCGATTCCTTCTCCAGGCCGGCGAAGATGTTCGTCACGCCGGAAATGTCGGCACCGGCCAGCGGCTTGTTGAAGCTCGCCACGCGATCGACCCGCGCCGGGGCCATCAGCATGCCGATGGTGCTGCCCGCGCCCGCGCCCGGCGGACAGACGACGCGCTTCACGCCGAGCTTGCGCGCGACGTGCCAGGCATGGACGGGACCGGCGCCGCCGGTCGCCAGCAAAGCGTACTCCGACGGGATGCGGCCGCGCTCGGCGATTGCCACGCGGGCGGCGCCTGCCATATTCTCGTTCACCACGTCATGCACGCCGAACGCCGCGCGGCTACCCTCGACGCCGAGCGAGCTCGCGAGCGCCTTGAACGCCGTGTCGGTGGCGGCACGGTCGATCTTCATGGCGCCGCCCAGGAAGAAGTCGGCGTTGAGGTAGCCGAGCGTGAGGTCGGCGTCGGTCACGGTGGCCTCGCTGCCGCCGCGGCCGTAGCAGGCCGGGCCGGGCTGGGCGCCGCTGCTCTCCGGCCCGACCTTGAGCGTGCCGAGCTCGCTCCTGCGTGCGATCGAGCCGCCGCCGGCGCCGATTTCAATCAGCTCGACGGTGGCGATCTGGATCGGCAGGCCCGAGCCGCGCAAGAAGCGTTTCTCGCGCGCGGCTTCCATGCCGTAGGCGACCAGCGGCTCGCCCTCGTCGACCAGGGCGAGCTTGGCGGTGGTGCCGCCCATGTCGAAGGCCAGCACGCGGTCGAGCCCGGCATTGCGGCCGAACCAGGCGCCGGCCAAGGCGCCGGCCGCCGGCCCGCTTTCCAGCAACTGCACCGGCGTGCGCTTGGCTTCGCTCACATGGGTGAGGCCGCCGTTCGACAACATGAGGAACAGCCCGCCGGGAATGCCGGAGGCGGCGAGCGCCTGCTCCAGCCGCTCGAGATAGATCTCGGCCAGCGGCCGGATATAGGCGTTGGTCACCGTCGTCGAGGCGCGGAAATATTCGCGGATCTCCGGCGCGATATCCGACGAGAGCGAGATCGAGAGATTCTGGAAGCGCTCGGCGACCGCCGCACCGATGGCGCGCTCGTGAGCCGGGTTGGCGTAGCTGTGCAGGAAGCAGACGGCGAGGCTCTCGACGCCCTGCTCGACCAGCAGCGCCACCTCCTTCAAGGCCGCGTCGACATCGAGCGCGATCTCGACCGACCCATCCGGCGCCAGACGTTCCTTCGCCTCGCGCCGCCACGGCCGCGGCACCAGAGGCTTGGGCATCTCGATGAACAGGTCGTAGAGCTCGTACTTGCGCTCGCGGGCGATCTCCAGGACGTCGGCGAAGCCCGCGGTGGTGAGCAGTCCGGTCCTGGCGCCCTTGCGCTCGATCAGGGCGTTGGTGAAGAGCGTCGTGGCATGCACGACCCTGCCGACCTGTTCCGGTTTGGCGCCCGCCTTCTCCAACACCTTGCGCGTGCCCAGAAGCGCACCGCGCGCCGGATCGTCGGGTGTGGTGCTTTCCTTCCAGATGACGGCGCGGCCGTCGCGTGGGTCATGGATGACGAGATCGGTGAAGGTGCCCCCGATATCGATGCCGAGGGACAGCGGCGCCGCGGTACTCATTCCGCTTTGATATTGCCCTGCTTCACCACCTTCGCCCAGCGCTCGCGGTCCTTGGTGATATAGGCTTTGAACGTCGCCGGATCCTGGCCGAGCGCCTCGAGGCCCTGCTTGGCGAGCGCCTCCTTGTTGGACGGATCGCCGATCGCGTCGATGAAGAGCTTGGACAGGCTCGCCTGGATGTCGGGCGGCAGTCCGGCAGGTCCGAAGATGCCGAACCAGTTGTTGATATCGAGCGCGGGGATGTCCTTGGTGAGCAGAGGCAGCTCGGGCGCCAGCGGCGTCGGCCGTGACGCGGCGAGCGCCAGGACGCGCACCTTGCCGCCGCGCGCCATGCCCATCAGCTCCGAGACGTTGCCGAAAAACAGGTCGACATTGCCCGCCGCCACGTCGGCGATGGCGGGCGCGCCGCCGCGATAGGGCACGTGGATCATTTTCAGGCCGCCCGATTCGGCCGCCAGGAACTCCGCCGCGAGCTGGTTGGTCGAGCCGAGGCCGGTCGAGGCGTACGAGACCTTGCCTGGATTGGCCTTGGCGTAGGCCACCAGCTCGGGAATGGTCTTGAACGGCGCATCCATGCGCACGATCAGCGCCATCGGCACGCCGACCAGGTTGGCGAGCGGCACCAGCTCCTTGTCGAGGTCGAGCGGGATCTGCGAGCCCGGCACGACGGCACCGACGGCGATCTGGCCCATGATGCCGATGCCCACGGTGTAGCCATCGGGCGGCGACTGCGACACGGCCTTGAGCGCGATGAAGCCGCCGGCGCCGGTCTTGTTCTCGACTACAACGGTGTAGCCGTGCTTTCGCTGGATGGCGTCGGCCGCCAGGCGGGCGGTGATGTCGGCGGTGCCGCCGGGCGCATAGCCGACCAGGATCTTGATCGGCTGCTTGGGCACCCATTGGGCCACGGCCGGCGCGGCGACAAGGACGATCGGCACGGCAAGCAGGCTTCGACGAAGCATGTTTCTGTTTCCCTTCCCCATGGTACCCATCAAAACTCTAGCATCCCCTCCGCAATCGCCGTAGCGGCGATCCCGCCTGCCGTGGCATGGTGGCTATGTCGAAGGACCAGCCGCTGTCCTACAGGGCTGCGAAATCAAGTTTCGGGAGGATCGAAATGGCCACTTCCATGCTGCGTCGCCTGCTGCCGGCCGGTCTGTTGCTCGCTGCCGCCGCACTCTATTCGAACGGCGTCCAGGCGCAGGCCAAGGACCTGACGATGGGCAACGTCAATCCGCCCAAGCACGGAACGTCCCAGACCACGCAGCAGTTCATCGACAAGGTCGCCGAACTGTCGGGCGGCAAGGTCAAGATCATCCACCATCACTCGGGCGCGCTCGGCGGCGAGCGCGAAGTGGTGCAGCAGATCCAGCTCGGTGCCGTCGACTTCGGGCCGATCACGACCGCGCCATTGTCGACCGCAGTTCCGGAAATGTCGGTGTTCCAGCTCCCCTATATCTTCCGCGACTACGACCATTTCTTCAAGGCGCTCGACAGCACCGACACGCTGAACAAGTATTATGAAGGCGTGCTCGACAAGAAGGGCCTGAAGCTGATCGGGTTCATTGCCGCCGGCTATCGCGGAATTTACGGTCACGCCGCCATCAACGGACTGGCCGACGTCAAGGGCAAGAAGGTGCGCGTTCAGGAGGACAAGATCCTCGTCGCCACATTCAAGGCGCTGGGCATGATCTCCACGCCGATCGCCTTCCCGGAGGTCGCGACGGCGCTGCAGACGAAGGTCATCGATTTCGCCGAGGGTGGCGTCAACACCTTCTACCACAACAAATTCTACGACATCGTGAAGTACGTCGCCGACGTGCGGCATACCCACCAGGCGGTGGCACTCATCATGTCGAAGGCATCGTGGGCGAAGCTCGACCCGGCCGGTCAGAAGGCGGTCATGGACGCCTGGGCCTTTGCCCGCGACTTCAATCGCAAGTTCATCCGCGAAGAGGACAAGGAGATCCAGGACCTCGTGAGGGCCAAAGGCGTCACCATCACCAAGCCGGATGCGGCACCTTTCCTCAAGGCGACCGAGGGCGTCTACAACGAGTTCTACGCCACGCCGGCCGGCAAGGACTCGAAGAAGATGGTCGATTACATCCTGAGCATCAAATAGGCCGGCCCGTCGTGGCCGTGGAGGACGAGGCCGGCATAGCCGGCACTCCCAAGGCGGAGCCGCCGTCGGCGGGGCAGAGGCTCTACGACGGTCTGGCGAACATCGGCGGGCTGATCCTGGCGGTCATGACCGCCGCGGTGTTCATCCAGGTCGTGCTGCGCTATCTCGGCCTCGCGGGCATCGACGGTCTCGAGGAGGTGCCGCGCTACCTCTTCGTCTGGCTGATCATGTTCGGCGCGGCGGCGGCGATGTGGCGCAACGAGCACACGGTGCTCGACTACTTCGTCAACCTGTTCGGCCTGCGCACCCGGGCGGCGATCTCGATCCTCGTCAATGCGCTGGGCATCTTCCTGTTCGGCTACCTGATCTGGCTCAGCATCACCCTGGTGCCGAACGCCGCCATGCAGACCAGCGCCGGCCTCGGCCTGACGCTCGACTGGGTGTTCGCCGCGATCCCCGTGGGTGCGGCGATGATCATCGTGCCCATGCTGCGCAACATCTACTTTGCTGCGAGGAAGTTGTGGCCGAAACCCTCCTGATCGGTTTCCTGATCTGCATCGTCATCGGCATGCCGATCAGCATCGCCATGGGCGTCGGCGCGCTGGCGGCGGCCCTGCTCTATCCGGCAGTCAATCCGATCATCATTCCGACGCGTTTCGTCGGCCTGCTGTCGGACTCCTATCTGCTGCTCTCGGCACCGCTCTTCATCCTGGCCGGCAACATCGCCGCCCGCGGCGGCGTCGCCCGCGTCCTCATCGACCTCGCGACGGCTCTCGTCGGCCGCTTCCGCGGCGGACTGGCCTACGTCAACGTGCTGGACAGCATGTTTTTCGGCGGCATTTCCGGCTCGGCCGTGGCCGACGTCTCGGCGCTCGGCACGTTCCTGATCCCGCAGATGGTGCGCAAGGGCTACGACAAGGACTTCGCCACGGCGCTCACCATATCGACCGCCGTCGTGGCGCCCATCATCCCGCCGTCGATCATCGCGGTCATCTACGCCTGGATGGCCGACGAATCGGTGGCGGCGATGTTCGCCGCCGGCGTGATTCCGGGCATTCTGGTCGGACTCGGCATGGCCGTGCCGGTATTTTTCATCGCGCGCAACCGCAACTACCCTCGGGAGGCGCCACCGACGCTGCCGCAGTTCATGCGCGCGCTGACCAACGCCCTGCCTGCGCTCATGATCCCCGTCATCATCATGGGCGGAATCATTTTCGGCCTGTTCACGCCGACCGAGGCCGCCGCCGTCGCAGTCGTCTATGCGCTCGTCGTACCGCCGATCTTCTACAGGGAGCCGGCGCTCCGCGAACTTCCCAAGATCTTCGCCGACAGTGCACGGCTGTCGGGAGTGATCGGATTGATCATCGGCTTCGTCGGCGCCTTCGGCTGGATCCTCACCTATTCGAAGTTTCCCTTCATCATCGCCGCCTCCATTGCGGCGATGTCGCCTGCCTGGTGGGTGTTCATCATCCTCATCATCATCCTCTACCTGATCCTCGGCACGTTCCTGACGCCGTCGGAGATCATACTCGTCACGGTGCCGGTGCTGCTGCCGGTCGCGCAGGCCGTGGGCGTGCATCCCATCCATTTCGGCATGGTCTGCGTCATCGCCTCGGCGGTGGGCCACATCACGCCGCCGGTGGGACTGTGTCTGTTCGTCGGCATGGCGATCAGCGGACTTCCCATGGAAAAGCTGATGAAGCCGCTGCTGCCGTTCCTGGCAGCGATCGTCGTGACATTGTTCCTCATCGCCTTCATGCCGGAACTCGTGCTGTTCCTGCCGCGCCTGCTCGGCTTCACGCAGTAAGCATGCGGTAGTTTCCGCCGCCCATGGCTTTCGACCTTCACGCCACCGATGTCTGGAGCCTGCTCGCCAACTGGGCGGAGCACGCGCCCGAGGCTCCCGCGTTCCTGCACGGCGAAAAGGCGATCTCGTTCGTCGAGCTGCACGAGCAGGCGTTGCGCACGGCCCAGGGCCTGTCCGATCTAGGCGTCGGTCCGGGCGATCGGGTGGCGCTGTGGCTGCCCAACATGCCGGCCTACCCGATCCTCTATTTTGCCTGCGCACGGCTGGGCGCCATCGCGGTGGCGGTGAACACCCGCTATCGCGCCGTCGAGGTCGCCGACATCGTCGGCCGGTCGGGCGCCAAGGTGCTGGCCTGCGCGCCGGGCTTTCGCGGCATCGACTTCCTGTCGATCCTGGCCGAGATCGAGCCGGCCGCGCTCGACAGGCTCGCCGCCATCGTCGTGGTCGGCGAGGAGCCGGCGACGCCCCCGCCCTCGATCGAGCGCTTGCGGCGCGTGCCGTTCGCGCGACTGCTGTCGCGGCCGCAGCTGGGCGGCAACCATGCTGCCGCCAACATGCCCTGCAACATCTTCACGACCTCAGGCACGACCAGCACGCCGAAGTTCGTGCTGCATCGCCAGGGCGCCATTGCCAGCCATGCCCAGCAGGTCGCGCGCAGCTTCGGCTTCGCAGCCGAAGACACGCTGTCGCTGGCCATCCTGCCGCTGTGCGGCGTGTTCGGCTTCAACCAGGCGATGGCCACGCTCGCCGCCGGCAAGCCGTCGGTGCTGATCGAGTCCTACGAGATCGACGAGATCGCCCGCCTGATCGCACGCCACCGTCCGACGACGATGTTCGGCAGCGACGACATGTACGCCCGCCTGCTCGAGCTGGTGCCGGGCGAGCGGCCGTTTCCCTCGATCAAATGGGCGGGCTACGCCAACTTCAACGCCTCGCTCGAGGACATCGCCGAGCGCGCCGAGAAGCGCGGCCTGAGGCTGTGCGGCCTCTATGGCATGAGCGAGGTGCAGGCGCTCTACGCGCAGCAGCCGACGGACTCGGACGTGGCGCGCCGCAAGCTGGGCGGCGGCGTGCCGACCTCGCCGCTCGCCCACGTGCGCGTGCGCGACCCCGAGACCGGCACCGTGCTGGGCGCCGGCCAGGCGGGCGAGCTCGAATGCGCCGGGCCTTCGTTGATGGTGGGCTACCACGGCAACGAACAGGCGACGGCTGCGGTGCTGACGCACGACGGCTACGTGCGCACCGGCGATCTTGCCCAGCTCGACGGCCAGGGCGGATTCACCTTCTTGAGCCGCATGGGCGACGTGCTGCGGCTCTCGGGCTTCCTGGTCAATCCGCTGGAGATCGAGATGCATGTCCAGAAGCTGCCGGGCATCGAGGGCTGCCAGACCATCGCGCTGCCGCGGCCGGAAGGCGTGCGCGCCGTCGCCTTCGTGATGCTGAAGCCGGGCGCTCGGCTCGATGAGCCGGCGGTGATCGCCCACTGCAAGCGAGGCCTCGCCAACTACAAGGTGCCGCTGCGCGTCTTCGCCGTCGACGACTTCCCCAAGACGCCCTCGCCCAACGGCTTCAAGATCCAGCGCGGCAAACTCAGGGAGATGGCGGAGCAGTTGATTCAACGAGCGTAACCCCCTCACCCGTCCTCTCCCCCAAGCGAGGGAGAGGAGGCTTGAGGAGTCATGTTCCTCTCCCCCGCTAGGCGGAGAGGTTAGGTGAGGGGGAATCGAAGGATCCCGCTACCACAGCTGCTAGAGAGCGCCGTGCGCGGCCTAAAACAGGGCCGTGATGGCGGTGTGGCCGCTGTTGGCTGCTCTCTTGCGGGCGGTCATGCCGTCCTTGGCCGCATGATTGGCGTTGGCGCCCGCGGCCAGCAACTGCTTGACGATGGCGACGTCGCCGGCCGCTGCGCAGATCAGCGCCGTCCACCCGTTGGCGTCGGCATGATTTACATCGGCGCCCGCCTTGAGCAGCACACCGATCATGGCGCCGTCGCTGACCAGTGCGGCCCTCATCAGGGCGGTCTTTCCCCGGCGATCGGCATGGCTGACGTCCGCGCCGGCCTTGACGAGCCGAACGACCATCCCGTCGCGGCGGTTCTCGGCGGCACGCATCAGCGCGGTCTTCCCCTTGGCGTCGGCAATATTGACGTTCGCCTTGGCCGCCAGCAGACGATCGGCGATGGCGACGTCACCGCCTTCCGCCGCTCTCATGAGCGCGGTTCCACCTCTCACGTCCGCACGATTGACGTCAGCTCCGGCGGCAAGCAGGCGCGCGACAACGTCGCCATGGCCTCGCCCCGCGGCGCTGGCGAGCGCGGTCCAGCCATTGCCGTCGGCATGATTGACATCGGCACCGGCGGCGATGAGTTGGGCGACGCGGGCGTCCTCGCCGCCCAGGGCGGCCATGATCAGATCTTCCATATCACGAGCCCTCTCGGCTGGGAGCCTGCACGAACGATGCCACGACGGCTATCGCCCAGCCACCGCAAGCCACTCACCACAACTGCTTGCTCGCGAGCGCCGCGCCCTGGGCCAGGGTCTCGAGCTTGGCCCAGGCGATGTCGCGATGGACGCGGCCGCCCAGCCCGCAATCGGTCGAGGCGATGACGCGCTCGCGGCCGACCAGCCTGGTGAAGCGGCCGATCCGTTCGGCGACCAGCTCGGGATGCTCGACCAC
>CAMDCE010000083.1 GCA_945889625.1 Asaia bogorensis | reverse complement strand
CGAGGAAGCGGACGGCTGGACGATCGTCGACACCGGCATCAATACCGACGAGACGCGTGCGCTCTGGGAAAAGATCTTCGCCGCGAAGCTGAACGGCAAGCCGGTGACGCGCGTCGTTGCCACGCATCTTCATCCCGACCATGTCGGCCTCGCGGGCTGGCTGTGCGAGCGCTGGAACGCTCCGCTCCTGATGACGCTGGGCGAATACATGAGCGCCATCGCCGCGCGCAACGACTTCATCGAGAACGAGGGCATGCGGGCAGCCCACCTCGCCCGCAACGGCGTGCCGGCCGAGAGCATCGCGCTGTTCCATCGCCACAAGGGCGGCTACGCCAAGGGCGTGGCGCCGCTGCCGCCCGCTTTCCAGCGCCTGATCCATGCCCATCCGATCACCTTGGGCGGCCATCGCTGGGATGTGATCGTAGGCCGCGGCCATGCCCCGGAGCACGCTTCGCTCTGGTGCCCCGAGCTGAACGTGCTGATCGCGGGCGACCAGGTGCTGCCCAAGATCAGCACCAATGTCGGCGTCTGGCCCAACGAGCCGCTGGCCGATGCGCTCACCTGGTTCCTCGACGGCTTCTCTCGCTTCCGCCGCCTGCCGGCCGATGCGCTGGTTCTGCCCTCCCACGGTTTCCCCTTCATCGGCATGCACACCAGGCTCGACCAGCTCGTGGCCCATCACGACGCGCGGCTGAACGACATCACCACGGCGATCGCGCAGACCGGCGCGAAGGGCTCGACCGGTTGGGACATGGTGCCGGTGCTGTTCCCGCGGCATCTCGACAACAACCAGATCGTCTTCGCCTTCGGCGAGACGCTGGCCCATCTCCATTGCCTGGAGACTCGCGCGCGTGTGAAGCGCACGGTGGTGAACGGCGTGCACCGTTTCGTGGCGATGATGGATGGTGCCGCCGCCTCGCCCGCCGACGATTCCGAAACCGACATGATGGATACCGGCACGGCATAGGACCGATGCGCGTCGATCTCTTCGATTTCGATCTTCCCGAAGACCTGATCGCCCAGCGGCCCATCGTGCCGCGCGATGCGGCACGCCTGCTCGATGTCGCGCCGGACGGCTCGCACGATCGGACGGTGCGGGATCTGCCGTCTCTCCTTCAGGGGGGCGACCTGCTGGTGTTCAACGACACGCGCGTGATCCCGGCTCGATTGCTCGGCACGCGGCCGGGCGGCGGCAAGGTCGAGGCGCTGCTGATCCGCGATCTGGGTGATGGGCGCTGGCTGAGCTTTGGCCGTCCGACCAAGCGACTCAAGATCGGCGACACGCTGTCCTTCGGCGATCTTGCCGCTACGTTCGCGGCCAAGCACAAAGACGGCTCGATCGTGCTCGTCTTCGACAGGACCGGTGCCGACTTTCTTGCCGCCCTCGAAGGCATCGGCGCCGTGCCGCTGCCGCCCTACATCCGCGGCGGCGTCGCCGACGCGCAGGATCGCGCCGATTACCAGACCTTGTTTGCGCGCCATGAAGGTTCCGTGGCGGCGCCGACCGCCGGACTGCATTTCACGCCCTCTCTCATGACGGCATTGAGCGACGCCGGCATCATGACGGCCGGCGTCACGCTGCATGTCGGCGCCGGCACCTTCCAACCAGTGCGGGTCGAGGATACCGACGGGCACGTCATGCATGCGGAATGGGGCGAGGTTCCGCAGGCCACCGCCGAGGCCATCGCTGTGGCAAAGCGCGTCGTCTGCATCGGCACCACATCGCTGCGATTGTTGGAGAGTGTCGCCCGCGACGGGCCGGTACGGGCCTGGACGGGTGAGACCGACATCTTCATCACGCCGGGCTTTCAATTCCGCGTGGCCGACCTGCTGCTTACCAACTTCCACCTGCCGCGCTCGACGCTCTTCATGCTGGTCGCGGCCTTCGCCGGTCTCGAATGCATGCAGGCGGCCTATCGCCACGCCGTCGAGCGGCGATACCGCTTCTATTCCTACGGCGATTGTTGTCTGTTGCGGCGATGAGCCTTTCGTTCGAGCTGCTGGGTCGCGACAGCACAGCGCGCCGCGGCCGCATCGCCACGGCGCATGGGACGGTCGAGACGCCGGCCTTCATGCCGGTCGGCACGGCCGGCACGGTGAAGGCGATGCTGCCGCAGTCCGTCGCCGAGACCGGCGCCGAAATCGTGCTGGGCAACACCTTTCACCTCATGCTGCGGCCGGGCGCGGAGCGCGTGGCGGCGCTGGGCGGGCTGCACAAATTCATGAACTGGCCGGGCCCGATCCTGACCGATTCGGGCGGCTTCCAGGTGATGTCACTAAAGGAGCTACGCAAGCTCGACGCCGACGGCGTCACTTTCCGTTCGCCGGTCGACGGCACGCAGCACCGGCTCACGCCCGAGCGCTCGATCGAGATCCAGAACCTGCTCGATGCCGACATCACCATGTCGTTCGACGAATGCACGACCTGGCCGGTCGAGGAGCCGGCGGCGGCGGCGTCAATGCGGCTTTCCATGAAATGGGCGGAGACCGGCAAGCGCGCCTTCGTGGACAAGCCGGGCTACGGGCTGTTCGGCATCGTCCAGGGCAGCGTCTTTGCGGCCTTGCGCGAGGAAAGCGTCAAGTCGCTCTCGGCCATCGGCTTCGACGGCTATGCGATCGGCGGGCTGGCGGTTGGCGAAGGCCAGGAGATGATGTTCGCCACGCTGGACGGCACCGTGCCGATGCTGCCGGCCGACCGGCCGCGCTATCTCATGGGTGTCGGACGGCCGGCCGACATCGTGGGCGCCGTGAGGCGCGGCATCGACATGTTCGACTGCGTCATGCCCACGCGCGCCGGCCGCACGGCGCAGGCCTTCACCCGCCGCGGCGAGCTCAACCTGCGCAACGCCCGCCATCGCGACGATCCCCGGCCGATCGACGAGCACTGCGCCTGCCCCGCTTGCCGCAACCACAGCCGTGCCTATCTCCATCATCTCATCCGGGCCGAGGAGATTCTCGGGGCGATGCTGCTGACCTGGCACAATCTGCAATATTACCAGGACATCATGCGTGGCCTGCGCGGCGCCATCGAGACCGGTTCACTCGGCCACTGGATCGCCGCATTCGAGAGCGAACAAGGGCGTGGGGACATCCCGCTATAGCATGGTCCGTCCGGCTGGAATCAGCCGGACGGACCATGCAATTGAAGGAAATGCTTCGTGCAACGCGTTTCCGGTCAAATTGAACCGCTCCGCGGTTCAATTTGACCGGAAGCCGCACTAGCGTAACGGAGAGGTGTACGATGCCGAACGAGGCGTTGATCGTGGTCGATATGCAGAACGACTTCTGCGAGGGTGGTGCGCTGGCCGTTCCGGGCGCCAATGCCATCGTGCCGCTGGTCAACCGCCTGATCGGCCGGCACGACCATGTCGTGCTGACCCAGGACTGGCATCCGGCCGGCCACGCCTCCTTCGCCAGCGCCTGGGCCGACGCCACACCCTTCAGCGACGTGCAGTTCCCCTACGGCCCGCAGACGCTGTGGCCGGACCATTGCGTGCAGAGCACGCCCGGCGCCGAGTTCCATTCCGATCTCAACGTGACCAAAGCGCAGATGATCGTGCGCAAGGGTTTCCACACCGGCATCGATTCCTACTCGGCCTTCCGCGAGAACGACCGCATGACCCGCACCGGGCTGGACGGCTACCTGAAGGCGCGCGGTTTCACCAAGCTGATCCTCTGCGGCCTGGCGCTCGACTATTGCGTCGCCTGGTCGGCGATCGATGCCCGCCAGGCAGGCTTCGACGTCGCCGTCGTGGTCGAAGCCACCGCCGCCATCGATCTCGAGGGCAGCAAGAAGCGCATGCTGAAAGAGATGCGCCAGGGCGGCATCAACCTCAATGCGACGGCTTAGGCGCCGCGCCCAGCGCAGCGACGGCGGCGTGTAGCGCTGCAGGGCGCGCAGCGCCCGAATAGGCGCTTTTTGCGCTTTGCGCGAAAACGCCCCGGCGGGCGCCGCACGGTCCAGAACGAATCCTGACCGTTAAACCCGCTCCAGCGCGAGCGCGATGCCCTGGCCGACGCCGATGCACATGGTGCAGAGCGCGCGCTTGCCGCCGGTAGCCTCGAGCTGGTTGAGCGCCGTAATCATCAGTCGGCCGCCCGAGGCGCCCAGCGGATGGCCGAGCGCGATCGCGCCGCCATTGGGGTTCACGTTGTCGGCATCGTCGGCCAGCCCGAGCTGGCGCAGCACGGCCAGCGCTTGTGCTGCAAAGGCCTCGTTGAGTTCGATCGTGTCGAAGTCGCGCAGCGTCATGCCGAGCTTGGCGAGCAGCTTCTGCGTGGCCGGAAGCGGGCCGATGCCCATCACGCGCGGCGGCACGCCGGCCGAGACCGCGGCGAGGATGCGGGCCCGCGGCACCAGCCCGTTGGCCTTGGCTGCCGCTTCCGAAGCGATGATCATGGCGCAGGCGCCGTCGTTGATGCCCGAGGAATTGCCCGCCGTCACCGAACCACCCTCGCGGAACGCCGCCGGCAGCTTCGACAGCGCCTCCATCGTGGTGTCGCCGCGTGGATGCTCGTCCTTGTCGACGATGATCTCGGCCTTGCCCTTCTTGACGCAGACCTTGACGATTTCCTTGTCGAAAAATCCGCGATCCTGCGCGGCCTTGCAGCGGCGCTGGCTGCGATAGGCAAAGGCATCCTGGTCGGTGCGGCTGATCTGGTGCTCGCCGGCGACGTTCTCGGCAGTCTGGCCCATCGGATCGACACCGTAGGCGGCCTTCATGCGCGGATTGACGAAGCGCCAGCCCAGCACGGTATCCTCGAGCTTCATGTTGCGGTCGAACGGGCCGTCGGGCTTGCCCATGACGTAGGGTGCGCGGGTCATGCCCTCGACGCCGCCGGCGATCATCATGTCGGCCTCGCCGAGCTTGACCGCGCGTGCCGCGTGCCCCGCTGCTTCAAGGCCCGAGCCGCAGAGGCGATTGACCGTTGCGCCCGCCACCTCGACCGGCAGGCCCGCCAGAAGCCCCGCCATTCGCGCCACGTTGCGGTTGTCTTCGCCCGCCTGGTTGACGCAGCCGTAGATCACGTCGTCGACCGCGCCCCAGTCGACGCTGGCGTTGCGCTGCATCAGCGCCTTGATCGGATGGGCGGCAAGATCGTCGACCCTCATGGCGCCCAGGCCGCCGTTGTAGCGGCCGACAGGGGTGCGGATGGCGTCGCAAATGAAGGCTTCGGTCATCTTGGGTACTCCCGGCAAATCGTTGCTGCCCCGGTAGCACTGGGCGAAGGCCCTGCCAATGCCCTACCGGCAGAGGGGCCATGCAGGCGTCGGGGGGCAGCTAACCGGCCAGGCGCCGGCAGACGGCGTACTGCGCGTAACCGAGGAAGGGGCGTTCGATCGACTTCAGCTGGGCACGCGATGCGAGCTCGACTTGCAGCCCATCGCGCGGCCGGACATGGAACAGCGCGAGCCAGCCGCGCAGCCCGGATCGGAACCAGCGCGGCAGCCCTTCCTGGCCGCCGAAATCGACGATGTGCAGTTCCCCGCCGGGCAGCAGGCAGCCGAGCGCCCGATCCAGCACCGCCTGCCAGCCCGGCATCATCGACAGGCTGTAGGAGATGAAGATGCGGGAAAAGCCCGGCACGCCGAACACCAGGGCGGGATCGAAAGTCGTGGCGTCGGCTCGCGCCAGCCGGATGTCCGGAGCCAGTCCCTCGCGCTCGACGAGGCACCGTGCCGTGGCCAGCATTTCGGCCGAGATGTCGATGCCGAAGAACTGCACGTCGCGCCAGGTGTGTGCAGCCGCCACGAGATTGCGGGCCGTGCCGCAGCCGATCTCCAGCACGCGGCAGCCGGCCGGCGGCGCCAGTCGTTCGATCAGCCGGTCGCGGCCCAGCAGGTAGTACTTGCGCGTGAAGTCGTAGAAGTGGCGCTGTCGGCGATAGATCCGATCCATCAGATCGGCGGAGGCAACGGCGTCGCTCACCGCTCAGCCCGCGAAGACGTAAAGGTGGAAGCCGCCATAGATCGCCGAGCGATCGCGCGCGCCGAGCACGCGCGACTGATCAGCCTCGTAGTGCCAACGCTGCAACAGCGCCTCGTCGACGCGACCCGGCAACAGTGACGGTTCGGCCGCTGTGCGGAAGATCACCCGCGCACCGGGACGCGCCGTGCGCGTGATCTCGGCCCAAAGCGCATTGAGCTGGGCGTCGGTCATCCAGTCCTGAGCGTCGAGCAGCACGTAGCGGTCGCGCGACGCGTCGGGACAGTCGGCCAGATATTCCGTGACCGACCGGTTCATGACCTCGACCCGGTCGGCGCGGCCACGCACTGAATCGAAATGCTCGCGGCGCAGATAGGGCGGCAGCGGACCGCTGGCGTCTTCGGCATAGGCGCGACCGAAGGCCTGCCAGGCGAAGTAGTTGTGCTCGAGGGGAAAGCCGCAGGCCAGCCGCTCGACCCGGGCACGGAGCACGCTCCGCATGTCGCTATCGCCGGCCAGCGCCTCGTACTGCGCCGGCGGGATGCCCAGACCGTAGAGCGACAGGCGATTGCCCGTCGC
This sequence comes from Asaia bogorensis, assembly GCA_945889625.1. GTDB lineage: Bacteria > Pseudomonadota > Alphaproteobacteria > Reyranellales > Reyranellaceae > Reyranella. Next base: position 6,968 of record CAMDCE010000083.1, on the reverse strand, counting down.
CCAGCGCACCGCGCGCTTGTCGAACAAGGGCGCCAGCGCCGTCTCGAAGAAGCGCCGCTGGTCGGCGAGCGAGCGGGCGCTCAAGAGGTCTCTCAGGTCGACGCCATAGGCGCGGGCGATGGCGTGGCTCACACCAATGAAACGCCCCAGTACGCCGTGGCGATAGGCATTGCGGGCGAAGATCGAAATCCGCCGCCGCCCGAACTGCTGCAGGCTGCGGCCCTGCCAATAGACCAGGCTTTGCGAGTCGAGATGCGGCGCGATCAGCCGCTCATAGGCCACGAGGTTGGCCTCCGAGTCGGCCGCGCCGAAGAAGCGGTAGAATGCGTCCCACGATGGCAGTCTGCTCGCCGCAACGAGCTTCAGGCGATTGAGGGCGACATGGGCGAGGCTGAGGTCTACGGCGGTGATGCGGGCCGGATTGACCGTCAGGTAGGACAGCACGTTGCAGCCGCCGGAGGCGATCGCCACGACGTGGCAGTCAGGCGTGAGCGCCAGCGCCTCGAGGTCGATTTCCGGGTCTTCCCAGATCTGGGTGTAGACAAGGCCGTGAAAGAGCTTCTCGAACAGCCGCTCGAGAAGGCCCTCGCGGGAAAACGTGCGATGGCGGCGCACGGCTTCTTTCAAGCGGATATGACTGGCGTCCCGCGGATAGCCCAACCAAGCGACTCCGGCTCTACTCAATCCGCCCAAGATACATGGCGTCGGTGCCAGTTTGATGACAGGTACTTGACCATATTACCGGTTAGGACAATATCGCTGCCATGACCGCCCGAGGTTTCGCTCTTTTCGACACGCCGCTCGGCACCTGCGGACTCGCCTGGAGTTCGAACGGCATCGTGGGTTTGCAGCTCCCTGAAGCGAGCGCAGCCAAGACGCGGGCACGCCTGCAGCGGCGTTGGCCCGATGCCGCCGAGGCAACTCCGCCGCCAGTCGTCCGACGCGTCATCGACCAGGTGCTGACGCTGCTGCAGGACGGCACGACCGAACTTGCGGGCATCGCCGTCGATCTCGCGGCCGTGCCCGACTTCCACCGCCAGGTCTATGACATCGCCCGCACCGTCCCACCCGGCCAGACCATAACGTATGGCGAGATCGCCAAACGCCTCGGCGTGCCGCACGAGGCGCGCGAGGTCGGCCAGGCGCTCGGCCGCAATCCGGTGGCGATCATCGTGCCCTGCCATCGTGTGCTGGGCGCCGACGGCAAAATGGGCGGCTTTTCGGCCAATGGCGGCGTCGCCACCAAGCGCCGCATGCTCGAAATCGAAAGAGCGAGCGCGGTCGGCGCCGGACCGTTGTTCGACCGCCTCAATGGCTGAGTTTGGCTTCAAGCCGCGGCAGGCTATCGCCCACCTCCGCGCCGCCGACCCGGCGCTCGCCTCGATCATCGATTCCGTCGGGCCTTTTGCCATGGAACTCAAATCCTCGCGCAGCGTCTTCGGCGCGCTGGCCGAGGCGATCGTCTACCAACAGCTATCCAACAAGGCGGCCGCCACCATCTACGGCCGCGTCGAGGCGCTCTACCCGCGCGCCACCGACGGCTTCACGCCGCGCCACATCCTCAGGACGCCCGACGAGAAGCTGCGCGGCTGCGGTCTGTCGCGTGCCAAGGTGCTGGCCGTTCAGGACCTCGCGCGTCGGGTCAGTAGCGGCGCGCTGCCGACGCTCGACGAGGCGCATCGTCTGGAAGACGGCGAGTTGATCGAACGCCTTGTGCAAGTCCGCGGCATCGGCCGCTGGAGTGCGGAGATGTTCCTGATGTTCCGCCTCGGCCGGCCCGATGTGCTGCCGCTCGACGACTACAGCCTGCGCAAGGCCTTCGCCACAGCCTTCAAAAAACGTGCCCTGCCTTCACCGCAGGCGCTGGAGAAGGCCGGCGAGAAATGGCGGCCCTATCGTACGGTGGCGAGCTGGTATTTGTGGGCGACGCTGAACAAGCCGTAACGTCGCAGCTGAAGAGCCATTCATCTCCGCCACTCAAGACCGAGGTTACTCCGTCGCGGTGTCACATCTGCCATGACATAATCGCGCCATGGCTCTTCCCTTCTCCAACACCGCCGGCCGCACGCTCGAACGCCTGCGCACTGCCTTTGTCGAGACTGCGCGCGGCGCGCGCGAGGTGGTCGGCGCGCCGCTCCGGCCCGACCTGCCCGACGACGACATCCCACGCCTGAAAAGCCGTATCGACGCCTGCCTCGCGGGCAAGGGCGGCGAGACGGCACGGCGCGGCCGCGCGGCCGAGCTGGGGCAGGCTTACCTCTCGCTGTCGCCGGCCGGCCGCAAGAAGTTCCTGTTGACCCTGGCCCACGACTACGGCCTGCCGCGCGAGGCGGCGATGGCCGCCGTCGAACGCTGGCGCGCCTCCAAGGAGCCGCCACGGGCGCTCGCCCGCTCGCTTGAAGCGCCGGCCGTTCGGCTGCTGCGCGAGTTCGTGGGCGTGCCGCAAGGCGTGAAGTTCGTGGTTGACCTGCGCGCCGAGCTCCTGACCCTGGGCAGAAGCGACGCGGCCGCGCGGACCTTGAGCGAGGATCTCCGTCCCCTGCTCGGCGCCTGGTTCGACGTCGGCTTCCTCGACCTGGTGCGCATCGACTGGAGCGCCTCGGCGGCTCTGCTTGAAAAGCTGGTGGCCTACGAGGCCGTGCACGCCATCCGCTCGTGGCGCGACCTCAAGAATCGCCTCGATTCGGACCGGCGCTGCTTTGCCTTCTTCCATCCCCGCATGCCTGAGGAGCCGCTGATCTTCGTCGAGGTGGCGCTGGTCGATGGCCTTGCGGGCAACGTGCAGCGGCTGCTCGACACCAAGACCGAGACGCGCGATCCCGAGCGCGCCAACACCGCGGTCTTCTATTCGATCTCCAACTGCCAGCAAGGGCTGGCCGGCATCAGCTTCGGCAATTTCCTGATCAAGCGGGTGGCCGAGCAGCTCGCGGACGAACTGCCGAACATCAAGGATTTCGCCACGCTGTCGCCGGTGCCCGGCCTGCGCCAGCACCTCGACGGACGGTTGAAGAGCGAGGGCGACGCCGTCCTCACGCAAGGCGAGATCGCCTCCCTGCTGCCGGTAATCAACGAAGCGGCCGGCGCCGCGGCGGTCACCGCGCTCCTCGCCCGACCGGTGTGGTGGGAGGTGCCGGCGATCAACAAGGCGCTGCGGCCGATCCTGACGCGGCTGGCGGCGCGCTATCTCACCGCCACCGACGACAAGGGCCGCGCGCTCGATCGGGTGGCGCATTTCCATCTCGGCAACGGCGCCATCGTCGAGCGCCTGAACTGGCTGGCCGACACCAGCGCCAACGGACTGCGGCAGTCCTACGCCATGATGGTGAACTACCGCTACAAGCTCTCCGACGTCGACGCCAACCACGAGGCCTATGCCAACGGCCGGATCGTGGCGAGCCGCGAGGTGCGCGCGGCGGCCAAGGGCTAGCTGATCTCGACCTTCAAGGGCCCAGGCATAAAGGTCCACGGCTCGCTGCGGTAAACGCCTCCGGCCGAGTCGGTGCAACGGCCGTACAACCTGCACCTGGTCCTCGCCCCAAGAGCCAACAGCCGGTTCGAGACATCCCTCAGATCAAGCGATACGCGCGCCACTTCGCCGGAAGCCAGCGTCGCCGGCAGCGGCGTATCGCGGACATCTGCCACCGCCTTCGAACCATCGGCCAAGGTCCTGCTTCCGAGAAACTCCAACGTCAACGACGTCACCGTTACAGTGCGCGGGCAAACGTTGGTGACCGACACCGTCACGTACTCGCCATCGGCGCAGTAGCCCACCGGCGGCATTGTCTCAATCGCGACAAACAGGTTGGCCTTTCTCCTGAGCAGGTTGGCGAAGAAACTGAACATGGAACAGAGCGGCCTACTTGTTGAGGTAGTTGAGCGCGAGCCCCGGCCGCGGCCATTCGAAGCTCACCAGCTTGCCGGTCATCGAGAGTGTGGCGAAGGCAGTGTGCAGCTCCCGGCCGCCGAAGCAGACATTGGTGACCATCGGGTCGGGCAGCTTGTATTGCGTCACCGACTTTCCGTCGGGCGAGATGTCGCTCACCGCTCCGGTGATCAGCGTGGCAACGCAGATGTGGCCCGCCGAATCGACGGCCAGAGAATCGAACATCTGGTAGCCACCCAGTCCCACGACCACCCGGCCCTTCTCGCCGCGATAGGGGCCGTTGGCGTCCTTGATCACGCCCGGCGCGGAAAGCTCGAAAGCCCAGCAGCGCGCCGTCGGCGTTTCCACGACATAGAGGGTCTTCTCGTCCGGCGACAGGCCGCAGCCGTTGGGCCGCTCCAGCGGGAAGACCTTCTGCTCGATCTTCGAGCCGTCGGCCCTGGCGTAGTAGACGGCGCCGCGGTCGCTGTCGTGCTCGCGCGTCTTGCCCAGATCGGTGAACCAGAAGCCGCCGGCATTGTCGAAGACGATGTCGTTGGGTCCGTTCAGCCTGCGGCCGTCACAGGAGTCGTACAGCGTCTCGAACTTGCCGGTCTCGGGATCGACCGTCTGTATCGAGCCGCCCTTGTAGGACGCGGACTGGGTGCCGGGAAACAGCCTGCCGTCCGGCCGCTTGATCCAGTTGAACCCGCCGTTGTTGCAGACATAGATCTTGCCCTTCGGCCCCATCGCCGCACCGTTGGGACCGCCGGCCAGCTTGGCCACGATGTAATGCTTGCCGTCGGGCATGACGCGGGTCAGCGTCTCGCGCGCGATCTCGACCAGGATCACCGAGCCGTCGGACATGGCGATCGGGCCCTCGGGGAACTGCAGACCCGAAGTGATTTCCTTGTGTGGCGTCATTGGTTGCTCCCTTTAGCGGCCCTTGAATTGGGCCTTGCGTTTGGCGAGGAAGGCCTCGACGCCTTCCTTGAAATCCTCGCTGCGGCCGAGCTCGCGCTGGAAGTCGCGCTCGACGTCGAGTTGCTGGCTGAGCGTGTTGCCGCTGGCGCGGTTCATTGCCTGCTTGATACGCGCCAGAGACTGCGTCGGACCATCTGCAAGCCGTCGCGCGAGTTCTATCGCGGTCGGCATCAGGGCGGCATCCTCGACGACGTCCCAGATCAGGCCCCATTGCTTGGCCTGGTCGGCGGAGATCTGCGGCGCCAGCATGGCCATCGCTCGCGCGCGCTGATCGCCGATCAGTCGCGGCAGGAACCAGGTGCTGCCGCCGTCCGGAAGCAGGCCGATACGGGCGAAAGCCTGGAGGAAGGAGGCGGACTTGGCTGCAACGGCGATGTCGGCGGCCATTGCGAAGCTCATGCCGACGCCCGCCGCCACGCCGTTCACCGCCGCCACGATCGGCTTGGGCACGGCGCGCATGGTGCGGATCACCGGATTGAAGAACTTGTCCAGCGCCGCACCCGAATCGGCGTTGTCGCCGGTCTCGCGATCGGGATCGGCGAGGTCGGCGCCGGCACAGAAGCCGCGTCCGGTACCGGTCAGCAGCACGGCGCGCACCGAACGATCGGCGGCGACGTCATCCCACGCCGACTTGATCTCGGCGATCATCTTGCGCGACACGGCATTGAGCCGTTCCGGCGCGTTCAAGGTGAGCGTGGCCAGCCCTTCGGCTTTAGCCAGCGTGATCCTGTCGTAGCCCATCGCTCTAGTGTCCCGTGAATTGCGCCGGCCGCTTGGCAAGGAATGCCGCGACACCTTCCTTGAAATCCTCGCTGCGGCCCAGTTTGCGCTGGCTGTCGCGTTCGAGATCGAGCTGCTGGTCGAGCGTGTTGGTGCCGGCGGCGTTGATCGCCTTCTTGATCGCGGCATAGGACAGCGTCGGGCCGGCCGCTAGCCTGCGCGCGAGCTTGCCTGCCTCCTCCATCAATGCCGCATCATCCACCACCTGCCAGATCATGCCCATGCGCTCGGCCTCTTCGGCCGGCACCGAGCTTCCCAGCATGGCAAGCGCGCGGGCACGGGCATCGCCCACGGTGTGCGGCAGGAACCAGGTGCCGCCCAGGTCGGGGATCAGCGAGATGCGCACAAAGGCCTGGTCGAAGCGGGCCGAGCGCGCCGCCAGCACGATATCGCAGGCAAGCGCCAGGTTGGCGCCGCCGCCCGCCGCCACGCCGTTGACCGCCGCCACGATCGGCTTGGGCAGGTCGCGCATGGCTCGGATCATGGGGTTGAAGATGCGGTCCATATCGGCGCCGAGGTCCGGCTGGCGGGCCGCCGCCGGATCGATCGGACCGGTGCCGGCCAGATCGGCACCAGCGCAGAAGCCGCGGCCGGTGCCGGTCAGCAGTACGGCCCTGATATTGCTGTCATCTCTGGCGCGCACCAGCCCGCGGTTCATCGCCTCGATCAGCGAGTTGCTCATGGCGTTCAGCCGCTGCGGGCGGTTGAGCGTGAGCGTCAGGACGCCGCTTTCGAGGGCGGCGATGACGGGAATTTCTTCGGTGATGCTGTCCATGATGGGCCGCACACTGGCATGGCGTCCGCGACACGCCAACTGGTCGCTGTAGACAGCGACTGATTGGCGCCAGCGCCAACCATTGGCGCCAGCGCGCCAACCTGTCGCGTCGCAGTGCGGCTCGCAGTCTCCTATGTCGGCAGTGATGGCAAATATCCTCATTCTTGTCGGCACCGAATCGGGCAATGCCCAGATGGTGGCCGACGCGCTGAAGCCGGCGCTCGAAGGCGCCGGTCACGCAGTCGGCGTCAGCGACAAGGCGGCGAGTGCCGCCGACTTGAGCGGCAACGATGCCCTGCTGGTGGTCTGCGCCACGCACGGCTCGGGCGACATTCCGACCAACATCCTCCCGCTCGCCGAAACCCTGGAGCGCGAACGCCCCGACCTGTCGGGCCATCGCTATGGCATCATTGCGCTGGGCGACATGACCTATCAGGACACGTTCTGCGGTGGCGGCAAGAAAGTGGACAAGGTCTTCACGCTGTGCGGCGCCGAGCGGATTGGCGATCGGCTCGAGGTCGACGCCTCGACACAGCCGTTGCCCGACGAAGAGGCACTCGGCTGGGT
>CAMDCE010000082.1 GCA_945889625.1 Asaia bogorensis | reverse complement strand
CTTGCGTCCGGGTGTTCGAGGCGCGCTGTCGGGGGCTCTGTTGCAGGATCGAATGCACCTTGTCCCACAGGTCGTGGTCGATGATGGCGGCATGTTCGCCGGGATAGGCGGTGCCCTTGTGAACGGTGTCGCCGATGTAGATCCGGTTGTTCAGCAGCTTGTAGAGGAAGCCTGTAGCGCGACAATCAGGATGAGAACGGCGCGACAATCAGGATGAGACGAGGCAGCCGATCGAATCGATAGTTGACGCTAGAGCAGTTTCCGTTTGATATGGGTCACGCCGCGTATCCGGCATGTCGAAAGTAGTTTGCGCACTGCTTGGGTGCAAAGGTTTTGAGGAGCTTGCCGATCAGCTTCATCAGCGCCTTTACGGTGCGTGCTGCGCCCTTGCGCAGCGCGGTCTTGAGCTTCGAGAATGCCATTTCGATCGGATTGAGGTCGGGTGAATAGGCCGGCAGATAGCGCACCTTGGCGCCAACCGCTTCGATCGCCTCGCGAACGCCGTCGATCTTGTGGGTGCGCAGATTGTCCATGAAGACGATGTCGCGTTTGCGCAGCGTCGGCGCGAGAACCTGCTCAACATAAGCGAGGAACGACGGCCCATCCATCGCGCCGTCAATGACATACGGCGCGGTCAGGCCATTGATGCGCAGCGCGGCAACCAGCGTCAGCGTCTTCCAGTGGCCGTGCGGCACGCTGGCAACAAGACGCTCGCCACGCGGTGAGCGGCCGCGATGGCGGACCATCTTGGTCGTGACCGCCGTCTCGTCGATGAACACAAGGCGCGGCGCATCAAGCTCGGATTGCTCGGCCTTCAGCTCGGCACGAGCGGCAGCGACATCGGGGCGATCCCGTTCAGCGGCGTGCAGAGTTTTTTTTAAACGTGATGTCGTGGCGCTCGTAGAAGCGCCACACCGAGGTCGTCCCGGTTTTCAGCCGCTTCTCCGATTTGAGCCGCGCGCGAATCTCTTCAAGCGTCAAGTCTGGCTCCGCTGCCACCAGATCGAGCAGCCATTGGCGATACGCCTCGAGCGGTGAGCGGCTGTGGCCGGTGCCGGGCAATGCCGCCACGCTGCCAGTCGTCGTCCAGCGCTCGATCCACCGGATCGCTGTCGAGGCGCCGAGACCTAGCACGCGGGCGGCTTCCCGCCTGCTCTCGCCGTCTTCGACCAGCGCCACCGTCCGTGCCCTCAGGTCTATCGAGTAGCTCTTCGCCATCTCATGCCTCCGTCGTTGCCGTCGGAACACACAGAATCTGATTTGCCAGCCTGCGAGAACCTTTTTTGACTTCTCCGATTCAAAGTAGGCGGAAACTGCTCTAGTCTTGATAGTACGAATGCACAGATGACCGAGAATGATCGCCGCATGGAGGAATGCACGAGATGAGCGCTGTCGCCCAGGCCGAGAGCCGGCCCGTAGGTGCTATTGGGTTGGACTACGATGCCATCGTCATCGGCGCCGGCATGTCCGGCCTCTATCAGCTGATCAAGCTGCGCGAGCTGGGCCTGCGGACGCGTGTGTTCGAGGCGGGGACGGGCGTCGGCGGCACCTGGTACTGGAACCGCTATCCCGGCTGCCGCTTCGATTCAGAGAGCTATTCCTACGGCTTCTCCTTTGACAAGGAGCTGTTGAAAGAATGGAGCTGGACGGAGCATTTCGCGCCCCAGCCCGAGACCGAGCGGTACCTCAACCTGGTGGCCGACAAGTACAACCTCCGCTGCGACATCGAGTTCCGCGCCCGGGTCAAGGCGGCGCGCTGGAACGAGAAGGGCCGAAGCTGGACGGTCGAGCTCGAGGACGGCAGTACCCATACGGCGCGGTTTCTGATCACGGCGATCGGCGCCCTGTCGGTGCCGACCATGCCCCACTTCCCCGGCATGGCCGACTTCGAGGGCCAGTCCTTCCATACCGGGATGTGGCCCAAGGAGTCGGTCGACTTCGCCGGCAAGCGCGTGGCCGTCATCGGTACTGGCGCGTCCGGCGTGCAGACCATCCAGGAAGTCGCCAAGACGGCGGCGAAACTGGTCGTGTTCCAGCGCACGCCCAACTGGTGCGCGCCGCTGCACAACGCGAAGATCCCGCCACTGGAGATGGACGAGATTCGCGCGCGCTACGACGAGATCTTCAAGCTCTGCGAGGAGACCTTCTCCTGCTTCCTGCACACGCCCGATCCGCGCAACACCTTCGACGTCTCGGCTGCGGAGCGCGAGGCGTTCCTGGAGAAGCTCTATGGCGAGCGCGGCTTCGGCATCTGGGTCGGCAACTTCAAGGACCTGCTGACCAACCGCGCCGCCAACGAGGAGGTCTCGCGCTTCGTCGCTAACAAGATCCGCCAGCGGGTGAAGGATTCGAAGGTGGCGGAGATGCTGATTCCGAAGAATCACGGCTTCGGCACGCGCCGGGTGCCGCTCGAGACGAAGTATTATGAATGCTACAACCAGCCCAACGTCACGCTGGTCGACAGCAAGGCGACGCCGATCGAGCGCATCACGCCGATCGGGATCAAGACCAGCGATGCCGAGTACGAGTTCGACATCATCATCTACGCCACCGGCTTCGACGCGCTGCGCGGCGCCTTTGACCACATCGATTTCCGCGGCAAGGACGGCGTAACCCTGAAGGAGATGTGGAAGAACAGCGCGACCTCGCTGGTCGGCATGCTGCAGGACGGCTTCCCCAACATGTTCATGCTGCTGGGGCCGCACACGGCGCTGGGCAACATCCCGCGCTCGATCGAGTTCAACGTCGAATGGGTGACCGACCTGCTGCGCCACGCGCAGCGGACAGGGACGACCCGCATCGAGGCGATGCGGGACGCGCGCGACAAGTGGATGGAACACGTCATGGAGGTGGCCAAGGGGTTGCTCTCCATGGAGGTCGATTCCTGGATGACGGGCGTGAACATTAACGTGGCAGGCAAGCAGACCCGCATCGTCGCGCGCTACACCGGCAGCGCGCCGACTTACCGCGCCTGGGCGAACGACATCGCCGCGCGCGGCTACGAGGGCGTGACGCTCGGCTGAGGAGCTGTCCTTACCGAATACTTCATCCGCGCTGGCCTGAGGAACAAGATCGGGGCGGCTGAGCCTATATGATCGCGTTTCTTGTGGCGCCAGATCGAGGGCGGCGAGGGCGGCGGTCAGGGCGATCTGTTCGGGGTGGTGGGTGCCAGGCATCGCGGGGGAGGTGAGGCCTCGAAACGTGCCTACCCGGTGGCGGTGCTGCGGCCTGGCGTTCTGCGCGCAGTCGAGTGCTTCCTGCGGGTGAACGCCCCGGCAGGCGGGACTTTTGCATGACCCCGGGGCTGCCTCCGACGCGCGCAGGAAGGATGCAAATTCTGCTTCTGGGGGGGGAGATTCGGCTATGCTGATCCACCGGCGGCACTAGAATAATTCCCTCCGGTAGCTGACCGCTGACGGCGTCGCTGTGCCTTCCTGCTTCATGCACTTGCATGTGCGGGACGGCCGGCCGTCGTGGCCCAGCTTTCTTCAACTGCGTAATGCACAGGAGGACCTCATGTCCGAGATGGAAATGAAGACCGAAGCCGAGACCGAGGAGTTCACCGACGAGCTGTCCGACGAGGCGCTGGATCGGGCGGAGGGGGCTTTTATTTGTTCATCGGGCGGAGGGGTAGCTGACCGCTGACGGCGGCGCTGTGCCTTCCTGCTTGATGCACGTTTTCGACCGGGCTGATGTCTCTAAAAGACCGCAGGAGCAGGGTTTCAGGCCAGTTTCGTGTCGCGCCGCGCCGGCACTAATATTTACCGCCAGAACGGCACCTCCAGGAGCGCCTCGCAAGGGGCTCACGGGACCAGCAGCAAGCGCGCAATGACGTTGGCAGGGGAGGTCCTGGGCTGGGGCCAGTGGGCTGGGGCCAGGCTCCTAACGGACGGATGGGGCTTTGGGCGGTCTGGGCTTGGCGCGGGCCGACGGCTGCGGGGAAATCGGCGCCGACTTCCGTTTCGTCTTTGTTTTCGTCTTCGCCTTTGGCTGCGCCCGCCTCGCCGGTTTAGATGCAGCCGGCGGGGAATCGTCCGCCATTTCCAGACCGAACAGCGCCGAAACGTCGTCGGCGGCCAAAACCTTTCCGGCGGCAGGCGTCGTCGACCGCGACGCGGTTGCACCCAGATTGGCCAGCAGATCCTTCTCGTCGACGGCGCGCAGCCGGAACAGAAGTTCCGGCTCTGCGTCCAGGCGAGTGCCGACGCCATAGAGGACCGCCGCGACGTGCTTGCACATGGACGCATAGTCCGGGCAACTGCAGGAGAGTTTGATTTCCGACGGTCGGGGGAACAGGCCCCGGTTCTGCTGACAGATTCGCTCCATGACGCTCGTGGAGAGGCGCCCCTGCAGAAGTTCCACCAGGGAATCAATGCCGCCCGCGCAGTCCCGGCAGATCGACTGCCATTGCGACCTGGACACCGCAGCGACGCCGATCGTGACTTCGAAGATCTCCGAGCCGCTGACCAGCGCCTTCACGGCCAGCGGTGTGATCTGAAGATCAAGCACCGCGCGGTTCCGGACATAGCTGCGACCGCGCGGCAGGCGGCTGTCGAAGTCGCGATAGCGCTCCAGATTCTCACACCATGCCTTGCCCCAGAACGTCTTGGCGATGGTGCGTCCCTCGACGATCACCGGCGCGCTCGGATGGCCCGCCTTGCGCCGCCGCGCGATCTCCCGCTCGGCTTTCTTGCGCCGCTCGGCAACCGACACGTAGGGGGCCCATCCGCCATAATAGTACGACATCGCGTCAGTCCTTCATCGCCGTGTTCAGGTCGAGGGCGACGAGGCGCAGGAGTTCATCGTCCTTCATTTCGGTCAGCTTGACTTCGCCGGAGCCGGTCAGCAATTCGTCAGACAGGACTTTCTTCGCCTCGATCATGGCATCGATCTTCTCTTCGACCGTTCCCTTGCAGACGAATTTGTGCACCAGGACATTTTTTCTCTGTCCGATACGGAAGGCGCGATCCGTGGCCTGATTTTCGACTGCCGGGTTCCACCAGCGATCGAAATGCACGACATGCGAGGCCGCTGTCAGAGTCAGGCCCGAGCCACCTGCCTTCAGCGACAGGACGAAGAACGGTGCGGCGTCGTCTTCTTGGAACGTCCGAACGAGGCCCTTGCGATCCTTCACTGCCGTTCCGCCGTGAAGCACCAGGCCGGGCCGGCCGAAAATCCCTGAGAGGAAAACCTGCAGCGGCGCCGTCATCTCGCGAAACTGGCTGAAGACCAGCATCTTCTCCTGTCGCGCCGCGACCACCTCGGCGATCTCCCGCAGGCGGGCAAGCTTGCCGCTGTCCTCTTCCGCCCAGTCGTTGTCGCTGAGCCATTGCGACGGGTGATTGCAGATTTGTTTCAGCCGCATCAGCGTCGCGAGCACGATGCCCTTGCGTTCGATCCCCTCCGACTGTTCGAGGCCTCTGGCCAGTTCGGAGACTGTCTGGGAGTAGAGCGCGGCCTGCTTGCGGCTCAGTGCGCAGTGAGCCGTGATCTCGGTCTTATCTGGCAAGTCGGCGATCACGGTCTTGTCCGTCTTCATCCGCCGCAGAATGTAAGGCCGCACCAGATCGCGCAGCGGGCCATAGGGGTTGTGTTCCCGTTCGATCAGGCTCTTCGCATAGCGCGCGAATTGCGGCGCGGTTCCCAGCAGTCCGGGATTGATGAAGTCGAAGATCGACCACAGGTCGCCCAAGTGGTTTTCCACCGGCGTGCCGGTCAGTGCGATACGCGCGTCAGCCTTCAGGCCCTTGGCCGCCCGGGTCTGCTTGGCCTTCGGGTTCTTGATTGCCTGCGCTTCGTCGAGAACGGCAAACCGCCAGGATAGCTGGCCGAGTACCGGCAGGCGGAGCAGCGAGCCGTAGCTGGTGATCGCAAGGTCGAACTCTTCCAGGCGATCCGGCGTCATTTTCTTCAACTCGTCCGCCGTCATGGCGGAGGAATGCACGATCGCGGCCTTCAGGCTGGGGGCGAACCGCTCGATTTCGGTGGCCCAATTGGCGAGCAGCGAGGCGGGCGCAACCAGCAGGCTTGGACGCTTGCCCCCCTCCCTGGGTTTTTGAGCCAGCAGCAGCGCCAGCACCTGGATCGTCTTGCCGAGACCCATGTCGTCGGCGAGGCAGGCGCCCAGCCCGAGCCTGGACAGTAAATGGAGCCACTGGACGCCTGCCGCCTGATAGGGCCGCAGGGTGCCCTTCAGGGCGGGGCCGGGATCGACCGCCATGCCGCCAGGCTCGCGCAGGAGCTTCAACGTCTCCGCCAGCCAGGGCCCGGCCGTCACGTGCGCCCACTCGGCAGTCGCCGGCTCGGCGCGCTCTCCGGCGACTGCCGCGCCGGACAAAAGGCGCATGGCCTCGGCGAAGGTCAGGCCGTCGCGATCGGCCAGGACCTGCGCCGCCCTGAATTGGCTCAGAGCCCGTTCGAGGCGCTCGCGGTCGACCTCCACCCAAACGCCACGCAGCAAAGTCAGGCCGTCGGTTCCGGCCAGCAGCGTGGCGATCTCCTTGTCGTCGAGCGGCTCGCCCTCCAGCGTCACGTCCATGTCGAAGTCGAGCAGGCCGTCGAGGCCGATCGTGGAGGGCGTGCGCGCACCGACCGTCGCCGTGACCTGCGGCCGCGCAGGCCGGTTGGCGTGCCAGTTCGCCGGCATGCGCAGGACCACGCCGGCACCTTCGAGTTCCGGTGCGCTTTTCAAGAACCGTGCCGCCTCCGCCGGGGTCCAGCGCAGGGGATGGAATATCTCCCCGGCGTCGACCATTGCGCGAAGCCAGTCGCAGGTTTCGCCGGCGCGCTGCACGGGCATCAAAAGGGAGAGCAACTTGTCCCGGTTGGCCAGCCCGGCATATTCGCGCATCGCCTGGCCGAGTGGCACGTGCTGGGCCTTGGCCTGAGCCGACAATCGGGTGGTGTAGGTGGCCATGAACGCGAAGGGGTACTCGGGATCGCGCCTGTTTTCGGCCAGGTTGAAGTGCACGCGCCCGAGCAGGTTCCAGGCTGGATTCAAGGTTTTCAGGAAGCCTTGCAGATCGGTTCCGCTCGCGGCCAGGTTCGCCGCAAACGCCACGCCCAGCTTCCCCCACAGCATGCGCATGACGTCCGCCGTCAGGTATTCGGCGCCCGGCATCACCGGCCTCGTCAGCACCAGGGCCGCGAATTCGCCGTTGGTCGGTGGTGGCACGCTCGGCACGGCCGGCGACGGCGGAGTACCGGCGGTGGCGACCGGTGAAAGCCCGCACAGCCCGCCGAAGTATCGCGCAGCGAAGTCGCGCCACCAGACGAAACCCGGTGGCAGCACGTGACCGATCGCGCGTGCCCCCAGTTGCATCAGGCCTTGTCCGGAGCCCTCGGCAAAGGCCTGCACAAGCTGCTCGGCGACCGCGCCGTCCAGGATTGGCGCGCCTTCAACCGTTTCGAGCAGAAGTCGTCCTTGGGGTGTCAGGCGCAAACCGAGGCGAGACGGGGATGGCGCACCGTCCTTCAGGCCGTGGTGCCCTGCGATCAAAGCTGCACTTTCGTAAACCATGGTCTCATTTCGACTTCGACCATATTGCACCGGGGCCAATTTGAGCCGAAGGGGAAATCGACGGTCCTTGCTGATGAGATTAAGGTCCCTCGACGACGCCGCCCTTCGGGCGGCTTCGTTCGGGGCGACGAAAAAGCCAAATGTGATAGCTTCAGGCTGCATAGTCCTGTCTTGTGTGGCGGGTACAGTCACAGCGAACCGGCGCGCGGCGCGGGAGTTAAAGTTGAGGAGTGCAGGTCGTGATGCAGGTTGAGTTGGAACGGCCGATTGGCCTCAGTCCCCATTTCTCGGTGCACGTGGTCGATGACAGCCAGGTTCTGCTGCTCTCCGAGCAGCGGAGCTTCCGACTGAAGGGCCGGCTGTATACCGCAATGGTTCCCTATCTCGACGGTTCGCGCACCGGCGCGGAGATCGTCGGCGCCTTTGCCGGGCGGGTGTCGGCGGACCGCCTGCGGCTGGTGCTGGGCAACATGCTCGAGAACAGCTACGCGGCTTATATCGATACTGCGGCACCGCCGGCCCGGCAGGCATTCTGGACGGAACTGGGGTTGATGCCGGCGGAGGCGGAGCGGTGGCTCGCCGAACGGCCGATCGCGGTCAAGGCCTTGCCGGGGGACGCCGCGGCGGCCGCGGCGGCGCGGGATCTGCGCCGAACGGCTGGCGGGGCGGGGCTGCGCGTGGTCCGCGGGAGCGATGCGAAGCTGACGGTCGTTTCGGTTTCCGACTACCTCCACCGTGACCTTGCGGCGATGAACCTGGCGATGCGCCGCGCCGGCCGGACCTGGCTGCCCTTCAAGGCCGGCGGCTTGATGCCGCTGCTCGGCCCCGTGTTTCATCCCGATGCCGCGCCCTGCTGGGCGTGTCTCACCCATCGCATGCTGGAGAACAGGCCGGGCGACCGCCTGGTCGATGGCACGGTCAGGGCGGTGCGCCCGGCACGGGCCTACAACCCCGCGACCGTGGGTCTGGCCGCGAACTTCGCCGCTCTCGAACTCGCCCGGACGCTGGCCCAGGAGGGCGGTTCCGGTCTCGACTGGAAGATCGTCGGCCTCGATCTGAAGACGCGCTCTTCGCGCGACCATGTAATCCGCGTCGACCCGAATTGCCCAGTATGCGGCGAACCTCACGATCCGCAAGGGGCGCTCGAGCGGGCCATGGCCCCGGTGTCGCTCGTCGCCCGGCCGGTGCTGCCACAGGTCGACGGCGGCTGGCGGGTTTCGCCGGCCGCCGATGTCGTCAAGCGCCTGGAACGTTACGTAAGCCCGATCACCGGCCTTATCGCCGACCTCGAGGACACGTCGCCCCAGGACGGCTTGCCGGTCTTCCGGGCCAAACAGGCCAATCCCGTCGCAACGACGCCCCGCCAGAATCGCCTGATCGGCCGCCCCGGGGCGGCTGCCGGCAAGGGGCAGGGCGAGATCCAGGCCAAGGCAAGTTGCCTGGCCGAGGCGATGGAGCGCTATCTCTGCGGCTACACCGGCCGCGAGCCGCGCCGGCGGGCGACCTGGGCTCAGCTCGGTGCCGCGGCACCCCATCCCTACAGCTACCTTAACTACAGCGAGCGCCAGTACGACGGCCGCGAGGCCTGGAACAGGACGCACGACGGTTTCAACTGGATCGGTGAACGGTTCGACGAACGGCGCGCGATCGAATGGACGCCGGCCTGGTCGCTGACCCATGGAGCGTTGCGCTGGCTGCCGGCCCGCTACTGCTACTTCGGCTACGCCGATCCGGAGGTCGCCCCGGAAGGCGACGACAACTCCTTCTGCGCCGCGGATTCGAACGGCTGCGCGTCGGGCAGCACGCTCGAGGAAGCCATCCTTCAGGGTTTCCTGGAACTGGTCGAACGCGATGCCTGCGCCATGTGGTGGTACAACCGCGTGCGCCGGCCCGCCTTCGATCTCGATGCCTGCGACGACCCGTTCGTACGGCGCGTGCGGGCGCATTATCGCGGCCGCGGCCGCAGCGTGCAGGTGCTCGACCTGACCAACGACATCGGCATTCCTGTGGCCATCGCGCTTTCGTGGAAGGAGAACGACGGCAAATCGATCGTGCTCGGCCTGGGTGCCCATCTCGACGCCGGCATCGCGGTCAACCGGGCGCTCGCCGAGATGAACCAGATGCTGGTTCTCGAAACCGAGGCCGCCCGGTCGAGAGACGGAGAGAAGGCCGCCGCCAACGACAGCGTGATGCTCGACTGGATAGAGAACCGGAGCCTGGAGACCGAACCGTACTGCGTGCCCGAGGGCACGGTCCGCCTCGACGCCTATGTGCGGCCGGAGATCGGCGATCTGAAGCAGGCGGTCGAGCACTGCGTCAAGACGGTTTCCGATAGGGGGCTGGACATGATCGTCCTCGATCACTCCCGGCCCGAGATCGACTTCGCCGCGGCGCGCGTGGTCGTCCCCGGCATGCGGCACTTCTGGGCGCGCTTCCGCGAGGGACGTCTCTATCAGGCACCGGTCGAGCTGGGCTGGCTCCGGCGGCCCCTCGCCGAGGACGATCTGAACCCGATCGCGTTCTTTCTGTGAGGCCGGACATGGCGGGCGGCGTCGACCTGATCTACCGCTTCAACACCGACGTCCTGTCGTTCAAGCGCGAGGGCAACCGTATCGTTCTCGACGTCAGGGACCACCGACCGATCGGCTTCACGGTTGCCACGGCATCCTGCGCCGACGCGATCGAGGCGCTGTCCGACGGTGGCGCCACGTTGTTTCGCCTCGACGAGATCATGGCAGCGGCGGGAGAGCCTGCCGTGGCCGACCGCGCCATCCGCTACTACCTTGAGCGCTTCGCCTTCGGGCGGCTGCTTGCCTGGGATCTGGCCGACGGCGACGGCCCGTTGGGAACGGTTGCCGCCCTCGCCGGCCGCTACCAGCCTACGTTGGGGGAATTGCCGGTCGGCGACCTGCAGTTCTGCCGGTTCGCTTACATGCGGCAGGCGGATGGCGGGGCCGCGCTCGAGTCGGGCAGCGTGCGGTCTCGCGTCGATCTGAACGGACGCGGGTTGGCCATGTTGGCACGGCTGCTGGCGGCCCCCGCGCCGGCGGCGCCCGCGAGCTTTGCCGCGGCGCTGTGGCGGCTCGGGTTTCTCGAGGCTCGTGAGGCCGTCGAGCCGGCGGCGCGCCGCTGCTGGGAGTTCCAGGATCTGCTGATGCATGAGGCGAGCCGCAACAGCCGCGACGCCGTCACCGTGGGCGGCACCTACCGCTTCGACGGCCAGTTTGCGTCGCCGCCGGCGGTCAAGCCGGCGATGCCGGGGGAGAGAATCGAACTCGACAGGGTCGATCCCGGCCGAATTCGCAACGCCAGCAACGCCGTCGACGATGTCCAGGCACGCCGCCGGTCGGTCCGGCGCTACGCCGGGGAGCCGGTTTCGCACGCTTCGGTCAGCGAGTTCCTGTGGCGGGTCTGCCGGACCACCGGCTACATCGAAAGCAGCCGTCAGGATCTCCTTTCGCGCCCCTATCCGGCCGGCGGTAGCATTAACGAACTCGAATTCTATCTCGCGGTGCGGCGCTGCGCGGGTCTGGAGCCGGCGGTCTATCATTACGACAGCCATGGCCATGCCCTGGTACGTCTCGCCGCTTCCGGGCGGACCGCGACCAAGATCGTCGA
Source organism: Asaia bogorensis (assembly GCA_945889625.1). Classification (GTDB taxonomy): domain Bacteria; phylum Pseudomonadota; class Alphaproteobacteria; order Reyranellales; family Reyranellaceae; genus Reyranella. Next base: position 2,478 of record CAMDCE010000082.1, on the reverse strand, counting down.
GCGTTCCGCAGCGGCGATGGGCCTCGCGGACAGCGACGCGAAACCGGACCTGACGATCGTCATCGCCTCGCGCCTGCCGCGACTTGCGTGGAAGTACCAGGGCATGGCTTACCGGGCCAGCCTGATGAATGCCGGCGCGGTCTTTCACCTCATGTACATGGTGGCGACCGATATGGGGCTGGCGCCCTGCGCCAACGGCACCGGCGACTCGCGCCTGCTCGAAGAGGTCACGGGCCTCGACCGCTTCGAGGAGACGGCGATCGCCGAATTCGCCCTCGGCATGCCGGGAGCCCCTTGAACCTGCCAGGACCCCGGCCGCGCCGGCAACGGTCGCTCAACGGCGGCGCGGGATCTCCGGTTCGCCGCGAGGCTGCACCCACCCCGCCCCGGTGCATCCGTCGTGTCGATTATGCCGCGCCCTCCTTCCTGATCGAGTCCATCGAACTGCGCGTCGAACTCGGCCTCGAGGAGACCTTGGTCACTTCCAGGCTCGCCGTTCGCCGCAACGCGGCGGCTGGGCGGGTGGCCGACCTCGTTCTCGACGGCACCAGTCTGGAGTTGCTGTCGGTGGAACTCGACGGCCGCCCGGCGGAGCACGAGGCCGGAGCGGAAACGCTCAGGGTCCGGGACGTGCCGGATCGCTTCGTGCTCGACGTTGTGACGCGGATCAATCCGGCGGCCAACACGGAGCTGGCCGGCCTCTACGTCTCCCGCGGTCTTTTCTGTACCCATTGCGAGGCCGAAGGCTTCCGGCGGATCACGTATTTCCTCGATCGCCCCGACGTGATGGTGCGCTATGCCGTCACCATCGTCGCCGACCGGAAGCTGGCCCCGGTGCTGCTCTCGAACGGCAATCTGGTCGCCTCCGGAGAGGCCGGCGATGGCAGGCACTTCGCTACATGGGTCGATCCGTTTCCCAAGCCCTCTTATCTTTTCGCCCTGGTCGCGGGGTGCCTGGAGTGTCTCGCTGACCGGTTCGCGACGCGGTCAGGCCGGGAGGTCGTGCTGCGTATTTTCGTCCGTCCAGGCGATGTCGGGCGCTGCCGGCACGCCATGGAGTCGCTCAAGAAGGCGATGAAATGGGATGAGGACGAGTACGATCTGGAATGCGACCTCGACATCTACATGATGGTCGCGGTGGACGACTTCAACGCCGGGGCGATGGAGAACAAGGGCCTCGCCATCTTCAATTCCAGGCTGGTGCTCGCCGATCCCGAGACTGCCACCGATGCTGACTACGAGGCGATCGAGACCGTGGTCGCACACGAGTATTTTCACAATTGGACGGGCAATCGGGTGACTTGCCGGGACTGGTTCCAGCTTACCCTCAAGGAAGGGCTGACCGTCTTCCGCGACCAGCAGTTCTCGGCGGCCATGGGATCGGCGGCGCTGTGCCGCATCGGCGAGGTGCAACGCCTGCGTGCCGCCCAATTCCCGGAGGATTCGGGCCCGACCGCGCATCCGGTGCGTCCGGACTCCTATATCGAGGTCAACAATTTCTACACCGCGACCATCTACTACAAGGGGGCGGAGATTGTCCGCATGCTGCATGCCCTCGTCGGCCGGCCGGCGTTCGGCAAGGGCATGGATCTCTACGTCGAGCGCCACGATGGCCAGGCCGTAACCTGCGAGGACTTCGTGCAGGCGATGGAGGATGCCTCGGGCGTCGATCTCGCGCAGTTCAGGCTGTGGTATTCGCAGGCGGGGACACCCAGCCTGGAGATCGGCGGCCGCTACGATGCGGCGTCCAGACGATATACCGTGACCGTCGGGCAGTCCGGGCCGGAGACGCCAGGCATGTCGTCCAGGCAGCCCATGCACGTTCCGCTGGCGGTCGGCCTGCTCGATCGTGCCGGACGCGATCTGCCTCTGAGGCTTGCCGGCGAGCCATCGGCCGGAGGGACGACGCGCGTGCTCGATGTCCGCCGAACCAGCGAGGAGTTCGTCTTCGAGGACGTGCCGGAGCCGCCGGTCATCTCGCTGTTGCGCGGCTTCTCGGCGCCGGTGAAGCTGGGTGCGGCTCGTCCGGATCGTGAACTTGTCTTCCTGATGGGGCACGATGGCGATCCATTCGCCCGCTGGGAGGCGGGCCAGCAACTCTCGGCCAATGTGCTTCACGGTGTGGCGGCCGATCACAAGGCCGGCCGGCCGCTCGTCGTGCCGGAAGTCTTCGTCGATGCCGTGCGCCGCACGCTCGACGATCGCGGCCTCGATCGCGTGCTGGTCGCCGCCGCCGTCACTCTCCCGCATTTCTCCTATCTCGGCGAACTCATGCCGGCGATCGACGTCGATGGCCTGTGCGCGGCGTTGCGGCATGTCCGGATGACGCTTGCGGTCGAACTCGCGGACCGATGGCGCGCGGTCTATGAGGCGAATATCGGCGACGGCACCTGCCACTTCACCCGTGCCGACGTGGCCCGGCGCCGGCTGTGCGGCACGGCCCTTCGCTACCTCGCGGCGCTCGGCGGTGACGCCGAG
>CAMDCE010000081.1 GCA_945889625.1 Asaia bogorensis | reverse complement strand
GCTATGTCCGCCTGAACCCGCTCGCGAAGGTCAATCGAATAAGGCTTTCCCATTCATGCCGGCCTCCATATCCCAGCCAGCATCTTGAATCAGACTTCCGATTCCTTGGGAATCCCCTTTCGATTCCTATTTCACGCTCGACGCTCTAGTGCGGTTTCCGGTCAAATGGAACCGCGGAGCGGTTCCATTTGACCGGAAACGCATTGCACGAAGCATTTCCTTCAATGGCATATTCCGTCCGGCTGATCGCGGCGCGTTTACGCGCCTCAGCCGAACGGAATATGCTCTAGCGACGCTCGCCGTCCTTCTTGTCGACGATCTCGTACTGCACGTCGATCACCTTGCGCTCGCGCCGGTCCGGCTGCTCGGCCGGAACCTTGCCGGTAAACAGGCCGGCGATCCAAGCCTTGGCCTTGAAGGCGAGAATGGCGATCAGCACCACGGCCGCGACGCCTGCGATCACGGCGAAGCCCAGCACCGCCAGCACGACGAAGCCGATTAGCCCGACTATGGCCTGCAGCCACACCCGGGCGGGCAGCCGCGCCAACAGCTCGAGGAACTGCTTGCCAGTCATTGCACCCAGCGCTTTTCGAAGTCCCAGACCTCGGGAAAGCCCATCAGCTCGTGCATGTCGCGGAATTGTGGCACGGTGACTCCGGCGCTTGTGCCGGCCAGCTTGAGGTGCTCCCAGGCTTGGCGCATCGCCTCGGCTGCGACACTGAAGCCGAGGCCGGGGTAGATCGCCATGTCGAAGCCCCATTTCTTGAGTCTCGCCGCCTCGACCCGCGGCGTCTTGCCGAACTCGACCATGTTGGCGAGCAGCGGCTTCTCGACCTCGCGGCCGATACGTTCGAGCTCGGCCTCGCTCTCCGGCGATTCGACGAAGATCACGTCGGCGCCTGCCGCCTCATAGAGCCTGGCGCGGCGCAGTGCCTCGTCAAGCCCGAGCGCGGTGCGCGCGTCGGTGCGGGCCACGATCATGGTCTCGGCGTGGCGACGAGCCTCGGCTGCGACCTTGATCTTGAGCACCATGTCCTCGGCGGGGACGACCCGACGACCGGGCGTGTGGCCGCACTTCTTGGGCATCTCCTGGTCCTCGATCTGGATGGCCGCGACCCCCGCCGCCTCGTAGCCGCGCACCGTGCGCTGGACGTTGAGCAGCCCGCCATAGCCGGTGTCGGCGTCTGCGATCAGCGGCGTAGAAGTGATCGAGCAGATCATCTCGGCTCGGCCCACCATGTCGGAGTAGGTCGCAAGGCCGGCATCGGGCAGACCGAGCGCCGAGGCGGTGGCGCCATAGCCGGTCATGTAGAGCGCGGGGAATCCCATGCCGTCGGCGACCCGGGCGGAGATGCCGTCATAGATGCCCGGCGCCAGGATGAATTCACCCTTCGCCAGCCGCTCGCGCAGCGCCTGCGCTTTTGCATTGCCCGCCATGTCTGGATCCTCGTCGTGGTTGCCGTAGGACTATAGCAGCCGTTCGGCCATTCTAGGGCGCCCGCGTCAGGTTGATGTCGCAGATGCGGCCGCCACTATTAGCCTCGGTGCCGGTCCCGGAGATAGTGTTGGCGCCATCATAGCGGGCCGGCATCGTGGCTGGTTGGGTGACCCCCGGCTGATTGTTCGGCACGTAGACGCGCGTGACGGAGACCGTCGATCCGCTAACGGTCACCGTGAGCGACTGGTTGCCTCTCGTGCCGGCTCCGGAGCCGGGGCGAACCCACGTGGCGCTGCCGCCGGTCATGTTGATGACCAAGGGGATGGTGAACTCGCCGCCGCCGCCTTTCGACGGCGTACAGTGGTACCGTCCCCTCCACGTCCCATCGAGACCCGACTTCGGGGTGGCCGACGCGACGTTGGGGGCCGTCGGGGCGGCGGCGGCCGGCGCCGCTGCCTTGGCCTTCTCCTCGTCGGCCTTCCTCCTGGCTTCCTCGGCCTTCTTCTGCTCTTCGTTGAATTTGACGATGGCCGGCGCCGCCTCCCTCAGGAGTGCCCGGTGCTGAGGTCCGGGCAGAAAGCCGGTCACCGGAAATTTGCGGCTGGCCTGCCACGCCGCGATCATTTCGCGAGTGTGTGGCCCGAACACGCCGTCGGTGCTGTTGGTATTGAAGCCCAACGACGTCAACGCCACCTGGATGTGCTGACGATCCTGGAGGACGTGGCGCATCGCCGCCTCGGCGGCTTCGGCGGCCTTGCGGTCCTGCTCCTCGGCCGCGCGCTTGGCCGCCGCCTCGGCCTCGTCCTTCTGGCGCAGTTCCTCTTCGAGCTTGCGCTTGGCGGCCGCCTCGGCTTCTGCTTTCTGTCGCGCTGCGGCCAGCTCGGCCTCGATCTTCTTGCGGGTTTCGTCCTCTATCTGCTTGCGTTGCGCGGCATCGCGCTCGGCCTTCTCGCGCTGCTCCTTCTCGGCGCGCAGCTTGGCCGCATCGTCTTCCGCCTTGCGCATACCCGCCTCGGCCGCGGCCAGTCTCTCGCGCGTCTGCTGGGTTTCCGCGGCAGCGAGTGGATCGACGGTTGCCGGTTTGCTGGCGACGTAGTAGCCGCCACCCAACGCGACGATCATAGCCACGGCCAGCGCCGCCCAAAGGCCTGCCCGGCGTTTGGCCGCCGGCTGGGCGGGCGGAGCGCCCGCGGTCGTGGTTGCCGCTCGCACCATGACCGTGGCCCCATAGTCGGCGGACCTGCCGAGCGCCACCGTCGCCTGCGCATCCGGCGCGCCGCTCTGGCCCAGAACCGAGCGCCAGCCGGCGATCGATTGCGGACGGTCGCTGGCCCGCACCGTGAGGCCGGTATCGATGCCGATCAGCAGGCCCGGCGTGAATCCCGCCGGCATCAGTCTGCCCAGCGGCTGGTATTCGTCGTCGAGCATGCGATCGAAGGCGCTGGGCGGCGGAGCGCCGGTGATCGCGTGGTAGAGCGTCGCCGAAATACCGTAGATGTCGGTCCACGGTCCCTGCTTGGCCGAGGTGAACTGCTCGGCCGCGGCATAACCCGGGGTGAAGATCGCCGTCATCGCCGCGGTCTTGCCGGCCATCGCCGCGCGCGAGGCGCCGAAGTCGATCAGCGTGGGATTGCCCTCGGAATCGAGCAGGATGTTGGCCGGCTTGATGTCGCGATGAAGGAAACCGGTGGCGTGCACTGCCTCCAGCCCGTCGAGCAGCGGCCACAGGATCTTATCGATCTCGGCCGGCTCGAGTTTCTTGCCGCCTTTCAGCCGGTTCTCGAGCGTGTCGCCGGCCAGCAACTCCATGACGATATAGGCGGTGCCGTTGGCTTCGAGGAAATCGAACACCCGGACGATGGCGGGCGCGCGCTGCAGGCTGGCAAGCGTGCGCCCCTCGGCAACGAACCGATCGCGGCCCCAGGTGAAATCCTCGGCCATCTTGGTCGATCGCGGCAGCACGGTCGTGCCGTCCTGGCGGACGGCGAGCGCCATCGGCAGGTATTCCTTGATCGCGACCTCGCGGTGGAGCTGCGCGTCGTGGGCCCGATAGGTGATGCCAAATCCGCCCTGGCCGAGGACAGCCGCGATCTGATAGCGGCCGATCATCTGCCCCGGTCGAAGCGCGACGAAATCGACCTCGGATGCCTGGCCCTGATCCTGGCTGGTGGTTCCCATTCTGGCCTGCCCTGGCGCATAGCGTGCCGTACGCCCCATGGGCCGGCAACGCGCTTCCCCTGTTCGGCCCCGCACGTCAGGAGCGGTTCTTCGCCGCTCCTGGCCAATCGCTATCGATCAGACCGAAACCGGCTTCAGTTCAGTCGAGCCGGCGGCCTGGCAGAAGGTCGTGGTCTCGGACGTGGTCTGGCCGTTCTTGGTCGCCGTCAGCTCGATCGGCCGGCAGACACTGCCGTCGGTCTTGGTCGCAGGCGGGCCGACGGGCTTGGCAACAACGACCGTCGCCGGAGTCTGCGTCGAATTCTGTTCGACAGTATAGACCGTCGGCTGGTTGGTCTGGGCGACAAAGGCCTGCTGTGTGGCCTCGGCGAGTCGCCGGCGCTCCTGTTGATCCAGCGCCCGGCCAACGAGATTGCCCGCCAACGCTCCGACCAAGGCACCGCCCACGATGCCGCCGGCCGAACCGAAAGCCAGGCCGCCAACGGCTCCGCCGACGCCAGCGCCGAGGATCGTTCCCATCGCCTGCTTCGATGGGCCACCCTGCTCGTTGGTGACGCATCCGGCAACCATGACCAGCGCGATGGTCGCGCCGGTGACTCTTGCGACACTCTTTGAATGCCACGTCGCGGGCAGCGTCATAACAGCAGTCATCTGGCACACCTCCGTTTGTATTCCGGGACCTTCACTCTACCCCATAAGGATTGGCTCTTGCCACGGGCATCGTCTTCGGCATCGGCATAGGACCGGGGAGCGTCGCATGAGGCCAACACCAGCCCGTTGCGGACCAGGGCCAGCGCCAGGTCCAGCCGGTCGACGTCGGAAACCTGATCGAGCGGGTCCTTGGCGTTGAGTTGCGTGATCAGGCAGCGATAAAGCGGCGTGCCGTCGGTGAGGCGGTCCGTCTGCCGGCAGCGCAAATGACGTTTCTGAGCCATCAAAGCATTGACCGCGAGCTGACGCAGCGCCGGATCATCGACGATATCGACGCCTTGCAGGCGGATCTCGTCCGGCCGCCCGCTGAGCCCGATCATCAACAATGTTCTGCCAAAGCGATCAAAGTCGCCGGCGACGAATTCTATCGCCTTGCGTCGTGCCTCCAACTCCTCGGCGGCCTTGCGCTTGTTTTCCTCCTCCAGGCGCTTCTGTTCGGCTTCCAGACGCTTGTGCTCGGCGATATCGGCTTCGATCTTGCGCCGCGTCTCGGCCTCGAACTGCCTCTTCTCTTCGGCTGCAGCGACTTCCCGCCTCTTGTTCTCGATCGCTTCCTGCTCGGCCTTCTGGCGCCGCTCATTCTCGGCGCGCAGTTGGTCGGCCTCTTCCGTGGCTTTGGCAATTTTGGGATCGGGTCCACGCCCGGCCACGACATAGTAGCCGCCACCGCCGAGAAGGACGATCAGCACGGCCGCCACGGCGACCCATAGCCCGATGGGGCGCTTGGCAGCAGCCGGCGCGCCGGCAAGGGAGGACGGCGCGACCTGCGGGGTCGGAGCCTCACCCTTGCCCATCACGAGCGTGGCATTGCTCGCTTGCGCAACGCCCATGCCGAGGATCGGCCGCCAGTCCGCGATCGTTTGCGGCCGCGAGCTCGCGATGACTGCCAGGCCGGCGTCGATACCGGCACATACCCCCGGCGCGAATTTCGGGGGCGCCAGCTTGGCAAGAGGCTCATAGCTGTCGTTCAGCATGCGGTCGAAGGCGCTGGCCGGCGCATGGCCGGCGATCGCGTGATAGAGCGTAGCCGAGAGCCCGTAGATGTCGGTATAGGGGCCTTGCTTGGCCGACGTCATCTGCTCGGCTGCGGCATAACCTGGTGTGAAGATCGCCGTCATCGCCGTGGTACGACCGGCCATCGCCGCACGCGAGGCGCCGAAATCGATCAGGGTAGGATGGCCCTGGGCATTGAGCAGGATGTTGGCGGGCTTGATGTCGCGATGCAGGAAACCTGCGCTGTGGACCTGCTCCAGGCCTTCGAGCAGCGGCCACAAGATTTTGTCGACGTCTGCGGCACCGAGCTTTCCGACACGCTTGAGGCGTTCCTCGAGTGTCTCGCCGCTCAACAGCTCCATGACGATGTAGGCCGTGCCATTTGCCTCCAGGAAGTCGAAGACATGCACGATCGCCGTCGCGCGATGGAGGCTGGCGAGCGTCCGCCCTTCCGCCACGAAACGCTCCCGGCCCCATCCGAAATCGTCGGCCATGCGGGTATTGCGCGGCAGCACGGTGGTGCCGTCCTGGCGGATCGCCAAGGCCGACGGCAGATATTCCTTGATGGCAACCATGCGGTTGAGCTGGGTGTCGCGGGCGCGGTAGGTGATGCCGAACCCGCCCTGGCCCAGAACGGAAAGGACCTCGTAGCGGCCGATTGTCTGGCCGGTCTTGAGCGCGACGAAGTCTACCTCGGGCTCGGCGCCGGGTGCCTGGCCAGACGGTTGGCTGCCGGGTTCAACCATGATGGCGGTCGGGGTTTTGCAAGCGGCCCTGCTCCTACGCCTGGCGCACTGCCAATTCGACGTCGCCGAGACGGAGCTTGGCGCCGGTCTGCAGCGCAACCGGGGCGCCGCTGCGCAGGGCGACGCCATTCACCGCGGTGCCGTTGGTCGAGCCAAGGTCCTCAACCTGCAGGGACTCGCCGGCGAGGCTGAGGCGAACATGGCGGCGCGACACGGTTGCGTGCGCCACGACGAGCTCGCACTGCTCGGCAGCGCGGCCGATCACCATTCCCTGCGGCAGTCCCATCAACTTGTCGAGGGCGACATCGAAACCGTACTTCTTGCCGGTCGAGTCCACACCCTCGAAGCGGAGCGTGATCTGCGGCAGAATTCGCGTCGTCGTCCGGGCGGCAGCCTCTTCGGCCAACGCGCTCGACGCGTGCCGGACATGGAAGATCTGGACAGGCCGGCTGACATTCTTGAACTGACGTTCGCCGCCGTCGACGAAGGCGTAAGCGATCTTGAGCGCTGCGACATCGCGCACCGCGCGCGAGACGGCGATGCCGCCCGGCTCGGCAATGGCCTGGATGCGGGCGGCAAGATTGACGCCGTCGCCGAAGATATTCTGGTCCTCCTGGTCGACGATCACTTCGCCGAGATGGACGCCGACGCGGAACAGCATGCGCTGCTCCTCGTGGAGCGCCTCGTTGAACTGCACCATGCGTTGCTGGATGTCGATCGCCGCCTCGACGGCGGAAACGGCCGAGGCGAATTCGGCCAGCATGGCGTCGCCCGCCGTGCCGACCAGCCGGCCGCCACCGGCGACGATCGCCGGCCGCCAGACTTCGACCTGCGCCGACTTGAGGTGCCGGAACGTGCGCGTCTCGGCGCCCTCCATCATCCGGGTGAAGCCCGCGAGGTCGGCATGAATGATGGCGGCGAGTCGGCGCTGCATGTCGGCCTAGTTTAGCGGCCAAATCTCGATTTCGCGCCCCTCGCCGAGATATTTGGCGGTCTGGGCCCCGACCAGCCCGATCGGCGCCATGGCCGGCCCGGCGGCCTCGAGCGCGACATATTGCCGGCCCGGCGTCCGAATAGTCCATTCGCCCGGCTGGGCGGCCAGATCGACCGCCAGGATGGCATGGCCGGGCATGGTGACCATCGCCAGCTTGCGCGACGGGGCATAGGTCCGCAGCACCGCCGCCAGGGCCACGGCCTTGCTGTCGCAATCGCCGCGATTCTGCGCCAGCAGGGCCGGTGCGGACAGGAAATCGCCACCGCGCCGCTTTTTGTCCTCCAGGATCGCGTAGGGAATCTCCTGGAAGAAGGCGAGCGCCAGACCGACCCGCGCCCGGTCGTTGTTGGCGACCTGGGGCGTGTCGCCCAAGGCCCGCGTCACGGCGCGCATCGCGGGCTGGAGCGCCTGCGTGGCTGCCGCGAAATCGACCATGATGCGCCGTTCGTCGACCCGCTGCCGCAGATGCTGGGCGAGGTAGGCCTTCTGGGCCTTTTCGAGCCGCGCCGTCAGGCGCTTGGCCAGGACCTCGGATTGCTTGTCGTCGCGCGCCGAGATCGTCCAGCTCAGACCCTCGATCGTCCGCCGGAAATTGATCTTGGCGCCATTGCCGAACTTCTCGACCTCGTCGCGCAAGTCGAGCTCGAGATAGCGCCACATGGCATCCAAGCTGAATTCGAGGAACGAGGTTTCGGCCTCCTTGATGACCTGCTTCGTCAAAGTGAAGGCCGTGGTGTGCTCGCGTCGGTCGTGATCGCGCCAGCGATAGCTCAGGTGCTCGTCGCCGCTGCGCGAGATGCGCCCGAAGTCGAGTTGCTGGGCCTCGGCCCCGGCGCACCAGACAACCATCGCGGCAAGGGCCAACCGGCCCAGGCGCATTTCAGCGGCCCTTGAAGGCAGGCGGACGACGCTCGCGCAGCGCCGCCAGCCCCTCGCGCAGGTCTTCCGAGGACTGGCATTCGCGGATGCCCTCGCGGATCGACGGGATGTCCGGTTCGGCCTGGGCGAACTGCTCGATGGCGCGCTTCATATTGGACATCGACAGCGGTGCCAGGCCGGCGAGTTTGGCCGCGGTCTCGTCGATCATGGCCGCAAACTCCGCGCGGTCGACCAGCCAATCGAGATAGCCCACGCGGAGCAGCGCCTCGTCGGTGAAATCCTCCGACAGCAGGAACGCGCGCTTGGCGAAGCTCGGGCTTACCTTCTGGGTGTAGCGACGCAGGCCGCTGGGATAGTAGTGCAGGCCGAAGCGCGCCGCCGGCATGAAGAAGCGCATGCCCTTCACACCCAGGCGAAAGTCGCAGGCCAGCGCCATGTCGGTGGCGCCGCCATAGACGCTGCCGTTCAGCGCACACAGCGTCGGCATGCGCATGGCCTCGATCCGGTCCATGACCTTCTCGAAGCTATCCTCGCTTTCGATCGGTCGAGCCCCCTTGCCTGAAGGGATCGACCCGAGATCGTAGCCGGAGCAGAAGCTCTTCTCGCCGGCGCCGGTCAGCACCATGACGCGGACATTGGGGTCGGCCTCGACCTTGTCGATCGCGACGCGCAGCTTGGAGAGGCCGGAGGGATCGAGGCGGTTGTGCTTGGCGGGATCGTTGAGCGTGATGGTGGCCCGGGGGCCGTCGATGGCGAGCAGAACTGAGTCAGTCATGATGACCCGCAGGATACCTGAGTGGGTCGCCAAAGGCGACCGAGCGCGGCATATTGCGGACCGGAGGAAAGAACATGACTTACACCGCCCCGCTCGCCGACATGCGTTTCGCGCTGCGCGAAGTGGCGGGCCTGGAGCGCATCGCCGCCCTGCCCGGCTATGAGCACGCCACCGACGACACGGTCGACGCGGTTCTGGAAGAGGCGGCCAAGCTGGCCGGCAACGGCCTGGCGCCGCTCAACCGCGACGGCGACAAGGTCGGCGCCAAACTCGAGAACGGCGTGGTGCGCACGGCGCCCGGATTCACCGGCATCTACAAGGAGTTCGTCGACGGCGGCTGGAATTCACTGCCGTTCGACCCCGAGTTCGGGGGCCAGGGCATGCCGTGGCTGCTCGCCACCTCGGTGCAGGAGATGTGGCAGGCGTCGAACATGGGCTTCGGCCTGGTGCTGCTCCTGAACCAGGGCGCAATCGACGCCATCCACCACCACGGCTCGCCCGCGCAGAAGGCCGCCTACCTGCCCAAGATGATCTCCGGTGAATGGACCGGCACCATGAACCTGACCGAGCCGCAGGCGGGCTCCGATCTGGCCCAACTCAAGAGCCGCGCGGTCAAGGACGGCGACCACTACAAGGTCACCGGCCAGAAGATCTTCATCACCTACGGCGAGCACGACATGGCCGAGAATATCGTCCATCTCGTGCTGGCGCGCACGCCCGACGCACCGGAGGGCGTGCGTGGCATCTCGCTGTTCATCGTGCCCAAATTCCTGGTCAATGCCGACGGCACGCTGGCGGCGCGCAACGACCTCAAGTGCGTCTCGCTCGAGCACAAGCTCGGCATCCATGCCAGTCCCACCTGCGTGATGTCGTTTGGCGACGACGGCGGCGCCGTGGGTTATCTGGTCGGAGAGGAAGGCCGCGGGCTCTCCTACATGTTCACCATGATGAACAGCGCCCGTCTTTCGGTCGGCATCCAGGGCCTGGCAATCGCCGAGCGCGCCTACCAGCAGGCCGCTGCCTTTGCCAGGGCGCGCGTGCAATCCAAGGACGACGGCAGCCCGGACGCCAAACCGGTGGCGATCGTCCATCATGCCGACGTGCGCCGCATGCTGATGACCATGCGCGCCCAGATCGAAGCGATGCGCGCGCTGGGCTACTACACCGCAGCCGGCATCGACGGCGCACTCCGACACCCCGACAAGGAAACCGCGCGCAAGACCCAGGACCGCGTCGATCTCCTGATCCCGATCGTGAAGGCCTGGTTCACCGACCTCGGCAACGAGATCGCCTCGACCGGCGTGCAGATTCATGGCGGCATGGGCTTCATCGAGGAAACCGGCGCCGCCCAGCATCTGCGCGACGCCCGCATCCTGCCGATCTACGAGGGCACCAACGGCATCCAGGCACGCGACCTGGTCGGCCGCAAGGTCGCCAAGGATGGCGGCGAGACGATGCTGGCACTGGTGGCCGAGATGCGAGCGCTGGCCGACGAGATGAAGGCCGCACCAGGCGACGATATGGCTGCAATCCACGACGGCCTGGCGGCGTCCGCCGAGGCACTGGAGGCGGCAACCCGATGGGTGGCCCAGTCGGTCAAATCAGATCTGGTGGCCGCGCTGGCAGGCTCCGTGCCGTTCCTCAGGCTGGCCGGGACGGCCTTGGGCGGCTGGCTACTCGCCCGCAGCGCGTTGGTCGCCCTGAGGAAGCTCGCGACCCGTGATGGCGATCCGGCCTTCCTCGAAGCCAAGCTCATCACCGCACGCTTCTACGCCGAGGTCATCCTGCCGCCGGCACTGGCCCAGCTCGGACCGCTGAAAGCGGCCGGCCGAACGGTGTTTGCGCTTAAGGAGGAGCAGTTCTGAGAGCCGGTCTGGTCGAGCTGGCGGCCGGCGAGGCTGAGGCCTTCGCCGGGCGCTTCGACCTGGCCAATCTGGAGCGCGCCTTTCTCGACGATCCCTTTCCGCGCTACCACGCGCTGCGCCGCTTCGCACCGGTGAAGCGACTGCCCGACGGCAGCGTGTTCCTGTCGCGCTACGCCGACGTCGCAATATGTTACCGCGACAGCCGCGTGAGCTCGGACAAGAAGGCCGAGTTTGGGCCCAAGTTCGGCATCGGCACTCCACTCTACCGCCATCACACGACCAGCCTGGTGTTCAACGACCCGCCGCTGCACACGCGGGTGCGCAAGCTCCTGGCCGCGGCCTTCACGCCGCGCGCACTGGCGAGCCTGCAGCCGAGGATCGCCGCGGTGGTCGATGGGCTGCTCGCCGCTCATGCCGAGCGGGGACACATGGACCTGATCGAAGACTTCGCCTTTCGCCTTCCCGTCGAGGTGATCTGCGACATGCTGGGCGTGCCGCCGGGCGAGCGAGCGCCCTTCCGCCGCTATTCGCTGGCCATCCTGGGCGCCCTGGAGCCGGTCGTCGGACCGGAGCGGCAGGCGGCGGGCAATGCGGCGGTGGCGGAGTTCTCCGGTTACCTCGACGAGTTGATCGCCGAGCGGGCCAAGCGCCCGGCCGACGATCGCGACGTGCTGGGCACCCTGATCCACGGCGAAGTCGACGGCGAGCGGCTCAACCATGAGGAGCTGGTGCAGAACTGCATCTTCCTGCTTAACGCCGGCCATGAGACCACGACCAACTTGATCGGCAATACCGTCGACGCCCTGCTGCGCTTCCCCGACGAACTCGGGCGGCTCCAGGCCGACCCGAGCCTGATCAAGAGCTGCATCGAGGAAGGACTGCGCTTCGAGAGCTCCAACCAGCTCGGCAATCGCCGGCTCACCGCGGAGGTCGAGATCGGCGGCGAGCGGCTGACGGCCGGGACCTATATCCATGTCGGCATTGGCGCTGCCAACCGCGATCCGGCGCAGTTTCCCGACCCCGACCGCTTCGACGCCGGTCGCGAACCCAATCGGCACGTCGCCTTTGGTTCGGGAATGCATATGTGCCTGGGTGCTGTGCTGGCGCGCATGGAAGGCACCATCGCGATCGGCCGGCTGGTTGCGCAATCGAAAGGACTGCACCGCGACGGCCCCTTCGAACGCGGCGGCCGCGCCCGGTTCCGCGGCTTCAACCGTTATCCGATCGCATGGACCTGACCGCCCTCGCCGCCTTCCTCAACGTCGCCAACAAGGCGACCTACGCCAACCGCACCATGCCGAAGGTCGCGCCGACGCGGCAGGGTTCGCTCGACTACCATTTCGAGAAAGACGGCCTCGCCTACCATGACACCTATTTCGGCGCGCGCGACTTCATCGGTGCCGAGATCGTCTATGAAAGCGGCATGCCCGCGTGGGGGGCGAACTACTTCGGCTTCGTTTTCGACGACAAGGTAAGCGAAAAGGATGTCTACGATTTCCTGCGGCAGGCACTGATGCAGGATCAGCGCAAGGTCATCCCGGTCCGCGGGCCAAGACTGTATTCAACCGGCGACAGGCTGTATCGCTTCACCGTCGACGGCGACCTGGCCAACTTCTCAGGCACCGAAGAGATCCTTTTTGCGGGAAGGATCGTCTATCGCTGCCTGATTCACGGATGCACGATCAAGTAGATAAAGAAAACGCCCGATGGCGCGAACCGTCGGGCGTTTCAATTCGATTGTAAGGAAGCGGGATTATGCCGCTTCCTTCTGCTCCTGCGGCTCGGCCGACGGACCGCTGTCCTGGCCCTTGGCGGCGGTATCGCGCTCGATGAACTCGATCACCGCCATCGGCGCGGCATCACCGAAGCGGAAACCTGCCTTCAGGACCCGCAGGTAGCCGCCGTTGCGCTTGGAGTAGCGCGGGCCCAGCGTCGTGAACAGCTTGTCAGCGACGTAGGCATCGCGCAGGAAGCCGATCGCCTGGCGGCGGGCGTGCAGGCCGCCCTTCTTGCCGAGCGTGACCAGCTTCTCGACGATCGGACGGAGGTCCTTCGCCTTGTGCAGCGTGGTCGTGATCTGCTCGTGTTTGATCAGCGCACCGGCGAGATTCATGAACATCGCCTTGCGATGCTCCGACGTGCGGTGGAACTTGCGACCGCGGTTGTTGTGACGCATGACCGTTATCCTTCCAGCGGCCTAGTACGGCTCTTCCAGCCGCTTGGCCATCTCTTCGATATTGTCCGGCGGCCAGCCGGGGATTTCCATGCCTAGGTGCAGGCCCATACCAGCCAGCACTTCCTTGATCTCGTTCAGCGACTTGCGGCCGAAGTTCGGGGTGCGCAGCATCTCCGCTTCGGTCTTCTGCACCAGGTCGCCGATGTAGATGATGTTGTCGTTCTTCAGGCAGTTGGCCGAGCGCACCGACAGTTCGAGCTCGTCGACCTTGCGCAGCAGGTTGCGGTTGAACGGGAAGTCGTCCTGCGCCTCTTCCTTGCGGACCTCGCGCGGCTCCTCGAAGTTGATGAAGAGTTGGAGCTGGTCCTGCAGGATGCGTGCGGCGAGCGCCACGGCGTCGTCCGGCCGGGTGGTGCCATTGGTCTCGACCGTCATCGACAGCTTGTCGTAATCGGTGACCTGCCCGACGCGGCTGTTCTCGATCTTGTAGGACACGCGCCTGACCGGGCTGAACACCGAGTCGACCGGGATCAGGCCGATCGGCGCGTCCTCGGGCCGATTGGCCGAGGCCGGGATGTAGCCCTTGCCGGTAGCGACCATCAGCTCCATCGAGATCGAGGCGCCGTCGTCGAGCGTGCAGATCAGGTGCTTCGGATCCATGATCTGGACGTCGCCCGGCAGTTCGATCATGCCGGCGGTGACTTCGCCAGGGCCGACGGCGCGCAGGTAGAGACGCTGCGGGCGGTCGCCCTGCATCTTTACGGCCATCGCCTTGATGTTGAGGACGATGTCGACCACGTCTTCACGGGCGCCGGGAATCGACGAGAACTCGTGCAGCACGTTGTCGATCTTGATCGACGTGACGGCGGCACCCTGGAGCGACGACAGCAGCACCCGGCGCAGCGCATTGCCGAGCGTGAGGCCAAAGCCGCGCTCGAGCGGCTCGGCGACGATGGTCGCGGTGCGGCCGGGATCCACGCCGGTCTCGGTGACAAGCTTCTCCGGCTTGATCAGATCCTGCCAGTTCTTCTGAAGCACGGGGGCTACCTCTCTAGACCGGTGTTCTGCGGACCAACCCACTCATGCCGGGGGCCCGCGACTGTATCTTTCGGAACCGGCGACGAATGCCGCGGTTCGCTGGACGGTCCGTCTCCCGCGGGGGAGCCGGCCGCCCGGTATCCAAATCAGACCCGCCGGCGCTTGGGCGGGCGGCAGCCGTTGTGCGGAATCGGCGTCACGTCACGGATCGAGGTGACGGCGAGGCCGACGGCCTGCAGCGCGCGCAGCGCCGACTCACGTCCCGAACCCGGACCGCGCACCTGGATCTCCAGGGTACGCATGCCGTGCTCCATGGCCTTGCGACCGGCACCCTCGGCCGCCATCTGGGCGGCGAACGGCGTC
>CAMDCE010000080.1 GCA_945889625.1 Asaia bogorensis | reverse complement strand
CGGACGCCGGTCGGCATGGTGCATCAGGTAGCAATGACCTTCGCCGAAAGTGTTGTTGACTTCGCAGAGCACGGCGCGGAGCGCACCCGCGCTGTCGCGGCAGAACCAGAAGCTCACCGGGTTGAACACGTAACCCAGCATCCGCGGCATGGTCATGAGGATGGGGTCGCTGTCGCACAGCTCGCCGAGGCCGTGCTGAACCAAGACGCCGCGCAGCCAATCCCGGAGGTCGCCGCCGTCGCGTGCGCCGTGATCGACGCTGCGGAAGGAGACGAGGCCAGGCCGCTCGACCTTCAGCCAGCGCCCAGCGGCCTGATGAAGCGCATCGAGGCCAAGACAAAGATAGGCGACGCGGTAGCGAAAGGCATTGGGGCGCGGCCGCAGCCGCCGGTGCACGACGACGGCATCGACGATGCTGCTGGCGCTGCTCACGGCGTTTCCGCCGCGATCGGCAGGGGCAGCGAATCGCCAATCGGTCCAGGCACCGGCCAGCCGGCCACGACGCGCGGTGGATCGCCGATGCGCCGATGCTCGTCCGGTCGGCGCCACGGCCGACGCACGCCAAGCTGCTCGGCGACATCTAGACCTGCCGACAGGGCGTCCTCGTGAAAGCCGTAGCCACAATAGCTGCCGCAGAAAAAAATATTCCGCACGCCTTGAATCCGGTGAAGGTCGCGTTGGGCGCGAATGGCCGCTGCGTCGTACATCGGATGCTCGAAGGAGAAACTCGCATGCGCCGCCGCCGGGGCGCGGCCGGGATTGACCGAGACGAAGAGCGGCGACTGACAAGGAAGGTTCTGCAGCCGGTTCATCCAGTAGGTGACGCTGGGGGCATCGGTCGAGGTATCGTCTGTGACGAAGTTCCAGCTCGACCACACGCTCTGCCGTCGCGGCATCAGCGAAGTATCGCCATGCAGCCACACCTCGTTGGTCGAATAGGCGAAGGAGCCGAGCAGCTCGCGCTCGTCGGCGGACGCGTCAGCCAGCAAAGCTAGCGCCTGGTCAGCGTGGCACGCGAGCACGACGCGGTCGAAAAAGTCCCAGTGGCCCGAGGCGTCGCGCACTGCAACGCCGAGCGCGTCGCGCCGGATTGCGCGGGCGGGCGTGGCGAGCCGGGCGCTAGCGCGCAGTGGCGCTACCATGCGCTCGACATAGGAACGGCTGCCTCCGCTCACCGTGCGCCAGCGCAACTGCGCGCCGACCGTCAGCAGGCCGTGATTGTCGAAGAAGCGGGCGAAGGTCTGGGCCGGGAAGTCGAGCATGCGACCGGATGGTGTCGACCAGATGCACGACGCCATGGGAATCAGGTAGCGGTCACGGAACGCATCGCTCAGCCGGGCATCGGCCACGAAGTCGCCGATGGTGAAGTCGAGGTTCTCGGCCTGCGTGAGGAGCTGGGGCGCCAGCCGGTTGAAGCGCAGGATGTCGCGCGTCATGCGAAGAAAGGAGGGACGAATCATGTTACGACGCTGCGCGAGATAACCGCTGTAGGAGCTGCCGTACTCGTAGCGGCCGCCGTTAAGGCTGACGGCGAACGACATTTCCGATTCCTCGGTCGCGACGCCGAGATGCTCGAACAACGCCACCAGATTGGGATAGTTGCGCTCGTTGAAGACGATGAACCCGGCATCGACCGGCTGCACGCCTTCAGGCGTTTCGGCATCGACCGTGCAGGAATGACCACCGAAGCGATCGTCGCGTTCGTAGATCACGACTTCGTGTTTGCGGCCAAGCAGCCAGGCCGCGCCCAGGCCGGCCACTCCCGCGCCGACGACGGCGATTTTCATTGGTAAGAACTCCCGCACAAAGCTTTGCCGCCTCCTCGAAGCGCTGAAAAGCAGCGTTCGTCGTCCAGATACGCCGGCCGGGGGAATATGGATGACGGATCACGAGCGCGGACAGTGCGGCGCTTTGCCCAGTTCCAGGGATTGAAAGTCGGCCGTGACGCTGATCAGCTCAGTATCCACCGTCAGCCGGTCGAAAATACCGGTTTCCCAGACCACGGCGGTGACGGTGAAAAGCGGCCGCTGGTCCTGCTGGCGACCTCGTGTGAAGGTCATGGAAACCGGACAGGACTTGCCCTCCGGCATGGCAACAGGCCGGTCTGTTGGCCGCGCGGCGCGTAGGGTTCGGTAAGGACAGGTGTCCGTAGTGGAAACGCGGCGTTTTGGGATCAACCCCAACCCGACAAGCGATATCATCCTGGGAGATGCCGATTTAACTGAGATAGTCCAGCGCCTGCGTCAGTGATGTGCGCCGCCCGCTGTCCAGAGGAAGAGTGCGGTGGCGACGAAGCCGAGCATCGTCCGGCGCGCATGCAGACCACCCCAGCGCACGATCAGGGCGCGGCTCTCGGGGCCGGCGCGGTCGGGCTCGATAGCGTTCAGCTTGTGGTTCACCGGCATGATGATCAGCAGCGTATACGGCCAGTTGGCCAAAAGTACGACGGCGCCTGCGAGCCACATCACCTCGCGCGTCGTCCACCACGCCGCGACGCCGAGCAAGAATCCGACGACGGCCAGCGTCGCCTGCATGGTAAAACCGCGCGCATAGGCTGGCTTCCATTGAGCCAGCAGGGCCTGATCATCGAGACCTAGCCGTGCCGGCTGCTCGGCGATGTTGATGTAGAGCGCCGCTCCGGCGAACAGTGCCGCCGAGATCAAAGCCAGAAGTCCCAGCATCATGGCGTCCTCACTCGATCTTGAACAGCATTCCCCGGATAAACCCTTGGAACGGTGCGAACGCTAGTCCCGCATGGCCTCGACGCATTGCTCGTGCCGCTTCCACTAGAACAATGCGAGTCGCTGGCTTGAAAAGGTGAGACACGCCAATGCATTGCTCGCGGCGCTTGTGGCAAAAGAATGCGCGGCATTGGCTCCAAAAAGTGGGACACCCTCTGCGGAAGGCCCCGGGAAACTATGAGCTTCTTGGGAGTCCCACTTTCTGTCAAGCCATCGATCTGATTAATTTCGGACAGCTCGACCGGAGCCGCCTTCGGATCGGCGGCCTCTTTGGGCTCAGTCATTTAGCGAGCATCCTGGAAGTTGCTTGTCCGGCGATCATCATTTGATTGCCGCAGTAGACAATGGCCTCCGATGGCTGGCTACTCCATATTCGCGATGGCTGATCTAGGGACCGCTGGCGACCTACGCGGACCGCTTGAGCGTTCGGAAAGCCTCCAGCGCCCGCTCGCGGGCAGCCGCATGATCGACGATGCGCGCCGGATAGATTTCTGGCGGCAGCGGCGTGGCGGCAGTCCAGGGCCGATGGATCGTCGCGGCCGGCAGGCCGGCGAGCTCGGGCACCCAGCGGCGGACATAGTCGCCGTTGGGGTCGAACTTCTCGCCCTGGAGCACGGGGTTGAACACGCGGAAGTAGGGCGCGGCGTCGGCGCCGCTGCCGGCGACCCACTGCCAGCCTGCGGCGTTGTTGGCCGGATCGGCATCGACCAGCGTGTCCCAGAACCAGCGCTCGCCGGCGCGCCAGTCGATCAGCAGGTCCTTGGTGAGGAACGACGCCACGATCATGCGCAGGCGGTTGTGCATCCAGCCGGTCGTCCACAATTCGCGCAGGCCGGCATCGACGATGGGATAGCCGGTACGGCCGCGCCGCCAGGCGTCGAGGGCGTCGTCTTCATCTATCCACGGGAAAGAGTCGAACTCAGGCCGGAAGTTGCGCTGTGCGAGATCGCCATGATGGAAGAGCAGGTTGTAGGCGAACTCCCGCCAGCCGATTTCTGCCAGGAATTTCTCGGTCGCCGCCGACAGGCCGCGCGCCGTGGCGGCCCGCCAGATCTGGCGCGGGCTGATCTCGCCGAAGGCCAGATGTGGCGACAGGCGCGAGGTGGCTTCGACGGCCGGCATGTCGCGCGCCTGGCGATAGCGGGACAGCGAGCCGTCGAGGAATATCGCCAGCCGCGCTGCCGCAGCGGCTTCGCCCGGGGTCCAGCTTGCCCGCAGTCCGCCCGCCCAATCCGGCGCCGTCGGTTCCAGCCGCCAGTCCGGCACCTTTGCGCCGGCCGGCCAGACGGGCGGTGGCGGCAGCACCTTGGGGGCGGGAAGGGGCGCACCGGGCGCCGGCAGGGCGCGACAGGCGCGCCAGAAGGCGGTGAAGACCTTGAACGACCCGGCGCTCGCGGTCCTCACCTCCCAGGGCTCGAACAGCAGATTGCCCTTGAGGCCCTCGGCGACCACACCGCGGCTGTTGAAGGCCTGCTTCAGCCGCGCGTCGCGTTCGCGCGTGCTCTGGTCGTAGGCACGGTTCCAGTAGATCGCCGAGGCGTCGCATTCGGCCGCCAGATCCTCGAGGACCCGTTCGGCCGGCCCGCGGCGCAGGACCAGCCGCGAGCCCAGCGCGCGCAGCGAGGCGTCGAGCGCCTGCAGGCTGTGATGCAGCCACCAGCGCGAGGCAGCGCCCAGCGGGCGGAGGCCGTCGGTCTCCTCGTCGAGCACGTACACCGGCACCACGGCGCGGCCCGAGCCCAGGCCGGCAATCAGCGCCGGATTGTCCGCCAGCCGAAGGTCGTTGCGAAACCAGACAAGAGTAGCCGCCATGTCCGACATACGTTCGGACGGGCGGGACGGATGATCGCCTCATCGCCGGGCGCGCGCCCAGCTACGATCGCGGGCAGACCGGCGGCTTGTGCATCTGCAGGGTCTGGAGGTCGGCGGTCACCGCCACCAACCCGGTGTCGACGGTCAGGCGGTCGAGAACGCCCGATTCGAAAATCAGCGCATTGACCGAGAAAAGCGGCTTCTGGTCCTGATTGCGTCCGCGCGTGAAGGTCATGAAGACCGGCCAGGACTTGCCCGCCGGCATGGCCACCGGCCGGTTGGCCGGCCGGGCGCCGCGGATCGTACCCGAATTGAGCTCGGTGACGTCGACCAGGAAGGCATCGCTGATCACCTCGGCGTCGAAGGTCAGCGCCGGGAAGGTGGCCGCGCCGGCGCGCAGGCGCTCGATCATGTGATCGACGGCGGCGACCGGCATCAGGGTGGGCCGCGGCAGGAGGAATTGCGCGGGGCCGCTGGGGGAAACGATCTCGGCGCGGGTTTCGCCGCCGGAGCGGTGGACGCGGCCGCGCGTTTCACGCTCCGCGCCGTTCTGGGTCTGCAGGGTGCGGTAGCGGAACGCACCGCCGCCGCGCGTCTCCTCGCCCTCGAGCTTGGACGCTACGCTGATCTTCCACGAGGCCGTGACCGCGATCTCGGTGGTGATGTCGCGCTTGAGGCGCCAGCCGGCACAATCGAGCGTGAGGTCCTGCACGGCCGTGCCGATTTTCGGCGCGTTGGCGGCCGGGCCCAGGCGCAAGGTGTACTCGGCGCGATGCGGCTGCATCTGCGCGCCCGCGGCCTGCGGCAGAAGCAGGGCGGCGGCAAACGCAAAACGCACGACGGCTCGCATGCCGGTACCTTGCGCAGGAGCCCCCGGCCGGTCAATCGTGCGCGCCATGAAATTGTGGCAGCGGATCGCGGCAAGCTGGCGCGGCCCCCTCGACGCACCGGTCCTGGCGCCCGAAGCGGCTCAGGCCGACACGGTCGAGGTGTTCAAATCGGCGCGGCGGCTGGAGCTCAGGCGCGGCGGTAGCCTGCTGAAGAGCTATCGGGTGGCGCTGGGTTTTGCGCCCCAGGGCCACAAGGAACGCGAAGGCGATGGCTGCACGCCCGAGGGCGCCTACTCGATCGACGCACGCAAGCCCCGAAGCGCGTTTTGCCTGTCGCTGCGCGTCTCCTATCCGGATGACAAGGACAGGGTGCATGCCGCCGTGCTCGGCGTGCCGCCGGGAGGCGATATCTTCATCCACGGCCAGCCCAATGGTCTGCGGAAATTATTCAACGGACATCCGCGCAAGGACTGGACGGTCGGTTGCGTGGCCGTGACGGATGCCGAGATTCGTGAAATCTGGTCACTCGTGCCTAACGGCACCCGTATCGTGATCCATCCATGAACCCGCTCGAGTTCCTTTGCGCCGGCGAGCGGCTCGAGGCGCTGCCGTCCGGGGCGCTGCATTGGCCGGCGCGGCGCCTGCTGGCCGTGGCCGACCTGCATCTCGAGAAGGGCTCCTCCTATGCGGTCAATGCGCTGAAACTCCTGCCACGCCATGACACGCGCCAAACCCTGGCGGTGCTGGCCGGTTTGATCGAAGTGCTGCAACCTCGCACAGTCGTTTGTCTGGGCGATTCGTTTCACGACCGCGAGGCCATCGAACGGCTGCCCGACACTGAGCGGAGTGAGATCGAGCGGTTGACGACGCTGGTGCACTTCGTGTGGATCGCCGGCAATCACGATCCCGCTCCGCCGCCCGCCGGCTGGGGTGAGGTCGCCAAGGAAATCGACGCCGCTCCCCTGACTTTCCGCCACGAAGCGCAGTTCGGCGCGGCTGACGGCGAGGTGTCCGGCCACTTCCATCCCGTGGCGGCGCTCACCGTGCGCGGCCGCGGCATGCGCCGGCGCTGCTTCCTGACCGACGGCAGGCGCCTGATCCTGCCGGCGTTCGGAACCTATGCCGGCGGGTTGAATGCGCTGCATCCGGCGATCGCCCAGCTCTTTCCCGACGACTACGACGCGCTGGTCATGGGCCGCGACGCCGTGCGCCGCCTGTCGTGGCGGCAATTGCGGCCCGACGCGCCGCCGCTCGGCTAAAGCGGTTCCAGTTGACCGGAAGCGCGTTGTACGAAGCGTTTCCTTCAATGGCATGTTCCGTCCGGCTGATCGCGGCGCGTTTACGCGCCTCAGCCGGATGGAACATGTTCTAGCGCGGCAGCTCGTATTTCAGCGTTACCTCGCCCAGTCCTTCGATCTTGCCGAAGGCGGTGCTGCCGGGCGGCACGAACTGGCAGGCGACCATGCTGCCGCTCGATACGATCATGCCCTTCTTCAGCGTCTTGCCGTGCTCGCCGAGCTTGTTGGCAAGCCAGGCCAGCGCGTTCAGGCAATGGCCGAGCACGTCGCCGGAATGTCCGCTGCGCACTTCCTTGCCGTCGAAGAAGATCGTGCCGTTGAGGTTGCCGAGATCGAGGTTGCGCCAGTTCTTGTTGGGCTTGGCGACCAGCGAGCCGCCGTTCCAGCCGACATCCATGATCAAGTGGTTGACCGTCAGCCGCGAATAGTCGGCGCCGCGGTCCTCGATCAGTTCGAACCCGGCGCGCGCATCGCCGACATACCTGGCGATCGAGTCCTTGTCGTAGTGCGTGCCCTTGGGCACGTCGGTGCCCATGATCAGGATGATCTCGAGTTCGACGCCGAGCCGCGTCCAGCGGTCGGCGCGCACGCTTCCTTTATGATGGAGTACGCGCGACTTGCGGATCGGCCCGTAGACAGGGCCCTTGAGGCCGGTCTGTGCGAGGATCTGCGGCGAGGTCAGCGCGATCTTGTAGCCGACCACAGGACCCTGCTTGGGCACCAGCTTCTTGAGGAAAGCGTCCTGCACCTTGTAGGCGGTGCGTTCGTCCTCGGGCATGTGTTGCGGCGGCACCCAGGCGACGACCGCGCCCGCCTTGTTCACCTTCTCGAACCAGCCGGCCGCCTTGGCGACACTGAACGCCATGATGTTTCCTCCCCTTGCTTAGGTCCCAGCGCTTCGCATAGTGCGGCCATGGTGGTCAACGCGTCGCGATCTTTTGGCCCGGCCCTGGGACCGGTAAGGGCGGGCGCCCTGGTCGGGGTCGTCCTGGCGGGCGGCGAGGGCCGGCGCATGGGTCCGGGGGTGACCAAGCCGCTGCGCTCGCTCGCCGGCCGGCCGATGGTGGCCCATGTCGTCGAGCGGCTGCGGCCGCAGGTCATGGATCTGGTGGTGGTGGCCAACGACCGGGCGCCGGCCTTTCGGGCGCTCAAGGTGACGGTGATCGCCGATCTGCCGGATGTCCAGCGCGCCGCCAGGCGCGAGGGCCGCCGGCTGGGTCCTCTGGCCGGCATCCTGGCCGGCATGGAATGGTCGCTCGCCCATCATCCCCACGCCGGCTGGATCCTGACCGCGCCGGCCGACGTGCCGTTCCTGCCGCTCGACCTCACGGTGAGGCTGTGCGGCCTAATGCACGTGCCGGAGCCCGACGTGCTGATGGTCCGCCACGGCAAGCGGCGCGAGCACACGCTGGCCGTCTGGTCGGTGAAGCTCGCAGCCGATCTGCGCCGTGCCGTGCTGAGGGAAGGCCTGCGCCGGGTCGAGGATTTCGCCAAACGCTACAATTTTGCCGAACTCGTCTGGCCGGGCGGCGGCGCGCCATTCCTCAACGTCAATACGCCGGCCGATCTCGGCAAGGCGAAGGCTCGTCTGGCTGGAGCTCGATCACGCGGGCGTCGATGACCACCTTGCCGGCATTCTCGAAATTGACGGTGATGCGATGGCCGATCATCGACTGGATCTGGCCGAGACCCCAGTCAGTGCGGCCAGGATGGCGCACGAAGTCGCCGGGCGAGAGCATGGCGTCAAGTTTCCGTGAGTGCCCGCTATGGCAACGATAGCCGGGGTGTGAGAGCCAGCGAGCCGATTCTGTCGTATAACGACGGCGTCGTCATTCAAGGAGCATCGCATGACCACTGCCCGCATCGCCATCGCCGCTGCGCTCGCCGCCGCCCTCGCGCTGCCCGCCGCCGTCCAGGCCCAGGGCAACATGGAGAAGTGCTTCGGCGTTTCGAAGGCCGGCAAGAACGACTGCCAGACCGGGAATTCCTCGTGCGCCGGCACGTCAAAGAAGGACGCGCAGGCCGACGCCTGGATCTCGGTGCCCAAGGGCACCTGCGAGAAGATCATCGGCGGCAAGCTCGCTGCCAGCTGATGACATGAAGCAGGTCGCCGGGATCGGGCTGCGCTCGCCGCATCTCGCGGAGATCGGGCGCGACCGGCCGGCGGCCGCCTTTCTCGAGTTTCATGCGGAGAACTATCTCGCGGGATCGCCCGCCCTTGCGGCCGTCGAGCGATTGCGGGCTGACTACACGTTTTCCATTCACGCCGTCGGGCTTTCCCTTGGATCGGCCGAGGGTCTCGACGACGCCCATCTGGGTCGCGTCGCCGCGCTGGTGAAGCGCCTGCAGCCCACCTATGTCTCCGACCACCTGTCCTGGAGCGTGGCCGGCGGGCATTATTTCAACGACCTGCTGCCGCTGCCCTACACCGAGGAGGCGCTCGACGTCGTGGTGCGCAATCTGGGGCGGCTGCAGGAGGCACTGGGACGGCAGGTGTCGATCGAGAATCCGTCCTGCTATCTGGGCTTTGCCCATTCGACCCTGTCCGAGCCGGAATTTCTCGCTGAGCTGGCGCGACGGAGCGGCTGCGGCCTGCTGCTCGACGCCAACAACATCTTCGTCACGGCGCACAATCTGCGGCTCGATCCGGGCGCCTGGCTCGCCGGCCTGCCGGGCGAGGCGATCACCGAGTATCACCTGGCCGGCCATGCGGAGAACAACGCCGACGGCGAGCCCATCCTGATCGACGATCATGGCAGTCGCGTCGACGATGACGTCTGGGCGCTGTTCGCCAGTCTCGTCGCACGCTTCGGCCCGCGGCCGACCCTGATGGAATGGGACACCGACATTCCCGCCCTGTCGGTGCTGCTCGACGAGGCCAGGCGGGCTGACCAGGTGATCGCATCAGCAGGTTCCGATGCCGCTCGCGCTGCGTGATCTCCAGGCGGCTTTCGCCGCCCATATCGTTGCGGCCGACCGCCCCGATCTGGTCGCCTCCGGCGACCTGATCGCCGCCGTGCTGGGCGATTCGATTCCGGCTGCGGCCCGGCTCGGCGTCTATCGCCACCACGTCTTCCACAGTCTTGCCGGCGCATTGGCGGCAACCTTCCCAACGGTGCAGGCGCTGGTCGGCGAGGCGTTCTTTCGTCAGCTCGCGCGCACCTTCGTGAGGGGCGCTCTGCCAAGCCAGCCGGTGCTCGCCGAATATGGCGCGACCTTCGCGGCCTTCGTCGAAAGCCAGACCGCGGCGCACGATCTGCCCTATCTCGCCGACATTGCGCGGCTCGACTGGGCGCTCAACGTCGCGTTCCACAGTCCGGCCGATGGAGGCCTGGGGACCGCCGACCTGGCCGCGATCCCGACGGAGCAACTGCCCACGAAGACGGTCGCGCTGGCCGCGGGTGCGAGCTTGGTCCAGTCGCGCCATCCGATCGATCGAATCTGGACGGCGTCCCAACCCGGCGCATCGGATGAGACTGTGGATCTTGCGGCCGGCGCGGTCTGTTTGCTCGTGCTGCGCCGGCCGGATGACGCAGCGTTCATCGTGCTCAGCCAAGGCGAGGCGGCTTTCCTGGCAGCCCTGGACGCCGGCCAATCGCTGGAGCGGGCAGCCGAAGCGGGCTTCGCGGCGGACGCGGCGTTCGATCTGTCCGCGGTCTTTGCCCGGTTACTTGCTTTGCGGGCATTTGCTGCACCGCAATAGAGAGAGTTCGTTGATTCCCATAATGCCGCCATTTCGGGGGGAATTTTCGGCCGGGATTTTGCTGCAGTGCACGACAAGAGTCGGCGGTGCGGCGTCAATAATCTTGCGGGACGAAGGCTCGTCCCTATACTCCGCGCGCCTTGAAAGCCCGCCTTCCCCCGAGGCGGATGTGTAGTCGCTGCGAGTGGAGTTGCCGACGATGTCGATTACGTTGCCGCAGAATTACCGGCCGACGGAACGCGAACCTTTCATGAATGCCATGCAGCAGGAGTACTTCCGGCAAAAGCTGCTGAGGTGGAAGGGCGAACTGGTCGAAGAGTCCAACCAAACGCTGCAGAACATGCAGGAAGAAAGTCTGGCGCAGCCCGATCTCGCCGATCGCGCCACCGCCGAGACCGACCGCTCGCTGGAACTCAGGACCCGCGACCGCTTCCGCAAGCTGATCTCCAAGATCGACCAGGCGGTAAAGTCGATCGAAGAGGGCACCTACGGCTATTGCGAGGAGACCGGCGAGCCAATCTCGTTGAAGCGCCTCGAGGCCCGTCCGATCGCCACCCTGTCGGTCGAGGCGCAGGAGCGGCACGAGCGCATGGAGCGCACGCGCCGCGACGAGGGTGCCGCTTAGGCCTTCGCCTCAGCCTGCATCTCTCCGCGCCTGAGCACGCGGCCCGAACGGCCGCCGCCGGGCGTGCCGTGACGCCAGGCGACGGCACCGTTGCACAGCACCGTGTCGATGCCCTTGGCCGGCAGCATGGGCGCCTCGAAGGTCGCGGCGTCCATCACCGTCGCCGGATCGAAGATGCAGATGTCGGCATAGAAGCCGGACCTGACCTCGCCGCGCTTGGCGAGCCGGAAGCGCTGAGCCGAGTACGACGTCATACGCCGCACCGCGTCCTCCAGCGGAAAGAGCTTCAGGTCGCGCGAGTAATGTCCCAACACGCGCGGGAATGTGCCCCACAGACGCGGATGCGGATGGGTGTCGAAAGGAATGCCGTCGGAGCCTATCATGGCGCCAGGATGGGCCATGGCGCTCTGCACGTCCTTCTCGTCCATCATGAAGTAGATGGCGCCGGCCGGCTGCAGGCGGTCGCAGGCCTCGTCGATCGAGCAGCCCATCTCCGCCGCGATGTCCTTGAGGTCGCGGCCGCTCACGCCCTTCACCGAGTCGGACCAGCTGATCAGCACCTTGTCGGCGCGCCACAGCATGTCCTTGCGCAGGATGGTCGAGCCCGCGACGTAGGGGTAGACGTCGAAGGCGATCTCCTGCTGCTTCATGGCGTCGCTGAACTTGGGCAGGGTCTCCGTCATGCGCCCGAAGTTGGCACGGCCGGCACATTTGTGGTGCGAGATGACGATCCGCGCGCCGGCCCGGCGACCGATCTCGAAGGCCTCGTCCATCGACTTCAATATGTCTTCGCTCTCGTCGCGCATGTGGGCGGTATAGACCGCGTCCCACTTGCCCAGTGGCCCGGCCACTTCGGCGACCTCGTCGGTCGTGGCGGCCATCGCCGGCGGATAGAACAGGCCGCTCGACATGCCGACTGCGCCCTGTTCGAGCGCCTGGTCAAGCCGCTCGCGCATAGTGCCGATCTCGGCTGCCGTCGCCTCGCGGCCGACATCGAGGTTCATGGCATCGAAGCGCAGCGTCGAATGGCCGACCAGGAAGGCACCGTTGATGGCGGGCTTCGCTGCTTCGACCTTGCCGGCGAACTCGGCGAAGCTCTTGGCGAGGTTTTCGGTCTTCTTCACCGAGAGCGAGATCAGGTGAGGGATGTCCGTGCGACCGTAAGGCGCGGCGGAGATTCCGCAATTGCCGCAGACGACCGTCGTGACGCCCTGGCTTGCCTTCATCGCCATGTCGGGATGGTCGATGATGTAGGTGTCGTCATGGGTGTGCACGTCGATGAAGCCCGGCGCCACGACCTTGCCCCTGGCGTCAATCTCGTTGTCGCCTCTGAGCGAGCCCGGCGCCTCGACGGCGGCGATGCGGTCGCCCTTCAGGGCGACGTCGGCGGCGAACAGCTTCCTGCCGGTGCCGTCGGCCACCTGGCCGTTGCGGATCACGATGTCATAGGCGGCCATGGCGGCGTCCTCAGGCTTCGTTGCGGCCGAGCCGCATGTCCATATCGAACGGATAGAGCGGCCGCTTGATTCTGGTGTATTTGAACAGCTTGAGATCCGATGCCGTGCAGCCGTCGCCGTCGCACATCACGATATGCTTGGCGATCGGCTCGAAGCCGGCGCGGAAATGCTGGCGCGACTTGATCAGCACGTATTTCTTGCGCCTGGGATCGATGCCGCAGTGGGTGAAGACGCCGAGATCGTAGGGCTCGGCGCGCTTCTCGGAGACCACGATCTGCATCTTGCCCGTGTCGAGCACGGCGGTGCGGCCCATGCGCACCGTGGTGCCCGTGGCCATCGGCCCGGTGACGGTGAACTGACCGTCGGTGATGGCCTTCACCCGGCCGGTGATCTTCAGAGGCTTGCCCTTCAGCCCCATGGCCGGCATGTCGACCTTGCCGCCGAGATTGAGCGTCACTTCGGCGCCGACACCGGCCTTGATCATCTCGGCGACGCATCCCGGGTCGCAGATCGGGCCGGCGACCGCATCGTCGAGACCCTGCTTGATGGCCTCCTCGACCACGCTCATGACGTCCTGCGTGCCGCCTGAGGCCGTGTTGTCGCCATGGTCGGCCATCACCACCGGCCCGCCACTCAGCGACTTGGCGCGCGCCACCTGGACGGAGAGCGGCTCGGGATGGAACAGGAAGCCTTCGCGCTTTTCCCAGGCAGCATCGAGGATCCGGTTGAGCAGGATCTCTCCGTCGGCGGTGCGCTTGTCGCAGACGATGACCGAACTCAGCGCGAGGTGCGGGATGTCGGCCTGCGGGAAGCCGCCGAACACCGAGGCGTTCAGCACCTGGCCGGTGTCCTCGGCCTGGTTGGCCATGCCCATCAGGGTCTTCATCGGCTCCCGCGAGGGTGTGTGGACCAGCGAGCTGCTCATGATCGGCCGGTTGCCCCACACCATCCTGGGCTCGATCTCGCCTGCAAGCATGCGCATCAGCGTACGGCCGGCGCGGCGCGCGGTGTCGGCCATGTCGATGTGCGGATAGGTGCGATAGCCGGTGATGATGGTGGCGCCCCCGATCATGGCGTCGGTCATCTGGGTGTGGAAATCGAGCGCCACCGCGATCGGTACATCGGGCGCGATCCTTCGAATGCGATTGAGCAGCTCGCCTTCGCCGTCGTCGAACTGTTCGGCGACCATGGCGCCGTGCAGGGCGAGCAGGACCGCGTCGCAGCCCTTTTTGATCTCCTCGACGATGGCCGTCGTCATCTGCTCATAGGCCGCCTTGGTGACGAGGCCGGAGGGATTGGCAGACGCCGCCATCGGCAAGGTGAACTCCGCGCCCGCCTTGCGCGCCACTTCGATGAAACCGCCGAGCGAGGTGTTGGTGCCTTCGGCTTCGGTGATTGCAGCCGAACCGCTGAGCGCGCCGGCGCGGGCGAAGGAGTCGATGGGGGTGGGAAGGGGCGAGAACGTGTTCGTCTCGTGCATCATCATCGCGACTACGAACTTTTTCGCCAAGACACTCTCCCGCGCTGCGTTAAGCCCTTGAGCAATCTATCGAAATGCAGCCGACCCGCGACGGTGGCAGCTTTGCGTGCCGTGCAGACCAGCTTCGCGTGAATCTTGTGCGTTGCAAAAACGCCACACCAATTATCCGAACCAAAGGGCGTTAACCCTGTGAAAAGAAGGGTTCTTTTGCCGCTTGCATTTCCTTCGCACTTGCACCATTCTTAGAGGGCAGCAAACGCCACCTCGGTGGCCGCATTGTTTGCTGTATGCCCGTCTTGGGCGTTTCCTCCCTAAACTCGGGCCGTGCTTGTCACGGCCCTTTTTTTGGGCGAAGCGCTATTCAGCCGCCAGCGGCCGCGGCAACAACATTTCCAGGGCGTTCAGGCCGATTTCCGCCAGCAATCCGGACATCAGCCGCTCCATGGCCGCCAGGGCGGGCAGTTCCTCGTGGCGCGCCTCGTCCATGTAGAGCGAGCGGTTGATTTCGATCTGCAGGGCATGGCGGCCGAGGCTCGGCCGGCCGTAGCGCTGGGTGGTGAAGCCGCCGGCGTAGGGCTGGTTGCGCTGGACGCGCAGGCCCTGGGCCACCAGCCACTGTTCGGCGCACTCGACCAGTCCGGGCGCGCA
>CAMDCE010000079.1 GCA_945889625.1 Asaia bogorensis | reverse complement strand
GACATGCTGTTGCTCTACACCGGCTTTACGGACGAGGTCGTGAAAATGAACAAGAAGGTCGATCCGGCGCGTGCACACGCCATGTGCTGCGTACTCGACGGTCGCGACACGCGTCTGTTGAAATGGATCACCGACAGCCAGATCTCGGCCCTGATCGCCGACAACTACGGCGTCGAAGCGGTGCCGTCGAAGCCCGGTCCGGACAATGCCGAGCATCCATCGCTGCCGATCCACAATCACTGCCTGTTCAAGCTCGGGCTCAACCTCGGCGAGATCTGGTGGCTGAAGGACCTGGCGCTGTGGCTGCGCGACAAGAAGCGCTCGCGCTTCCTGCTGACTGCCCCGCCACTGCGCCTGCCCGGCGCCGTCGGTTCTCCGGCCACTCCGGTCGCGACGGTCTAGCCAACAGATGGACACCGCCTTGGCCGCCCTCGTCGCAAAGGGCCTCGAAACCGAGCGGTTCAGCCTGCTCGATATCGGCTGCGGGGGCGGTATCGATCCGCGCTGGCGAGCGTTCGAGCCGCATCTGCGGGCGATCGCCATTGATGCGAGCGAAACTGAGTGTGCACGCCTGCGCGAAGCCGAACGCAACCCCGACGTCGAGTACGTCGCGGCTTTCGTCTACGATCTCTCGACCGGCCTCAACGAGGGCTACCCCTCGGTGCTGATCGCAAGAATGTGCGAACGCATGAGCTTTTCGCGTTCGCATGAAATTCGCAAACCTCGTCTGGCGCAAGCCACGCTCAAGGAAAAGCTGCGCCACAACGCATGGGCATCTACTCAGCTTGCTGATCGCAACAGACCGGTTGGCATGCAGGATCTCCTCGCCTCGCGCGGCTGGAACGACCTCGACTACCTGAAGATCGACATCGACGGCGCAGATTTCGATGTGCTGCAGACGTTCGGCGGGCGCTTCGAGGACCTCGGTGTTCTCGCCGTCCAGATGGAGGTCAATTTCGTCGGCACCGATGCCGCAAACGACCACACCTTCCACAACACCGACCGCTTCATGAGGCGGCAGGGCTTCGAGCTGTTCCGGCTCGACGTGCGTACCTATTCGTCACGCGCCCTGCCCGCGCGCTATGT
Source organism: Asaia bogorensis (assembly GCA_945889625.1). GTDB lineage: Bacteria > Pseudomonadota > Alphaproteobacteria > Reyranellales > Reyranellaceae > Reyranella. The sequence goes on along the minus strand of CAMDCE010000079.1, from coordinate 14,699 downwards.
CTGGCCGACGCCGGCGGAAACTTTGTCCGGCCGTCCCTTCCAGGGCGAAGCCTATTATGCCCGCGATCTCCTGGCTTCAGGGGCGCAGACTTCCAGCGCTGAAAAACTGGCCAAGCTCCTGGCGATTTTCTCGGCCTGGAGCGTGCCGGATGTCGCTGCCGAACTGCTGCTTGCGCGACGCGACGCCGTCGCCTCGATCATCGATGCCGACAAGGCGCTCGACCTCCTGGCGGCCCAGTCCCAGCCGGACCGCAGCCGCAAGCTCGGCTACCGTGCCTATATCCGAGAGTTCGAGGCTGACGCGCCGTCTTTCTATCGCCGCGAGGGCAACATCTCGCTCCGCGAGCGCCTGTCGGCCGGCTGGCAGGCCTTACGACGGCCGCGGCCATGAATAGACGCGCCTAGGCCTTCTTTTCCCAGCCGCCGCCGTCGATCTGCTGCCAGTAGACGATGGCGTGCCCCTGCTCCTTGTAGGCCTTCCAGCGCTCACGCGCGTCGCTCACGGCATCGTCATCGTGGCCATCGAACAGCTCGAAGCAGCGCTTGTAGTCGGCGATGTGTTCCGAGCGCGCGCGGTCGGCGACGAACAGGAACGCCGCGCCATTGGGATTCTCGTCGAGATGCGTCAGCCACACCGGCTGGCGGTCGGCGTCGCCGTCACGCGCCGCGCCATGCGGCAGGAAGCCGTTGGCATCGTAGGTCCAGAGATGGGTGTTGAGTGCTTCGACGCGCTCGGGCGAGCCCAGCAGCACCACGGCGCGCTCACCCACCTGCAGGGTCTTGACCAGCAGGCGAGGCAATGCGTCCTCGAGCGAAGACCGGGTCAGGTGATAGAAGTTGACCTCAGTCGCCACGCGATCACTTCTCGTAATTGTCGGCGATCAGCCGGTCGAGCAGGCGCACGCCGAAGGCCGTGGCGCCCTTGGGCGTGGTGTGGTTGCCCTTGCCCGACCACGCCATGCCGGCGATGTCGAGATGCGCCCAGGCGACGCCTGCTTGGACGAAGCGCTGCAGGAACTGCGCCGCGGTGATCGAGCCGCCGTCGCGTCCGTTGCTGACGTTTCTCATGTCGGCGATCTCGGAGTCGATCAGCTTGTCGTAGTTGGGCCCGAGCGGCATGCGCCAGAGCTTCTCGCCCATCAGGGCGCCGGCGGCGCGCAGCCGATTGGACAGCGGCGTGTTGTTGCTGAACATGCCGGCGCGCTCGTGGCCAAGCGCCACGACAATGGCACCGGTCAGCGTCGATAGCTCGACCATGGCTTGCGGCTTGAACTTCTCCTGCGCGTACCACATGGCGTCGGACAGGATCAGACGGCCCTCGGCATCGGTATTGATAACCTCGACGGTCTGGCCCGACATGCTGGTGACGACATCGCCCGGCCGCTGGGCATTGCCGTCGGGCATGTTCTCGACCAGCGCACAGATGCCGACCACGTTGGCCCTGGCCTTGCGGCCGGCCAGCAGGCGCATCGCGCCGGTGACGGCGCCGGCGCCGCCCATGTCCCACTTCATGTCTTCCATGCCGCCGGCCGGCTTCAGCGAAATGCCGCCGGTGTCAAAGGTCACGCCCTTGCCGATCAATGCCACCGGCGCCTGGTTCTTCGGACCATTCATCCAGCGCATGACAAGGAGCTGCGATTCGCGCTCGCTGCCCTGGCCGACGCCGAGCAGTGTGCCCATGCCGAGCTTCTTCATCTCGGCCTCGCCCAGGATCTCGACCTTGACCCCGAGCTTGGTGAGTTCCTTGGCGCGGCGCGCAAACTCGACGGGATAGAGCACGTTGGGCGGCTCGGTGACGAGATCGCGCGTCAGGAACACGCCGTCGACCGTCGGCGCGAGCTTGTCCCAGGTGCGGCGCGCCTCGGCTGGACCGGCGACGAAGAAAGTGACCTGCTCGAGCGACAGCTTCTGCTCGGGCTTGTCCTTGGTCTTGTACTTGTCGAAGCGGTAGTTCCTGAGCCGGACGCCCAGCGCCATGTGCGCGGCGATCTGGCCGGGCGAGAGCTTGCTGCCCTTCACGGCGTCGACAACGACACCGACCGCCTTGAGGCCCGAGGCATTGGCCTCGCCTGCAATGATGCCGCCCAACAGCTCGGCGGCGCGCGCGTTGAGCTCACGCGGCTTGCCGACTCCCAGCAACAGCAGGCGCGGCGTATTGGCCGGCTGGCCCAGCACCCGGAGTGTCTGGTTCTTGGCCCCGGTAAACCGGCCGGCCGACAAGGCGCGCGTGATGGCGCCGCCGGTCGCCGTGTCGATGCCCTGTGCCGCGGCTAGGAGCTGCTTGTCGCTTGCGACAAAGACCGCAACGCTACCCGAGAGGACCTTCGACGCGGCCGAAAATTCAATTTTCATTCGATTCCCTCGCTTATGACGCGTGACTGGGCGGGATTCTTCGCCCCTGCGTCGTTGCGGCGCAAGCGGTTAGTGGTCCGGATGGTCCAACGGAAGGCTGAAATTGGGGTTGGCATTGCACCGTTCCGGACAGTATCAGTACCAGCCCTCGAAAGGGGCCACGTAAAATGGCCATGCAATGGCTACCTAAAATGGATCGTAAATGACTTCTGGAACTCTGCCCCGTGTCTCCGTCGTCGGGCTTGGCAAGCTCGGCGCACCGCTCGCCGCGGTGCTGGCCAGCCGCGGTTTTTCCGTCATCGGCCTCGACGTCAACAAGGTCCTGGTCGATGCGCTGAATGCCGGCCGCATGCCGATCGTCGAGCCGCAGCTCAACGAGCTCATCGCCGCCAACCGCGAGCGCCTCTCGGCCACCATGGATCCCAATGAGGCGATCCAGAAGAGCGACGCCAGCTTCGTCATCGTGCCGACGCCGTCCGACAGCACCGGCTTCTTCTCCAACCGCTTCGTGCTGCAGGCGATGGATGCGCTGGGCAAGGCGCTGCGCAGCAAGAAGGGCTATCACATGGTGGTGATCACCAGCACGGTGATGCCCGGCACGACCGGCAGCGAGATCAAGGCGGCGCTCGAGGCGGCATCGGGCCGCAAGGTCGGAGCCGATCTCGGCCTCTGCTACAACCCGGAATTCATCGCGCTCGGCAGCGTCGTGCGCGACATGCTGTTTCCCGACTCGATCCTGATCGGTGAGAGCGACGCCCGGGCCGGCGACATGCTGGCGACCATCTACCTGCAGATGTGCGAGAAGAAGCCGCCGGTGCAGCGCATGAACTTCGTCAACGCCGAGCTCACCAAGATCTCGGTCAATACCTACGTCACGACAAAAATCTCCTACGCCAACATGCTGGCCGACATCTGCGACCGCGTTCCCGGCGCCGACGTCGATGCCGTGACCAAGGCGCTGGGCGCCGACACGCGCATCGGACCGAAGTACCTCAAGGGCGCGATGGGCTATGGCGGCCCCTGCTTCCCGCGCGACAACGTCGCGTTCGCGGCTTTCGCGCGCAAGATCGGCGCAAGGGCCGACGTGGCCGAGGCGACCGACCGCATCAACAACTACCAGATCGACCGCCTCGCCGGCCTAGTGGCCAAGTTCGCCAAGGCCGGTACGCGTATCGCCATCCTCGGTCTCTCCTACAAGCCGCAGACGCCGGTGGTGGAAGAGAGCCACAGCGTGAAGCTGGCCGCCCGGCTCGCCGATGCGGGCTACGTTGTGGCGGTGCACGATCCGCTGGCCCAGGACGCAGCGCTGACGGCGCTGGGCGACAAGGTCGTCGCCACCTCTTCGATCGAGGGCGCGGTGCGCGAATGCGACCTGTTGATCGTCGCCACCGCCTGGCCGGAATACAAGACGATCGATCCGGCGTGGGCCAAGCGCAGCGGCCAGAAGCTCACCATCCTCGATCTATGGCGCACGCTGCCGGCCGATAAATTCGCCGAGGCGGCCGATCTGATCTATCTCGGGGCGGGCAGATAAGCGTCGTAGATGGATCAGCGCGCCCGGCGCTTCAATTCGTAATAGATTCCGGCTGTCCTGTCGGTGAATAGCGGCGCGACCTCGTAGGAACCGTGCAGCATGGCGTAAAGCGTGCCGGCTCGATCCTCCGCCGACAGATTGACGAGTTGGTCGCCAAGATAGTTCTCGCTCCAGTCCCAGAAATTCGAAACCACGACGCGATAACCACGGTCGAACGCCGTTTCGATATGCTGCTTCATTGCCGCCGCATGCTCCTCCGCGGTCCATTTGGGATGGCGTATTGCGCCGGCGTTGACGGCAATCCACTTGAACTTGGGCTGTGGCGACGGGGCCGGCGCAGCCGGGCCTTCCTTGTCCCAGTCCCAGGTGTGGCTCCACAGCGCGTACTGCCAGAACGCCATCGTCTCGAAACCCCAATAGAGGAAAACAGTCGTGTCCGACGGCAGGTGCTGATCGACCGAGGCCGCGGCCTCGATCCGCGGCGTATCGTGTTCAGGATGTTCGGAGAGCTTCACCAAGTTCCAGACAAGGGGCGCGAGCGACAGCGCGGCGAGGACCCCCCAGGCAGGCATGGCGCGCGGGAACCCGGTCAAGCAGCGCGGCCGCGATCAGGCCCCAGGCTACGGTAAGCCAAGGCATGACGTTGACCTGCATCTGCGGGTCCTGAGGCTGGGAATAGAGATTGAAGATCTCGCCGGCACCGAAGGTGCCGAGAAACACGACAGCGATGGCGCGCAACCGCGGATCATGCCGGCGAGACCACATCGCGGCGGCTGCCGCCACGAGAACCACGAGCTGCAGTACGACGGAAATCGAGAGGTCGAGCGCGACAGCCTGCGCTGCGCGCGGGTCGAGGGCGAATGTGGTCAGAAAGAGGTAGTTGCTGACGCCGATCAGCATCGACCACAGCTTGTCCGGAGAGAAACCGGCCCATCCGCTATCGACACCCTTGCCTGTCCACAGCAGGTCGTGCAGCCCTACGGCGCCGTTGTGACCCTCCCAGAAGAGTTCAACGAGGCCTGCCACCGCGACGATCGACACCAGAAACACGCCGACCATCGCCAGTCGGCGACGGATCGACTGGCCGGCCACAAGCAGGGCAATCACCAGAGCCGGCAAGGTCGGGAAGATCAACCTCCACTCAATCAGCCAACCGAAGGTAAAGAGTGCCGCGACCATGATCACGCGCGAGACCGTCGGCCGGTCGAACCACAGTGCCGCCAGCGCCGCTGCCCGGACACTGCCGGAGAGTCGATGGACAAAAGCGTAGACGATGGCGACACAGATGCTCGCCCAGAAGGCGTTCAGAATCGCGAGTTGCTTACAGGCGACGCCGCGCCAGATGCCGAGCCAGTCGAGCAGCCGACACGACAGCCCGTAGAGGGGGAAGTAGAGATAGTTCGAGTTGTCGAGGCGCGCGGTGAACGGATCAGCGATCCACGGCTCGGCCTAGATCGCCTTGTACATGCCGTTCGAGGTTCCGATATGGACGTTGTCCAGCCACAGGATCACGCCGATATACACGAGCAGCGACAGTACGAACGCCGAAGCGGCCAACCCGCCAAGGCCCGACCCTTCATCGCACAGTCGGCAAGCGAAGATGGGTTCCACACCTTGAGCACGTCTTCTTCCTGTTGGAGAGTTTCTAGGAAACTCCGAGCTTCGCCCGCATTCGGCTCAGTTTTCCCTTCCAGCTCTCATCGATGCGCGCCAGCCCTGCCAGCACTTGCCCGCAGAAGGGATTGATGTTGGCCGCGACTCGATCGGTGAACAGAGGCCAGTACTTGTTGAAGATCACGTTCACACCGATGAAGCGGCGCGGCAATTGCCGGCCGGGCGGCCGCGTCGCCGCTTCGGCGATCGTGGAGCGCCGAAGGAACCGACGGACCATGGACAGGCGCCGGGCGTCGGCCGATGTCGTCGCCCGGCCAGTGCGCACCGGATCGTCGAGCGCCTGGCTGCCCAGGCCGAACTCGAAGATGAACGTGTCGGCCTTGCGCAATTGCCGGGAGAACTTGTCGACCACGGTGCCCGGGATATCGGTGGGCAGCCAATTGCACTCCGACGGTAGCAGGATCGGTCCGGTGAAGCCCATGCCGCGCCATGCTTCGGCAAAGAGCCGGACGAAATCGGACCGCGTGGCCGTCACCAGAATAGCCGTCGATCGCGGATAGGTCAGGACCTGATCGCAAACGAACGGCAGCGTGTGCGGCAGGTCATACGTGAGATCGTTGAAGAGGTACCATTCGATGCTGGTCGTCGAATAAGGCGCCGTCGCCGGCTCGACGACACTTCCGACGCCCGCGACGAAGCGCTGATAGGCCGTGTCGCGGTCGAGACGGATTTCCTCGATCTCCTGATCGGGCCATCCCCAGGTCTTCGCCTGCGCCGGCAGATAGGGCGTCGAGACGTTCCAGATGTAGCGATCGTGATCGTTCATCTTGGTCGCGCGGCCCTTGTTGTTGGCCGCGGCGACGCGCGTGTGGTCGCAGTGATAGCCGAAGACCCTATCGATCAGCGTGTCGACCTTGCCGCGGTACAGGGCCAGCCGCGCCGCAAGATTCGAATCGCAGTGCCAACCCAGGATCATCGTCTCGTCGAAACCGTGGATCGCGAACATGTCCTCGCGCAGCGCCGCCTGGAAATCGCCCAGCGCGTCATATTTCATGGGCATGTAGTTATGGACGACCTGGTTCAAGCGGAACTGCACGGCCCACTGGCGCAGCTTGGCGAGGTTGCCAGCGGGATCGCGGCGGTCAAAGGCGGCTTCCCACAGCATCTCCGGCAGCTCGAAGCGCGGGATTTGATAGAAGCCGTCCGGCACGCTTCCCAGGATCTCGCTCAGCGACTCGCCTTCCTTGCGCGACACCAGCAGCATGTCGGTGTTGGTGTAGAGGATCCAGCGGTTGCGCGGATTGGAGCGTCGGAGCGCGATGTTGCGCGACTGCGCTTCGAGCGCGACCAGATGGGTCTTCGACTTCAGGTGAACGTGCTGCTCGGGCCGCACGCGCAGGACACGCAGGACACTCTTGGCCTTGTCGGTAAGGGTGTCGGCGATCGCCTCGGGAAAGGTCGGATGATCGTCGGGCGTATTGTAGTCGACGAAACAGATTTCATCGTCGGGATCCGACATGACCTCGGCCAGAGCGTTGAAACTGATGGCCGCTCGCTTGTGCAGGTTATAGCCGTGACTGTCGTTGCGACCATAAATGATGACGGAAAACATGGCTCCCTCTCGCGGCGACCCGGCTAGCCCCCGAGGCGGACAAGTTCGTTTCGGGCGGCAGCATACTCGATAAAATCAACCCGTTGCTGCTCGACGACATCCCGCCACCAACGTTTCGCCGCTTCCTTGTCGGCCTCCGCGGCCAATACGCCCAGCTGAAAGGCCGCTTCCGTGCGCCTTCCCGGTGTATCGGCACGAGCCTGCACGCCTGCCTCATCGATATGCCCGGCATGGAGCGCGAGCAGCGGCGCAGGCCAGGCGTCGCTGCCGGGCAAAGCCGGCATCTGGATCTGGCGTTCCAGTCGGCGCAGCGCTGTCAGACGATAGAGCGTCCAATAGAGGTCGGCCGGATTCGTGGCCACTGCGCGCTCGAGTTCCGGCAGGGCACGGGCATAGTCGGCCATCCGCAGGGCGACGCAGGCGCGAGCTGGCGCCTGTTCCGGAGGAAGCAGTTCGAATTGGCGAAGCCAGGTGGCGTTGGCGTCGGCAACTTTGCCGAGCGCCATGCATGCGATAGCGCGACCGCTCAACGCTTCGGCATCGTTCCGGTTGGCGGCAAGCACCTTGTCGAATCCGGCAACTGATTCGCGGAAGCGCCCGACAGCGGACAGGGCTTCAGCCCGCAATGCCAGCACTGTGATTAGTCCCGGCTTGAGGCGCAAAGCGCGGTCGTATTGGCGGATCGCTTCGGTTGGATGGCCATCGGCCAGGAAGGCGTTGCCGCGCGCGATAAATGGAAAGACCATCCTGTCGATCCGGCGTGCGACCAGACCGTAGGCCGACACTTCCTCGGTGAACTGGCCGCGACGACGTACCGCGTAGCCCCGATCGGGGGAGCCTTTTGGCGTTGCCGCCCGCAAGTCTCGCAGCCGGCGATACTCGACCGCGGCGCGTGCCGTCTCGCCGACCATGTCGAGCGCTTCGGCGTACGCTTCGATGGCTTCAAGCCAGTCCGGCGCCTGTGCGATCGTCTGCTCGAATTCTTCCACGGCCAAACGCAGATTGCCGGAACGAAGGCCGCTACGGCCGTTCGCCATATGGCGTCGTGCTTCCTCTGTAGCCGAGGCCGGTGCCCAAGCGGCCTCGGCACGCCCAGGACCCGATCGTCTGGAGAGCCACTCGAAAACCGAGGCGACACTTTGAGTCAAAGAGTTGCGGCTATTCAAGGCGGGAAGTCCAAATCAGGAACAAGACAAACATTCCCAGTTGCGGTATGCGTTCACGCCCGGTTTTCGCGCCGCCAACCGCTCAACTGCCGGTCAGGACCGACAACGATGGACCAAGCCAAAGACGAACGCACGTTTGGCTAACGAAAGGCGTCAAATCCGTCAAGCGTCGCGCCTGACGGCAAATTCGACCGCCGCACGGATGCGGCAAGGTCGCCAAAGTAGAGTCTCCCGTTGCGTATTAAGTCGGCTACTATCGCCATCACAACGCGCCACGAAACCGCAAGAACAGGATGCATTCAGCCACCCCCTATCTCAGCTTTGTCACCTGGGGTCGCAACGATGGCTATACTCACGACTATGTCCGTAGAGTGAACCGGGCGACGAGCTGCCTCGCGAACCAGCTGGAGCGGGCGGGCGTCGAGTCGGAAATCATCATCGTCGAGTGGAATCCGGCGTCCGGCAATCCGCTGCTTCTGGACGTTCTCGACCTTCCGCAAAACCTCAGCAAAGTGGCGATTCGCGGCATCATCGTCGACGCCAAGCATCATGACCAGCTCGCCGGCTCCAATGAGCGCGGGTTGCACGCCGGCGCGGCGGCGAACGTCGGCATTCGCCGTGCCAAGGGGAGCTTCGTCACGCCCAAGGCGAACGATACCTTCTTGTCGCCCGAAGTCATTGCGCGGATCGCCCGCCAGGATCTGGATCCCGACGGAATGCATCGCGTCGACCGGCACGACCTGCAGATTCCCGATTCTGTCTGGGCTCTGGACGACGACGCTTTCCTGGCGACACTGGCCACCTTGCCGTCGACGGAGCACTCGTGGATCGAACAATCGCCATACTGGCGGCTGCGCGAGCTTCATACCAACGCCTGTGGCGACTTCACGCTATTGGGCGCAGCCTACTGGCATCTCTTGCGCGGTCACCCCGTCGACAACACGGTGCTCTCGCTGGATATTGATTCGATGGTCATGCACGCAGCCGCTGCCCACGGCGTGTGCGAATACCGCTGGCCGTCCGACTGCAAGATTTTCAAGCCGTTTCACGACAATTTGAACGACGCGCGTATTACGCAGGTCTGGCACTCCTGGCAACGCGTATTGGATCGGTTTCTGGCAAACCATGTCAGCCTGGACGCCGCTCATCGCGCGCGCGTCTGGCTCGACTATCCACGCCGCAAGGTGCGAGGCGTCACGTCGGTGCTCGGCCCGTCGATCGAGCGCAACTTCGTCAGGCCGGCGAGCCGGTGGGCACGCGGCGCCTACCCGATACCGACGCAGCAGGAAAACTGGGGCCTTGCCGACGAGGCGCTCGAGGAACGTATCCTCTGCCGCGTCGGTTGAAAGGGAAGAACGTGATGGCCGCCCGATGAAGACCGACCAGGTCGTCATTCTTGTCGGCGGCACCGGCTCGCGCCTCGGCGCCCTCACCACCGAGACGCCCAAGCCGATGCTGCAGGTCGGCGGGCGGCCCTTCCTCGACTACCTGCTCGACGAGGCGAGCCGCTACGGATTTTCGCGCGCCGTGTTGCTGTGCGGCTACAAGGCGGACAACATCCGAAGTGCCTACGAGGGTCGATCGATTCACGGCATGCTGGTCGAAGTCGCCGTCGAACCAATGCCCGCCGGAACGGCTGGCGCCCTGGCACTCGCCGCGGAGCGGCTCGACGACACCTTCTTCCTCGTCAATGGCGACTCCCTGTTCGACTGCAACTGGCTCGCCCTTTGCTCCTCCACGGCCGCAAGCGTCCCCTGGACAGCGCGCATGATCCTGGCCGGCGGCATCGCCGGCGCCCGCTATGGCCGGGTGGAACTCGACGGCGAGCATGTCCGAGCCTTCATCCCTGCCGGGGCATCGCAGCGTCCCATCAACGCCGGCATCTATCTCGTGCAAAAGTCCATCCTGCGGTCGATCGGAGCACCGCCCTGTTCGCTCGAGCGGGATGTCCTGCCGCGCCTGGCGGTGCAGAATCTGCTCGAGGGTCGCACGCAGGAAGGCCGTTTCATCGATATCGGCATTCCCGAGGATTTCGAGCGGGCGCAGCGGCTTGTGCCCGATATCGTCAGGCGGCCGGCGGTCTTCCTCGATCGCGACGGCGTGCTCAACGAGGATCTCGGTTATGTTCATCGCACCGACCAGTTCCGCTGGATCGAGGGTGCCCGCGAAGCTGTACGCTGGTTGAACGACCAGGGTTACTACGTGTTCGTCGTCACCAACCAGGCGGGCGTAGCCCGCGGGCTCTACGACGAGGAAGCAATCGCGCGCCTGCACGCCTGGATGCAATCCGAGCTCCAACAGGCCGGAGCGCACATCGATTGCGTCGAGTATTGCCCCTACCATCCAAACGGCGTTGTCGAGCCCTACCGGCGCGTCTCGGACTTCCGCAAGCCCGCGCCGGGCATGCTGAAGAAGCTGATGGCCGAATGGCCGACGGACGTCGCGCGCTCGCTGCTCATCGGCGACAGGCAGACAGACTTGGCGGCGGCCGACGCCGTGGGTATCCGCGGACACCTGTTCGAAGGCGGAAGCCTGTTCGCTTTCGTCAAGAAGCAGGTTCCGGAGCAACGAAGAATAGCGGGCCTCTAGGCGGCCGGAAACGACGGCCAGAGGCAGAGCGCCTCAAGGTCGCGGGCAAGAAGGGACCGGCCGACTTGCACCACTGCGGCACGCTAGGTTAGTTAATGGGGTATGGCGGGCAATAAGCCACACCATGTGGTATAGAGTAGCTGCGGGCGCTCGAATGGAGATTGGCATTTTGGGAATCTGGACTTGGATGCGTCGCCTCGCGCGTCTTACCGCTATCGCCGTTTGCCTGGGCTCGGGTCTCGCCGGATGTCAGGTTGTGCCTGGCGATGGCCCCTGGATGGGCACCGCCCAGGGCACCAATACCGAGACCCTGCCATTCGACGTGATAGAGCTCACGCCGACATCGGTGGCGCCCTATAAGCCTGTCGCCAGCATCGATATTCCTTCCGGCATGGGCAGCGTTTCCTTCGGTGGACGGGTTGCCGTGGCGCCGGGCGATGTTCTCAGGATTCGTATATTCGAGCCCTATGAAGGCAGCATCTTTCCGACCCTGAAGGGCGCCGGCAGTGACCTTGGCCCGCAACGCGTGACCGACGACGGCACGATCAATGTGCCCTTTGTCGGCACGATCCGGGTGGCCGGCCTCGACCTCACCCAGATCGAGCGCCGTATCATCAGCCAGATCGGCAACAAGGCCCAGGATCCGCAGGTCATCGTCGATTTTGCCGCCGACCGCACACACACGGTGATGGTCGCCGGCGATGTGAAGGGTCCGGGCCGCATCTCCATTCTCGAGGGCGTCCGTTCGATTGTGGACGCGATCAACCGCGCCGGCGGCGTGCCAATCACGCCTCCCGCCAGCCAGCTCGAAGTGCTCGTGCGACGGAACGGCCAGATTATCCTCTTGGCCCAATATGCGGAGCTTCTGGCCGGGGCCGACATTCCCATCCAGAAGGGCGATGAGATCGTGGTGCGACCGAACGCCCGCAACTTCACCGCCCTGGGCGCGGTGAACAAAGCCGGAAATTACGAAATCCTGCGACCCACCGGATTCACGCTCCTCGAAGCGCTGGGCCAGGTTGGCGGCCTGTCCGACGAGCGCGCCAACAAGACCGGCGTCTTTGTGTTCCGCTTTGTCGACCCCGAGGTTCAACCCCACGCCAAATCTGCGGTTTTTCGGCTCGATTTGAGCCAACCCGCATCTATCTTCATTGCCCAACAGTTCGGAATTCGGCCGAAAGACGTCGTCTATGTCACGAATGCGCCCCTCTACGAATACAACAAGATCCTGACCACGGTGTTCCGGACCTTCTCGGTGGTGAGCACGTTCAGGGGAGCAGTTCCTGCGCTGGCATACTGATCAGGCCAGCCAGGCCTGGACAATACGGGGTGCGGCCGTTCGAAGGGTGAAGCGCTCCTGCCTTCGTCAGGAAGAGCGCGCCGGAGTAACGAAGAACTGTCGCTGCCGGTTGATCGCAAGAACCGTATCCACCTCCTCCGCCGGCAGCGGACCGGCGGCACTCGCCAGCGCATTCTCCTCGGCTTCAGCCGCTGTGAGAATTCCGGGAATGACGGTCGAGACGCCTGGAAAAGACAAGCAGAAGCGCAGCGCCGCCTGGACACCTTGCACGCCCGGTGCGGCACCCACTGCGCCGAGCAGATCGCGGGCGCCATCGATCCAGTTCTCAAGCTGGGCGTGCGACCAGCCGACGCGGTGGTCACCGGGCGGAAACACCGTGCTGCGATCGATCGCTCCCGAAAGAAAGCCGAAGCAAAGTGGCGTTCGGCCGATGAAGCCGCTCTGCCGTCGGATAGCCTCGTCGAGCAGGCCGGACATCACAGCGCGCACATCCATCATGTTGAAATTCGCCTGAACCACCGGGGCGTCGCAGGTCTTCAGCGCCTCGAGAGCCTCCATCGGCGATCTGGCCGAGAAACCCCACGCGCGAATCTTGCCGGCAGCAGCAAGAGACGCCAAAGCACCGCGCGTCTCGTCCAGCTGCAGGAGTTCTAGGGGCGCGTTGTGGAGCTGCAACAGGTCGAGATAGTCGGTGCGCAGCCGCGCCAGGCTTTTCTCGGCCGACGCGACAATGGCCCTGGCCGAGAAATCGGGCGCGCGATCCCAGCTCTCGTACCCGGCCTTGGAGGCAATGACGACCCGCGATCGGACGGCGGCCAGCGCTTGCCCGATCAGTTCCTCGCTATGGCCGTTGCCGTAAGCGCCTGACGTGTCGAAGAACGTGATCCCGCTATCGAAGGCGCGGGCCAGCGCCGTCAGCGAAGTGCGGTCGTCGGTGTCGCCATAGGAGGTCTGCCCCACGGTGCGCCCGCCGATGCCCCAGGCGCCAAAGCCGACCTCCGAGACGACGAGCCCGGTCCTGCCGAGCGTCCGGTAGTTCATGCGTCAGTAATGACCGGCCAGCTCGGGCGTGATCGCGAGCGCGCGCGGCGAGTAGAGATAGGCGCCCTTCTTGTTGCCCCACCACACGATCTCTCGGCACCATTTCTGGAAATCGGTATATGGCTTGCTCGTGCGGTCGATCTCGACGACCTGCGGGACTTCACGCAAGAGCGCCTGCTCGCCGTCTCGCACCTTGCGCCAGTACTCGAGCAGGTCGTAGCGCAGGCGGACCTTGACGTCTTCCTTGGCGAACGGCTGGTGCACCAGCGCATGATTGAGCCGAACCGCCTCGTCGATCACGTCCATCGGCAGGCCGGAATGACGCGCGCTCACGGTCTCGATGAGCAGCCTGCCCGCCTCCTCGTAGAAGGCGTCGAACGCGCCGTCGGCCGTCAATTTGACGAAGATGAATTCGTCGGCCGGCCAGAAGATGTTGAGATATTCCTTGGAGAAGACGTACTCCGGACCACCCTTCTGGATCGCCTCGGCTTCGCTGTGGAAGAAGGCGTTGATCTCGGCGATTTTCGGGAACCGCTTGGGATCGGCGGCCATGAAGGCCTCGATCATATCGCGATACGAGATGCCGGAAATGCCATGCGCCAAGATGAGCGGAATCTGGAACAGCTTGTCGAAATGTAGCAGCGCAGTCATCCAGCAGAACACGCGGGTGCGCCGCCAGTCGGCAAGCGGCGTCGCCGCCGTGGCGATGACCAGGTCCTGGACCTCGGGTACGTCGTCGTCGAGCTCGATGCGCTCGCCGTGGATGTTGATGATCTTGGATTCGACCGTGATCATGCCGTACCTCGCCTGGTAGGCGGGATCGCCCATCTCGGCATTGGGCAGGATCGACAGGTTGTTGAACTGGATGCGGTTGTGCTGGCCGTTCTCCATCAGCTGGTCGACGCCCTTGACGAACGACTCGTAGGTCTCGCCGGGCAGGCCCAGGATCAGGTCCGAATAGGTCTCGACCTTGTCGCGCGTGAAGCGGCGCTGCAGCTCCATGTAGGTGCCGAGCGAGATATTGTCGCGCTTGATGGCCTCGAGCGTCGTCATGTCGACGCTCTGCATGGAGAGCGCCACGCCCTTGTTGAGGCCGGCATCGGACAGGATCTTCTGCGTCTCGTAGGCGCGTTCGGTGGCGTTCTTGGTGTTCTGCACCGACAGCGCCACGGGATAGCCGCTCTCCTGCTTCACCTTCGAAACGTACTTGGCGATGTTGACGTCGCGCTTCTGGATGCCGAAGTTGGCGTCGCAGCAGAAGATATACTCGATCTTTTTCTGGGCAAACCAGTCGACTTCGGCATAGAGCCGCTCCTCGCCGAACTTGGTGACCTTGGCTGCGGTCGCCGAACCCCAGTCGCAGAAAGTGCAGCGGAACGGGCAGCCGCGATTGGTCTCCCACAGGCCGATCCAGCTCTCGTTGGGATTGGCCGCCATGATCGCGTCGAAGGCGCCTTCGAGGAAGGGCGACGGGATCTCGTCGAGATCGCG
>CAMDCE010000078.1 GCA_945889625.1 Asaia bogorensis | reverse complement strand
TCGGCCAAGGCCAACACGCCCAAGGTCCAGGAGCTGATGACCTTCTGGGGCATGGGCAACGCCCTGCACAAGGGCGGCATGGTCTCGCCCGGCCTGTGGCTGCGGCGCGAGTCCCTGGCGGTGTTGTCGGGCAACAAGCCCGACGTCATCCACAGCGATCTGGCGGCCTGCAACGCCTACAAGGACGCCCCGGCGCGCGGCGCTGCCGTCAAATGCCCGACCGTGCTGGTGCTGGGCGATGGCGACCTGATGACGCCGGCCGCCAAGGCCAGGCCGCTGGCCGCGGCGATTGCCGGATCGAAGACGGTGGTGATCGCCAACTGTGGGCACTTCATGATGGTCGAACGGCCCGACGAAACCCTCGACGCACTCAAGCCCTATGTCTGAGCGCGTCGCGCTGATCACCGGCTCGACATCGGGCATCGGCGCCGCCACGGCGCGCCGGCTTGCCGGGGACGGCTACAAGGTCGCCCTGCATTCGCGCCGCTCGGCCGATACAGGCAAGCGCATGGCGGGCGAGCTGCCCGGTGCCAGCTATCACCAGGCCGATCTGGGCGATGAAGCCGCACTGCAGGGATTGGTGGCGGCGGTGGTCAGGCATCACGGCCGGCTCGACGTGCTGATCAACAATGCTGGCGAATCGATCCGCATCCCGCATGCCGACCTCAAGGCCGCAACGCCGGCGGTGTGGCGGCGCATGCTCGAGGTCAACCTGATCGCGCCGTTCGTGCTGGTTGCCGAAGCCGAGGCTGCCTTGCGTAAATCCGCCGAGGGTGGCCGGCCGGCTTGCGTGATCAATATCGGCACCCATTCCGGCGTGCGGCCCAAGGGAGCCTCCATTCCCTACGCCGCCGCCAAGGCCGGTCTCCATCATGCGACACGGCTGTTGGCGCTGTCGCTGGGGCCGGCCATCCGCGTCAATTGCGTGGCGCCGGGCCTGGTCGAGACGCCGATGGCGGCGGGTTGGCCCGAGGCGACCGAACTGTGGAACAGCAAATCGCCGATGCGGCGGGCGGCCAAGCCCGAGGACATCGCCGATCTGGTGGCCGCGTTGGTCGCCAACGACTACGTTACCGGAGACATCGTCATCGCCGATGGTGGGCTGAACCTCACCTAGAGCCTAGTCCGTCCGGCTGGAATCAGCCGGACGGACTAGGCCATGAAGGAAATGCTTCGTACAACGCGTTTCCGATCAAATGGAACCGCTCCGCGGTTCCATTTGATCGGAAGCCACTTTAGCCAGACACGGAGGAAACAATGAACGTCCAGACCTTGCCGCCGGGCTACAAGACCGCGCCGTGGACGCCGCCCGAGAAGATCACCGGCGCCATGATGGCCGAGGCCAGCAACAAGCTGATCGAGCTCCTGCGCATCCGCACCCAGCCGATCGGCATGAAGCTGTTCGAGGATCCCGCCGAGATGGACAATATCCAGGGCGTGCGCAAGCCGACCGACGGCATGAAATTCACCATGTGCCAGATGGTGACGCAGTCGCGCTGGTACGGCTTTACGCTGGGCATCACCGTCGACAATACGCGCGGCGGCAATTGCGGCGGCGTGGTCGGGCTCAATCATCCGGGCGAGGGGTTCCTGAGTGGCGATCACATGAATGGCGTGTGGTTCGGCAACAAGGAGGCCTCGGCGGCCCATCAGGCGCAGATGCCGCGGGTGCCGGACGGCAAGTACAACGGCCTCGTCGTCTCGCCGCTGCGCTCGGGCCGTCTCGATCCGCCGGACATTTGCCTGTTCTACGGCTCGCCCGGCCAGATGATCTATTTCATCAACGGCCTGCAGTACCACCGCTACCGCCGTTACGACTTCACGGTGACCGGCGAGAGCGCCTGCGCCGATTCATGGGGCAGGGCGCTGGCCACGCGCCAGACCTCGCTGTCGCTGCCCTGCTATGCCGAGCGGCGCTACGGCGGCGTGGCCGACGACGAGTTGCTGATGGCCTGCCCGCCCGACGAGTTCCTGCGCGCCATCGAAGGCATGGGCCATCTCGGCAAGAACGGGCTGCGCTATCCTTTCCCGCCCTACGGCGCTGCGATGGATCCGTCCTTCGGCATGGCCAAGAGCTACGGCTGACGGCATGATCTTTGTCGTCGCCTGGCCGGTGCTGGCCGAGGCCGACGAGCAAGCCCTGCGCCGCCTGCGCGCGCAGTATCACCCAAAGGAAGCGGACCTGATCGGTCCGCACTTCACCTTGGTGTTCGCCGCCCCGGCCGGGCGCGAAGAGACTTTGCGCACCGCTCTCGCCGCCATCCGTCGACGACCTTTCTGGTTCATGATCGAGCGCATCGTACGCTTCGATCTCCATCTCCATGCCGTGCCGTCCGACGGTGCCGCGGAGCTGACGGAACTCCACGACTCGCTCAATCCGATCCCGGCCGAAGAGCTGTTCCAGCCGCACATCACGCTCGGCCTGTTCGGCCGCGCCGCCGAGGCCGAGCAGGTGGCCCGCATCGTCGAGCGCCAGCATCTGCCGATCCGCGGGCGGATCGAGGAACTCGCTTTGCTGAAGCGCGACGGCGAGAAGCTCACCACGCTGGCGACCCTCCGCCTCGACGCATGAGGACCCTGCGACGGCTGGGGCTTGTGCTGATGGCGGTCGCGGCGCTGCTCTTCGTCTTCGGCCGGCCGGTGGCCTGGGTCGAGGCGGGTTTGATCATGTGGGACATCGCGGCGGGCGGACAGCCGACGCTGTGGCAAAGACTGACCGACCCGCCGCGCATGTACGCGACGCGCTGGGACGACGGCGAGGGCGACCTCTACCAGCCGGCCGGCGAGACACGGGCGGCCATGGTCCTGGTGCCGGGAGCCGCCGTGCTCGGCCGCGACGAACCTCGCCTGCAGGCGCTGGCGCGTACCTTCGCCCGGGCGGGCTTCGTCGTACTGGTCCCCGAACTGCCCGAGGTGCGGCGCCTCGCGCTGTCGCGGGCCGACGCCGACAGGGTCGCAAGCGCCCTGCGGCAACTGCACAAGTGGCAGCCGGACCAGCCACTCGGTGTGGCGGCGGTTTCCTATGCCGTGGCGCCGGCGATCATCGCCGCCCTGGAGGACGATCTCGGGCCGCAGATGGCCTTTGTCGTCGGCATCGGCGGCTACCGTGACGCCGAGGCAGCCATCCGCTTCGTCACCACCGGCACCTTCCGTCCGTTGGGCGACGGCCGCGCGTTCCAGGTCGAGCCCAATGCCTATGGCCGCTGGGCCTTCCTGCTGGCCAACGCCGGCCGCCTCGACAGTCCGCTCGACGGCCAGCTTCTGGCGGAGATCGGACGCCGCCGCTTCGGCGACCGCGCCGCCGATGTCACGCGGCTCGCGGCGGAACTCGGTCCGCAGGGGCGGGCGGTTCTGGCTCTCGTGGAGAACCGCGATCCCGATTCAGTGGGCCGGTTGATCGCCGCCCTGCCAGAGAAGGTGCGGCGCGAAATCGACGGGCTGAACCTTGCTCTCCATGACCTTTCGAAATTGCGCGGCCACCTGATCCTGGTGCACGGCCGCAGCGATCCCCTCGTGCCCTACAGCGAGAGCCAGAGCCTGGCGGTCGCGGCGTCCCGGGCGCGCGTGTCGCTGTTCCTGATCGACGGCATCGGCCACGTCGAATTCAATGCCGTAAGCGCCGCCAACGCCTGGACCATGGCGCGGGCGATCCTCGAACTGCTCAACGAGCGGCGCTAAAGCGTGATGACTTTGCCATTTCGCGTCGGCCCAGCTCTCGCAGCTATGGTGCGATGGTTCGCCATCGCGCCTGAGCGGCGCCCGTGCTGGGCCGACGCGTGAGTCTACTGAAAGTCATCACGCCATAACGCCGGGTTTCAGCGCCAAAGCGGCGGCAGGGGCGGCAGGCGGACGTTGCCTGGCCGCGCGGTAATGCCGAAGCGGGCCAGCGTCTCGCGCACCTCACGGGGCGCACGCACCTGGGGAGCCATCGCGTCGATGCCGGCCAGGCGCAGCAGCCGGTCGACGATACGCTGCAAGCGGTCGCTCTCGTCCGGGAAGCGGCGAATCTCGATCGTGCGGCTCTCTTCGATCCCGGCCTTGGCCTTGGCGATGCTGAGCGCCAGCTGCAGGCCGCCCAGCTCGTCGACCAGACCGGCGCGCCGGGCGTCGACTCCGGTGAAGACGCGACCCCGGGCGGCGGCGTCGAGCCGGCCGGCATCGAGCTTGCGTGCTTCGCCGACCTGGCGGGTGAAATCGGCGTAGATGGTGTCGAGCTCGCGTCCGATCGCCGCGCGTTGCGCCGGCGTCGGCGGCTGGAAGATGGAGTACATGCCGGCATTGGCGCCAACGGCCAGCCGTTCGACCTTGATGCCGAGCGAGGCCAGCAGGTCGGCGGCGACCGGCCACATGCCGAACACGCCGATCGATCCGGTGATGGTCGTGGCCTGGGCCACGATCACGTCAGCCCGCACCGCCGCGAGATAGCCGCCCGATGCCGCCACGTCGCCCATCGACACGATGACCGGTTTGCCGGAGGCGCGGGCGCGGGCGACCCCGTCGGCCAAGGCGTCGGCGGCGGGATAGGTGCCGCCGGGGGAATCGATGCGCAGCACGATGGCGCGCACCTCCTTGGCCCGTGCCGCCGAATCCAGGGCATCGACGACATCCTCGGCGATGGCCTGGGAATCGTCGTCCAGTAGACCGTTGCCGCCGGGCCCCGAGATGATGGCGCCGCTGGCGTAGACCAGCGCCACCACATCGCCGCCCGGCTTGGGGCGACGATCGTCCGCTGCGTATTCCGACAGGGTGACCAGGTCACGCGTCGCGCCGGCGCGCTGCCAGACTTCGTCCAGCGCGTCGGCGCGATAGCCGACTCGATCGACGAGGCCCTCCAGCCGGGCGCGTTCCGAATCGAAAGGCGCCGCATCGACAAGCTGGCGCAGTTTCACCGGCGTGAGGCGGCGCTCGCGCGCGACGTCCTCGATGAACTGGCGATACAGCCCGTCAAGGAGCTGCTGGAGGTTCTCGCGCGCCGGCACCGTGAAGCCCGTCTCGGTGAAGCTGTCGGGTGCGCTCTTGTATTCCTGGCGCTTGCCGCCCTCGATCCGCACGCCCAGCCGGTCCAGCCCGGCCTTCAGGAACGGCGTTTCGACCGAGAGGCCTGCCACGGCGAAGCCGCCGCTCGGCTGCAGCCAGATCTGGTCCATCGCCGAGGCGAGATAGTAGTCGGCGAAGTGATCGCCGCCCTGGCCCAGCGCTTCGGCGAAACCCACGGCGAACTTGCCCTTGCCGCGCAGGCGGGCGATCGCCTGGCGCAGCTCCTGCACGCGCGCCAGGCCCGCGCTGTCGTCGCCGACTTCGACGAACAATCCGACCACGCGGGGATCGTCAGCCGCCTGCCACAGCAGCTGCGCCACGTCGGCGAGGTCCCGCGAGCCCCGCCACAGGCCGCCGCGCAGCAGATCCGAGCCCGCGGTTTCGGGCGGCACGGTGCGCAGGTCGATCGACAATACCATCGACGACGGCAGCGGCTTGGTCGCGAACGGACCGGCAGTGACGAACGCCACGCCGCCGCCGATCGCGAGCACGGCAAGAAAGCCGACGGTGGCGAGCAGACCGACGATGAACCGCCACATGGCGACCTCCACTGACTCTAGGATTTCACGAGATTGGGCCGGAACGCCTTTACCGCGTCAAGCATGGCCGCCGAGGAAGTGTCGAGTCCGTTGTCGCGCACCAATATCGCCGCCGGCACGCCGCGGATCGGCCGCAGCCCGTCGTCGAGATTCCACATCGAGAGCTTCAGATCGGCCGCGACGAACGCCTCCGGCACGAGGCCGACCTGGAGCTGTGGGCGCATGGCGAGGCGGCGCAATCGCACCCACTGGATATCGTCCCAGGCGAAGCGGCGGTTGCGGCCGAAGCCCAGCGCGATGCCGTCGCGGTCGATGACGACCTGCGGCTGGCGATTGAAGAGGCGGCTGACGCCGAGATAGGCGTAGAAAATCATCGCCATGGTCAGCACGGCGAATAGCGCGGAACGCGGATCGTTGACAGACAGCGTCGGCGCGTTCGCCGGATTATTGATGAAATGCACGATGGCGATGGCGATCATGGCAACCGACACCACCGCCATGCTGACGTTGTGCACTGCCCCGTAGCGCGCCTCTACGGGCTTGGCGGCGGCCATTCAGGACTCAGCCACGATCGTGGGTGCCGCATTGGGCGCGATGGCGCAGCAGATGGTCGGCCAGCACGCAGGCCATCATCGCCTCGGCCACCGGCGTCGCCCGAATGCCGACGCAGGGATCGTGGCGGCCCTTGGTGCGCAGCTCGACCTCGTTGCCGAATTTGTCGATGCTGCGGATGGGCGAGAGGATCGAGCTGGTCGGCTTCACCACCAGGCGGCAGACGATGTCCTGGCCGCTCGAAATGCCGCCCAGGATGCCGCCGGCGTGATTGCTGAGGAAGACCGGCTGGCCGTCCTTCATGCGCATCTCGTCGGCGTCCTGTTCGCCGCTCATGCCGGCCACGGCGAAGCCGTCGCCGACCTCCACGCCCTTCACGGCGTTGATGCTCATCAGGCCCTTGGCGAGATCGGCGTCGAGCTTGTCGTAGACCGGGTCGCCCAGGCCAACCGGCACGCCGGAGGCCACGACCTCGATCACGGCACCGCACGAGCTGCCGCGCTTGCGGATATCGTCGAGATAGCCCTCCCAACCCTGCGCCGCCTGGCGGTCGGGGCACCAGAAGGGATTGTCGCCGGTCGCCGCCCAGTCCCATTTCGACCGGTCGATCTTCTGCGTGCCGAGTTGGACCACGGCGCCGCGGATCGCGACGCCGTCACCCAGGATCCTGCGGGCGATGGCGCCGGCGGCGACGCGCACGGCGGTCTCGCGCGCCGACTGCCGGCCGCCACCGCGATAGTCGCGCACGCCATATTTCTTCCAGTAGGTATAGTCGGCGTGGGCGGGACGGAACTTGTCCTTGATCTCCGAATAGTCGCGGCTGCGCTGGTCGACGTTGTCGATGTGCAGTGCGATCGGCGTGCCCGTGGTGACGCCCTCGAACACGCCGGACAGGATCTTGACCGTGTCGGGTTCCTGGCGCTGGCTCACGAAGCGCGACTGGCCGGGGCGGCGCTTCTCCATCCAGACCTGAATATCGGCCTCGCTGAGCGGGATGCGCGGCGGCGCGCCATCGACCACGCAGCCGATCGCAGGCCCGTGGCTCTCGCCCCAGCTGGTGAAGCGGAAAATCGTGCCGAAACTGCTGCCGGCCATGGCTTGCTGGCCCCGGCCTTACTCGCCCTCGAAGTTGCCGAGCAGTTCGGAGATCTGCTTGGCCGACGAGGGCCTCATCATGCCGACCACGTGGTAGCCGGCATCGACATGCATCACTTCACCGGTCACCGCGGTGCCGAGATCCGACAGCAGGTAGAGCCCGGCGTTGCCGACTTCTTCCGGCAGCACGTTGCGCTTGAGCGGCGAGTTGAGTTCGTTCCACTTCAGAATATAGCGTGCGTCACCGATGCCGGAGAACGCCAGCGTCTTGATCGGGCCGGCCGAGATGGCGTTGACCCGGATCTTCTGCTCGCCGAGATCGGCCGCCAGGTAGCGCACGCTGGCCTCGAGGGCGGCCTTGGCAACGCCCATCACGTTGTAGTGCGGGATGACCCGCTCGGCGCCGTAATAGGTGAGCGTAAGCAGGCAGCCGCCGTTCTTCATCAGTGGCACGGCACGCTGCGCCACGGAGGTGAACGAGTAGCAGCTCACGTTCATGGTGAGCGCGAAGTTGTCCGGCGTGGTGTCGAGATAGCGGCCCTTGAGCTGGTCCTTGTTGGAGAAGGCGATGGCGTGGACCAGGAAGTCGAGCTCGCCCCACTGTTTCTCGACCTCAGCGAAGGTGGCGTCGATGCTGGCGGCGTTGGTGACGTCGCAGGGGTAGACCATCTCCTCGCAGCCGATCGACTTGGCGAGCGGCCTGACGCGCTTTTCCAGGGCCTCGCCCTGGAAGGTGAAGGCGAGCTTGGCGCCATGCTGGTGGCAGACCTTGGAGATTGCCCAGGCGATCGACCGTTCATTAGCAACGCCCATGACCAGGCCCTTTTTGCCGGCCATCAACTGCGTGGAAACTGACATGCCTTGTTCTTAGCGGGGCCGCGCGCTGGGGACAAGATGCCGGTGGTGGACGGGTTTCGCGACCCTGCATATTGTGGGTCATGATCCGCGAAAAAGCCGATCCGCTGGCGCTGTTCGCCGACTGGTATGGCGAAGCCGAAAAGGCTGAGCCCAACGAGCCGTCAGCCATGACCCTGGCCACGGTGGGGCCCGACGGCACGCCATCGGTGCGCATGGTGCTGCTGAAGGGCTACGACGCCGCGGGCTTCGTCTTCTACACCAATACCGAGAGCCGCAAGGGCCTGCATCTGTTGGTCCATCCCAAGGCGGCGCTGCTGTTTCACTGGAAATCGCTGCGCCGGCAGGTCCGCCTCGAAGGGCCGGTGTCGCCGACTTCGCCGGGGGAGGCCGACGCCTATTTCGCCACGCGTCAGCGGGGCAGCCAGATCGGCGCCTGGGCGTCGGATCAGTCGCGCCCGCTGGAAAGCCGTTTTGCGCTCGAGAAGCGGGTGGCGGAATTCACCGCCCGGCACGTCATCGGCACGGTACCGCGGCCGGCCAACTGGTCGGGCTTTCGCCTGCAGCCGGTTCTGATCGAGTTCTGGCAGGACGGCGCGTTCCGGCTGCATGACCGGCTGGAATATCGCCGCGGCGCGCCCGGCGAGCCATGGTCGACGCGAACCCTCTACCCCTGAACCGACAATGGTTGCCGACGCCCAGCGCCTGATGCGCATCGCCACCATGGCGTCGATGGCCGTGGCGGTGACGCTGATCGGCGCCAAGACGATAGCGTGGTTGATGACGGAATCGGTCAGCATGCTGTCGTCGCTTGTCGACTCCTCGCTCGATTTCGTGGCCTCCCTGGTCACCTTCATCGCGGTGCGCCAGGCGCTGACGCCGGCCGACGCCGACCACCGCTTCGGCCACGGCAAGGCCGAGGCCCTGGCTGGCCTCACTCAGGCGGGCTTCATCGCGGCCTCGGGCGGCGGGCTGCTGCTGACGGTCGGCGACCGGCTGTTTCATCCCCATCAGGTGCAGCGTGAGACGGTGGGTCTTGCCATCAGTGCGCTGGCCGTCGTCATCACGCTCGGCCTGGTGGCGTTCCAGCACTACGTCGTTCGACGCTCCGGTTCGATCGCCATCGGAGCCGACAAGGCCCACTATGTGACCGACATCGTGACCAATCTGGCGGTCGGCGCCGCGCTGTACCTGTCGGGTCGTTTCGACCAGCCGTTGATCGATGTCGGCGTGGCGACCCTGGTGGCGTTCTACCTGATGCATGGTGCCTGGGCGGTCGGGCGCGGCTCGATCGACGTGCTGATGGATCGCGAGCTGCCGGAGCCGGACCGCCAGCGCATCCTCGATATTGCTCGCAATCATCCCGGCGTGCGTAGTGTACACGAGCTGCGCACCCGATCCTCCGGCCTCACGAAATTCATCCAGCTTCATGTCGTGCTGGAGCCGACCATGTCGCTCGGCCGCGCACATGTCATCGGCGACACCATCGAGGCGGCGATCCAGGACGCTTTCCCACAGGCCGAGATCATCCTGCACATCGATCCTTGGAACGACGCCGAGCCGCGTCGGCCGGCCGACGACTGACGCGATGGCGGTGCGGCCCTCCTTCGTTGTCGAGGACCAGACGGAGGTCGTGGAATTCCTGACCGCCCGCCTTGCTTCGGCCAGGCGCATCGACACGCACGGCGCCGTGGTCTTCCTCTCGGGCGATCGCGCCTACAAGCTCAAGCGCGCGGTGAAGTTTCCCTACATGGACTTCTCGACCGTCGAGCGCCGGGCATCGATGTGTGCTGCCGAGATCGAGATCAACCACCGGGTCGCGCCCGAGATCTATCTTGGTGTGGCGCCGATCAGGCGCGCCCTCGGCGGCAAGCTGGCGCTCGGCGAGCCGGGCGAGGCGGCCAAGGACGCCGTCGACTGGCTGGTCGTCATGCGCCGCTTCGACGAGGACGGCCTGCTCGACCGCATGGCCGATCGCGGCGCGCTGACACCCGCGATCATGGCCGCCTTGGGGGCGCGCATCGCCCGCTTCCATGACGGGCTGCTTCCGATCCGCGACGGCTTCGGCCGACCCGACGACTATCGCCATTCGATCGCAGCCGACGTGCGCCAGATGCTGGAGCAGGGCGATCGGCTCGATCCGCCGACCAGCCGGCTGCTCGCCGAGAGCATGCCGCGGTCGGTCGAGCCGCACATCGAGCTGGTTGCGCGCAGGGTCGCGGCGGGCGCGATCCGGCGCTGTCACGGCGACCTGCATTTGCGCAACATCGTGCTGCTGGACGGCAAGCCGGTGCCGTTCGATGCGATAGAATTCTCCGAACGCATCGCCAACATCGACGTGCTGTACGACCTCTCGTTCGCGCTGATGGACCTCTGCGAGCGCGAGCTGCGGCCGTTGGCCAACCGGCTGCTGAACGAATGGTTATGGCGCATCGCCGAATTGCCGGATGCGCCGCATGAGCAGGCGCTGGCGCTGCTGCCGATGTTCCTGTCGCGCCGCGCCTCGATCCGCGCCTTCGTCGACGCCCAGGGAGCGGCGGTCAGCGGTGGCGACACCACGCGCGCGCGTACTTATCAGAAGGTCGCCCTCGGCTTCCTGCAGCCTGAGCCGCTCCGCGTGCTGGCGATCGGCGGCCTGTCGGGCAGCGGCAAGACCACTCGGGCGCTCGAGCTCGCCCCGGGGATCGGCCGATCGCCGGGCGCTGTGGTGGTGCGCAGCGACGTCGAACGCAAGCGCCTGTTCGGCGTGGCGCTGGAAGAGCGCCTGCCGCCCGGCAGCTATGCGCCCGAGGCGTCGGCCAGGGTCTATGCTGCGATCATGTCCCGCGCCGAGCGGGTGCTGCGGGCCGGCCACAGCGTCGTCCTGGATGCCGTCTTTGCCCGCCCCGACGAGCGCCACGCAGCCGAAGCGCTGGCCCGCCGGATCGGGGTGCCGTTCGAGGGGATCTGGCTTGATGTGTCCAAGGAAGTGGCCCAGGCCCGCGTGGCGTCCCGCCAGGGCGATGCCTCCGACGCCACCCCCGCCGTGGTCGAACGACAATTCGGTTACGACCTAGGCCGGCTCGACTGGCAAAGACGCTAGAATCCTGCCAATCGTCCCTCTTGGACGGGACGGTTCCGATGCCGATGGCACCGGGGTTTTCCGCAATTCGTCCCGAATCCCGCGACACCCCTCGCGCAACAATGTTGCGCAGTCGAGTTCAGGCCCGTTTCTTGGCGGCTGCGCTGCGCGGCAGGTGGCGGGCGAGGTGCTGGCCGGTGTAGCTCTCGGCCACCTTCACGATCTCCTCGGGTGAGCCTTCGGCGACCAGCCGGCCGCCGCCGGTGCCGCCGTCGGGGCCGAGATCGAGCACCCAGTCGGCGGTCTTGATGACTTCGAGATTGTGCTCGATCACCAGCACCGTGTTGCCGGTCTCGACCAGCCGGTGGAGGACTTCCAGCAGTTTGCGCACGTCCTCGAAATGCAGGCCGGTGGTCGGCTCGTCGAGGATGTAGAGCGTGCGCCCGGTGGCCCGTCGCGACAGTTCCTTGGCGAGCTTGACCCGCTGCGCCTCGCCACCCGACAAGGTCGTCGCCTGCTGGCCGATATGGATGTAGCCGAGCCCGACCTGCTGCAGCGTCAACAGCTTGTCGCGGATATTGGGCACCGCCTTGAAGAAATCGCAGCCCTCGTCGACTGTCATGTCGAGCACGTCGGCGATCGACTTGCCGCGGAAGATGATCTCGAGCGTCTCACGGTTGTAGCGCTTGCCCTTGCAGACGTCGCACTGGACGTAGACGTCGGGCAAAAAGTGCATCTCGATCTTCATCACGCCGTCGCCCTGGCAGGCTTCGCAGCGACCCCCCTTGACGTTGAACGAGAAGCGCCCGGGTTTGTAGCCGCGCTCCGTCGATTCGGGCAGCTGGGCGAACCAGTCGCGGATCGGCGAGAAGGCGCCAGTATAGGTCGCCGGGTTGGAGCGCGGCGTGCGGCCGATCGGCGACTGGTCGATGTCGACGATCTTGTCGAGATGGCCCATGCCCTCGAGCCCGCTGTGCTCGCCGGGGTGCTCGCGCGCGTTGTTGAGCCGCTTGGCCAGCGCCTTATACAGCGTCTCGACAATCAGCGTGCTCTTGCCGCTGCCCGACACGCCGGTGACGCAGGTGAAGGTGCCGAGCGGGATGCTGGCCGTGACGTTCTGCAGGTTGTTGGCCCTGGCGCCCTTGACCGTGAGCCAGCGGCCGCTCTTGCTCCCCAGCGCCGGTGGCCGGCGCCGTTCCTTGGGGATCGGGATCTGGCGGAAGCCGGAGAGATATTGCCCGGTCAGGCTGGCGCTGTTGCGCATCACCTCCTCGGGCGTGCCTTGGGCGATGACGTGGCCGCCATGCGCGCCGGCGCCGGGGCCCATGTCGACCAGATGGTCGGCGGCACGGATGGCGTCCTCGTCGTGCTCGACCACCAGCACCGTGTTGCCGAGGTCGCGCAGCCGGGTCAGCGTCTTCAAGAGGCGGTCGTTGTCACGCTGATGCAGGCCGATCGACGGCTCGTCCAGCACGTAGAGCACGCCGGTCAGGCCCGAGCCGATCTGGGAGGCCAGGCGGATGCGCTGGCTTTCTCCGCCCGACAGCGTGCCCGAGCCTCGGTCGAGCGTGAGATAGCTCAAGCCGACATTGTCGAGGAAGCCCAGGCGCTCGTTGATCTCCTTCAGGATGCGCTCGGCGATCTCGCGCTGCTTGGCCGTGAGCTTGGGCGCCAGCCCCAGGAACCACTTCACCGCGTCGCCGATCGAGAACTCGGTGGTCTGGCTGATGTTGAGGTCGGCGATCTTGACCGCCAGCGCCTCGGGCTTCAGCCGGGCGCCGCCGCAGGTCTCGCACTTGTGCTCCTGTTGGAAGCGCTCCAGTTCCTCGCGCACCCACGAAGAATCGGTCTCCTTCCAGCGGCGGTCGAGGTTGGGGATCACGCCCTCGAACGGCTTGGTGGTCTGGTACTGGCGGATGCCGTCGTCATAGCGCATGGCGATGGCTTCGCTGCCGCTGCCCTGGAGGATGACGTCGCGCACCTTCTTCGGCAGGTCGCGCCACGGCGCCGACATCTTGACCTTGAAGTGCTTGGCGATGCTCTCGAGCGTTTGCTGGTAATATTGGCCCGAGGAATCCGCCCATGGCGCGATCGCGCCCTCGGCCAGCGACAGTCGGTCGTCCGGCACCACCATCTCGGCATCGAAGAACATCTTTACGCCCAGGCCATCGCAGGCCGGGCAGGCGCCCTGAGGGGCGTTGAAGGAGAACAGCCGGGGCTCGATCTCTTCGATGGTGAAGCCTGAGACCGGGCAGGCGAAGCGCGAGGAGAACACCGTGCGTTCGCCTGAATCGGCGTCCTCCGCGACCGCCAGCCCTTCGGCCAGGGTGAGCGCCGTCTCGATCGAATCGGCCAGACGATTGCCGAGGTCGGGCTTTACCACGATGCGGTCCACCACGACGTCGATGTCGTGCTTGTATTTCTTGTCGAGCGCCGGCGCCTCGGCGATCTCATAGAGCTTGCCGTCGATCTTGACGCGCTGGAACCCCTTCTTCTGCAGCTCCTGCAGGTCCTTGCGGTACTCGCCCTTGCGGCCGCGCACGATGGGCGCCATCAGGTAGAGCCGCGTGCCGTCGGCCATCGTCTTGATGCGGTCGACCATCTGAGACACGGTCTGGCTCTCGATCGGCAGGCCGGTGGCCGGCGAGTAGGGCACGCCGACCCGCGCGAACAGCAGGCGCAGGTAATCGTAGATCTCGGTGACGGTGCCGACCGTCGAGCGCGGGTTGCGCGAGGTCGTCTTCTGCTCGATCGAGATGGCGGGCGATAGGCCCTCGATCGAATCGACGTCGGGCTTCTGCATCAATTCGAGGAACTGGCGGGCATAGGCCGACAGGCTCTCGACATAGCGGCGCTGGCCTTCGGCATAGACCGTGTCGAAGGCCAGCGAGGACTTGCCCGAACCCGACAGGCCGGTGATCACCACCAGCCGGTCGCGCGGCAGGTCGAGATCGACGTTCTTGAGATTGTGCTCGCGGGCGCCACGGATCGAGATGAAGCGGTGCGGCTCGGCAGCGGATGAGCGGGGTGATTTGGCCATTGGTTGGGGCAAGAATAGGCGATGCGCCGGGTCAGCGCATATGGCGATTCACCCCCAGCTTTGCCACAGAAACCGTCAGGATTTATCAGGCCGCGACGGCCTCCGCCTCGGCCACCCGGGCGGTCGGCCGGTCATTCATCAAGAGCTGCGCCGTGCCCGCGATCAGCCCAATCAGCACCCCGATCTTCCAGGCGAGGTCGTAGGAACCCATCAGATCGAAGAGATAGCCGCCGCCCCAGGCGCCGAGGAAGGAACCGGCCTGGTGGCTGAGGAAGGCGATACCGGTCAGCGTCGACAGGAAGCGCAGGCCGAAGATCTGCACCACCAGCCCGTTGACCAGCGGAATGACGCCCAGCCACAGGGTGCCCATGGCGGCGCCGAACAGCACCACGGTGAGCGGCGTCGGCGGATACATGAAGAAGGCGGCAAGCGTTGCCGAACGCAGCAGGTAGATGCCGCCCAGCAGCAGGCGTTTGGGATAGCGGTCGCCCAGCCAGCCGAACATCCAGGAACTCACGATGTTGAAGCCGCCGATCAGCATCAGCACCAGGGCGCTGTAGGAGGCATCCATGCCGCACTGCGCGAGATAGGTCGGCAAATGAGTGGTGAGGAACACGAGTTGCAGGCCGCAGACGAAAAACGCCAGGGACATCACGACATAGCCCGAGTGGCGGCGCGCCTCGTCGAGGGCGGCGCCCAGTGTCAGGTTGCGGTCGTTCGCCAGGCTGTTGGGCAGCTTGTCGGCGCGGCTGCCGATGAAGGCCGCCGGCAGCATGGCAACGGCCAGGATCAGGAAGGCCCACAGTCCGGCGCGCCAGCCGTCGTGATTGAGGAAGTAGGCCGCGATCGGCGCGGTCAGCATGGTGCCGACCGATCCCGCCGCCGAGACGATGCCGAACGCGAGTGTACGGCGCTGGGGTGCCACGACGCGGGCGGCGATATTGGCCGTGATGCCCGAGGTCGTGCAGGCGAGCGCCATGCCGATCAAGACACCGGCGCCGATCACGATAGGCCAGGCGCTCGCTGCGGTCGCCGTCAGCCACAGCCCGACCGCGAAGATGACGCTGCCGGCCAGCGACACCCAGCGCGTGCCGTATTTGTCGGCGAGGATGCCGGCGAAGGGCTGGCTGACACCCCAGGCGACCTGCTGCACCGAGATGGCGAGCGCGAAGTCGGAAATGGCGATGCCGAGTTCCTTGGAGGCCGGTGCCTGGAACAGGCCGAGGTTCTGCCGGATGCCCATGGCCAGGGTCATCATCAGGGCGGCCCCGCCCAGGATTGCATAGGCTTGGCCGCGCGAGACCTGGGAGACGTGGAAGGCTTCTTTCATGGCGCGGACGATAGGCACGGCCCCTACGCGTAACCAATGAAATGTCGGAGGGGGGGTATGAGCCAAGCTCACGTCACAACCCAAAATTGGTAGCTGCCCACAGGCCGCCGGGTCTAATTTGGCCGCTGTGAGGTAGGTGCCGCGTCCCGTGGCACCGGGAAAGCGAAGGAGGCCCCCATGGCGGGCAGCGTCAACAAAGTCATTCTCGTCGGCAACCTGGGTCGCGACCCGGAAGTGAAGGCCATGCAGGACGGCCGATCCCTGGTGAACATGTCGGTCGCTACGTCGGAAACCTGGCGCGATCGCCAGAGCGGCGAGCGCAAGGAGCGCACCGAGTGGCACCGGGTCGTGATCTTCAACGACAAGCTGGCCGAGGTCGCCCAGAAGTACCTGCGCAAAGGCGCCAAGGTCTATCTCGAAGGCCAGCTCACCACCCGCAAATGGACCGACCAGAGCGGCCAGGAACGCTACACAACCGAAGTGGTCGTCCCGCGTTTCGGTGGCACGCTCACCATGCTTGATGGCCGCAGCGGCGGCGAGGGCGGAGGTGGTGGGTCCGCCGGCGGCATGGACGACGACATGGGCGGCAGCGCCCCGCCGTCCAGCGGCGGTGGCGGCGGGCGCCCGGCTGCACGCGGCAGCAAGGCCGAGTTGGAC
>CAMDCE010000077.1 GCA_945889625.1 Asaia bogorensis | reverse complement strand
GCCCGCATCCTGCCGATCTACGAGGGCACCAACGGCATCCAGGCGCGCGACCTGGTGGGCCGCAAGGTGGCCAAGGATGGTGGCGAGACAATGCTGGCGCTGGTGGCCGAGATGCGCGCTTTGGCGGACGAGA
Organism: Asaia bogorensis; assembly: GCA_945889625.1. GTDB lineage: Bacteria > Pseudomonadota > Alphaproteobacteria > Reyranellales > Reyranellaceae > Reyranella. The sequence goes on along the minus strand of CAMDCE010000077.1, from coordinate 16,316 downwards.
TGAAGGCTGCTCCCGGCGACGACCTGGCGGCAATCCGCGTCGGCGTACTGGCATCGGCCAACGCCCTGGAAGACGCCACCAAGTGGGTGGCGCAATCGGTCAAGACGGATCTGGTGACGGCGCTGGCGGGCTCGGTACCGTTCCTGCGGCTGGCCGGCACGGCACTGGGCGGCTGGCTGCTGGCCCGTGGCGCCCTCGTCGCGCAGAGCAGGCTCGCCACGCGTGACGGCGATCCGGCCTTTCTGGAAGCCAAGCTGATCACCGCGCGCTTCTATGCCGAGGTGATCCTGCCGCCGGCGCTGGCCCAGCTCGGCCCGCTCAAGGCCGCCGGCCGCACCGTGTTCGCACTCAAGGAGGATCAGTTCTGACCAGGAGCCTCATCGAGCTGCCACCGGACGAGGCCCGGGCGTTTGCCGAACGCTTCGACCTGGCGGCGCTGGAGCGCGGCTTCCTCGACGATCCCTTCCCCTACTATCACGCGCTCCGCCGCTTCGCGCCGCTGAAGCGGCTGCCCGACGGCAGCGTCTTTCTCTCGCGCTATGCCGATGTCGCGCTCTGCTACCGCGATGCCCACATGAGTTCTGACAAGAAGGCGGAGTTCGGCCCGAAGTTCGGCGTCGGCACGCCGCTCCACCGCCACCACACGACCAGTCTGGTGTTCAACGATCCGCCGCTGCACACGCGCGTGCGCAAGCTGCTGGCCGCCGCCTTCACGCCGCGTGCGCTGGCCACGATGCAGCCCAGGGTCGAGGCGGTGGTCGACGGACTCATCGCCCAGCATGCCGGCCGCGGCCGCATGGACCTGATTGAGGATTTTGCCTTCCGCCTTCCCGTCGAGGTGATCTGCGACATGCTGGGCGTGCCCGCCGGAGACCGCGCGCCCTTCCGCCGCTATTCGCTGGCCATTCTGGGGGCGCTGGAGCCGGTTACCGGGCCCGAACGGCTGGCGGCCGGCAACGCGGCGGTCAGCGAATTCTCCGCCTATCTCGACGGGCTGGTGGCCGAGCGCCGCAAGCGACCCGCCGACGATCGCGACGTGCTGGGCGTCCTGATCCATGGCGAAGTCGATGGCGAGCGGCTCAGCCATGAGGAGCTGGTGCAGAACTGCATCTTCCTCCTGAACGCGGGCCACGAGACCACGACCAACCTGATCGGCAACACCATCGACGCGCTGCTGCGCTTTCCCGTCGAGTTGCGGCGGCTCGGCGAAAACCCCGGGCTGATCAGGAGCTGCGTCGAGGAAGGGCTGCGCTTCGAGAGCTCCAACCAGCTCGGCAACCGGCGCCTGACCGCCGACCTCGAGATCGGCGGCGAGAAGATCGCGGCCGGCACCTACATTCATATCGGCATCGGTGCTGCCAACCGCGACCCGGCGCAGTTCGCCGAGCCCGACCGCTTCGATGCGGCTCGCGAGCCCAACCGCCACTTCGCCTTCGGCTCGGGCGTGCATATGTGCCTCGGTGCCGTTCTGGCACGCATGGAAGGCACCATCGCCATCGGCCGTCTGGTCGCGCGCCTGGAAGGGCTGCGGCGCGATGGCGACTACGAACGCGGCGGTCGCGCCCGCTTCCGCGGCTTCAACCGCTATCCGATCGCCTGGAACAGCTAGAGCCGCTTCACCATGAAGACGCGCGTGTGCACGTCCATGCCGTGCGAGGGTGGGCCGCGGCGCACGATCTCGAAACCATGCCGGCGATAAAGCCGGATGTTGCCTTCCGCCATCTCGGCCGTTTCGAGTGACAGTCCCTTGAGGCCGCTCGACCGCGCGATCTCCTCGACCCGCTCCAGCAGGAAGCTGCCCAGCCCGGTGCCCTGGCGCGCCGGAGCCACGCCCAGCCGGTCGATGTAGATGCCGTCGTCGCGCCGCTCGGTCGCGGCAACGCCCACGATCTCGATGCCGTCCGCCACAAGGTAGACGTCGCCGCGCTCGACGGCAGCGGCGAGGAACGCGTAGTGGTGAGCGGTGATCTCGCGGCCGAGGTTGCGGACATAGGGAGTGAACGCCGACCACAAAATGCGCTCGGCGTCGTCCCGTTCCGACGTAACTGCCTTCCTGAACGTCAATGCCATGGCGAGAGACTAGCAAAGAAAAACGCCCGGCTCTCGCCGGGCGTTTTCGAAAGTCGTGCAGAAGAGGCTTACGCCGCTTCCTGCTGCTCGGCCGTCTCAGCTGACGGACCGCTGTCCTGGCCCTTGGCGGCGGTGTCGCGCTCTATGAACTCGATCACGGCCATCGGCGCTGCGTCACCGAAGCGGTAGCCCGCCTTCAGCACCCGCAGGTAGCCGCCGGCGCGCTTGGAGTAGCGCGGGCCGAGCGTCGTGAAGAGCTTGTCGGCGACGTAGGGGTCGCGCAGGAAGCCGATCGCCTGGCGGCGGGCATGCAGCCCACCCTTCTTGCCGAGCGTGACCAGCTTCTCGACGATCGGACGCAGGTCCTTCGCCTTGTGAAGCGTGGTCGTGATCTGCTCGTGCTTGATGAGAGCACCGGCGAGATTCATGAACATCGCCTTGCGATGCTCGGAGGTGCGGTGGAATTTCCGACCGCGATTGCCGTGACGCATGACTAAATCCTTCCAACCGGCCTAGTACGGCTCTTCCAGCCGCTTTGCCATTTCTTCGATGTTGTCCGGCGGCCAGCCCGGGATTTCCATGCCCAGGTGGAGGCCCATACCGGCCAGCACTTCCTTGATCTCGTTCAGCGACTTGCGGCCGAAGTTCGGGGTCCGCAGCATCTCCGCCTCGGTCTTCTGAACCAGATCGCCGATGTAGATGATGTTGTCGTTCTTCAGGCAGTTGGCCGAGCGCACCGACAGCTCGAGCTCGTCGACCTTGCGCAGCAGGTTGCGATTGAACGGGAAGTCGTCCTGCTGCTCTTCCTTGCGGACCTCGCGCGGCTCCTCGAAGTTGATGAAGAGCTGGAGCTGGTCCTGCAGGATGCGGGCGGCCAGCGCCACGGCGTCGTCCGGACGGGTCGTGCCGTTGGTCTCCACCGTCATCGACAGCCGGTCGTAGTCGGTGACCTGGCCGACGCGGCTGTTCTCGATCTTGTAGGAGACGCGCTTGACGGGGCTGAACACCGAATCGACCGGGATCAGGCCGATCGGCGCATCCTCGGGCCGGTTGGCGGCCGCGGGGATGTAGCCCTTGCCGGTGGCGACGGCGAGTTCCATCGAGATCGAGGCGCCGTCGTCGAGCGTGCAGATCAGGTGCTTGGCGTCCATGATCTGGACGTCGGCCGGCAGCTCGATCATGCCGGCGGTGACTTCACCGGGGCCGACGGCGCGCAGGTAGAGACGCTGCGGGCGATCACCCTGCATCTTCACGGCCATCGCCTTGATATTGAGCACGATGTCGACCACGTCCTCGCGGACGCCGGGAATCGACGAGAACTCATGCAGCACGTTGTCGATCTTTATCGACGTGACGGCGGCACCCTGCAGCGAGGAGAGCAACACGCGGCGCAGCGCATTGCCGAGCGTGAGACCGAAGCCGCGTTCGAGCGGCTCGGCGACGATGGTCGCGGTGCGACCTGGATCGACGCCGGCTTCGGTGACAAGCTTCTCCGGCTTGATCAGGTCCTGCCAGTTCTTCTGAAGCACGGGGGCTACCTCTCTAGACCGGGTTCACGCGAATCCCGCAGGATCCGCGACAAAATTCTCAAGGGCGGGCGGCGCGAACGGCGCCGCCTCGGCTCGGACTCAGACGCGCCGACGCTTGGGTGGGCGGCAGCCATTGTGCGGGATCGGCGTCACGTCACGGATCGAGGTGACAGCTAGGCCGACGGCCTGCAGCGCGCGCAGCGCCGACTCGCGGCCCGAACCCGGACCGCGCACCTGGATCTCCAGGGTCCGCATGCCGTGCTCCATCGCCTTGCGGCCGGCGCCCTCGGCCGCCATCTGGGCGGCGAACGGCGTCGACTTGCGCGAGCCCTTGAAGCCCTGCTGACCCGACGATGACCAGGCGATGGTGTTGCCCTGGGCATCGGTGATGGTCACGATCGTGTTGTTGAACGATGCGTTCACGTGGGCGACGCCGGCGATGATGTTCTTGCGCTCCTTGCGACGGGGGCGTGCGGTAGTGGCGGCGGCGCCACTCGTGGCAGCGGCGGCGGCTGCAGGTTTGGCCATGATCCGATTCCCCTCGACTTACTTCGTGACTTTCTTCTTGCCAGCGATCGGCTTGGCCGGGCCCTTGCGGGTGCGCGCATTGGTGTGCGTGCGCTGGCCGCGAACCGGCAGGCCGCGGCGATGCCGCAAGCCCCGGTAGCAGGCGAGGTCCATCAATCGCTTGATGTTCATCGCCACTTCGCGGCGCAGGTCGCCCTCGACCGCGTAATCGCGGTCGATGGTTTCGCGAATGCGGATGACTTCGTCGTCGGTCAGCGTGTTCACGCGACGCGACTCATCTATCCCCACTTTCCCCAGGATCTCCTTGGCTTTTGCCTGGCCGATCCCGTGGATGTATTGCAATCCCACAACCACCCGCTTGGCGGTCGGAATGTTCACACCGGCTATACGAGCCAAAATCCAACTCCTTCAAAGACTTACGGCGCGCTCACGCGCGCCCGTATGACGTTCCGCTGGCCCCGGAAAAGCGCGCGATTATAGGTACCGCGCCGCCCGAGTCAACGGACCTTCGACTTGTCAAGTCCCTGCCAAAACAGCGCGGATTTGACGGTTAACCTCATCCATGGCGGCCATCCCGTCGACCTTCCGCAGCACCCCCTTGGCGCCGTAGTAGGGCAGCAGGGGCTCGGTCTGGGCACGGAAAGCAGCCATCCGGGTCTTCATGGTTTCTGCAGTATCGTCCTTGCGACGGGTGAATTCCCGGCTGCCGCAGACGTCGCAGACCCCCTCGACCTTGGGATGCTTGAACTTGTCATGGTAGCCGGCGCCGCACTTGGCGCAGGTGAACCGCCCGACGATGCGCTCGGTCAGCGCCTTCTCGTCGACCTCCATCTCGATCACCCGGTCGAGCTTGGTGCCCGACTTGACCAGCATCCGGTCGAGCGCCTGGGCCTGCGCCTCGGTGCGCGGGAAGCCGTCCAGGATGAAGCCCTTGGCGCAGTCCGGCTGGCCGATGCGGTCCTCGATCAGGCCGACCATCAGCTCGTCGGGCACCAGCTCGCCCTTCTCCATGATCCCCTTGGCCTTCTTGCCGAGCTCGCTGCCAGAGGCCACCGCCGCACGCAACATGTCGCCCGTCGAGAGCTGGACCATGCCGCACTCCTGCTGGAGGCGCTGGGCCTGCGTCCCCTTTCCCGCGCCCGGAGGCCCGAGAAGAATGATGTTCATCGGCCGCCCCTCATCGGCCCCGGCCCCGTAGCCGGGCCTTCTTGATGAGGCCCTCATACTGGTGCGCAAGCAGGTGCGCCTGGATCTGGGTCACCGTGTCGAGCGTCACCGACACGACGATCAGCAGGCTGGTGCCGCCGAAGTAGAAGGGCACGCCGCCGCGCGAGATCAACAGCTCCGGCAGGATGCAGACCAGCGACAGGTAGAGCGCGCCGACCACGGTAAGACGATTGAGGATGTATTCGAGATATTCGGCCGTGTTCTTGCCGGGCCGGATGCCGGGCACGAAGCCGCCGTTCTTCTTCAGGTTATCGGCGGTATCGACCGGGTTGAACACCACCGTGGTGTAGAAGAAGCAGAAAAAGACGATCAGGCCGATATAGGTCAGCAGGTAGAGCGGCTGGCCGTGCCCGAGATAGGTGGCGACCCACTGCGCCCAGCCGGGCTCGCTGCCGGGCCCCTGGAACGAGGCGATGGTGGCGGGGAAGAGCAGCAGAGAGGAAGCGAAGATCGGCGGGATCACGCCCGAGGTGTTGATCTTGAGCGGCAGGTGCGAGGCCTCGCCGCCATACATGCGGTTGCCGACCTGGCGCTTGGGATACTGGACGATGATTCGTCGCTGCGCCGTCTCGACAAAGACGACCACCGCCACGACCACGACGACGCCGACTATCAGCGCGATGATGAACAGCGCCGACAGGGCGCCGGTGCGTCCGAGTTCGAGGGTCTGCACCATGGCGCCGGGCAACGCCGCCACGATGCCGGCGAAGATGATCAACGAGACGCCGTTGCCGACGCCACGCGCGGTGATCTGCTCGCCCAGCCACATCAGCAGCAGCGTGCCGCCGACCAGAGTGACGACGGTCACGAAGCGGAAGAACAGGCCGGGATCGTGCACGACGGGGCCCATCGAGGCGACCTGGCCTTCTAGGCCTACGGCGATGCCGTAGGCCTGGAAGGCGGCGAGAAACACCGTGCCGTAGCGCGTGTACTGGTTGATCTTTTTGCGGCCGGCCTCGCCCTCCTTCTTCAGCGCCTCGAGCGACGGCACGACCGTCGTCAGGATCTGCATGATGATGGAGGCCGAGATGTACGGCATGATCGACAGCGCCAGGATCGACATGCGGCCGATCGAGCCGCCGGAAAACACGTCGAGCATGCCGGCGATGCCGCCGGCGTTCTGGGCGAAGATCTCGGCCAGTGCGCCGGGATCGACCCCGGGAACCGGAATGTAGGCGCCGACGCGGAAGACGACGAGCGCGCCAATGGTGAACCACAGGCGCTTCTTCAGCTCGGTCGCCTTACCGATCGCGCCCCAGTTCAGGTTGGATGCGAGTTGCTCGGCGGCGGATGCCATGGACCCTCACGCGTGAAAGAAGTTAGGCAGCCTCGGCAACGGGCTTGGGAGGCAGCTCGACCTTGCCGCCGGCCTTCTCGACCGCGGCGATCGCCGACGCCGAGGCGCCTGCGACCTTCACTTCTATCTTGGTCTTGATCTCGCCTTTGCCAAGCAGGCGCACGCCGTCTGACGCATTCTTGAACAGGCCGGCGGCCTGCATGGCGGCAGCATCGATCGGCTTGCTGGCATCGAGCTTCTTGTCGTCGATCGCCTTCTGCAGCGTCCCGAGGTTGACCTCCTGCCACACCTTCTGATGGGGCGGGCGGAAGCCGCGCTTGGGAATGCGACGATAGAGCGGCATCTGGCCGCCCTCGAAGCCCTTGATGGCGACGCCGGTGCGCGACTTCTGGCCCTTGACGCCGCGGCCCGCGGTCTTGCCCTTGCCCGAGCCGATGCCGCGGCCGACGCGCATACGGCCCTTGCGGGCGCCCGGGTTGTCGGAAATCTCGTTCAGTCTCATCGTTCTGTCCTCCGCGCCGCCGCCCAAGGGCCCAGCGACTAGGTTGCAAGTCGCCCGTCAGCGCGCTTCCTCGTCGATGCGCAACAGGTGACGCACCTTGTTGATCATGCCGCGCACCGACGGCGTGTCCTCGAGGACACTGCTGCGGTGACGCTTGTTCAGCCCCAGCCCGACCAGCGTCGCGCGCTGGTCTTCCGTGCGGCCGATGTGGCTGCCGGTCTGGGTGATCTTGATCTTCTTGCCTTCGGCCATGGTTCGGCTCCTTACGCCGCCTCGGCGGCGGTCTCGTCGCGGCGGCCCAGCAGATCGCCGACCTTCTTGCCGCGGCGGGTCGCGACCATGCGCGGCGAGTTGAGCTGCGCCAGCGCCTCGAAGGTCGCCTTGATCATGTTGTGCGGATTGGACGTGCCGACCGATTTGGCGACAATGTCCTTGATGCCGAGCGTCTCGAACACGGCGCGCATCGGGCCGCCGGCGATGATGCCGGTGCCGGCCGGCGCGGCGCGCAGGGTCACCTTGCCGGCGCCGAAGCGGCCCTTGACGTCGTGATGCAGCGTGCGCCCGTCGCGCAGCGGCACGCGGATCAGCGCGCGCTTGGCGGCTTCCGTCGCCTTGCGGATGGCCTCGGGCACTTCGCGGGCCTTGCCGGCGCCGTGGCCGACGCGGCCGCGCTGGTCGCCGACGACGACGATGGCGGCGAAGGCGAAGCGCCGGCCGCCCTTCACCACCTTCGCGACGCGATTGATGGTGACCAGCTTGTCGGTCAGTTCATTGTCCTCGTCGCGGTCGCGGCCCCGATCGCGATCGCGCGGGGAACGGCCGGAACCGCCGGGTGAACGAGCCATGTGCTAACTCCCGATCAGAACGACAGGCCGCCCTCTCGGGCGGCGGTGGCGAGCGCTGCGACGCGGCCGTGATACATGTAGCCGCCTCGGTCGAAGACGACTTCCTTGACGCCGGCCGCGATGGCGCGCTCGGCGATCAGTTTGCCGACCTGGGCGGCGGCCGACTTGTCGGCGCCGGTCTTGAGCTTGCCCTTCAGCCCCTCGTCGAGCGACGAGGCGGCCGCAAGCGTGGTGCCCTTACGGTCGTCGATGACCTGCGCAGAGATGTGCTTGCCCGAGCGGAAGATGCTGAGCCGCGGACGCGCGCCGCCGGCCTTGCGCAACGCGTAGCGCGTGCGCCGCTGGCGGCGGGCGAAAAGAGCTTTGGTGTCGGCCATGATTTAAGTCGCCTCTACTTCTTCTTGCCTTCCTTGCGCCGGATCGTCTCGGTCGAATACTTGATGCCCTTGCCCTTGTAGGGCTCGGGCGGACGCAGGCTGCGGATCTCGGCCGCGAGCTGTCCGACTTTCTGGCGATCGGCGCCGGTGATTTCCACTTCGGTCGGCTTGGGCGCCTTGATCGTGATACCGGCCGGAATGGGCACTTCGACGTCGTGGCTGTAGCCGAGCTGCAGCTTCAGCATCTTGGCGTCGGCCTGGGCACGGTAGCCGACGCCGTTGATCTCGAGGTTGACGGTGAAGCCGTCCGACACGCCGCGAACCATGTTGCTCGCGAGGTTGCGCGCCGTGCCCCACTGCATGCGGGCCCGGCGGCTCTCGGTGCGCGGCGCGAAGACGAGCTTGTCGCCGTCCTTGGCGACCGAGACGTCGTCATGGACCACGAACGAGAGCTCGCCCTTCTTGCCCTTGACCTTGAGGGCCTGGCCCTTGAGGTCGATGGTGACACCGGCCGGAATGGGAACCGGGTTTTTGCCGACGCGCGACATGGTCAGAACACCTTGCAGAGGACTTCGCCACCGACATTGGCGGCGCGCGCCTCGGCGTCGGACATGACGCCGCGCGGCGTGGATAGAATCGAAATGCCGAGGCCGTTGAAGTGGCGCGGCAGGTCGACGATCTTGGAATAGACGCGGCGCCCCGGGGTGGAGACGCGCTTGATCTCCTTGATGACGGGCTTGCCGTTGTCGTACTTCAGCTCGACGCGAAGTTCCTTCACGCCCTTGCGCAGTTCTTCCTCGAACCAGCCGCGGATATAGCCTTCGCGCTGCAACACATCGAGAACGTTGGAGCGCATGCGCGAGGCCGGCACGGTCACGCTTTCTAGGCGCGCCGATTGGCCGTTGCGTATGCGGGTCAGCAAATCGCCGACGGGATCTGTCATCATGGTCTACGGTCCCCCGTTACCAGCTCGACTTCACGACGCCGGGCAGGGCGCCCGACGACGCGAGCTCTCGCAAAGCAAGGCGCGAAAGCTTGAACTTGCGATACACGGCCCGCGGACGGCCCGTGATCTCGCAGCGATTGCGGATGCGCGTCGGCGAGGAATTGCGCGGCAGCTCGGCAAGCTTGATCCGGGCGCCAAAGCGCTCCTCGGGGCTCAGCTTGGTGTCCACCGCCATCGCCTTCAGCTTGGTACGCTTGGCAGCATACTGCTTCGCCATCCTGGTGCGGCGCTTGTTCTTCTCGATGGAACTCGTCTTGGCCATGTCTGTTCTCCGGCCTCAGTTCACGAACGGGAAGTCGAAGGCACGGAGAAGCGCTCTGGCTTCCGCGTCCGACTTCGCCGTCGTGCAGATGATGATGTCCATGCCGCGTACCTGGTCGACCTTGTCGTATTCGATCTCGGGAAACACGATCTGCTCTTTCAGGCCCATGGCGAAGTTGCCACGGCCGTCGAACGACTTGCCGTTCAGCCCGCGGAAGTCGCGGACACGCGGCAGGGCAATATTGATCAGGCGATCGACGAACTCGTACATGCGGTCGCGGCGCAGCGTGACCTTGGCTCCGATCGCCATGCCCTCGCGCAGCTTGAAGGTCGCGATCGACACGCGCGACTTGGTGACGACCGGCTTCTGGCCGGTGATCGCTGCCAGGTCGGCAACGGCGCCGTCGACAGCCTTGCGGTCGTTGACCGCCTCGCCGACGCCCATGTTGATCACGATCTTGTCGAGCTTCGGCACCTGGAAGGCGTTCGTGTAGGAGAACTCCTTCGTCAGCGCTTCGCGGACGGTCTTCTCGTAGTGTTCTTGCAGTCGCGCGGGCATGGCCCGTTCTCCTAGCGGTCGATGATTTCGCCGGAGGCGCGCGCAAAGCGCACCTTACGGCCGTCTTCAAGGAACCGGAAGCCGACCTTGGTCGGCTTGTCCGATTTGGGATCCAGCAGGGCCACGTTCGACACGTGAATCGCGGCCTCGCGTTCGATGATTCCGCCGGACTCCGTCCGGTTGGGTTTGGTGTGGCGCTTGATCATGTTCACGCCGGAAACGACGACGCGCTGCTCGGCGGCGAGCACGCGGAGCACGTCGCCGATCTTGCCCTTGCTGCGCCCGGTGATGACCTTCACTCGGTCACCCTTCTTGATCTTGATCTTGATCTTGATCTTGTTGGCCATGGCTAGAGAACCTCGGGCGCGAGCGAGATGATCTTCATGAACTTCTTGGCGCGCAGCTCGCGCGTCACGGGTCCGAAGATGCGGGTGCCGATCGGCTCGTCCTGCTTGCTGATCAGGACCGCGGCGTTGCGGTCAAAGCGGATGGCGCTGCCGTCGGGGCGGCGCAGCGCGAACGAGGTGCGCACGACGACCGCGCGATGAACCTCACCCTTCTTCACCCGGCCACGCGGGATGGCCTCCTTGATGGAGACCACGATGACATCGCCGACCGAGGCGTACTTGCGGCGCGAGCCGCCCAGCACCTTGATGCACTGGACTCGACGGGCGCCGGAATTGTCGGCGACCTCGAGGTTGGTCCGCATCTGGATCATTTTGCCAACTCCGTTCCGCTAGGCCTTCGCAGCCTCGACCAGAACTTCCCAGCTCTTGGTCTTGGACAGCGGACGGCACTCGCGAATGCGCACGTTTTCACCGACCTTGCCCTTGAAGGCATTGGCCTCGTCGTGCGCGTGATACTTCTTCGACCTACGGATGAACTTCTTGTAGATCGGGTGCTGAACGCGCCGCTCGACCTTCACGACGATGGTCTTGTCCATCTTGTCGCTGACGACGACGCCTTCCAGGATACGTTTCGGCATTTAGAACTCCTTACCCGGCTGCCTTCTCGCCCTGCACCGTCTTGATGCGGGCGATGTCGCGGCGCACCTGGCGCGCGCGGGCGGTCTTTGCCAACTGGCCCCCAGCCTTCTGGAAACGCAGGTTGAATGCTTCCTTGCGCAGGTTGCCGAGCTCGGTCTTGAGCTCGTCATTGGTCTTGGGGCGCAGATCGCTGGCCTTCATCTTGCTCTCCCTAACCCTCGACGCCGACGCGGCTGACGAAGCGCGTCTTGATCGGCAGCTTGGCGGCGGCAAGCGCCAGCGCCTCGCGGGCGACCTGGGGCGTGACGCCTTCCAGCTCGAACAGGACGCGGCCGGGCTTGACGCGGGCCGCCCAGAATTCCGGCGCACCCTTGCCGGAGCCCATGCGGACTTCGGCCGGCTTCTTCGACACCGGAACGTCGGGGAACACGCGGATCCAGACACGGCCGGCGCGCTTCATGTGGCGCGTGATGGCGCGGCGGGCCGCCTCGATCTGGCGAGCGGTCAAGCGGTCCGGCTCCATTGCCTTCAGGCCGAACGAGCCGAAGTCGAGGTTGAACCCGCCCTTGGCGGCGCCGCTGATGCGGCCCTTGAAGGCCTTGCGGTACTTGGTGCGCTTGGGTTGCAGCATGGTGGCTTAGGCGTCCCTCTGCTCGGTGCGCTCGACGCGCGCCGGCGTGCGTTGCGGCGCGGCCTCTTCGGCGCGCTTGTCGTGGGCCATCGGGTCGTGCGCCAGGATCTCGCCCTTGAACACCCAGACCTTGACGCCGCAGGTGCCGAAGGTGGTGAAGGCGGTGGCGATGCCGTAATCGATGTCGGCGCGCAGCGTATGCAGCGGCACGCGGCCTTCGCGGTACCATTCCATACGGGCGATTTCGGCGCCGCCCAGGCGGCCCGAACAGTTGATGCGGATGCCCTGGGCGCCCAGGCGCATGGCCGACTGCACGGCGCGCTTCATGGCGCGACGGAAGGCGACGCGGCGCTCGAGCTGCTGGGCGATGTTCTCGGCGATCAGCGTGGCGTCGATCTCGGGCTTGCGGATCTCGACGATGTTCAGCGCCACTTCGCCCTTGGTCATCTTGGCGAGGTCGCCGCGCAGCTTCTCGATGTCGGCGCCCTTCTTGCCGATCACCACGCCCGGACGGGCGGTATGTATGGTGACGCGGGCACGCTTGGCGGGACGCTCGATGACGATCTTGGCGACACCTGCCTGGGAGAGCCGCTCGCGCAGCACCTTGCGGATGTGGATGTCCTCGTGGAGCATCGTGGAGTATTCGGCGCCTTCGGCGTACCAGCGCGAATCCCAGGTCCGGTTGATGCCAAGACGCAGGCCGATCGGATTGACCTTCTGACCCATTTACTTGTCCTCCGCCTCGGCGCGCTCGCGCACCACGATCGTGAGATGAGCGAACGGCTTGATGATGCCGGCGGCGCGGCCACGACCGCGGGTCTGGAAACGCTTCATGACGAGGCCCTTGCCGACCGACGCTTCGGCTACGATCAGGCGATCGACGTCGAGATTGTGGTTGTTCTCGGCGTTGGCGATGGCTGAGTTCAGTGCCTTCCGGACATCCTGCGCGATGCGCTTCTTCGAGAAGGTGAGCTCGTTCACGGCCGACGATGCTTTCTTGCCGCGGATCGTGGCGGCCACGAGGTCGAGCTTGCGCGGGCTGACGCGGATGGTGCGCAGCACGGCCTTGGCCTCGTTGTCCGCCTCGCGGCGGGGAGCAGGTTGCTTGCTCATCGCACTACTCCTTCGACACCTTCTTGTCGCCCGAGTGGGCGGAGAAGGTGCGGGTCGGCGAGAACTCGCCGAGCTTGTGTCCGACCATTTCCTCGGTGACGTTCACCGGGATGAATTTCCTGCCGTTGTAGACGCCGAACGTGAGACCGACGAACTGCGGCAGGATCGTGGAGCGGCGCGACCAGGTCTTGATCACTTCGCTGCGCACGGTCTGGCGCGCCTTTTCGGCCTTCTTGATCAGGCTGCCCTCTACGAACGGTCCCTTCCAAACGGAACGTGCCACTTAATTCCTCCTACGCTGCCGTCAGCGCGTCGCGTGACGGCGGCGGATGATGTACTTGTCCGTCGCCTTGTTCTTGCGTGTCTTCTTGCCCTTGGTCGGCTTGCCCCACGGAGTGACCGGGTGGCGGCCGCCCGAGGTGCGGCCTTCGCCGCCGCCGTGCGGATGATCGACCGGGTTCATGGCGACGCCGCGAACCGTCGGACGACGGCCGAGCCAGCGCTGGCGCCCGGCCTTGCCGATGACGATGTTCTGGTTGTCCGGGTTGCTGACCGCGCCGACAGTGGCCAGGCACTCGGCCGGCACCAGGCGCAGTTCGCCGGAATTGAGCTTGATCTGGGCGTAGCCCGCGTCCTTGCCGACGAGCTGGGCGTAGGTGCCGGCGGAGCGCGCCAGCTGGCCGCCACGGCCCTTCTTCAGCTCGACGTTATGCACGATCGTGCCGACCGGCATGTTGGCGAGCGGCATGGCGTTGCCCGGCTTGATGTCGACCTTCTCGCCCGACACGACCTGATCGCCCGCCTTCAGGCGCTGCGGCGCCAGAATGTAGGCGAGTTCGCCGTCGGCGTACTTGATCAGCGCGATGAAGCCCGACCGGTTGGGATCGTACTCCAGGCGCTCGACCGTCGCCTCGACGTCGAACTTGCGACGCTTGAAGTCGATGATGCGCAGGCGCCGCTTGTGACCGCCGCCCATATGGTGGCTGGTGATGTGGCCGTGGTTGTTGCGGCCGCCGGTGTTGTGCTTGCCGCGAGTCAGCGCCTTGACCGGCTTGCCCTTCCACAGGCCTGTCCGGTCGACGATGACCAGCTGCCTGAGCGACGGCGTGATCGGTTTGTAACTCTTCAGAGCCATTTGTCTTCTCCCGTCCTACAGGCCCGTGGTCACGTCGATCTTGTGACCCTCGACCAGCGAGACGATCGCTTTCTTCCAGTCGCTGCGCACGCCGGGGCGTCCGCGGAACAGCTTGGCCTTGCCCTTCACCGTGACGGTGTTGACGGCCTTCACCTTGACCTTGAACAGGCCTTCGATGGCCTGCTTGATCTCGGGCTTGGTGGCGTCCTTCGAAACACGGAACGTCACCTGGCTGTGCTCGGAGCCGTTGGTGGTCTTTTCCGTGATCAGCGGCGAGCGGATCACTTCGTACATCCGCGCGCGCGATACCGGGCTCGGCTTTTCCCTGCCTCTGCTCATTGCAGGCGCTCCTCGAGATGCTTGACCGCGTCGCGCGTCAACACGAGCGTGTCGCGGCGCAGGATGTCGTAGACGTTGGCGCCCTGCTGCGGCAGCACGTCGAAATGGGCGATGTTAGCGGCGGCGCGGGCGAAGTTCACGTCGACCGTGGCGCCGGCGATGACCAGCGCGCTCGAGATGCCGAGCTTGCCGAGATGAGCCGTCAGCTTGGAAGTCTTGGGCTCGGCCAGGGCCGCGCTTTCGACCACGATCAGCTTGCCTTCGGCCGCCTTGGACGACAGTGCCGAGCGGAGAGCGAGCTTGCGCACCTTCTTGGGCAGGTCCGACGCATGGCTGCGCACGACCGGGCCGAACGCCTTGCCGCCGCCGCGGAACTGCGGCGCCGCCTCGTTGCCGTGGCGGGCGCGACCGGTGCCCTTCTGGGCGTACATCTTCTTGGCTGTCGCCGTCACTTCGGCGCGACCCTTGGTCTTGTGAGTGCCCTGCTGGCGGCGAGACAGCTGCCACACCACGCAGCGCTGCAGGATGTCCTGGCGGACGGGGGCGCCGAACACCGCATCGGCGAGATCGATCTCGCCGGCGCTGCCGCCCTCGATGGTTTTGACCGCGACTTTCATGGTTCTGTCCTCACGCCGACGGGGCGGCATCAGCCGCCGGAGCAGCGTCAGAAGGGGCCGCTTCGGCCGAAGGCGCCACCGGCTCGGCGGCCGCCTTGCGCAGGCCGGCCGGATAGGGCGCATTCTTCGGGCGGGCGCGCTTGGACGCGTCCTTGACGATGATGTAGCCGTTGTTCGGTCCAGGAACGGCGCCGGAGACCAGCAGCAGACCCTTGTCGTCGTCGGTGGCGACGACCTTGAGGTTCTGCGTGGTCACGCGCTCGTGGCCGTAGTGGCCGGCCATCTTCTTGCCGGGGAAGGTGCGGCCGGGATCCTGGCGGTTGCCGGTCGAGCCGTGGCTGCGGTGCGAGACCGACACGCCGTGGCTGGCCTCGAGGCCGTGGAAGTTCCAGCGCACCATCGAACCGGTGAAGCCGCGGCCGACCGTGGTGCCGACAACGTCGACGAACTGGCCGGGCACGAAGTGGCTCGGCACCAGTTCGGCGCCGACTTCGAGGACGGCGTCCTTGGCGACGCGGAACTCGACGAGCTTCTTCTTCGGCTCGACCTTGGCCTTGGCGAAGTGACCGCGCATCGGCTGGGTCACGTTCTTCACCTTGGCCTTGCCGTAGCCGAGCTGCACGGCGATGTACTTGTCCTTCTCTTCCGAACGGACAGCGACAACCTGCAGCGTATCAACCTTCAGAACGGTGACCGGCACGTGTTCTCCCGCGTCGTTGAAGACGCGAGTCATGCCGACCTTCTGGGCGACGAGACCGCAACGCATGGCCCTAATCCCTCTTCCCTGCCCGTACGCTTAGGCGCCGAGCTTGATTTCGACGTCGACGCCGGAGGCGAGGTCGAGCTTCATCAGCGCGTCCACCGTCTGCGGGGTCGGATCGACGATATCGAGCACGCGCTTGTGCGTACGGATCTCGAACTGCTCGCGCGACTTCTTGTCGATGTGCGGCGAGCGATTGACCGTGAACTTCTCGATACCGGTCGGCAGCGGGATCGGACCGCGCACTTGCGCGCCCGTCCGCTTGGCCGTGCTCACGATCTCGCTGGTCGACTGGTCGAGCACGCGATGATCGAAGGCCTTCAGCCTGATCCGGATATTGGTGTTGTCCATGGCCATTGTCTGTACTCGCCTATCGCCGGTTTCTTACTTCACGACTTTGGTGACGACGCCGGCGCCGACGGTGCGGCCGCCCTCGCGGATGGCAAAGCGCAGGCCCTCGTCCATGGCGATCGGCTGGATCAGCTCGACCACCAGCCGCGCATTGTCCCCCGGCATCACCATCTCCGTGCCCTC
>CAMDCE010000076.1 GCA_945889625.1 Asaia bogorensis | reverse complement strand
GTAGGTGAACTCGTCGTCCGAGCCGCAGCCGAAGCTGGTGCGGTCGGTGGCGGCGGCCGTCAGGATCACCCGGTTGGGCTTGCGCATCCTGTCGTCGATGAAGGTGCCGCTGTGGCAGGCCGACACCACCACGACGGTCGGCACCGCGCCGCAGCCCGCGGTCAGCGCCTGGTCGAGCAACGCCGGACCGAAAAAGCGGCGGTCGGCCCGCAGGAAGACGCCGCGCTCCTCGCCGTGGCTGGTGACGAAGGCGAGGCAAGCTTCGCCGCCGCCGCCTCCCATGGCATTGCGCACATTGGCCGAGCTGGCGAGCTGGCCACCGGCAACGCGCGCGGGATCGGCCGACAGCAGTTTGATGTCACGCACGCCGGCAGCCGTCAGCCGCTCGCGCAGCGATTCGATGCCGTTGTTGAACGACGGGCTGTTGTTGTCGCCGGCAACCAGCACGGCGCGCCAGCGGTTGGCGGGCACCTTCTGCACCGGCGCAGCCGTTGCGACGGCGCCGGCCACCGGCGGCACATCGGCCGTTGTCGGCGTGCAGCCGGCAACCAGCAGGCCGACAAGAACCACCGCCGCGATACGCACCGACATTTCCAACTGCTCCAATTCTCAGGCCACCAATTCTCAAGCCGCGATGGGCTTGGCTCCGACCGAGCGCAGCGCCATTTCGGCGTAGAGGCCGGCCATCTGTTCCTCGCCCAGCCGGCCGCCGGGCAGGTACCACATCGAGACATGGGTACACTGGTCGAGCAATGCCATGGCAACCGCCTTGAGATCGCGACGGCCGTCGAGCTGCGGCGGATTGAACGCGCCGCGGTCGACGCCCTGCATCAGGATGCCGACCAGGATGTCGCGAATCGCGCGCCGGCTGCGGCGGATGTCGGCCGTGTGCTCGGCGTCGAGCCAGCCGATCTCGCGGTTGGCGACCAGCGCCTCGACGCGCAGCCGGCAATGGCGCACGACATAGACCCGCACGAAGGCCGCGAGCTTGGCGCGCGGATCGTCGCCGGCGCCGGCGACCGCCTGCTGGCAGAGCCGCTCCAGCTCGGCCTGGGTCGAGGCGATGATGTCGTGCAGCAGCTCGTCCTTCGACTTGAAGTGGTTGTAGAGCGCGCCCTGCGTCAGCCCGCAGGCCTTCATGATGTCGCGCACCGTCACCACCGGATAGCCGCGCTCGGCGAACTGCTTGAAGGCGGCGGCGCGGATCGCCTCGACAGGCGGGCGCGCGTCGCGCTCGGCGAGCGGGCGCTGCTCGCGCTCGGGAACGGCCGCAGCAGGCGGCACCGGTCGTGCCGGCTTGCGCTTGGTCATGTCGCGGCCCCCGTTGCAGCCTTGGCGATGCCTTCGACCAGCCGCCAGCCGAGTTCGGCGGCCGGGCGCACCAGCTTGCCCGATTCGGCGGCCCGGACATTGGACGCCGTGCCATCGAGCGCGCGGGCGTAGACGCCTTGGCGAATGCACGACACGCGAAACAGATTGTAGGCCATGTAAAATTCCCAAAGTGCCGCGGCGGGCACGGCGCGCTTCGACAGAGTGCAGTAGTAGGCGACCATGTCCTGTTCGCTGGGCAGGCCGAGCGTTGCGAGATCGTGGCCCTCGAGGCCGCCCCAGTCCCTGGGCGTCCGCCACAGCATGCAGAGATAGCTGAGTTCGGCCAGCGGATCGCCCAGCGTCGAGATCTCCCAGTCGATGATGCCGAGCACCCTGGGTTCGCTCGAATGGAAGACCATGTTGTCGAGACGATAGTCGCCATGCACCAGCACCGTCTCGTCGTTGGCCGGCAGGTGCGCCGGCAGCCATTCGAGCAGCCGATCCATGGCCTCGATCGCCTCGGTCTCGGAGGCCTTGTACTGCTTGCCCCAGCGCGAGATCTGGCGCGCCACATAGCTGCCGGGGCGGCCGAAGTCGGCGAGGCCAAGGGCTGCGTAGTCGACGGCGTGGAGCCGCGCCAGCGTCTCGAACTTGGCGCGATAGATCGCCAGCCGCCCTTCCCTGGGCACCTCCGGCAGCAGTGGATCCCACAGCACGCGGCCGTCGCAAAATTCCATGATGTAGAAGGCGGTCCCGACCACGCCATCGTCCTCGCAGAGCGCATGGGCCCTGGGCGTCGGCACGTTGGTCCTGTTGAGAGCGGAGATCACGCGGAACTCCCGATCGACCGCGTGGGCCGACGGCAGGAGCTTGCCGGGCGGCTTGCGGCGCAGCACGTAGTGGCGGCCCGCTCCGTCGGTCAGCCGGTATGTCGGATTGGATTGGCCGCCGCGGAACTGCTCGGCACATACCGGTGGGACAAAGCCCGCGACGTTGGCGGACATAAATCGGCTGAGCTTCTGCTCGTCGAAGCGATGCTTCTCCTGCACCTCCATCGTGCCGATATAGTCCGCGCCTTTTCTCGCCACCCACTGCTCCCGAAGCTGCTGAACGCCCGTTTACCTTACGCCGAGTTTGCTCGCCCGCTTCCGGCCATGCAATACGACTCGGGCGGGAGTTTGCGTGCACGATCTACTGTCGACCTATCCACCGATCGTCTGGATCGCACTGCTGGTCGCCGGGATCGTGATCGGCCTGCTGGCCGGCCTGCTCGGGGTCGGCGGCGGTCTCGTGGCCGTGCCGGTTCTCTTCGAAGTCTTTGCCGCGATCGACATTCCAGAGACTACCGCAGTGCCCCTTACGATCGGCACGGCGCACGCCTGCATCCTGATAACATCGCTGACCGCAGCCCTTGCACACTGGCGAGCGGGCACGATCGATCGTCCGCTGGTCAGGTCGTGGCTGCCTGCGATGGCTTTCGGGGCGGCTGTCGGCCTGACACTCGGCTCCTTCGCGCCGGCAAAGCTCCTGACCGGCGGCTTTGCCGCTGTCGCCGCCGTGCTCGCTGTGAAGATGGCGTTGGGTGAGCACCTGTTCTCCATGCGCAAACCGTTAAAAGGCGCCGGCACCCATGTGGCGGCGTGGCTGGTGGGCGTGCTCGCCTCTTCCGTCGGGGTCGGCGGCGGCACGCTCAGCACGCCGGTCCTGTCGATGTTTTCCTTCCCGATTCGACGGGCGATCGGCGCCGGGTCGCTGTTCAATCTGCTGATCGCCCTGCCGGCTGCGGTAACGTTCCTCTCTGCGGGCTGGAGCATGCCGGACCGGCCGGCCGATAGTGTCGGCGAGGTCGCGGTGTTGTGCGTGGCGACCCTCTCACTCCCCGCGCTCTTTGTCGCGCCCATGGCGGCCCACTGGTCGGCTCACGCTCCTGTCGTGATATTGCGTCGCCTGTTCGCGGTCTGCCTGGCCGCCGTCGCAGTCAGGATGCTGTTGCGACTGTGAACTTGGTACTGAACTTGGCACTTGGGCGGAGCGCTGGAATCGTGGTTATCTAGAGGTTAAGCCGGCCCGGAGTTCCGGGCCCAATATCCGACAGAAAACAGGTTTGCGCTGGGGAGGCATCGTTTGAGTCGATTCCTGAGCAAGGATTTCTTGGCCGGGGTGATGTTCATCGCTTTCGGGCTGCTCGCGCTCTATTTCGGGCGCAATCTTGCGATGGGCACCACGGTCCGCATGGGACCGGGCTACGTGCCTCATATGCTCGCCTACATCATGATGGCCCTCGGCGGGATCATCGTGGTGGTCGCGCTGCTGGTGGCTGGCGAGAAGGTCGAAGCCCCGAAGTGGAAGCCGATCACCATGGTGACGATCGGCATCGTCTGCTTCGGGCTGCTGTTCGAGCGCACCGGCCTGATCCCGGCGCTGATCGCCCTGGTCCTGATCGCCTCGCTGGGCGGCGAGGAATTCAAGCTGACCGAAGTCCTTGCGAACATGGTGGTGTTGGCGATCCTCTGCATCCTCGTGTTCAAGGTCGGCCTCAGCATGAATATCTACGTGCTGCGCGGAGTCTGGTGAGATGGACCTTCTCGGCAACCTCGCTCTCGGACTGAGCGTCGCGCTCACGTTCCAGAACCTGCTCTACGCCCTAGTGGGCGTCATGGTCGGCACGCTGATTGGCGTGCTGCCGGGCATTGGCCCGGTGGCGACCATCGCCATGCTGCTGCCCATCACCTTCCATCTGCCGCCGACGGCCTCGCTGATCATGCTGGCCGGCATCTACTACGGCGCACAGTACGGCGGCTCGACGACCTCGATCCTGGTCAATCTGCCGGGCGAAGCATCGTCGGTCGTAACCTGTATCGATGGCTACCAGATGGCCCGCAACGGCCGCGCCGGTGCCGCGCTCTCGATCTCGGCGGTCGGCTCGTTTTTCGCCGGCACCGTCGGCACGATCATCATCGTGTTGTTCGCCGAGCCGCTGACCCGCATGGCGCAGAAATTCGGGCCCGCCGACTATTGCTCGCTGATGGCGCTCGGACTGGTGGCCGCAGTCGTGCTGGCCAACGGATCGGTCATGAAGGCCATCGCCATGGTCTTCCTCGGCCTGCTGTTCGGCCTGGTCGGCACCGACGTCAACACAGGCGCCCAACGCTTTACCTTTGATGTTCCCGAGCTCAGCGACGGCATCGATTTCGCGCCGATCGCCATGGGCCTGTTCGGCATCGCCGAGATCGTGGTCAACCTCGAGCGGCACCTGTCTCGATCCGGCGCGATCAAGGTTGGCTCGCTGTGGCCGACGCGCGAGGAGGTCAGGCGAGCCTGGCCGGCCGTGCTGCGCGGCACGACATTGGGAGCGTTCCTGGGCGTGCTACCGGGCGGTGGCCCGACGCTCGGCGCCTTCTCGGCCTATACGCTTGAGAAGAAGATCTCCAAGACCCCCGAGCAGTTCGGCAAGGGCGCGGTCGAGGGTGTGGCGGCGCCGGAGGCGGCCAACAACGCCGCAGCGCAGACCTCGTTCATCCCCATGCTCACGCTCGGCATCCCGTCCAACGCCGTCATGGCCTTGATGGTGGGTGCCATGATCATCCAGGGCATCCAGCCCGGTCCCGAGGTCATGACCAAGAAGCCGGACCTGTTCTGGGGCATGATCGTCTCGATGTGGCTCGGCAACTTCATGCTGGTCATCATCAACCTGCCGATGATCGGCATGTGGGTGAAGCTGCTGACGGTGCCCTACCGCTTCCTCGCCCCGGCCATCCTGCTGTTCTGCTGCATCGGCGCCTACAGCCTGCAGAACAGCACCTTCCACGTGATGCAGGTCGCGATGTTCGGCGTGCTCGGCTACATCTTCGTTCGGCTGGGCTGCGAAGGAGCGCCGTTCCTGCTGGGCCTCGTGCTCGGACCGCAGATGGAGGAGTACTTCCGGCGCGCCATGCTGCTGTCGCGCGGCAACCCCGGGGTGTTCATCGAGCGGCCGATCAGCCTCGGCCTCCTGATCACCACGGCGTTGCTGCTGCTGCTCATGGCCCTGCCCGGCATCAACAAGGCACGCCGGCAAGCGTTCCAGGAAGAAGAGACCTGACGCCGCAAGGAGTCCCGCCATGTCCGACCTGCCCAAGCGCGTGACGATCGACGAGGAAGGCCCTCGCGAGGGCTTCCAGTCGGAGAAGAAGAACATCCCGGTGGCCCACAAGGTGCGTCTCATCGAGGCGCTGGCCGACACCGGACTGAAGCGCATCGCCTGCGTGTCCTATGTGAATCCCAGGCGCGTGCCGACCATGGCCGACGCCGAACAGGTCGCGGACGGGATCCATCAGAAGCCCGGCATCCAATACAGCGCGCTGTGGCTCAACCAGCAGGGCCTCGAACGGGCGTTGCGCGGCCCGTTGCATGTCGATGGCGGCGTGCGGGTCACGGCGTCCGACACCTTCTCGCGCAAGAACATCGGCAAGTCGGTGCCCGATGCCATGGTCGAGCAGCGCATGTCGCTCAAGACCTTCAAGGACCGCGGCATGCCGGTGGAATGGGGCATCATCCTGGGTGCCTTCGGCTGCAACTATGAAGGCGAGCTCTCGACCGGGCTGATCCTCGAACGCGTGCAGCTTGCCCTCGACGAGGCGGTGCTGGCCGGCTTCAGGCTCAGGGGCATCAAGCTTACCGACGCCATGGGTTGGGCGACGCCGCAGTCGGTCGAGCGCCTGATCGGCGCCATCCGCAACAAGTGGCCCGAACTCGAGATTTCACTCCACCTGCACGACACGCGCGGCACCGGCATGGCCGCGGCCTATGCCGGCCTCAGGCTCGGCGTCACCAGGTTCGACGCCTCGATCGCCGGGCTGGGCGGCTGCCCGTTTGCCGCCACCGACGGCGCGGTCGGCAACATCTGCACCGAGGATTTCGCCTTCATGTGCGAGGAGATGGGCGTGGAGACCGGTCTCGATGTCGAGAAGCTGATCGAGGTGGCCAGGATCGCCGAGGATGTCGTCGGCCGGCCCCTGCCCGGTCACGTCATGCGCGGCGGCACGCTCAAGGCCGCCAAACAGAGAGGCGCCGCATGAACGCCGAAACCATGATTGCCGACGCGACCGCGCCCGACTCGACATACGTCGATGTCGACAGGATGCCCTGGCAGTCGACCCGCTTCCCCGGCATCGAGACCAAGTTTCTGATGGAGAACAAGGCGACCGGCATGTCGACCCAGCTGATGCGCTGGAAGCCGGGCGCGCGCCTGCCGCATCACGAACATGTCGCCATCGAACAGACCTACGTCATCGAAGGCTCGCTGGCCGACCATGCCGGCGTGGCCCGCGCCGGCCAGTATGTCTGGCGCCGTCCCGGCAGCCGCCACGACGCGTGGACCGACGAAGGCTGCCTGGTGCTGGCATTCTTCCTGAAGCCCAACACCTTCTTCGATTGAACCCGACCTCCTGGCTTGGCAGGATGCGCCGGCGAACGGTGCCGGCGACAAGGCACGCCGCCGAGGGAGGATCTTGATGTTTCTACGCCGCGCCATGTTGGGCGCCGCGGCCGGTTTGCTGCTTGCCGGACCGCCGTTGCCAAGACGATGACCCGTGAAATGGCGTGGCCTGCTTGCGGCGCTGACCGCATCTCATGACTGAACAAGCGGCGCGGGTCGTCTTCGACGACCCCCATCAGGTTGGCCCGGCCGAAGCCGAGACCTTGCGGGTCCGCACGCTCGTCGGCCCGTGGCGCTGGGCGCTGGTGGTGCTGACGGGCGCCACGATCTTCCTGTGCGTCAACCAGCAGTTCGGGCTGCGCTTCTTCATAGGCTTCACGCCGCTCAACACCGAATACTTCTACCTCCTCATCCTCTGCATGCTGCCCTTCACCTTCGTGATCTTCCCGGGCAGCCCGAAGGCCTCGCTCGAGCGCATCGCCTGGTATGACGTGCTGCTGTTCGTCGGAACGGCGGTTTCCTCGTTCTACCTCATGATGAACATTCGCAGGGCGGCCGAGCTCGGCTGGGAGTTCGGCGACCCGCCGCAGCCTGTCATCTGGGCGGGCTACTTCATGTGGTTTGCGCTGATGGAGGCCTTGCGCCGCACCGGCGGCTGGGCGCTTGTGCTGAGCGTCCTTCCCTTCACCGTCTATCCGTTGTTTGCCGGCGCCGCGTGGCTGGGACCGCTCAAGGGCAACCAATCGACCCTCGAGCAGACGACCGCCTATCACGTGCTCTCGACCGAGAGCCTGCTCGGCATCCCGATCCAGGCCTTCGCCGACGTGGTGATCGGCTTCCTGGTGTTCGGCACGGCGCTGATGATGACGGGCGCGGGCAAGTTCTTCATCAACCTCGCCTTCGCGCTCTGTGGCACTTTTCGCGGCGGTGCGGCCAAAGTCGGCATCTTCGCATCGGGCCTGCTCGGCATGATGTCGGGCAGCATCGTCAGCAACGTCCTGACCGCCGGGACCATGACCATCCCGACCATGAAGCGAACCGGCTTTCGGGCATCGTACGCGGCCGCCATCGAAGCCTGCGCCTCGACCGGCGCCGTGCTCGCGCCTCCGGTCATGGGCGCCACCGCCTTCGTCATGGCGCAGTTCATGGGCACGACTTACGCCGAGGTCGCGGTCGCCGCGATCATTCCCGCCGTGCTCTACTATGCCGGCCTTTTCATGCAGGTCGACGCCTATGCGGCGCGCCACGGCCTCAAGGGCCTCGAACGGCGCGAGCTGCCGAGCCTGGGCCAGACCTTCAAGGAAGGCTGGTACTTCGCGTTCGTCGTCGTCGTGCTGATCGTGATGCTGCTCTACTTCAAGCGCGAGAGCCATGCGCCGTTCTATGCGACGGCGCTGCTGCTGGTGCTGAACCAGTGGGAGCAGCCGGGCAAGTGGCGGCTCATCAACACGATCAATCTCGTTGTCGCCGTGCTCGCCACTGCCTTGATGACCTTGCGCAGCGAGGGCTACGAGAAAGCACTCGCCCTGCCACCCGGCCTGCCCGGCAATGCCGTCTTCGACGCCTGGATGAACGCCGTGCTGCTGCCGGCGCTGGGCGGCATGCTGTTGCTGGTGGCATTGAACGAGATCGCCGGCGAGAAGCGCTGGGGTCTGGCCAGGTATGCCAAGTTCCTCGAAGCCAACGGCCGCACCTTCGTCGAGCTGGTCGGTATCCTGGCCGGCTGCGGCCTGTTGATCGGCGCCTTTTCGCTCACCGGCGTGATCTCTTCGCTCGCCAACGATCTGCTCTCGCTGGCCGGCAGCAACGCCCTGCTGCTGCTCGCGATGTGCGCCATCACCAGCCTGGTGCTGGGACTCGGGCTGACGACGACGGCCTGCTACATCTTCCTTGCCATTCTGGTCGGCCCGGCGCTGGAGAAGCTCGGCCTCAACAAGATGGCGGTTCACATGTTCATCTTCTACTGGGGCATGCTGTCGTCGATCACGCCGCCGGTCGCCATCGCCTCCTTTGCCGCGGCTGGCATCGCAGGTGCACCGGCCATGAAGACCGGCTGGGAATCGATGTGGGTCGGCAGCATCATCTATTTCATTCCGTTCTTCTTCGTCGTGAACCCCGCGCTCGTGCTGCAGGCCGCGGTGCCGGGCGATCCGGTTCCGTACTTCGAAGCGATTTATCTCACGGTCATGACCCTGATTGGCACGGTGTTCATCTGCGGCGGCATCCAGGGTTATCAGGCGGGCGTCGGCGACCTGCGCGCGGCCGGCAAGTTCGAATGGCCATTGCGCGTCCTGCTTGCCGTGGGCGGACTGGTGCTGGCCATGCCCGGCGGCGGGATCATGCCGATCAGCAACACGGCGATGGAGCTTCTCGGACTGGCCATTCTCGTGCCTACGGTCGTCGTCGCGCTGCTGCTCGTGCGCCGCGTCCGCATCGCCTGAGACACGGCATTCCTTTTTCGCCTGAAGAGCCGGCGCTTCAGCAGCTCTGCAATCTGCTGGACTCAACGGCAGGCGCTGCCCATCATCGTCGGTAAAGCAAGCGGCGGGACCATCGCCGCCGAGGTCAGGGAGCGGACGTCCAAGGAGAGTCATGATGATTAGCAGAACGATCGCCGGCGCAGCACTGGCAACGACCGCCGCGCTGTGGGCCAGCCCCGTGGCGGCGCAAGACATCAAGCTGCCCGATACGCTCACCATGACGGCCTACGACACCGGCACGTCCGGCTTCAACATCGCGGTCGCCGTCGGAAAGGTGCTCAAGGAGAAGTACAAGAGCGACCTGCGCGTCCTGCCGGCCGGCAACGACATCGCCCGTCTGGCGCCGGTGAGGAACGGCCGCGCGCAGGCCTCCGCCATGGGGATCGGCGGCTACTTCGCCGCCGAGGGCGTGTTCGAATTCGCCCTCAAGGAGTGGGGGCCGCAACCGCTGCGGCTGATGTTGTCGGCGTCGTCGTGCAATGCCATCACCCTCAACGTGGCCAAGGACACCGGCGTCAAGGAGCTCAAGGACCTCAAGGGCAAGCGCGTCGCCACGGTCGTCGGCTCGCCGGCGCTCAACCAGAACGCCTTTGCGATTCTGGCCTTTGCCGGCCTGACGAAGAACGACGTCAAGCTGGTCGAGTTCTCGAGCTTCGGCGCGGCGTGGAAGGGCATGATCAACAACGAGGTCGACGCCGCGGTCGCCTCGACCATCACCGGCCAGGTCAGGGAGCTCGAGACGTCGCCGCGCGGCGTGGTGATGCCGCAGACGCTCGCCTCGGACAAGGCCGGCTGGGAGCGCATGCACAGGATCGGGCCGTACTTCGTGCCGCACAAGGCAACCTGCGGCGCCGGCGGACTGAGCAACAGCAATTCGCTCGAGCTGCCCAACTATCCCTACCCGATCTTCATGGCCTACGCGGCCGAGAAGCCGGATCTGGTCTATTCCATCACCAAGGCGATGATCGTCGGCTATCCCGACTACAAGGACAGCGCCCCGGGTGCCGACGGCCTGGACGTCAAGCGGCAGCTCCTGAGCTGGGTCCTGCCCTATCATGACGGTGCCGTGAAGGCCCTCAAGGAAGCCGGCGTGTGGACGGCAGAGGCGCAGAAGCACAACGACATGCTGGTGAAGCGCCAGGACACGATCGGCAAGGCCTGGACCGATTTCACCAAAGCCAACCCGCCCGCCGACAAGGACGCCTTCACCAAGGCGTGGATGGTGGCGCGCAACGCTGAGTTGGCCAAGGTCGGGCTTCCGTCGATATTCGACTAGAACCTGATGACTTTCAGCAGACTCGCGCGCCTGCTCAGCCCGGGCCGCGCCGGCCATTCTTGTGGACACTGTCGCGGTCGCACTATTGCTGATGCGCCGCGTCGGCGCGGCCCGAAGCATCTGGTGAGGAACGGATAGATGGCAGGCGTTCTGGAGGGGATTCGCGTCCTCGATTTCGGCCGGTACATCGCCGGCCCGTTCTGCGGCACCTTGCTGGGCGACCTCGGCGCCGAGGTGATCCGCATCGAAAAGCTTGAGGGCAGCGAGGACCGCTGGGTGACGCCGGTCGCCCAGGGTGGCGAAGGCGCCATGTTCCTCCAGATGGGCCGCAACAAGCTCGGGATGACGCTGAACCCGATGAAGCCCGAGGGCCGCGAGATCGTGAAGAAGCTGGTCGCCGTGTCGGACGTGGTGATCGCCAACCTGCCCTACGAAGACGTCCAGAAGATGGGCATCGACTACGACACCATCTCCGCCCTCAATCCACGCATCATCCTCGCGACCAATTCGACCTTCGGATCGGAAGGACCCTACGCCACCCGTGTCGGCTTCGACACGATCGGCCAGGCCATGTCGGGCGCCATGCACCTGTCGGGCGACGGCAAGATACCGACGCGCGCCAACGCGCCCTATGTCGATTTCGGCTCGGCGCTGCTTGCCACGGTGGGCGTGCTGGCGGCGCTGATGGACCGCGCCAAGAGCGGCAAGGGCCAGAAGGTCGAAACCGCCTTGCTGCGCACCGCCATCAACATCACCAACAGCCACCTGATCGAGCAGTCGATGCTCGGCCTCGACCGCATCGCCACGCTCAATCGCGGCTTCACCGCCGGCCCCTCCGACTCCTTCAAGTGCAAGGACGGCTGGATCTACGCCATGACCATCGGCCAGCCGCTGTTCGTGCGCTGGTGCAGGCTGATGGGCAACGAGGACCTCACCCAGGACCCGCGCTTCAAGGACGACCTGGCGCGCGGCGACAATGGCGAGGCGCTGTCGGCCATCATGCAGAAATGGTGCGACACGCGGAGTGTGAAGGAGGCGCTGGCCGAGCTCGAAGCCAACCGCATCCCTGCCGGCGCCGTCTACACGCCGCAGCAGGCGCTCGACGACAAGCACGTCAAGGACGCGAAATTCTTCCATTCAATGGAGTATCCCGGCGCGGCCAAATCGGTGCCGGTCCTGCAGGAGCCCGTGAAGCTGTCGCGCACGCCGCTCACCATCCGCAGCCGGGCGCCGCAGCTCGGCGAGCACACCGACCAGATCCTGCGGGAACTTGGCTACGAGCCGGCCGTTATCAAGAAGCTGAGGGCTGACCGGGTCGTCTGAGACGACCGCGGCCGCTGGGTGAAGAGTTCTTTCGTGGCGCACGACCGCTCGACGGTGGAGTATATTCTGCAGGAATGACCCCTGCCGACCGCTTTGAACATCTGCCGTCTCTTCTCGCCG
The DNA here is from genome assembly GCA_945889625.1 of Asaia bogorensis. Lineage (GTDB taxonomy): Bacteria > Pseudomonadota > Alphaproteobacteria > Reyranellales > Reyranellaceae > Reyranella. The sequence continues at coordinate 5,519 of CAMDCE010000076.1, read as the reverse complement.
CCCATGCCGACCTCCTGCGCCGCGGCCGCTGGCTGACGGTCGACTGCCGGATCGACATCGGCGCCGAGCCGTTTCATCTGGCGCTGCGCGACGGCGCGCTGGCCGGTTTCGAGCGCGGACCGCGGCTGATGCGCTCCGCGACCTTCTCGTTCGGCGCCACCGATCAAGCGTGGACCCATCATTGGCACGCGATTCCCGATCCCGGCTGGCACGATCTCTTCGCCCTCACCAAGCGCGGCGCGGCGTCGATGGCGGGAGACCTCCGGCCGTTCCTGCAGAACCTGCAGTATTTCAAGGACCTGCTGGCGCTGCCCCGCGGGAAGGACTGACCGACATGGCGCCCAGGCTCGATCCCATGGTCGGCCGCTACCTGCGGACTGACATCGAAGGTGTGCCGCACCGTCTCTACTTCGAGGAGGCGGGCCCGCAGGCCGGAGGCGGTATTCCCTTGGTCTGCCTGCACACCGCCGGCGCCGACAACCGCCAGTTCCGTCACCTGCTGGCCGATCCTGAGATCACCCGGCGCTTTCGCGTACTGGCCTTCGACATGCCGTGGCACGGCAAATCGACGCCGCCGGATGGCTGGGAACGCGGCGAGTACCGCCTGACCACGCAGTCCTACACGGCGGCCATCCGCGCCTTCTGCACAGCGCTGGAACTCGACCGGCCGGTGGTCATGGGCTGCTCGATCGGCGGCCGCATCGTGCTCAACCTCGCCATCGAACATGCCGCCGAATTCCGCGCCCTGATCGCGCTGGAAGCCGCCGACTTCCAGCAGCCGTGGTACGACACCGCCTGGCTGCACCGGCCCGACGTGCATGGCGGCGAGGTCTCTGCCGCTCTGGTCTCCGGCCTGATCGCGCCGCACAGCCCACCGGTCACCCGCCACGAGACATTGTGGATGTACATGCAGAGCGGACCCGGCGTGTTCAAAGGCGATCTCTATTTCTATCGCGTCGACGGCGATTTGCGCGACAAGGTGAAGACCATCGACACCAGGATCTGCCCGCTCACCCTGCTGACCGGCGAATATGATTTCTCCTGTACCGCCGAAGACACGCTGCGCACGGCGTCGCAGATCCCGGGCGTCGAGGTGCAGATCATGAAGGAGGTCGGCCACTTCCCGATGAGCGAGAACCCGGCCAAGTTCCGCGAATACATCCTGCCGGTGCTGGCGAAGATCGCCTAAGGCGCCCGAAATTCGTTCGTGACCGATAGTGCGATATTCGCCGTATTGGGATGATTTCCGGTAAATTTAGACATTACCATGCGATAATCGCCACTGTATGTTGCGCTCCGCTGAAACCAGAGTCGCTTGTCCTTTCCAGTCTGCTGCAGGGCTATCACATTTGACAAAAAATCCCGTCATCCCGACCGGAGCCGAGCACAGCGAGGCGCAGTGGAGGGACCTGTTCAGCTGCCCCGCCGACAAGAGGAGGTCCCTCGGCTACACCGCCCGCTGGGCGGCTTCGCTCGGGATGACGGAATAGACGGTCAAATGCGATAGCCCTGAGTCTACTGGGGAGGGCGTCGCCGTTTTCCAACCGTTTGTTAGACGGTGCGCTATAGAATCTGGAAGACCTCGTAGATCGGGCCGGTCGGCTCGCGCCGGCCGGTCGCCACGCAGACGATGCGGTTCAGGAACCGGTACTTCTCCGACGAGGTCTCGAACACCGGGGTCGAGCGGAAATAATACTGGCTGGGATCGACCTTCTCGCCCTTGTTGAGCTGCTCGATCACCCAGGCCGGCCCGTGGCGCATGCCGCGGTAGCTCATATAGATGAGATGGCCGTCGTCGGTCTTGAGCGTCAGCCGCACGTCAAGCATCAGGATGCCGTCGCGCCGCATCAGCAGCCAGTCGCCGCCCGGTGAGGGCAGCACGGTGCCCTTGAGCTCCTCGCCCGCGAAGCTGCCGCCCGTCACGGTGGCGATGCGGCGGCGGCCATACGGCGTCTCGCCGAGATCGGTCATGTTCGGATCGACCGTGAGGCTTAACGTGAACAGATGGGTGGAGCTGAGCGTCAGTTCGGTCATCGAGCCCTCGGGTCCTGGCATTGTGGCCAACCTATTTCTTCGGCTCGACCGTCGCCACCGGTCCGCCCGCCTTCTTCCAGGCGGCAAAGCCGCCCTCGAAATGGGCGACCGGCGTCAGCCCCATGTCCTGCGCCGTCTTGGCCGACAGCGCCGAGCGCCAGGCGCCGGCACAGAAGAAGACGAACTTGTTGTCGTTCTGGAAATAATCCTTGGCGTAGGGGCTCTCGGGGTCGATCCACATTTCCAGCATGCCGCGCGTCACATTGATGGCGCCGGGGATCGTGCCCTCCCGCCACAGCTCGCGCGGATCGCGGATGTCGATGAAGGTGACGCCGGGCGTGCCGACCAGCTTGATCGCCTCACCCAGCGGTAGGGTCTCGACTTCGGCGTTGGCCTCGTCGACCATCTGCTTCACGGTCTTCTTGATCTTGAGCGGCATGGTTGCCCTCCCTGCGCGGAAGCCCCGAGTCTACTTAACCGGGACGTTCCCGGCGAGTTCGGCCAACCATACATCGGGACTGCCGTCCGATGGAGCGCGCCAGTCGCCGCGCGGCGACAGCGAGCCGCCCGACGAAATCTTCGGCCCGTTGGGCAGCGCCGAGCGCTTGAACTGGTTGGCAAAGAAGCGCCGCAGGAAAAGTTCCAGCCACTTGTGGATTTCTGCCAGCGTGTAGGCGCGCCGCGTGCCATCCGGCAGGTTGGCGGGCCAGGCGCCCTTGTCGACGTCGTGCCAGGCATGCCAGGCGAGGAAGGCTATTTTGGACGGCCGGAAGCCGAGCCGCGTCAGATAGTAGAGGTTGAAATCCTGCAGCGCGTAGGGGCCGACCGAATGCTCGGTCGACTGCACGACGCCGTCCGCTCCCGCCGGGATCAATTCCGGCGAGATTTCGGTGTCCAGGATGTCGTGCAGGATGGCGGCGGTCTCCTGGCCGACGTCGCCCGAGGCGGCAACGAAGCGGATCAGGTGCTGGATCAGCGTCTTGGAGACCGAGCCGTTGGGATTGTAGTGCGACATGTGATCGCCAACGCCGTAGGTGCACCAGCCGAGCCCGAGCTCCGACAGGTCGCCAGTGCCGACCACCATGCCGCGCTGCTGGTTGGCCAGGCGGAACAGATAGTCGGTGCGCAGGCCGGCCTGCACGTTCTCGAAAGTGACGTCGTAGACCTTCTCGCCCCTGGCGAAGGGATGGCCGATGTCGCCCAGCATCTGCTTGGCGGTCGGCCGGATGTCGATCTCCGCCGCCGTGACGCCGAGCGCCTTCATCAGGCGCCACGCATTGGCGTGGGTTTTGTCCGACGTGCCGAAGCCCGGCATGGTGTAGGCCAGCACGTTCTTACGGCTCTTGCCCAGCAGATCCATCGAACGGCAGGCGACGATCAGCGCATGCGTCGAATCGAGGCCGCCCGACACGCCGATGACGGCGTTCTCGGTGCGGCTCGACTGCAGGCGCTGCGCCAGCCCCTGGATCTGGATGTTGTAGGCCTCGTAACAATTGTCGCGCAGCCTGGCGGGATCGGACGGCACATAGGGGAAGCGCTCGACGGCGCGCTGCAGCGTCACCTTGTCCTTCGGCGCCTCGAGCGCGAAGACGACCTTGCGGAAACGCCCGACCTTGTCCTTCTCCTGCGCCGCGCAATCGGCAAAACCGTTATTGCGCAGCCGCTCCTGGCGGATGCGGCCGAGGTCGACGTCGGCCTCGATGATGGTCGAGTCCTTCTCGAAGCGCTCCGATTCGACCAGCTGGTCGCCGCATTCGTAGATCGCGGCGTGGCCGTCCCAGGCGAGATCGGTCGTCGATTCGCCGGGACCGGAGGCCGAATAGGCGTAGGCCGCAATGGCGCGCGCCGACTGGCTGCCGCACAGCAGGCGCCGCGCGTCGGCCTTGCCGATCGTGATGTTGCTCGCCGACAGGTTCACCAGCACCTCGGCGCCGGCAAGCGCTGCGTGGCTCGACGGCGGCACCGGTACCCAGATGTCCTCGCAGATCTCGACATGGAAGGTGACATCGACCGAACCGGTCGAGCGGAACAGCAGGTCGGCACCGAACGGCGCGTCCTGGCCGGCCAGCCTGATGCTGCTGTCGATGACGTTGGCGCCCGACACGAAATGGCGCTTTTCGTAGAACTCGCGGTAGTTGGGCAGGTAGGTCTTGGGCACCACGCCCAGGATCGCCCCGCGATGGATCACAACGGCGGTGTTGTAGAGCCGCCCGCTCACGCGAAGCGGCGCGCCGACGATCAGAACCGGGAAGAGCTTCTTCGAGGCATCGACGACCGTGGCGATCGATTGCTCGACCTGGTCGAGCAGCGCGTCCTGCAGCAGCAGATCCTCGATGGCGTAGGACGAGAGGCCGAGTTCGGGAAAGACCATGATGGCCGTGCGGGCCTTGTCGCCCTCGCCCGCCAGCCGCAGCGTCTCGGCGAGGTTATAGCCGGCGTCGGCCACGCGGGTTCGCGGCACGCAGCACGCAACGCGCACGAAGTCGTGGGAGTAGAGTGAGAAGAAATTGGAGATCAAGGGATTGGGGCCGGGCGATGGTGGGCGCGACAGGGATTGAACCTGTGACCCCTGCCATGTCAAGACAGTGCTCTACCGCTGAGCTACGCGCCCATCGCCGGGCCCTTGGGCCAAGAGTGCGGTCGTCTACATCGGGGCCCCCAACTTGGCAAGAGTCGGCAAAAGCCGCGGCGCGTGACGGGGTCCGATCCGCGCGCTATGAGGCTTGGATGAGTTCGCTGCAGATCGCCACCGATCACGGGGGTTTGGACTGTCGTTTGCCGGCGCACCAGAGCGTGCCCGTGGTCGTGGCCTCGCCGCACAGCGGAGCGCTCTACCCCGCCGAATTCCTCGCCCAGGCCGCGGTGCCGCTGGCGGCCTTGCGCCGCGCCGAAGACGCCTTTGTCGACCAGCTTTTTGCCGCCGCGCCGGCGCTCGGCATGCCGTTCCTGGCGGCCCGCTTCCCGCGCTCCTACGTCGACGCCAACCGCGAGCCCTACGAGCTCGATCCCGGCATGTTCGAAGGCCCCCTGCCGCGGCCGCTCAACCACCGCACCACCCGTGTCGCCGCGGGCCTCGGAATGATCCCCCGGGTCGCCGCCAGCGGCGAGGCGATCTATCGCGGCCGCGTGCCGGCCGACGAGATCGAGCAGCGGCTCGAGACCTGTTGGCGGCCCTATCATGTGGCGCTGTCGATGCTGGTCGAGCAGACCTACAGCCTGTTTGGCGCCGCCCTGCTGATCGACGCCCATTCCATGCCATCGTCGGCCTCGGGCATCGGCGCCCGTGAGCGCGAGCGGCGGGTCGATATCGTGCTGGGAGACAATCACGGCGAATCCTGCGCGCCCGGACTGGTCGAGTGCGCCGAACAGTGGCTGGTGGCCCAGGGCCTGCGCGTCCAGCGCAACCAGCCCTACGCCGGCGGCTTCACCACCCAGCGCTACGGCCGGCCGAGCCTCGGCCGCCATGCCCTGCAGATCGAAATCAA
>CAMDCE010000075.1 GCA_945889625.1 Asaia bogorensis | reverse complement strand
TCAGCGAATGTCAGCGATTTGCGCGCGTCAGGCGCCATGGCGTTAACGCGAGTCCTGTTCCCGCTCGTGATCCACACGCACACCTCGGGAACGGTCCAGTCCTTAGAACTAAAGCTCATTGGCACCTCCGCATCGGTGCTCCGCAGTGGAAAGTCGGCGCGACAGTCTGGTGCGGGCCAGATGTTCGGGCGGCCAAGCCCTAGTCGCGCCGATTCGAATTATATCACCGAGGCTGGGCGGTCGCGCGTCGGCGGTCGCCTATCTTCACAACCTTGGCAGGCTTCCCTCCGTCAAGAGCGTGGGCGATGGCGCCGGCTACGCGATCGGCAGCGGCCAGCAGCACTGCATCGACGTTGTGGGCATAGCGTGCCGTGACTGACGAGCGCACGTGCCCCAGCATCCCGGCGATGGCCGCCTCGCTGCACCCCAACGTGTTGGCCGTGGTGGCGAAGGAATGGCGCAAGGTGTGTAGCGATACGCCTTTGAGCTTCGAACGCTTCACGATCCGCTGCCATCCGCTGCCCAGGCCGACATAGGGCGTCCCGTTGGCGCCGCTCGGAATGACTGTTTCGCTCTTGGCGTGGCGCGGCAGGCTGTCCAAGAGGTCAACCGCCGCCTGCCCCAGCGGCCGGATGCTGTAACCTTCTTTCGTGGCGGCAAGCCGAAGCTGGCGCGCTTCAAGGTCCACCTCCGGCCAGGTGAGCGACACCACCTCGCCCCGCCGGCAGCCGGTCAGCGCCAGCAGTCGCACGGCCCGCACGGCGAGGATGTTTTCGCCTTCCCGCTCTGCGGCGGCCAGCGCCGCGCCCAGTGTCCGGTAATCGTCCATCGAAAGGAACGTCGTGCGCCGATTGTCGGCGGGGCGCTCTACGCCCTTCACGGGGTTGTCGGCTCGCAAGCCCTCGCGCATGGCATAGGAGAAGATGCCACCCAGGAGGCCCACAGTGCGCGCTGCAGCGCCAGGGCCGCCAGTAACCCGGATGATGCCCCTGCCCTTCGCCTTGGCCGTTCTGGCGGTCTTGCCCGACTGCACGGCGTGCAGGAACCGGCGCACGTCCGCCTGCTTCAGCTCGGAGACGGGCAACGTCCCCAGCAACGGGATGATGTGGCTTTCAATCCGGCTCCGGTCGGTGGTGATCGTCTTTTCCGACTTCGGCCGCCTGAGCTTCCCCAGGACCAGCCCCTTGTCGGCCGCCGCGAGGTAGTCCCGGCATAGGGCGGCCACCGTCATGGCACCACGCGCAGCCTTCCGTGTTGCCGACGGGTCTTTGCCCTTGGACGCGTTCCGTAGGGCCTCCTGCGCCTCCGTACGCGCTTCGTCGGGCGTCAGCACCCCAACCTTGCCCAGAGCGAGCTTTCGAGTCCTGCCGGCCAAATTTCTGTACTGGACGACCCATGTACGCGCGCCCGATGGCTTCACGCGCAAGGCGAAGCCCTTCAGGTCGCTGTCGCGGTAGAGCGTGTCGCGATCGACGGGCTTCAGGGCGTCAACGAATCGCTTGGTGAGCTTGGGCAAGGCAGCCTCCGCGAGGGCTATCCAGTGGGTCCACTTGGCCGGGGACACACCGGGGACACACCGGGGACACAGTAGGGGGAAAACCGGGGAAGTTCCCGATGTTTTCTGATGAGTGCTCATAATGGCTAAAACACTGGATTTATCAAGCATCATCCATCGTGGGGAAGCTGGGGAATACTCGGGAAAGACCCCTAGTGTTGCCTGATTAAGGCGAGAATTGGGCTGGTCACCGCCCACCCGAGGTCGTGAAACCCATGCGCCCGTTCATCATCGCCTTCGCCCTCGCCCTCGCCGTGGCAATCGCAAGTCTGCCCTTGGCGCACGCCGAGGCAGCCAGCCGCTTCGACAAGGTCGACGCCAATCACGACGGCCGCGTGACGCTTCAGGAGTTCGAGGCCTTCACCGGCAACCGCCTGATGGCCGGCAACGGCAAGGCGGCGCAAAAATTCAAGCAGCTTGGACCGGATCAGCAGGCGGACTGGCTCCAGCGTCGGTTCCAGAAGCTGGACAGGGACCACAAGGGTTACCTCAGCCGCGAGGACTTTGGCGCCGCACGCCGCGGTCGCCCGCGCCCGTCGGGACAGCTCTAGTTCTTCGGACGCCTGTCGATCACCCGTCGCGCCTTGCCCATCGAGCGCTCGACCGCGCCTGGGGCGGCGATCTCGACCTCCGCCGACAGCCCGCACATGGTCTTCAGCCGCCGCGACAGCTCCTCGCCGGCACGGCGGGCCGCCTCGCCATCCAGCGCGGCGCGGACCTCGACCCTCACCAGCAGGTCGTCGAGCGCGCCCGTGCGCGACAGTTCGATCACGTAGTGGCCGCTGAGCGCGGGGTCGCGCAGGATCTGCTCCTCGACCTGGCTCGGAAACAGGTTGACCCCGCGCACGATCAGCATGTCGTCGCTGCGGCCGGTGATCTTGGCCATGCGCCGCATCGCGGTCATCGAGCCCGGCAGCAGTCGTGTGAGGTCGCGGGTGCGATAGCGGATCACCGGCATCGCCTCCTTGGTGAGCGAGGTGAAGACCAGTTCGCCCGGCTCGCCGTCGGGCACCGACTGCCCTGAATCCGGATCGACGATCTCGGGATAGAAATGATCCTCCCAGATGGTGGGCCCATCCTTGGTCTCGACGAACTCGCAGGCGACGCCCGGGCCCATCACTTCGCTCAAGCCGTAGATGTCGACGGCGTCGATGCCGAGCCGGCGCTCGATCTCGACCCGCATGCCCTCGGTCCAGGGTTCGGCACCGAAGATGCCGATGCGCAACGCCGTGGCGCGTGGATCGACGCCCTGGCGCTCGAACTCATCGGCGATCGCCAGCATGTAGGACGGCGTCATCAGCACGACCCGTGCGCCGAACTCGCAGATGAGCTGGACCTGGCGTTCGCCGAAGCCGCCCGACATCGGCACCACCGTACAGCCGAGCTTCTCGGCGCCGTAATGCGCGCCCAGCCCGCCGGTGAACAGCCCGTAGCCATAGGCATTGTGGATGATGTCGCCCGGCCGAGCACCACCGGCGTAGAGCGAGCGCGCCATCAGCTCGCTCCAGGTCTCGATATCGCGCGCCGAGTAGCCGACCACCGTCGGACGGCCGGTCGTGCCGCTCGAGGCATGGAGCCGCACGCACCTTTCACGCGCAATCGCCAGCATGCCGAACGGATAGGCGTCGCGCAGATCGCTCTTGGCGGTGAAGGGAAAGCGGCGAAGATCGTCGAGCGTGCCGAGATCGTCGGGCCGGACGCCCGCGGCGTCGCACTTCGCCCGATAGGGCGCCTGATGCTCGAATGCATGCCGCACGGCTTCGCGCAGGCGCGTGAACTGCAGCGCGCGCAGTTCGTCGAGCGACATGCCAAATTCGCGGAACAGCATGGGCTACTTCTGCGCCGGCTGGTCGAAGCCGAAGCGGCGATAGGCGTAGCCGAGGCCCAGCAGCGCCGCGCCCAGCCCGAGAAACGACGCGACGCGCAACAGTCCCTTCAACCCCGCCATGTCGATCAGAAAGACCTTCAACACGACGATGCAGACCAGGGCCATGCCGGCATGGCGCAACACCGCCGCACCGCGCGCGAAGCCCAGCGCCAGCAGGCCGACGCCGAACAGCAGCCAGACGATGGAATAGGCGTAGAGCTCGATGCCCTCGGCGCCGAACCCGCCGCGATCGAAGCCGGGATCGAAGAAGTGCCGGACTTCCAGTGAGACATAGACGAAGGCCAGGATCGAGGCGGTGACTTCCGGCACCAGCGCAACCCGCTCGTCGCGTTCGATTTCGATCCAGCGCCGCGCCAGGGCGGCCATCACGGCTGGTGCTGCATAGGCGACCAGCAGGCCGTTCAGGATCGGCAACTGTCCGACATCTGCGTGCTCCAAGATCGGGTTGGCGACCACGACCTGCATGAGCAGCACCGTCACCACGGCGAGCGACCCGCTCACCCGCCATGCCCACAAGGAAACGAGATCGTGCCGCCGCCGCGCGACCCAGAGGGCTGCGAGCGCAAAGGCGCCCCAGACCAGCACGTAGAACGCCCGCTCCATGAAGGTCGCATGCGGTTCCATCATGGCGTTGCGCTGGAACAGGCTTCTCACCTCTAGGGTGGCCAACGTGAAGACCAGCAGCGCGATGCCGGCCTCGACCGCCTGCACCAGCCGATCGGCGCGCGACATCTTGAGATAGTGCCGGCCCACGACGAAGGCGGCGATCGAGATGCCGTAGCCCCACAGCATCCAGTTGACGAGCGGCGCCACACCCAGCGGATATTTGAGCACCTCGGGATTGAGCACGAAGCGCACGACGACGACCGCCAGCAGGCCCCAGCAGAGCTGGCGCATGGCGAGCAGGTCGAGCTTGGCTGCGATCGCCGCGACCGCCGCAAGCTCGATGGCATAGGCCACCGTGATCCACTCGCGATTGAGCTCGAGCGGGATGGCGGCGGCGATGAAGAAGGAAACGCCGGCGGCCAGGTAGCCCAAGGCCTCGGTGGCGCCGGTCATGCGCTGCCGCCAATGCGACAGCCGCTCGGCCCCGACCAGGAACGGCACCGCAAGGCCGATGCTGATCAGGCCCCACGGCGTGCCGGTCGCGGTAGTGCGCAGGATCCACCAGCACAGCAGGAAATGCGAGAGTGCGGCCGCCACCGAGAGCGCCGCCCAGAAACCGGGCCGGCCGGCGTTCCACAGCAGCGCAAAAGCGCCCGCGGCATAGAGGCCGCCGAACAGGATCGAGAGCCAGGCAAAGCGGTCGCCATCCCATGGAGCAGCGGACAGCAACCACCACCAGAAGAAGAGGCCGGCCAGCGACAGGAGGGGCGCGAGGCCCGCGACATACTGGAAGCGCGGCACCCAGCGGGCGAGCGCATAGAGACCAGCACCATGGAGCGCCAGTTCCAGCCATGAAACGATATCCTGCTGGCCGCGCTCCTGAACGAGAAGAACTGCCAGGAGAACACCGGTGAGGCCGAGTGCCGTCCAGACTTGTGCCGTGACATCGATCGGCGGATTCTCGGCCTTTCCCATGCGCCGCCAGGTCGCCCACACGAACAAGCCCGCCACCGCCACCAGGAACAGGCCCACCCAACGCAGCCCGTCGGCGCCCGAGAACATCCACACCACGGTCCACAGCGCCGAGCCTGCCAGCACGCCCCAGCCGAGCGGCCACCAGCCACGCAGCCGAATGACCCAGAGCGTGCCGGTGGCGATCGCTAACAGGTAGCCGAACAGCACCGGCGTGTTGGGCGCTTCGCTGCCGATGATCGCCGGGCTTGCGAAGCCGCCCACGAAGGCGAGGCCTGCCACGAAGATGCCGTGGCGCAGCGACACGCCGATGGCAAAAGCGGTGAGCGCCACCGCGCCGCCGCCGGCCGCGACCCGCGAAATCATGCCGTAGAGCGCGACCGACGAGAACAAGGCGCCATAGAGCGCGGCCACGCCGGCGGCGGCCATGGCCTGCGCGACGCGATCGTCCTTCGCGCGAACTTTTTCCGCACCGCCGATCAGGGCAAAGCCGAACAGCGCTGCTAGAATCACCCGCACTTCGGGCGAGAGATAGCCCTCCTCGATCGAGTAGCGGACGAGGAACACCGCAGCGAGCGCCAGGGTGACCGCGCCGACCCAGATGAAAGCACGCGCGCCCAGCCGCTGCTCCCATCCAACCTGCACCGGCGCCACGACAGGTCCGGCCGGCACAGGTGGTGGTGGAGGCGGCAGAGGCGGTAGCGTTTCGCCCGCTGCTTCAAGCGGCGGCGCTTCTGGCGCCACCTTCAGCGGCGGCGGCAGTTCCACTTCGACAGGCTCCGCGAATGGCGGCGGCAAGGCTTCCGGCGCGGGCGCAGGTCTCGCTGCGATCTGCCGGCGAAGCTGCGCGATCTCGGCCGCCAGCCGGTCGTTCTGGCCGCGCAAGCCCGACGTCTTCACCAATGCGACGATCGCCAGGACGGGCGTGCCGATCACCCAGGCAGCCGCGAGCAGGATCAGGAAGACCTCGTCCACGGACCCTCCGGCTCGTGTCTCTCCGTCTACTCGGCGGCGACGCGGGTGGCGGTCGAGTCGAAGGCCGCGCGGTTGTCCCGGGCGACGATGCCGCGCCTGATCACCATACGATGGTTCTCCTTGCGCGCGGCGCGCTTGATGTCGGCCAGCACATCGCCGTCGCATACGACGAAGTCGGCGACGTTGCCTTCCTTGATGCGGCCATGATCGGCCAGCCGCATCAGGTCGGCGGCGCTCGCCGTGGCGAAGAACAGCGAATCGCGGCTGGAGATGCCAATGTCGCACATGAACTCGAGCTCGCGGGCATTCTCGCCATGGCGATTGTGCGGCGTGCCGGCGTCGGTGCCCATCGCGATACGGCCGCCGGCGGCGTAGTACATCCTGGTCGCCGCGATATGGCGGTCGAACACGCGCCGGCTCTTCTCGATCACATAGTCAGGGATGCTGCGGTCGCCCTCGTCATGGCCCTTGAGGATGTTCTTCACGGCCGCGAGGGTCGGCACCAGCCAGACGCCGCGTGCCTTCATCTCGGCGCAGCATTCCTCGTCCATGAAGATGCCGTGCTCGATCGAGTCGATGCCGCCGCGCACGGCGTTCAGGATGCCGAGCGCGCCCTGGGCGTGGCTGGCGCAGCATTTGTTGAAGCGGTGGCCCTCGGCAATGCCGGCTTTCAATTCCTCGGCGCTGTAGTGGGGGTCCTCGGGATTGACGCCGGGCGTCATCACGCCGCCGGTCGCCATGATCTTCACCAGGTCGGAACCGGCATGGACCTGCTCGCGCACCGCCTTGACGACGTCATCGACGCCGTCGGCGATGCGGCCGTTGCGGCTGCCGTGGCCGCCGGTCATGCAGATCAGCCGGCCGGCGCAGCGCATCGTCGGGCCCAGGAAGCGGCCGGCGTTGAAGGCGTCGCGCATGGCGAACTCGATGTAGTCCTTGCCGCCGCAATCACGCACCGCGGTGATACCGCCTTCGAGGGTGCGCTGCATGAACTCCATGCCGCGCACCGCGATCTGCGCCGCGCTCATGCGGTCCTGCACGGCGCCAGGATTGCCCTCGGCGCCCATCAGCGAATGGACGTGGCAGTCGATCAGGCCGGGAATCAGCGTGCCGCCCGAGGTGTCGACCCGCGCGCCGGCGAAGCCCTTGAACTCGCCGGCCGAGGCAACGCGCTTGATGCGCCCGCCCTCTTCCAGCACCGCCTGCCCGTCCTGCACTTTCTCGCCATCGAACAACCGGCCGCCGACATACAACGTCGCCATCGACAAAAACTCCCGCAAAAACGTCGCGATACTATCGGCCGGCGGTGCGCTGCTCGCAACCCAGCGGATCCTTCTCCGAAGGATCGCCGCCCAGCGCCTTCAGCCGTGCGATCTCGGCTTCGATTCCCGCGATGTGCGGATTGTATTTGCGCGCTAGCTGAAAGGCGGCAATCGCGCGACCGTTCTCGCCCATCTCGGCGCGGATCATGCCGAGGCCGGAATAGGCGCCGAAATGACGCGGCTCACGCTTCACCGTCTCGCAGATGTCGTTGACCGAGGCCGGGAAGTTGCCGAGCAGCCAGTACACGGTCGCCCGCTTGTTCCAGGCTTCGGAAAGGTTGGGCGCCATCTCGATCAGCAGCGTGAAGGTCTCGACTGCGGTCTTGAGCTCGTGCTGCTGCATCTCGCCGATGCCGCGGAACATGAGCTGGCGCTGCTCCGGATGGGGCAGCAGGGTCCACTGCTCCCAGATCGCCTGTTCCAACTCCTGGATGGCGACGGGATCGGTGGCGGTCTGCAGCCTGGCGAACAAGGTATCGAGCATGGTCTCGCTCCTCGCGTTGGCAGTAAGCATCACCCCGAGCAAGACGACAAGACAAGCACGAAGCACGTTCATGGCAAGGACACCGGTTTGGGCCCGCCTGTAGCCCAGTCGAGCAGCTCGACGGTATGAGCAACCGGAATGCCCGTGCCCGACACGATGTTGCCGTTGCAGCCGAAGTTGCCCGAGGCGATCACATGGGGGCGAACGCTCTCGAGCTGCGCCACCTTGGCGTCGCGCAGGCGTCGCGACAGCTCGGGTTGCAGCACCTGATAGGTGCCGGCCCAGCCGCAGCAGAGATGGCCGTCGGGCACGTCCTTCACGATGAAGCCCGCGTCGCTCAGCAGTTTCTTCGGTTGCTCGATCACTTTCTGGCCGTGCTGCATCGAACACGCGGAATGGTACGCGACGGTGAGCGGCCGCGCGGTCACGTTTGCGAGACCGACCTCGGCCATGACCTCGCTAATATCCTTGGCCAGCCCCGCCACGCGCTCGGCCTTGTCGCGCCACTGCGGCTCGTCGGCCAGCATGTGGCCATAGTCCTTCACCGTCGTGCCGCAGCCCGAGGCGTTGATCACGATGGCGTCGAGGCCGGGACCGTCGATCTCCTCCAGCCAGGCCTCGATGTTGGCCTTGGCGAGTGCCACCGCGAGATCGTTGCGGCCGATGTGCTGCACCGAGGAGCCGCAGCAGCCCGAACCCGCGGCGTTCACCACCTCGACGCCGTGCCGTGTCAGCAGACGTACCGTGGCCTCGTTCACTTCGGGCGCCAGCACCTGCTGGCCGCAGCCCGGCATCAAGGCCACGCGCTTTCGTCGCGGTCCCACCGCAGCAAAGGTCTGCGGCCGATCCACCGGCGACGGCGGCGCGATCCTGTCGGGCACCGCCTCGAGCATGGCCCGCAACCGCCGCAGCAAGGTGGCACCGCCGGGATCGCGGCTGGTCGCCGGCAGCATCGCTGCCAGCGGCCTGGCGAGACGGCCCAGCACCATGGTCCAGCGGAACAGCGCCGGCCGCGGCATCAGGAACGCCAGCAGCCCACGCATGAAGGCATCGGCCGGCGTCCGCTTGAACCGCGTCTCGATATGCTCACGGCCGTGATCGACCAGGTGCATGTAGTTCACGCCCGACGGGCAGGTCGTCATGCACGACAGGCACGACAGGCAGCGGTCGATGTGCCTGACCTCGGACGCCGTCGGCGCGCGATCGCCCTCGATCATCGCCTTGATGAAGTAAATGCGCCCGCGTGGTGAGTCCCTCTCGTCGCCCAGCAGCACGAAGGTGGGACAGGTGGCCGTACAGAAGCCGCAGTGCACGCACTTGCGCAGGATCTCGTTGCTGTGCGCGATCGTCGGGTCGGCGAGCTGGGCCAGGGTGAAGTTGGTCTGCATCGCTAGCCCATCCGACCCGGATTGAAGAGGCCCTTGGGATCGAAGCTTTCCTTCACGCGCGCGGCGAGCGCAGCAAGCGCCGGCGACTGCGGATGGAACACAGGCACCGCCGCACGCACCGCCTCGGGCGCGCGGATCAGGGTGGCGTGTCCGCCCGAGGCGCCGATCGCGCCGCGCACCAGTTGATGGTCGGCGTCGGCGCTCGCGGGCAAAGCGAGCCAGATCAGGCCGCCCGACCAGTCGTAGAAGATCTCGGCCGCCGGCCGTCCGGCCGTGATGCGCGCGGCGATCGCAGGGCCTTCGGTCGGCGGGCAGGAGATCTTCCAGACGATCGAGTCGCGCGCGCCATTGAGCGGTGCCACGTCACGCACCTCGTGCCAGAAGGTGCGGCTCTCGAGCGTGCCGAGTTCTTCCATCCGGGCGCCGCTCGTTGCCAGCAGCTCGCGCAGGCCCTTCAGCCGCGCTTCGACCGACGGCGCCACGCCTTCGACGCGGAGCGCTGTGCTGTCCTTGATATGCGCCGCACCCGAGACTTCATGCGGACTGCCCATGGCGGCACACATCGCCTTCATCGCCGCCGCGTCGTCGAGCCCTTTCAGCAGCAGCGTTCGCGTCTGGTCCGGCGCCGGCAGCACCTTCACCGAGACCTCGTCGAGCACGGCCAGCGTGCCCCAGGAACCGGCCAGCAGCTTGGAGAGATCGTAGCCGGTGACGTTCTTCATCACCCTGCCGCCCGACTTGAAGATCTCGCCGCGGCCGTTGACGCCGCTGAAGCCCAGCAGGTGATCGCGCGCCGCGCCTGCCGACAGCCGCCGCGGGCCGGAGAGATTTCCCATCAGCGCGCCGACCAGAGTCCCCTCACCCGGTGCGCGCCCGAGCAACGGGCCGAGGTCCGGCGGTTCGAAGGCCAGCATCTGGTTGCGTTGCGCCAGCAGCGCCTCGATCTCGCGCAACGGCGTGCCGGCCCGCAAGGTGATCACCAGTTCCTCCGGCGCGTAGTCGACGACGCCGGACATGTCGGAAAGATCGAGCACCTGAGTGCAGGTCATGGGCTTGCCCAGCGCCAACTTGCCGCCGCCGCCGCGCACGTCGAGCGCCGCACCCTCGTTCAGCGCCCATTCCACCGCCTGGCGTAGTTCCTTGGCATCACGGGGTCGCAGCGTGCCCGTCATCTCGCACCTGCGGGACTGTTAAAGAAACACAAAAAAAACAGCGCCGGCGCGCAAACCCCAATGAATACGCACTTGCTGCGCTGCAAAAACAGGGAGGAACGGCGGCGACCCAACTTCATCTCCTGGTACGACCGCCTATCATAAGCGCGTCCCGCGCGGCGACCTATTATGGTCCTTACCGAAGCTGCTGCGACCGCCGTCGTGGTCCTAGAACCGCGGGATGTCGGGGAACGGCAGCTTGTTGTGATGCACGACCACGCGGCCCAGTTCGGCGCAGCGGCGGAGCTGGGGAAACACCTTGCCGGGATTGAGCAGGTGGTCGGGGTCGAAGGCGCATTTGACGCGCATCTGCTGGTCGAGGTCGATCTCGGTGAACTGCACGCCCATCAGGTCGCGCTTTTCGATGCCGACGCCATGCTCGCCGGTCAGCGCGCCGCCGACCTTGACGCAAAGCCGAAGGATGTCGGCGCCGAACTGCTCGGCGCGATGGAGCTCGTCGGCATCGTTGGCGTCGAACAGGATCAGCGGATGGAGGTTGCCGTCGCCGGCGTGGAAGACATTGACCACGCGCAACCGGTGCTTCTTCGACATCAGCCGCATCTCGGCCAGCACCTCGACGAGCCGCCCGCGCGGGACGGAACCGTCGAGGCACATATAGTCCGGCGTGATCTGGCCGACCGCGGGGAACGCAGCCTTGCGGCCGGCCCAGAACAGCACCCGCTCCTGCTCGTCCTGGCTGACCCGGCAGGTCGTGGCGCCGCGGCCGCGGGCAATCTCCTCGACCCGCGCCACCAGGTGGTCGACCTCGACCTGCGGCCCGTCGAGTTCGACGATCAAGAGACCCTCGGCATCCATGGGATAGCCCGCGCCGACATAGGCTTCGGCACATTTGACGGCGTCCTTGTCCATCATCTCCATGGCGGCGGGGATGATGCCCGAGGCGATGACGGCGGCGACGCAATCGGCAGCGCCCGCCTCGGTCGGGAAGCCGAGCAGCACGGCGCGCGCCGTCGAGGGCTTGCGCAGGAGCTTCACCGTCACTTCGGTGACGACGCCCAGCAGGCCTTCGGAGCCGGTCATCAGGCCCAGGAGATCGTAGCCTTCCGAATCGAGATGCTTGCCGCCCAGCCGCACCAGCTCACCGTTCATCAGCACCATCTCGATGCCGAGCAGGTTGTTGGTCGTGAGGCCGTACTTCAGGCAATGGATGCCGCCGGAATTCTCCGCCACGTTGCCGCCGATCGAGCAGGCGATCTGCGAGCTGGGATCGGGCGCGTAATAGAAGCCCTCGTGCTCGACCGCCTTGGAGATGCCGAGGTTGGTGACGCCGGGTTGCACGCGGGCGCAGCGGTTGGCGTAGTCGATCTCGATCACGCGGTTGAACTTCGCCATGCCGAGCAGGATGGCATCGCCCACCGGCATGGAGCCGCCCGACAGCGAGGTGCCGGCGCCGCGCGGCACGACCTTGACCTTGTGGTCCTGGCAGTAGCGCAGGATGGCGGCGACCTGGGGCACCTTCTCGGGCAGCACGACGACAAGCGGCATCTGGCGATAGGCCGACAGCGCGTCGCACTCGTAGGGGCGCATCCCTTCGAGATCGTCGATCACGCCCTCGCCCGGCACGATGGCGCGGAGCGCGGCCACGATCTCGCTGCGGCGGCGCAGGATATCGGGATCGAGCGGCGGCATCTGCATGCACCGATCAATACGCCAAATGAAAAAGCGGCGGAAGCCGAGGCCCCGCCGCTTTGTCCAGTCCCGTGCGCTGAAATCAGCCCTGGCGGGCCTTGTAGCGCGGGTTGGTCTTGTTGATGACGTAGACGCGGCCCTTGCGGCGCACAATGCGGCAGTCCTTGTGGCGCAGCTTAACCGACTTCAGCGAATGGCGGATCTTCATGGCCCTTACTCAACAAAAAGCCCCGGCCGGGCCGGGGTGAATTCCGAAAGCGCGCGGAAAATAGGCACCTGATTGGTCCACGTCAACCCGGATTCCGGGTTAGATTTGACCCCAACAGAGCGCTCTGGGAGGGCACGACATGGGCAAAAAACTAGCCCGCCGACACCTGCTTGGCCACACCGCCGCCGTTGTGGCCGTCATGGTCGCGTTGCCGCGGCATGTTCGTGCTCAAACCGCGCCCTTCCCGTCCCGGCCGATCCGCATCCTGGTGGGCTTCGCCGCCGGCGGCGGCAACGATCTGATCTCGCGCATCCTGGCGCAGAAGCTGGGCGAAGGACCGCTGGGCTCGGTGCTGGTCGACAACAAGACGGGCGCCAGCGGCCTGGTCGCCGCCGATATCCTGGCCAAGGCGCCTCCCGACGGCACCACCCTGATGGTGGCCTCGCAGACGACCTATGCCGTGGCTCCCATTCTCCTCAAGTCGGCCACCTTCGACGCGCCGCGCGACGTCGCCGGCGTTGCCCTGCTCGGCTCTTCGCCGATGGCGCTGGTCGTCAACCCGAAGTTCGCTGCCAAGTCCCTGCGCGAACTCATCGATATGGCCAAGGCCAACCCCGGCACTATCAACTTCGCCTCGGGCGGCGTTGGCACGACGCCGCACATGGCAGCCGAGCTGTTCCTGTTCAACGCCGGCATCCGCATGACGCACGTCCCCTACCGCGGCGAGGCGCCGGCGATCGCCGACGTGCTGGCGGGCCAGGTGCCGCTGGTCTTCTCCAACGTCTCGGTGTCGACTGGCCAGATAAAGTCGGGGGCGCTGCGCGCCCTCGCCGTCACCTCGCCCCAACGCGCTCCGGGCCTGCCTGATGTGCCGACCCTGGCCGAGGCAGGCGTGCCGGGGTCCAGCGTTGAAACCTGGTTCGGCCTCACCGCGCCCGCCGCCACGCCGCGCGATATCGTGCAGCGCCTCAATGCCGAGGTGCGCAAGGCGCTCACCGCGCCGGAACTGCAGCAGCGCTTCGCCGAGCTCAGCCTTTCAGTCACGCCCAGTTCGCCCGAGGAACTCGACGCGCTCATCAAGTCGGAGGCAGTGCGCTGGGGCGAGGTCATCCGCCGCGCCGGCATCAAGGCTCCGGAGTAATTCGCGCGCCTATTCCTCCGGCCCCTACTCTTCCGGTTCGGTGGTGAACTCGAGAGGATGGCCGGCCTGGCGACCCATGTTGGTCGCCTCCGTGGCCTTGCTCTCGGCGATGTCGCGGGTGAAGGCCGCAACGACGCAGGCGCCACGTTGATGCGCAGTCATCATGACGCGATAGGCCTGGTCCTCGGACATGTGGAACACCGACTGCAGCACCTTCACCACGAACTCGCGCGGCGTGAAGTCGTCGTTGAGCAGGATGACCTTGTGCAGACGCGGCTGCTCGGTCTTGGGGCGCACCACTGCGCGCGGATCGGTAACGATATCGCTCATCGGAACCTCCTACGCCTGTCTGATTTGGCTATACTCAAGAATGGCCCCGCAAAGGCCAGTGCAAAAGGGGCCGGCATGCCGAAATTGACGCTCATCCAGGCCAACAAGATCGTCGAAGTGGCCTTCGCCAAGGCGCGCGAACTCAAGACCAAGCCGCTGGCCGTGGCGGTGCTCGACGATGCAGGACATGTGAAGTCGCTGCAGCGCGAGGACGGCGCCAACATGTTCCGCATCGACATCTCGATCGGCAAGGCCTGGGCCGCAATAGGCATGGGCGCGTCCAGCCGCACGCTGCTGGCCCGCGCCAAGGACAATCCGCAGTTCTACGGCGCGCTGTCGGCGATCTCCAAAGGCAGGTTCGTGCCGCAGACCGGCGCCGTGCTGATCAAGGACAAGGAAGGCAACATCCTGGGCGCGGCCGGCGGCTCGGGCGGCACGGGCGACGAGGACGAGGCCGTGTGCATAGCCGGTATCGAAGCGGCGGGATTGGTTTCCGCCTAAAAGCCTCGTCTATTGTCGCGCCCAAAATGGAAGGTCTTATGTTCGAACCCGCTGAGCGCCTGAAGAGCGTCAAGATTTCCGCCTCCGCCGCCATGACCCGCAAGGTCCGCGAGCTGCGCGCCCAGGGCGTCAAGATCGTGGGCCTGTCGTCGGGCGAACCCGACTTCGCCTCGCCGCGCCATGCCATCGATGCCGCCTACAAGGCGGCGTTGGCCGGCGACACCAAGTATCCGCCGCAGGATGGCGTGAAGGCGCTGAAAGAAGCCGTGCAGCGCAAGTTCAAGCGCGACAACAATCTCGACTACGCGCTCGACGAAGTCATGGTCTCCAACGGCAGCAAGCAGATCATGTACAACGCCACCATGGCGAGCGTGAATCCGGGCGACGAGATCGTCATCCCCTCGCCCGGCTGGATCAGCTACGCCGACCAGTTCAAGCTGGCGGGCGGCGTGCCGGTCTTCGTGTCGTGCCCGGAGAACAACCAGTTCAAGCTGCGCGCCGCCGACCTCGACGCCGCCATCACAGCCAAGACGAAGTGGGTGGTGCTGAACTTCCCCAACAACCCGACCGGCGCGGTGTGCTCGCGTGCCCAGATGCGCGAGTTGGCCGAGGTGCTGCTGAAGCATCCGCATGTGCTGATCATGGCCGACGAGATCTACGAGCACCTGATCTACGACGGCCTCGAGTTCTGCTCGATCGCCGAGGTCGAGCCGAAACTGAAGGAGCGCACGCTCACCGTGAATGGCGCGTCGAAGGCCTATGCCATGACCGGCTGGCGCGTCGGCTTCGCGGGCGGACCGAAGGCCATGATCGCGTCCATGATGAACATGCAGGGCCAGGCGACGTCGGGCGTCTCGACGGTGGGTCAGGCCGCGGTGCTGGCCGCGCTCGACGGTCCGCAGGGGATGATCGCTGATTACCGCGCCGACTACGCCAACCGGCGCGACCTCGTCGTCGGCTGGCTGCGCGACGCCAAGGGCATCACCTGCCACAAGCCCGAGGGCGCGTTCTACGTGTTCCCCAACATCGCCGGCTGCATCGGCAAGACCACCAAGGCCGGCAAGAAGCTCGCGACCGACACCGACTTTGTCACAGCCCTTCTCGAGGAGAGCCACGTCGCCACGGTGCAGGGCGCGGCCTACGGCATGAGCCCCTACTTCCGCATCTCCTACGCCACCGACCTCGAGAGCATCCGCGAGGGCTGCAAGCGCATCCAGGAGTTCTGTGCCGACCTGCGCTAAGGACAGGGAGCCAGGAGCCGAGCCGGACGATGTCGTCGAGCTGGCGGCAGCGCCGGCATGTCAGTATGGCTCCCTCAGGAAGCGATCGACCAACGGGTCGGCGCGGCTGCGGTCGGTGAACGCCAGGTGTCGCATCAGGTTGCGGGCCGACGAGGCGAGGTAAAAGCGTTCGTACTGCTCGTTGCGGCTGGCGAGCGCCGAGCCGGCGAAGTCCCAGGCGAGACGGAAGATGCGGATGCGCTCCTCGGCCGCCATGCCCTTGGCGCCGGGCAGGTACTTGTCGATCAGCGGTCGCAGTTCCTTGTCGGCCATTTGCGCCGCCGTCGGCGTGGCAAAGAGATTGTGCGAACCGATCATGCGCAGGATCTCGTTCACCCGCGGGAACCACAGCGGCAGGGTGGCGCGCAGCGCATGCAGCGGCCCCGACGACGGCGTCCACAGGCCGCCCGGCCATTGCCGCGCCTCGGCTTCCGCCGTCGCCACGGCGCTGCGCGTGAACTCGGCATAGGTCCAGATCTCGCCGATCATGCGCATGGTCTCGGGATCGGCCGCGTTGATCGACGCCGCCATGCGCAGCGCCAGCGCCCAGGCGAAGTCGAGCTTGGTCGAGGCCCGCACCATCGTCTGCTGCTGGATGTTGGGCGGCCAACTCGTGGTCATCACCGTGTTGTAGGCGGTGCGATTTGCATCGATGAACACGCGGTCGTGCGGGATCTCGACGTCGTCGAAGATCACGAAGGCGTCCTGCTCGTCGAAACGACTCGACAAGGGATGGTCGAAGCGGTTGGCGCCGGTCGACACCGAATCGCGGCAGACGAATTTCAGCCCGGGCGCGCCCATGGGTACGCAGAACGACAGCGCATAGGCGTCGGCGCCCTCGGGCAGGGGCGCGGCGGGATAGACCGCGAGCTCGTCGGCGAACGGCGCCAGCGTCGCCAGCACCCGCGCGCCGCGCACCACGATGCCGTGCTCGCTCTCGCTGATCTTGCGCAGTGCATGGACGTTGCCGGGACCGGGCGCATCGCCGGTCGCCTTGTCGACGGTCGGTTGGACGATGGTGTGGGTGAGCGAGATGTCGCCGCGGCGCAGGAACTTCTGGTAGGCGACTAGCCGCTCGGCGCCGGCCTCGTTGCCGTTGATGCCCCATTCGTCGAGCCGCGCGGCAAAGCCCGCGTAGGTGACGTTCATGTAGTCGGGCGTGCGGCCCATCAGGCCGACGGAATATTCCGCCACCTGGCGCAGCGCCCTGTGGCGGCGCGCCAGGTCCTCGCGCGAGCGCGGGATCATGTGGCTGACGGGAATCGGCTCACCGGTCTCGGGGTCGGGCATCAGGCAGGTGTCGGCGTGCGTGTGGTGAAGATCGTAAACCTCCGCCAGGGCATGCGCGGCGCCGCGGAGCTTGGGATGATCCGTGACGTCGGCGATGCGCTCGCCATCGACCCACACCGCCCGCGGACCCCGAAGGCCCTTGAGAAATTGCTCGCCTGTCCGCGCCGGCATTGAACGCGCCTCCGACCGTTGGTTGTTTCTTCCCTGCTGCTGAATCCTAGCATCTTTGCGGCGCGCGACGGGAGCGTAGATGGGTTTGACGGCACCCGCCCGCATAAGTAGCGTTGGCTCCTGGATCCGCAATCCGGGCGGAGCCTTGGGGGGAACCATGGACGCAGGAGCGTTTCTTCAGTCCGAGTACTACCAGTCGGTGCTGGGCGCCCTGGCGCTGATCGTCGTGCTGTCGATGGTGCTTGAACGCGCTCTGTCGGTGCCGTTCGAGTGGAGCTTGTGGAGCAAGTGGCTCGAAGAAAAAATGCTGCGCGCGCCGATCTCCTTCGCCGTCGCCTGGGTGATCTGCTTCCAGATGCACTTCGACCTGCTGCCGATCCTGACCAACGCCAGGGAAGCCTGGGTCGGCACCTTCAGCATCGGCACGTTCCTGACCGCGGGCGTCATCGCCGGCGGCAGCAAGGGCGCCATCCTGCTGTTTCAGGGCATCCTGGGGTTCAGCAAGCAGGCGGTCGACGCGCGCGTCGAGCAATCGAAACTGACCGCCGCCCG
>CAMDCE010000074.1 GCA_945889625.1 Asaia bogorensis | reverse complement strand
ATGATCGAGACCATCAACAAGCTGGTCCGCACCAGCCGCCAGATGCTGCACGAGATCGGCCGCGAGCCGCAGCCCGAGGAGCTGGCCGAGAAGCTCGGCATGCCGCTGGAGAAGGTGCGCAAGGTGCTGAAGATCGCCAAGGAGCCGATCAGCCTCGAAACGCCGATCGGCGACGAGGAGGATAGCCACCTCGGCGACTTCATCGAGGACAAGAACGCCGTGATCCCGCTCGAGGCGGCGATCCAGGGCAACCTGCGCGAAAGCACGACGCGGGTTCTTGCGACCTTGACGCCGCGTGAGGAGCGCGTGTTGCGCATGCGCTTCGGCATCGGCATGAACACCGACCACACGCTGGAAGAGGTCGGCCAGCAGTTCTCGGTCACCCGCGAGCGCATCCGCCAGATCGAGGCCAAGGCGCTGCGCAAGCTGAAGCACCCCAGCCGGTCGCGGATGCTCCGCAGCTTCCTCGACCAGGGGTGATTGGAAAAAGCCGAGGGTTCCAAGCTTCGGCCTTTTTCAGTTGTCGTTTTTGTATTTGAAGTGCCGATGCCGATAGAGTCGGCTCGCAGCGGTCATCCGGAACGGCTAGAGTGGCGTAGGATGAAGAGAGCGCGCCGAACCGTGCGCGCCTGCAGGCAAGGAACACTATGCGGCCGATGATCTTGCTGGGCGGTGTGTTGATCGCTGCCCTTTGGTCGGCGACAGGTCCGGCACTCGCCCAGAAAAACGGCGGCGTGTTGAAGATGTATCACCGCGAGAACCCGCCCAGCGCCTCGATCCTCGAGGAGGCGACGATCTCCACGCTCGTGCCGTTCATGCCGGTGTTCAACAACCTGGTCCTCTACGACCAGCATGTGGCGCAGAACAGTGCGCAAACGATCGTGCCGGAACTCGCCAAGTCGTGGACCTGGAACGCCAACAAGACGGAGCTCACCTTCAAGCTTCAGGAGGGCGTGAAGTGGCACGACGGCAGGCCCTTCACTTCGCGCGACGTCGTCTGCACCTTCGACCTTCTGATGGACAGGGCGCCGCAGAAGCTGCGGCGCAATCCACGGTCCTCGTGGTTCACCAACGTCGGCCTGGTGACCGCCAAGGACGACTATGAGGTCACCCTGCACCTGGGGCGTCCGCAGCCGTCGATCCTTGCCATGCTGGCGTCGGGCGTTACGCCGATCTATCCCTGCCATGTCTCGCCGGCGCAGATGCGCAGCCGTCCGATTGGCACCGGACCTTTCAAGCTCGCCTCGTTCAACGAGTTCCAGTACGTCCGGCTGGTCAAGAATCCCGACTACTGGAGGAAGGGCCGGCCCTATATGGACGGTATCGAATTCACGGTCGTCACCACGCCTTCGACGGCGATTCTGAGTTTCGTCGCCGGCCGCTTCGACATGACTTTCCCCTGGGAGGTGACTCCGCAGGACATCAGGACCATCAAGCGCGAGGCGCCGGCCGCGATTTGCGAGACGACGGCGGAGAACCTCAACATCAATCTGCTGGTCAACCGCACCGCTCCGCCGTTCGACAACGCCGAGCTGCGCCGGGCGCTGGTGCTGGCGATCGACCGCAAGGCCTTCATCGAGACGACCCAGGGCACGGCAGTGATCGGCGGCACCCTGCAGCCGCCGCCCGACGGCGTCTGGGGACTGCCGGCCGAGACCCTCGCCGTCGTCGTTCCGGGGTACGGTCCCGAGATCGAGCAGAACCGCACCGACGCCCGCGCGATCATGGTGAAGCAGGGCTTCGGCCCGGACAGGCGGCTGAAGCTCAAGGTCTCGACGCGCGGCCTGCCGCTCTACCGGGACCCGGCGGCGGTGCTGGTCAACCAGCTCAAGGAGATCTACATCGACGCCGAGCTCGAGCTCGTCGAAACCTCGCTGTGGTTCGCCCGGCTCGGCCGCAAGGAGTACGCGCTCGGCGTCAACGCCACCGGCAACGGCATCGACGAACCCGACCAGACCTTCTACGAGAATTTTGCCTGCAAGTCGGCCCGCAACTACACCGGCTATTGCAATCTCGAGATCGAGAAGCTGTTCGACGTCCAGTCGGTCGAACCCGACCTGGAAAAGCGTCGCCAACTCGTCGGCGAGATTGACGTCAGGCTGCTGGCCGACGGTGCGCGGCCGCCGATCATGTGGAGCCGCGCCGCGACCTGCACCCACCCTCAGGTCAAGGGTCGGGTCAACATGGTGAACAGCATCTACAACGGCTTTCGCTTCGAAGACGTCTGGCTCGACAAGCCCTAGGCGCAACTAATCCTGACCTTCGGCGTTGCCTTCCTACTCGAGCTTTCAGGGAGGCCAAGGTGGCGGACGGCCAAAACACCAACGGACTGCTCTACGGCGTCATCGGCGCGCTCGCCGTCGTGGTCGCCGGCGGCGGCTTCTATGTCTACAAGGTGAACAACCCGGACACGCCCCCGGTTGCGACGGCAACGTCGGCTCCCACGCCGGCCCCGCCGCCTGCTGCAGCACCTCGTCCCGCCCCGCCGCCTGCCGCACCCGCTGGTCCTACAGCCGCCGAGCAGTCTCTGGCGCGAGGCCTGGTCGCCGATGCGCGCCGGGCGATGCAACGCCACGACTTTGCCGCGGCCGACCGCGCCCTCGACCAGGCCGAGCGCATGGATCCGCGCTCCGCCGAGGTGATCGATGCTCGGCGCGACTTGCGTGACGCCCAACGGCGTGAAGCCCAACGGGACAACCGTATCGACGCCCTGGTGGCCACGGCGCGTGCCGCCATTGCGCGGCACGACTATGTCGCTGCCGACCGGGCTCTCGACGAAGCCGAGCGGATCGATGGGCGCGATCGCGACGTACAGGAGGCGCGCGCCGAACTCACGGCCGCGCAACGGCCCGGTCGGCGCAACTAGGCGCCTTCGAAGGCGCGTGGCACCCGTTCCCGTCCGCCGCCCGAAGCTCTATGGTACCTCCGGATCGCGGCGGAGCCTGGAATGCAATTCGGTCTGTTCGGCGGGGCGCGCACAAAGCGCGGCGACGGTGACGGCGCAGCCGACAGCCATGCCTACGGTGATTTCATCACCTATGTGACGGAAGCCGAGCGGCTGGGTTTCCGCAGCGTCTTCCTTGTCGAGCACCATTTCACCGGCGTCGGCCAGCTCTCGGCGTCGCTCACCTTGCTCGCCTATCTCGCCGCCCGCACGCGGACCATCCGGCTCGGCACCGCGGTGATCGTGCTGCCCTGGCACAATCCCGTGCTGCTGGCCGAGCAGGCCGCCACGGTCGACCTGCTGTCGGGCGGCCGCCTCGACTTCGGCGTCGGCAAGGGCTACCGCGCGCCCGAGTTCGCCGGCTTCCAGATCGCGATGGCAGAAGCCACCGAGCGCTTCGACGAGGCGATCGAGGTAATCCGCAAGGCATGGACCAGCCCCGGCCGCTTCTCGCATCAGGGCAAGCGCTGGCACTTCGACAATATCGTCGTCGAGCCGCAGCCGCTGCAGTCGCCGTACCCGCCGCTGTGGCTGGCCGCCGGCAGCCCTGATTCCATCCGCCGCGCCGCGCGCGAGGGCTACAATCTGCTGCTCGACCAGCTCGGCTCGGTGGCGCTCACGATCGATCGCGTCGCGCTGTTCCGCGACGAGTGTCAGCGGATCGGCCGCGCCTACACTGCGGCGATGGTCGGCGTCACGCGGGCGCTGCAGGTCGTGCGCGACGAGGGCGAACGCCGGGCCGCCTTCGAAACGCGCGCCCGCGTCGTGGATAGAATCGGCGACCTAGCGCGCGGCGGCGGCACCATCACCGCTCCCGAGCGCGACGACGCCCCGCTCCTCGGCACGCCAGCGGAGATCGTCGCGCGCCTGCGCCTGCTCCAGGCAGGCGGCGTCGAAAATATCCTGCTGGTCGACCCGGCGGCGACGGTGGCCTCCCTGCAAACCTTCGCCCGCGAGGTCATGCCGGCCTTCGCCTCCGACCGCGCGGCCGCGGAATGACGGACTAGGGCGCCAGTCTCGGTAACCTTTCCCAGGGTCAGGCGTTTCATTGCCTGCCAGGACCTTGGAGAGAGCACTGTGACCAATGATAGAAGCAGCCTGATCCGCAGCGAAATGCCCTATGCGCTCGTGGGCACGATCATCGGAGTGATCGCTGGCGGCACTCTGTTTCTACACACTCAAAAGATCGACTGGCCGGCCATTCCCGCCGTGATGACCGCCGAACCTGCATCGGCCTCCGCGCCGCCGGCGGGCCCGCATTTCCACCTGGAGCGCCGCTAGGCCGCCAGTTTGTAGAGCTCGGCGACGTTGTCGCGCAGGATCCGCTTCTTCAACTCCGGACTGAGATGCTTGGTCTGCTCGGCGATCACGTCCTGGCTCCATGGCCAAGTCGAATCGCTGTGCGGGAAGTCGTTGGCCCACATCAACTGCTGAGGACCCATCCGGTCGGCGAACTGGAAGGCGGTCCAGTCGTCCTGGAAGGTAAGCGAGATGTGCTCGCGGAAATATTCCGACGGCAGGCGGGCGAGTTCCTTGCCTTTCATCCAGTAGCGGTGGCGCTTGTAGGCATGGTCCATGCGATACATGAAGTGCGGCGCCCAGCCGGCATCGGCCTCGACGCAGACGACACGCAGTTTGGGGTGGCGCTCGAACACGCCGGAGAACACCAGCATGCCCATGATGTCCTGGCAGCCACGGATGATCGACAGGAAACCGTTGAGCTTGGGGCCGCGCGGCTTGGCCAGGCTGTTGTCGCCGCTCGAGGTCAGGATGTGGAACGACAGCGGCATCTCCAGCGAGATCGCCGCCTCCCAGAACGGATCGAAGGCCGGATCGTCATAGTCCTTCTCGCCGGGATTGCCCGGCATCATCACGCCCTTGAAGCCCATCGCCTTGATGCGCCCGAGATCGGCGATGCCTTCCTTGACGTTGCGCATCGCCGTCTGGCCGAGGCCGACCAGGCGCTCGGGGGCGTGACTGCAATAGCCCTGGAGCCAACGGTTGTAGGCGTCGAAGCAGGCCTTCTTGTAGTCGAAGTCGGGATGGTTGCAGATCAGCATGCCGACCGTGGGATAGATGATCTCCGCCGCGACGCCGTCGCGATCCTGATCGGCCAGCCGGCCGCCAGGGTCCCAGCCGCTCCTGTGCAAATCCTCGAATTTGGCGCCCCCGATGCGAATATTCTTGGGGTCGACGCCGGCTGCGGCGATCAGGCCCATCGGCACCGGCGTCTTCATACCCTCGATGACGTAGATGTCGCCCAGGCCGTCCTTATGGACGACGTGCGGCGCGCGCTCGCGCCAGGCCGGGTCGATGTGATCGACATAGCAGTTCGGCGGCTCGGTGATGTGCGAATCGGCAGAAATCGGGCGCCAGTCCATGCCAATCCTCCTCGACGGGCCCAAATGGTAGGGAGCGGCATGAGATGCGGCAAGCGGGGCCGACGCGACCATTTCGTCGGGCGGCCGCGGCCTTGCCAATGCCGGTCCAATGCCGGGCCGATGGTTGAACCGCCGGTCCCCCTATGGCATATCCGCGCCGCGCTTGGCTCGAGGCGCGCCAGCAAGCTGCCGTAGCTCAGTGGTAGAGCACCCCCTTGGTAAGGGGGAGGTCCACAGTTCAATCCTGTGCGGCAGCACCAGCGCTTCCCTTCGCCACCCGACTTGTGTGACGGACGCGTCACCTGCGGCGCTTGTCGGCCCGCCGGGCTTTCCCGCATAGTCGTTCGACTGCGCGAACAACCTTAGGTCGATATGCCGCTGCGTTGGACGATCTCGCACCCCGAGCGTTTGGTGATCGCCGTGGCGGAGGGACTGGTCGGCCTCAAGGACATCGAGGCCTATCTCGACGATGTCGTGGTCTCGGCTGCCATGCCGTACCGCAAGCTGTTCGATGCGACGGCGGGATCGTCGGCGTTGGCCGATGACGACATGATGGCGCTCGGGGCGCGCATGCGCGCCTATCCCAGGCTTGACCTCCGCATCGGCCCGTTGGCGGTCGTCGCCGGATCCGACACGGTCTACGGCCTGGCCCGCTTGTTCGGAGCGCTGGCCGACGTCGACCGGCCCTTCCAGATCTTTCGCGACGCCCGGACCGCCCGCGAATGGCTGGACAAAGTCGAGGCGGGAACGCCGCCAGTGCAAAACTGAGTTTCGCAGGCTTGTCGCTGCCCGGGAAACTACTGCATAGTTGTCGCAATCAGGGAGCTGCCTAAGGACGACGGCCAGACTACGGGCCGGAAGTCATCAGAGACAAATGCCTCTTCACTGGACGATTTCCCACCCCGCCCGGCTCGTCGTCGTTGTCGGTAAAGACGAGATCCGCCTGCAGGACATCGAAAGCTATCTCGATGGTGTCGTGGTGGGCGACGCGCTGCCCTACCGCAAGCTCTTCGATATGTCGAAAGCTTCGGTTCACCTCAGCGACGAGGACATGATGGCGCTTGGCGCGCGCATCCGCGCCTACGCCGCGACGGCAACGGAAACCATGGGCCCGCTGGCGATCGTGGCAACGACCACCGAGAGTCACGATCAAGCCCAGCTGTTCGCCACACTGGCCGATGCCAAGCGGCAAATCAAAATTTTCTGCGAGCTTCACGCCGCCCGGAAATGGCTCGATAGTCTGGCAGACTCCTAAAGCGCGATGACTTTCACTCGAATCGCGCCGTCGGCCCGGCTCGTGCATCGCTTCGCTGCGGGAGCCGGGAATGCCGCCATGAGGTCGATGCCAGTTATAGAGGTGCATCCAGAACGGCAGTTCGGCGGCGCGCGACATGATCGTCGATGCCTGGCCGCCAGCGCCGTTATGGGCGTCGGCCATCCCGAGTTCAAAGCGCGCGACATCGAGGCAGGAAAGCACGGGCTGACGCGGGATGATTTCAGCCGGGACTGAGGCCACCGCCGGAAAATGCGACCCAGCGTACGCTAAGCGTGCAATTGCAGCCTCGATGCAACTGGGTTATCCTCGAAAACAATGCAAGATGTCCATGTGCCTTCGCTGAGCCTGCGTTCCTGGGCCGTGTTCATGATCGCCAGCGTCTTCGGGGCCAACATGGGCGACTTCGTCTCCGAGCACCTGGCGCTGGGCTTCACGGGCCGGATATTGGTGCTGGCGGCGGTCCTGGCAGCGATCTTCACTGCCGAACGTTACGACAGGTCCAAGACCCAGGCATGGTACTGGATGGCCGTCGTCGTCATCCAGGCCGCCTCGACCAAGCTCGCGGACTTTTCGACGACCGAACTCGGCTTCGGCCGGGCTGCCGTCATCGTGGGTCTCGCCGTGCTCCTCGCGGCGACGTTCGTGGTCGCGCGGTCCAGTCCATCGCTGCTGATCTCGACGCACATGATCTCGCGCCCCGGCCGGGCCGCAAAGCCGATGGCCGACGCAGCCCACTGGGTGGGGATGATCGTGGCGAGCATGCTCGGCTCGGTGGCCGCCGATGTTTTCACTCTTGGACTTGGCCTTGGAGCGTTGCGCGCGGCAATCGCACTGTTGGCGATTACGGCGGGTGTTTCCTGCCTATGGCGCCTGCCTAAGGCCAATCGGCTGCTTGTCTACTGGCTGACGATTGCCGTGATCCTCGCCGCCGGCACCGCGATGGCTGACGTCCTTGTCAGGGGTCGGGCGTTCGCCCTCGGACTGCCGCTCAGCACCGCGTTGACTTGTGCCGCGATGGTCAGCCTGCAACTGCTGTGGCGCGAGCCTCGAGCGCATGCCTGAGGCATCGGGAACAGCCGGATTGTAATCGTACAAATAGGGATCGAGCGGCGTCGACTCTGAGCGCAGAAATCTTGCGCGCCGGGCAGCATCGGCCGCACAATCGGACGATGGAACCGCAACCCAGCCTGATCATGATCCAGTTCCTGCAGTGGGTGGCCGATCGGCCACGCAGCCGCGGTGACGTGATGGAGGCGTGGCAGAGTTCCTGCCCGCGCTTTCCGGTCTGGGAGGATGCGCGGGCCGAGGAGCTGATCCGGCAACGTGGCGGCGAGGCAGGCGAGAGCCGGGTCGAGCTGACGGCGCGCGGCCGGGCGGCACTCCGCGCGGCATTGACCCACACCTAGTCCGGGACTGCGATGGACGTCGCGCCGGCAATCCTCGGCTGGGTCGTCAGCTTGGCGTCCCTGGTGTTGTGAGCCTGGCTGGCACGACGACCGCCCTCAGGCGCAACCGCTCGACGACGCCCTGAATGTGGCAGGCCTCAGCTGGGAGCGATCAGAGGGTGCCCAGCGGATCGGCGCCGTATTTGTTCGAACCGGGCGTGCCGGGCAGGAAGCCGCACTCGATCAAGTACCAGAGGCCGCCGACCATGCCAACCGAGGCCAGGGCGGCCGACGGATCGGATGACATGACGGCGCCGCCAGCCACGGCGCCCATCACCACCGCGACGACGACCCACATGACGACATGGACTAGCCAGAACTTGGCGCGATTTACCCGGCCCTGAAAGCTGAAGAGAAGGCTTTGCATTTTGTATCTCCCCGATGCCCGACGTAAACTTGGGCGCAGGCAGCCTGCGCCCGGACGCTCACGGCTGCCTGACTGCATTCGCCAGGAAGCCTCCTCACTGCCGATGCCTCGGCATATAATAGCACCATGACTCTGCAGCGGGCAGCCCTGTGGGCAATTGTGATCGCGGCTACGATGTACCTCCTGGTGGCGGGACGCGGCCTGCTGCTGCCGTTCGTGCTCGGACTGGCGCTCTGGTACATGGTCGACGCCCTGGCCGACGCCATCGAGCAGCCGAGCCTTGGCCGCCTCAGGGTGCCGCGGCCGCTGGCGCTGCTGGCCGCGGTATGCGTGATGGGTGGCCTCTTGTGGGTGGTCGGCCGCACGATCGGCCACAACATCAGTGCCGTGGCCGCCGCCGCACCCAGCTACGAGGTCCGCCTGCAGAAGCTGATCGACCAGGGCGCCCAGCTGGTCGGTGTCGGACAAACGCCGACCCTCAGCCAGTTGTTCGACCGCATCAGCCTCGCCGACACGCTGACCGGCCTCGCTGCCGCCGCAGCCTCGGTGGTAAGCGTGGCGGGCGTCGTGCTGATCTATGCCGGGTTCCTGTTCGTCGAGCAGATCCGTTTTGGCCGCAAGCTCGCGATCATGTTCACCGGCAGCGAGCGCCAGGCCAAGCTGCGTTCAGTGCTCGGTCTGATCGACCGCGACATACGCATTTACATTCGCATCAAGACCACGCTCGCCGCGGTGACCTCGGCGCTCGCCTATTTCGTGATGGCGTGGGTCGGCGTGGACTTCGCCGGCTTCTGGGCGGTCATGGTGTTCTTCTTCTATTACGTGCCGACCGTCGGCTCGATCCTGGCGATCGTGGCGCCGGCGCTGCTGACTCTGGTGCAGTTCGATCACCTGTCGCCGTTCCTGATCGTGCTGCTGGTGATCGGCACCATTCAGGTCGTCATGGCCAACGTGATCGAACCCGCCCTGCTCGGCCGCTCGCTCAATCTGTCGCCGCTGGTGGTGATCATCTCGCTCGTCGTATGGGGCACGATCTGGGGCGTGGTCGGCATGTTCCTCTGCGTACCGATTACGGTGGTGATGCTGATCGTGCTGGCGCATTTCGAGACGACCCGACCCGTCGCCGTGCTGCTTTCGGCCGACGGCAAGATCCCCGACCTTCCCAAGGGCTGATGCCACCGCCGGACGGTGTTTTCAGGGTTCGGCCGTCGGGTCTGCCTGCAGGACGATCGTCTTGCCGTTGCCATCGAGCGCGACGCGCAGAAACGGCACACCGGTCGGCGCGGTACTGCCGCCCGAGCCGCCGACGAACTCCCGGTCGATTTCATCGAACAGGCGGATGTAGAGCTTCCACTCGACCGTTCCCGGGTCGATCGGCACACGCACCGCCTCGTGCCAGTCGAGCGCGCGGACGCCACTTTGCGTGACGCGATCTTCCGGCCGGTCGCGCACGAGCGTCGCCTCGAACCGGCCGATCGTCGCGGTGCGCGCCGCGCGGGTGACGGCCCGCGCCGTGGCGACGACGCATATCTGGTCCGGCCCCTCGTCGCTTGCGAATTCGACCGAGCCGCCGTTCACCGTGGCGTCGCTGACATCGTCGAGCCAGCCCAGCCGCTCGACGATCACCACGCGCCTTCGTTGCTTGTCGAAGCGCCAGCCGGTGGGCGGATCAAAACAGCGGCGCACCGCGCGCGTCTCGCCCGCGCCGCCACGCGCAAGAATTTCAGGTGACACCAGGGTGTTGGCTTCGGGCACGAACGAACGCACCCGCTGGTCGAGCGCAAACGATCCCGGGCGGTCGGGCAGGACCACGAACAGGAGATCGAAGGTCGATGTCCGCGACGCGCGGCGAATGGCAAGGGATGCCGTGACGAAGATCGTGCGCGCCGCCTCCGTGGCGAAAGCGCTGCGCGGCACGGAAAAGCGCAGTCGCTCGGGGGCCAGTGTGGCCTCGCCGCGCCAGGCGCCGATCGCCAGCACGGGTGGCGACCCGCCGTCGCCCGCCAAATGCAGGCCCGTGACCTCGATCGCCACCGGCGGATCGTCGTCGCCGGCGGCCGCGAAAGCCGGCGCATAGCGCGGCACAGTGGGCACGTTCGGCACCGCGGGCGCCGCCGAGCTCTTCAGTGCGGGCTCGAGCCGCAAGACGCCTTCGCGCGGCCGCGTGTCGGCTGACTGCGCCGCCAGGGGTGATTGCGGCGCCAGGGGCGCCTGCGGCACCAGAGTCAATTCGCCGGTGGCGCGACGGGGCGGCACGAAACGCGGCGTGAACAGCAGGACCAGCGGCGCGCTGTCGCTGCCGGCAAGCCGCTCCAGCGATGCTTGCGCCTGCTCGGAAACGGCACGGGCGGCGAGTCGCGCCCCTTCACCTGGTCGGACGAGCGCGTCACGGAGCGCGGCGTTCAGCGCATCGACGTCGGCAAGCGCCTGTCGCTGCGGCGCCGGCAGTCGCTCGACGAGCCGTTCGGGACCGGACTCGTGGCGCGCGGCGAGCGCGTCGGACAGCAGGCTTGCGACACGAAATTCGCCGAGCAGACCGATCCGGGCCTGACCGTCGGCCCGCGCCTGCAGGCTTGCGCGCTGGGCCTTCAGCGCAATCAGCCTCTCGCCCACCGTTGAGCCCTGGGCAGTCGCCTCGTCGCGGCCGTGCAGGAACGCGACCGCCAGCGCCGCGACGCCGAGCGCCACTGCTGCGGCGACGATCCAGCGCAGGCGTCCGGTAGTCTCGTGCACTGTCGGGCCGGCCGTCATGCAGCCGCTTCTAGCACGGGTCGCGACGTCGTCAGTCGGACTAATGAGGGGCCGACTAATGAGAGGCGGACTGATGGGGGTCGGCTAATACGAGAACAGCACGGGCATCGGCGAGTTGAGGATCAGATGGCGGGTCATGCCGCCGAAGATCATCTGGCGCAGGCGGCTTTGCGTGTAGGCGCCCTTCACGATCAGGTCGGCGCCGACCGCCTTCGCTGTATCGACAATCGTCTGTCCCGCCGAGCGGGTGCCCGGCTTCTCGTGCCGGCTCGTGACCTCGAGCCCGTGCCGTGTCAGCGATTCGGCGATCTCCGCCGAGCTCGGCCCCGGCACCATGGCACCATCGACGCTC
Organism: Asaia bogorensis; assembly: GCA_945889625.1. Taxonomy (GTDB): domain Bacteria; phylum Pseudomonadota; class Alphaproteobacteria; order Reyranellales; family Reyranellaceae; genus Reyranella. Next base: position 7,220 of record CAMDCE010000074.1, on the reverse strand, counting down.
AGCACCACGATCGCCTCGGCGCCGCTCAACACAGGCATGGCGAGCGAGATGGCGCGTGCACTTTCGGTCGAGCCGTTCCAGGCAAACAGGATGCGTTTGCCGACCATGCCGTTGAATCCCGGCGGCACGACCAGCACCGGTCGGCCGGAATCGAACAGCGCCGTCTCGAACACGCTTTCCGGCATCTTCGGCAGGGCGCCGGGCTGAGGCATGACGATCAGATCGTAGGCGCGGCCGATCACGCCGATGGCGGTTGGCCCCGAATCGTCGGCCGATCGCCATTCGGACTTGAGACCGGACGCGCGCTGCTCGAAGGCCTGCTTGACTGCCGCGACGCGCTGGCGCTCCTCGGCGTCTTCGGCGAGGCCGCCGCCGATCGGCGCGCCCATGCCGGCGTCGGCCCACGCCATGCTCATCACGCCGTAGGACGGCGGTTCCAGCCCGATCAGCCGGGCATCGAATTGCCGTGCGATTTTTGCCGCCAGCTCGAACGCGGACGGATCTTCCGCCGTCCAGGCCATTGTCAGAATTGACTTCATGACACGCCCTCCCTGTCGTTGAACGATACCACGCGTCGCGTTCGCTTCGGACAATGATGCAGATGATACAATAGGCGCATTGAATAGATATTTCGTTTCAATATTTTACGGGCAATGTCTCAACTAATTGTTGAGGCATGGGTGCATTACCACCCCGACGTTTCAGTCGACCGACCCACCGGTCCCCAGAACCGGCAGGAAGGCCAGCGGAAGCGCCAGTCAACAATGTCATTTCTTTTGGAGATATACATGCTGTCCATCTTCCGCCGCCTGATGAAGAACGACAAGGGTGCCACCGCCATCGAATACACGCTGATCGCCTCGCTGATCGCCGTCGCCGCGATCACCGCCATGAGCACGGTCGGCGGCAAGGTGACGAACGTCCTTGGCAACGTCTCGAACTCGATGACCTAACTGCGATCCTCGTGATCGAGGAATGGGCGGCCCGGCAACGGGCCGCCCATTTGCTTTGGTTAAAGCGCGATGACTTTCGCTCGAATCGTACCGTCGGCCCGGCTCGTGCACCGCTTCGCTGCGGGACCCGGGCCGACGGTTGAAGCAAAAAGTCATCCCGCTGTAGTGCAACAAAGCTTACCAATGTTACACGTTGGACATTGTTCCTGCCCGCTCCGACGCTAGGCTTCGACTACAGTGCCGGAGTGCAAAAATGCTTCCGATCGTGCGTCGTCTTCTTGCAGATCAACGGGCCGTGACGGCGGTCGAATACACGCTGATCGTCGCGTTGATCGCCTCGGTTTCGATCGGCGCATTCTCGGCTGTCGGGAACAACGTCATGAACATGTTGGGCCCAGCCGCCAACGCGTTGACGTGATGTCGACCAGGCAGGTGTTGTCCATGATCGCCCGCATCAGGCATCTGCTAGCCGACCGGCGCGGCACCGTGTTCGTCGAATACAGCTCGCTGGTGCTGCTGATCGCCATCGCCGCGATCGCCGTGCTCACCGAAGTGCATGGCGGCAGCATCACAAACTGAAGGTCGGGCGCGGACGATACTCAGGCGAGTTGTACCGCCTTCGGAACAATCCAGGCAAACCTGTCGCTGAGCGCCGCAAGCGTGATGCGGTTGATGGCGTCGGCGCCGATGGTGGCGCCGCCGGTGGCGTCGGGCAGGTCGCGTGTTGCCACCGTGTCGGCGGCGACCGTGCTCATGAAGCCGTGGTCGGTGGCCGAGCGCACCGTCGCCGACACGCACATGTGGGTCATGAAGCCGCCGACGATCAGGTTCTTGCGGCCGCTCGCCGCCAGGTGCTTGGCCAGCTCGGTGCCGGCAAAGGCGTTGGGCAGGCCCTTGTCGACGATGGTCTCGCCATCGCGCGGCGTCAGTTGCTTGACGATCTCGAAACCGCTCAAGGTAGGATTGAACGCCTTGCCTGTCGGCGACCCCTTGTGGCGCACATGCACGATCGGCGCCTTGGCCTTGCGCGCCTTCTCGAGCAGGCCGGCCAGGGCCTCGACCGCCGCCGCGACGCCCGGCAGGGGCAGCAGGCCGTCGGTATATTCCCGTTGGGCGTCGATGATCAGCAGTACGCCGTCGGCCATCGTCGCCGGCGTCGGCGCCGCTCCGGCCATTTGCAGCATGGTCATCGCCATGTTTTTCCTCACCCGTATTTCGGTTGTGTAAACGCTGGCTGCATCAACGCCCAATACGATGCGTTTTGCAATACCTCCCACATGCAGAGCTGCGACCCCATTCATGCGCGCGTCGATGTGTCCCGACATAAGACGCCGGGCGGCCGATCGGCCATAATGCGCGCCATCTTCCCGGAGCAATCATGAAGGCAATTGTCGTGGGCGGCGGCGTGATGGGTCTTTGCACGGCGTGGGCACTCGACCGCGAAGGCCATGACGTCGAGCTGTTCGAGCAGGGCGCCCTGCCCAACCCGCTCGCCTCGTCGATCGACGAGCATCGCCTGATCCGCCACCCCTACGGCGATCATATGGGCTATGCGCGCATGATCGACGACGCGTTCGCCGCGTGGGATCTGCTGTGGCGCGATCTCGGCCGGCGCCTCTACGCTGCCACCGGTACCCTGGCGCTGAGTGGCAACGGCGCCGACTGGGCCCAGCGTTCCGCCGCCACACTGGCGGCCATTGGCCGGCCGATGACCGAGCTGGCCCCGGCCGAACTGCCGCGGCGCTTTCCCCTGCTCGATGCACGGGGGGTCGAGCGTGCCTTCTGGATCGACTCCGGCGGCGTGCTGTTCGCCCAGGACATCGTTGCAGCCCTTGCCAGCCACCTCGCCAACCGGCCGAACGTCAGCCTGCATCCCCACACCGCGGTGCGCTCGGTCGATACGGAGCGCGGCCGCATCGTCACGGAGGCAGGCGCCGTGCATGAGGGCGACGTCGTCGTGGTCGCGGCCGGCGCCTGGGTCGGGCGGCTGCTGCCGGCACTCGGGTCGAGCCTGGTGCCGTCGCGCCAGATCGTCATCTACTTCGACCTGCCGGAGGACCAGCGCGCCGCCTGGGCGAAGGGCCCGATGATCATCGAAAAAACCGGCGACGTCGGCCTCTACCTGGTGCCTCCGGCTGAAGGCCGTGGCCTCAAGGTCGGCGACCACGAATTCAGCCGCCGCGGCGATCCGACCGGGAGCCGAGAGGCTGTCGAAGCCGAGATCCGGCCGCTGCTCGACCGCTGCCGCAGCCTGCTGCACGGCTTCGAGCGCTGGCGCACCAACCGCCTGAAGGTCTGCTTCTATACGGTGACCGACGACGAACGCTTCGTCGTGGACAAGCAGGGGGCGAAAGGTTGGGTCATGTCGCCCTGCTCCGGCCACGGCTTCAAGTTCGGGGCCGTCATGGGGCTGGAACTGGCCCGCACCATCTCCTCGGGGCGCGACGCTGCAGCCCATGCGCGCTGGGCCGCAGGTCTGGAAGGCGATCAGCCGACCTGACAAAATGCCCTGAGTTAGGGAGTGAAAATAGACATGGTTTCCCGCAAACGACGCGTCTCCGGCGCGCCCAAGGCAACCGGACTGCGTCAGGGCTTGGCCACCTATGGCGACGCGGGCTTTTCGCTGTTCCTGCGCAAGGCCTTCATCAAGGCCGGCGGCTATTCCGACGATGCGCTCGACAGGCCGATCGTCGGCATCACCAATACCTTCAGCGACTACAATCCCTGCCACGGCAACGTGCCCGACCTGATCGAGGCGGTGAAGCGCGGTGTCATGCTGGCCGGCGCGCTGCCCATGGTCTTCCCGACCATCTCGATCCACGAGAGCTTCTCGCATCCGACCAGCATGTTCCTGCGCAACCTGATGTCGATGGACACCGAGGAGATGATCCGCGCCCAGCCGATGGACTCCGTCGTGCTGATCGGCGGCTGCGACAAGACCCTGCCGGCCCAGCTCATGGCCGCCGCCAGCGCCGACCGGCCGGCCATCGTGCTGCCCGTCGGGCCGATGCTGGTCGGCCACTTCAAGGGCGAAGTGCTGGGCGCCTGCACCGACTGCCGTCGCCTGTGGGGCCAGTATCGCGCCGGCACCTTCTCCGAACAGGACATCGAGAAAGTGAGCGAGCGGCTGGCGCCGACCAAGGGCACCTGCATGGTGATGGGCACCGCCAGCACGATGGGCTGCATCGTCGAGACCCTGGGCATGGGCCTGCCGGGCAGCGGCTCGATCCCCGCCACCCATTCCGACCGCCTGCGCGTCGCCGAGGCGACCGGCAGGCTTGCGGCCGAAATGGCCGTCAAACAGGGTCCACGACCCTCCGAGATCATGACCAAGGCAGCCTTCCGCAACGCCCTGGCGGTCCTGCAGGCCATCGGCGGCTCGACCAACGCTCTCGTCCATCTCACCGCGGTGGCGCGGCGGCTGGGCGTCGAGATCGATCTGGAAGACTTCGACCAGATCGGCCGCAAGGTACCGGTGCTGGTCGACCTCAAGCCGTCGGGCGACCATTACATGGAACACTTTCACTGGGCCGGCGGCAATTCGCGCCTGATGAAGGAGATCCGCGCGCAGCTCGACGAGAAATGCCTCACGGTCTCCGGCCGCACCTTGAAGCAGGTGATCGACCGAGCCGAGATGGTGCCCAACCAGACGGTGATCCGCACGCGCAAGAACCCGATCAAGCCCACGGGCGGCATGGCCGTGCTGCGCGGCAACCTCGCGCCGCGCGGCGCCGTCATCAAGCATGCCGCCGCCTCGCCAGCGCTGATGACCCACACCGGCCGCGCCGTGGTGTTCGATTCGCTGGAGGACCTCGCTGCACGCGGCGACGATCCGAGCCTTGATGTGAAGTCCGACGATATCCTGGTGCTGCGCAACGCCGGCCCCAAGGGCGCGCCCGGCATGCCGGAGGCCGGCTCCTTCCCGATCCCGATGAAGCTGGCACGCGCCGGCGTGAAGGACATGATCCGCATCTCCGATGCGCGCATGAGTGGCACGGCGTTCGGCACCATCGTGCTGCATGTCGCGCCCGAGGCGGCCGTCGGCGGGCCGCTTGCCCTGGTGAAGACCGGCGACCGCATCGTCCTCGACGTTCCAAAGCGCCGCCTGGAGCTGCTGGTGACGCCCGCCGAGCTCGCCAAACGGCGCAAGGCGTGGAAGGCGCCGCCGCCGCACGCCGGCAGCGGGCGCGGCTATACCGGCCTGTTCCACAGGACGGTGCTGCAGGCCGACGAGGGTGTCGATTTCGACTTCCTGGGGCCGGCCAAGACGTGAGCAGCAACACACGATTTGTCATCCCGAGCGCAGCGAGGGATCCTTCTGCGATGCCCGAACCAAGGATCCCTCGCTGCGCTCGGGATGACACGGTTGAGATGTTGTGCGTGCGTCCCTCATGACCGCCATGACGCTCCCGAAAATCTCCGTCGTCGTCACGTGCTTCAATTGCCGCGACTATGTCGGCGATGCGATCCGTTCGGTCGCCCGCCAGACGCTCAGCGGCTTCGATTGCGTGGTCGTCGACGACGCCTCGACGGACGATTCCGCCGCCGTCGTACAGCGCACGCTCGACGAGTTGGGCGACACCCGCTTCAAGTTGATCCGACTGGCCAGGAATGTCGGCCAGACCGGCGCCACGCGGCGCGGTCTGGCCGAAGTGCAGGCCCCTTTCGTCTGCTTTCTCGACTCGGACGATCTGTGGAACGCCGACTTCCTCGAGCGCCATCTCGCAGCGCACCTGAACGAGAGCTATGCCGTGGGCTTCACCGCCTGCAATGCGCGGCTGATCGACGGCCAGGGCGCGGTGATCGCGGGCGGTGTCTACTGGTTCGGCAAGGACCGCGCCGCCGCCGATCGCGGCCGGGCCTTCGCGCCGATCGACGCGGCGCGCGTGCCGGCGCTCGATCCGCCCGGCAAGTCTGCCACCTGGCAGAAACAGACGCCCTACCGCCTTTACACCAAGCGCCTGGTCCACTGGGTGTGGGTCAGCACCTCGTCGATGATGTTTCGCCGGTCGCTGATCGATCTGGTCTTTCCCGCAGACGACGAGACCTTCCGCCTGCACATGGACTTCTACGTCGTGGTCATGGCGCAGATGGTTTCAGGATCTCTGCTGATCGACGAGCCGCTCTATTCTTACCGCCTGCATGGCCGCAATTTCGCGGCCAACAATCCGATCCTCGGCGGCCGCCTGCATCTCTCCGCCCGCAACTGGGGCAGCACCTACGCCGGGATGCTCGATCGCATGCTGGCGGCGATGATCGGCGGCCGCGAGCGATTCTCAATGGCTCTGGGCGACCGCCAGTACCGCCGCATGGTCCTGCGCATGAAGGCGGCGCGGGCCAATGTCGTGATTGCATGGATCCTGATTGTCCGCAGCTGGCTGATCTAGCAAGCGATCTACACCGTTGCACACCGGCGAAAACCCGGTATCTTTAGGGCGTTCGGGGGAGAAGCTCATTTGAAATGGCCGAAGGTCCCGTGACCCGCGCCTTCTCGGTACTGCTGGCAGCCTGTCTGATCGTCGCAGCGCCTGGCTTTGCGCAGACGCAGACCGTGGACGACGCCGAATACCGCCGCGCGTTCGAAGAGACGATGCGCAAGCCGGGCGATCCGGCGACGCTGATGAGGTACGCCGAGCTCTCCGTGAAGGTAGGCAACATCGAGGGCGCGATCTCCGCTCTCGAGCGGCTGCTGCTGATCGATGGCGACCAGCCCAAGGTCAAGCTGGAACTCGGTGTCCTCTACTTCCGCCTGGGGTCATACGAAGCCTCGCGAAGTTATCTCGAGAGCGCGCGCGCCTCGGGAAAGGCCGATGCCGACACCAAGTCGCGGGCCGACCAGTTCCTGGCCGACATCGACGAAAAATCCAGCAAGTCGCAGTTCAGCGGCCAGCTTCTGACCGGGCTGCGCTATTCGACCAACGCCAACAGCGGGCCGGGCGGCGGGGTCAGCTCGTTCGGCGACACCGCCGTGCCGACCCCGAATGTCTCCGGACGCCCCGACTTCAGCGTGGTCGCCGCGGCGGCCCTGCAGCATCGTTACGACCTCGGGCGGCAGGATGGCGGCATGCTGGAAACCGACGTGGCGCTTTTCGGCGCCCGGCAGTTCCAGATCGTCGAGGCCAACGTCGCGTTTATCGACATCATCACCGGGCCAAGGACGCTTCCTTTCGACGGCTGGGCGGAGTCGGTATCGCTCAAACCGCTCCTCATGGCTCGCTACATCGCCGTGCAGGACCAGACAAGCTATTGGGCCTGGGGTGCCGGCCT
>CAMDCE010000073.1 GCA_945889625.1 Asaia bogorensis | reverse complement strand
TGATGATCAAGACCAGCAACGGCAACGCCATCCAGAACCCGCTCGTCGGCATCGCCAACAAGGCCATGGCCGACATGGTTCGGTATGCGGCCGAGTTCGGGATGACGCCGAGTGCGCGCAGCAGGATCAGGGGAGAAGAGGCGTCCGGTCAGACGGCGGACCCGGCCGCCAAGTATTTCGCGTCCTGAGGATCCGGTCACCGCCTGGGCCGAGGCCGTCGTCGCCGGAGAGATTGTCGCCGGACCGCATGTCCGGAATGCGTGCCGACGTCATCTTCGGGACCTGATCGAGGGGCCAAAGCGAGGGCTTGCCTGGGATCTGACCGCGGCGATGCGGGCGATCGAGTTCTTCCCGGACGTGCTTCGCCTCGCCGTCGGCATCTTCGAGGGCCAGGTCTTCACGCTCCACCCCTCGCAGAGGTTCATCGTCGGCAGCCTGTTCGGATGGAAGAAGGCCGACGGCTTCCGGCGCTTTCGCAGGGCCTATATCGAGCAGGGCAAGGGCAACGGTAAGACGCCGCTGGCGGCGGGCATCGGCATGTACTGCCTGGTCGCCGACAGCGAGCCGGGCGCCGAGGTCTATGCGGCGGCGTCGATGAAGTCGCAGGCGATGTACATCTTTCGGGCCGCCGTCGCCATGTGGCGGCAGTCGCCGGCCCTCTCCAGGAGACTGACGCCGTCGGGAGGCAACCCGATCTGGAACCTGGCGGACTTGAAGACCGGATCGTTCTTCCGGCCGATCTCGACCGAGGAGGGGCATTCGGGACCCCTGCCGAGCTGCGCGCTCTGCGATGAGATCCACGAGCACCGCGACGGCCGGGTGATCGAGATGCTGGAGCGGGGCTTCAAGTCCCGCCGCCAGCCGTTGCTGCTGATGATCACCAACAGCGGCAGCGATCGAAACTCCGCCTGCTGGGCCGAGCACCGCCACGGTGTCCGGGTCGCGGCCACGCTCTCACTTAGCTCGTGGCGCGCAAGCCCGGCTCGATCCACATCTCGCCGATCCTCCCGGTGTAGCGGAAGACACCGTGACGCTCGTAGAGCGCCCAGGAAACAGGGGCGCGGCGATCAAGACCTACGTCGAGCCCCTCGAAGAGACCTACCATCAACGTCGGCGACAACTCGCTCCAGCCGACCCGCTCGACGCCGTCGAGAACGAGCCGGCCGTGCCCGCGCCGCCTGCCCAGCGCCTCATACTCGATCACGGCCTCGTGGCTGCCCGCCGGCAGATCGACCGGCGGAAGATCGGTCACCTCCCCGAATCCATTGTAGTGAAAATTGAGCTGGCCTGCCTCGACATACATCACCATGCCACCGATGATATCGCCGAGCGCCCAGAGCACACCCGCATCGCCCTCAGCCTGATCGAAGCGTATGCGTGCGACGAAGGAACGGTTCGCCACCATCGGTACGACGTCGCTGCGATGAACGCTCTGTGCGCCGGGCAGGAATCGCCGCCGCCGGTCCGACCGTTCGCGCAGCCAGGCGGGCGTATCGCTGAACTTGCCCGGCCGGTCGCGATTGTCCAGAGGGTAGACGAAATGCTTCCACGCCGCCGCGTCGAAGGCGGCGACGAGCTCCGCTAGACGTTCGGGGTACTCGGCCGAAAGATCGCGGCTTTCGGAGAAGTCCGCATCGAGGTTGTGAAGAGTCCAATTGTTCATATCGATCGGCTTGCCGCGCACCTGGAGCGAGCGTGCAAGCCAGCCGTCTCGGTAGAAGGCACGATTCGACCAGCATTCATAGTACTGCTCGATTCGGGGCGACGGCGCATCAGTGATCAGCGCCTCCGCGCAGCTTATCCCGTCCAGCGGCAGTGCCGGCTTGCCATGGCTTGTTTCGAGAGGCTTCACGCCCGCCATGTCAAGCAACGTCGGCATCACGTCAGTGACGTGCATGAATTGCCGCCTTATCGCACCGAAGTCGCAAATCCGCGCCGGCCACGACGCGATGAAGCTCACGCGCCTGCCGCCGCCGCCTGTGTAGGTCTTGAAGCTCGGAAAGGGGGTGTTGGAGACCTCGCCCCACGCGGTGGGATAGAGCGACACGCTCTCTGGCCCGCCCAGCGCTACGACCTTCGAGCGCTGCAGCGCCAACGGCTCCGCAGGCAGGCCCGAATAGCGGCGATTGTTGTTGAACATGCCGTGCTCGCCACCGGCATCGGTTCCGCCATTATCCGACGAGAATAGAATGATCGTGTTATCGAGCTCCCCGATCGACTCCAGGAACGAGGACAGCTTTCCGACATTCTGGTCGGTATTGTCGAGCATCGCCGCGTAGGCTTCCATGTGCCGGGCATAGAGCGGACGATCAGCCGGATCGGTGTCCTTCCAGGCCGGCGCGCGCGGGTCCGAGGGTGGCAGTACCGTATCTGCAGGTATAAGCCCTAACTCGTTTTGGCGCCGATGGCGCGCGGCGCGCAGCGCGTTCCAACCGGCATCGTAATGCCCCCTATATTTCGCGATGTCCGAAGGCTTGGATTGGATCGGCGCATGCATCGCGTTGTTGGCGACGTAGAGAAAAAAGGGTTTGGCAGGATTGCTTTCCCGTAGCTCCTTCACGAACCGGATACCTTGGTCCATCCAGTCGTCACCCGAATAGTAGTCTCGCGGATATTCGTCGATAGGCACGAGCTGGTTGTTGAGCATCAAGCGCGATGGGAAAAAGTGATGCGTCTCGCCGTCCATGAAACCGTAGAACGTGTCGAAACCACGTTGAGACGGCCAGTTGTGCTTTGATCCGCCGGGAACATTGTCCGCAGCGGGGGTGTTGTGCCATTTGCCGACCATGATCGTCTCGTAACCCGCAGCGCGCAGCGTCTCGGGGAGTGTCGCGGCCTCGAGCGGGATCTCGCCCGAATAGCCGGGATAACCCGGATGGTTGTTCGCTAGCCAGCCTGTGCCAACCGCGTGCGCATTGCATCCGGTCAGCAAGGCCGCGCGTGCCGGCGAGCAGATCGGATGGGTCGTGTAGTGGGTCAGGCGCACGCCACGGGCCGCCAGCGCATCGATGTTGGGAGTGTCGATTTCGGAGCCGTAGCAGCCTGGATCTGACCAGCCCATATCGTCCATGTAGACGATCACTATATTAGGCGAAGTCGGCCGTGCTTCCTTGCGCTCGGGCCACCACGGTGTCGATTCCTCGCGCGTGCGGCCGATCTTTCCCGCGAAGGCGGCCGTGCCGCTTGTCTGCCGTTCCATGCTCCCCCAACTCCTCGCCTCGTCCGTCACAGTCGCGGACGGCTGCTAACGGTCACGTGGCGACCTTGATGCCTTCGAGCCAATTGTCCTCGACCTTGAGCGTCCAACGGTGCTCATCGGGCGGCTCGACGGTCCGCCACCACTGTCCGAGGATCGTTCGCTCCGCACGCTTTCGGGCGAGAATGCGGACGATCGCATTCGGATCCCAGTCGGCACACAGCAGCCCAAGCAACCGCTCGCGTATCTCGGCATGGGCGGAATCCTCCGCGAGGTCGAACGTCTCTTGCGGATCCGTGGCAAGATCGAAGAGTTGCGGTCGATAACCGTGATAGTAGTTGAGCTTCCAAGGACCCCATCGGACCATGCGCTGTACGACCGCGTTGCCTTCGTCCCAGCGGGCTGACCCGTCGGTGCAATATTCTGAAAACGTCAGGTCGAGCCAGGACGCACGAGCGTCGCGAGCAACCCGCAAGAAGCTTGTCCCATTCGTCGCCGGCAACGCCGGGCCGCCGACAGCATCGAGAAGCGTCGGGCCGAGGTCGACGAGGTTCACCACTTGGCTGCGACGTTCGCCAGCAGGTAGCCGCCCCGGCCAGGCGAGGATCAGAGGGACTTTCGCCGACTCGTCATAGAAGGTCTGTTTCCACCAAAGTCCGCGCTCGCCCAACTGGTCGCCGTGATCGGAAGTATAGACGATGAGCGTGTCATTCGTGAGCCCGTGGGCATCCAAGCGGTTGAGCACGCGACCGATCAGCAGGTCGAGTCGGGTCGTGAGCCCATAGTAGGCGGCCCGCGCCCGAAGAACCTCCGCTTCACCGACACTATCGATACCCGTGATTTGTCGCCACCGTACGAGATAGGGGTGATCGTTCTGCCCTGCCGGCCGTGGAATCTGAGGGAGGCCGATCTTGCCGGCATAGAGATCATAGTCCTCCGCCCGTGCGACGTAGGGCTGATGCGGCAACATCAACCCGACGCTGAGCGCGAAAGGCTTGTCTCGGCCAGACGAACGTCCCTCGGCGTATCGGTCGAGCCACGCGCAGGCGGCGTCCGCGACGTCGATGTCATGAAGCTCGTAGGACGACCGTCCGGCGCCGGACCGCTCCAGGCTGACCCTGAACGGATCGTTGGTGCGGTCGAGGACCCCCATGCTGTGGGGGCGGGCTCCGACCCAGTTGCTACTGTGATCGCCGACCTCGCGCTCAGCATAGCCGTGCAACTGGTCGGGGCCGATGGAATGCAGGCGCCCAATCAGGGCGGGCCGGTATCCGGCCGCGCCCAGTCCGTGAACGTATGTAGGAATGTCCGACGCCAGCATGTCGGCGTTGGTCCAGCAGGACTGCGTCGAGGGCCAGCGCGCGGAGAGCAGCGACATGCGCGATGGCGTGCAGATCGGCGAAGGGCAATAGGCGTTGTCGAAGACGACGCCGCGGGCTGCGAGCCGATCGAGATTGGGCGTGCGAACCAGACCATCGTGATAGCAGCCGGTCACCTTTTGCGTGTGCTGATCGGACATCAGGAAAAGGATATTCGGCTTTAAATTCGGCATCGACGACTCCTCGATACGCGCAATAGGGTGGAGAACGCCCATAGAGAGGCGACCAAGGCCCGAACGAGGCCATGATCGACGTCGACGCCCCGGCCCCACCGGCCGATCGACCGGCTATTCCCGGATGGGCCGCACTTGAAGTTAGTCGAGGGTGCTAATGGAAGCCAAGGCGCCTTCGAGCGCATGGGCGGCGTCACTCTACTCGACGGTGTGCACTAAGAACCCCAAACGGCCAGGCTACTCTAGAAGTGGCCGCCATTGACGGGGATGACGGCACCGCTGACGAAACCGGCGGCGTCCGACAGCAGCCAAACGATCATCTCGGCGACGTCGCTGCCGACGCCGACCCGACCGACCGGGATCAGCGGCAGGAGCCGCGTGTTGCGGCCGGTGTTGTCGAAGTCGTCGTTGAAGTGCGTATCGATCACGCCCGGCATGACGCCATTGACGCGGATGCCAAGTTTGCCAACCTGCTTGGCGAGCGCAAACGTGAAAGTACGCCGTGCACCGTTGGTCGTGGCGTAGTGAGCGCGCGGTCCGATGCCGCCGCTCTCAGCGGACATGGACGAGACGTTGACGATGGCGCCGCCTTTGCCGCCGCGCTCGAGCGACATGCGCTTCACGGCCTCGCGCGCGCAGATGAAGTAGGCGACGACGTTCACGTCCCACAGTCGACGCATGGCGGCCGCGTCGAAATCCTCGATCAGGCTCTCACCACCGAGGTAGCCGGCGTTGTTGACGAGTGCAGCCAGGGGTGCGAGGTCGCGGTCGCAATGTGCAAACATCGCCTCGATCTGCGCTTCATCGGCCATGTCGGCTTTAACGGCGATGGCGCGGCCCCCGTTCGAGGTAATTTGGGCGACGATGGCTTCCGCTTCGCCGGCATGGCTGTTGTAGTTCACGCAGACCTCGTAGCCGGCTTTTGCCGCGAGCCTTGCCGTCGCGGCACCGATGCCGCGACTCGCCCCCGTGACGATGATCGATGTCGTCATGCTCTCCCTCACGCACTCTCGCGTCGGATGATCTCGAATCCCATGTCGGCGATGCGCTTCGCCGGGCGCGCACCGACGAGCGCCGCATGGATCATTTCGGCGGCCCTAACGCCGATCTCGAAGCGGGGGATGCGGACCGTCGTCAGCGCCGGCATCATCTCGCCCGCGATCTCGAGATCGTCGTAGCCGGCAACGGCGACGTCCTGGGGTACGCGCAGCCCCCGCCGAAGGCATTCGAACAAGGCTCCGGCTGCGATCACGTCGGTGCCGCAGAAGATCGCGCGCGGCCTGTCGCGGCCGTCGAGCAGCGAGTGGACACCCTGCCGGCCGCCTGCCATCGAGATCGACACCTCAATCACCCAGTCTGACCTTGGCCGAGCACCTGCCATCTTCAGCGCCGCCTCAAAGCCACGGCGCCGGTCGCGCATGCGGTCATTGTCCACGCTTGGCCCGCCGATACAGGCAAATCGTGTTCCGTACGCGTCGACCAGCGTTTCGACCAGCAGGCGCGCCGAATCGAAGTTGGACGTGCCTACCGCCATGTCGATCGGCCGGTCGGGGATGTTGCCGCCCTGCACGACGGGAATGCCAGCAGCCAGGAGCATGTCGACCGACGCCGATGTCTGGCACGTGCCCGTCAGGTAGATGGCGTCGACGCGCCGGGCGAGGAACGTGCGTACCAGTACCTCCTCCGCCGAGGCGGAGAAGTTCGACGCTCCGACCATCAGCTGACGGTCGTGCCTCGCAAGAGCCTCGGACATTCCCTGTGTCACTTCCGCGATGAGCGAATTGGCGAGCGTCGGTACGATCGCCGCGATGACGCCCGTCTGCCGTGAGGCGAGCGCGCGAGCGAGGAGATCCGGCACGTACTGTGCCGCATCGAGCGCCTCCTCGACGCGCGCGCGGGTCTTAGGCGCAACCTGCTCGGGCTGATGGAGCACGCGAGAAACGGTCATCGTCGAGACGCCAGCCCGTTTGGCAACGTCCGCCAACCGACTGCGAGCGCCGGCCCTCCGTGCCTCGGCAGCCGGCCTCGCGGACATTTGCCTTGTCATTGCATATGTATGCGCTAACATCGGGGAAAATTCAACATAAGCGGCCGAGGATGGCCGTGCGCGGGGCACCGTTCCGGGGGAGAGGCAGTGAGCGAAGGCGAGCGGGCCGAGTTCATGGAATACTTCCGCGCGGCGGGCGACCGGCATGGCGCGAGTACGTGCTCATGCAAACGATCGCAGGCCTCGCGAACAGGACTTCAATGAATCTCGCGGCCAAGCTGTCCGGCGCAGTGATCTCCGCCGCGTCCTGCGGCCGCGGTGCGTGTAGCGGTCAAGCGAACTTGCGTCCCAGCAAGATGATCGGACTCGACTGCAATTCACGCGTCACTGACCAGATCAATCTCGACGCGAGTGTCGTCTTCGAAAGCCTCAACGCCTCAGGCTTCGAGGTGACCGACCGCACCCGCACCACGACGTGATGGAGAGCGAGAGAATGGCGCAAGTAGGGTTCATCGGCCTCGGGATTATGGGCGGTCCCATGGCGGCCAACGTCGCCAAGAATGGGCATTCGCTCACGATCTACGACATCGACCCCGGCGCGGTACAGCGCCTGGTCGCAAAGGGTGCCAAGTCCGCGCCCTCCCCGGCGGCGGTCGCGCGGGCGAGCGAGATTGTGATCACAATGCTCCCGGATGCGCCCGACGTCGAGAACGCGGCGCTCGGGCCTGATGGTATCGTCTCTGGCCTGAAGCCCGGCTCCGTGATGATCGACATGAGCACAAGCGCGCCGGAAACGACGCTCCGGATCGGAGCTGCACTGGCGGCGAAGGGTTGCGACATGGTCGACAGCCCTGTCGGAAAGACGGCCGAGCATGCTATCACCGGCACGCTCACATTGATGGTCGGCGGCGACGAAGCGACGGTTGCGCGCGTGCGCCCGGTGCTCGACTGCATGGGGACCGACTTCTTCTACTGTGGCCGCCTCGGCAACGGCCACGCCATGAAGGCGACTAACAACCTGCTTGCGACGACACTTGTTGCGCTCAACGCGGAGATTCTATCGGCCGGCGTCAAGGCCGGCCTGACACTTGAGACCATGACGAGCGTGATGCAGAAGACCATGGCTTGGAACAACCAGCTCGCTATTGCTTTTCCGATCCGGCCGCTCAAGGGCGATTTCGCACCGGGCTTCATGCTAAAGCTCGCACACAAGGACTGCCGCATCGCGCTTGGCATGATCGATGCCATGGGACTCAAGGCGCCGGTCGGGAGGGCCGCGCTCGCCGCCTGCCAGGAAGGTATCGACAAGGGCTACGCGAGCAACGACGTAGGCGTGCTTCTGAAACTGCGCGAGGAGGCGGCCGGCATTAAGGTCCGAAGCCGTGCATGAGCAAGATCTCCACCATCGTGAGCGATCAGTCCGATCCTTCGCGAAGAAGTACGCTGAGTTGATCTGCTGCAGCGCGGCAGTCGCGATGGCGAGGCGACCGGTCGCGATCGGCGGATACCTCCAAGTTTACGATGTCGTCAGCGTCTGGACACGAAGGACCTCATGAGCGTCGATCCTGCAAGCCTGCGCCCGATCGGCCGCACCGACCTTAAGGTGAGCGCGCTCGGTTACGGTGCGGCTCCCTTCGGAAATCTGCTCGCTAAAGTTAACAACGAGGATGTCTTCGCCGCAGTCGATGCAGCGATTGTTGGCGGCATCCGTTATTTCGACACCGCGCCGTTCTACGGCCACGGTCTTTCCGAACACCGGCTCGGCGACGCGCTGCGCGCGCATCCGCGCGACAGCTATGTGCTCTCGACCAAGGTCGGCCGCCTGCTCAAGCCATCGACGAGGCCCGCGCCGACGCCCGGACCCTTCGCCGAGACGCTCCCTTTCGACATCGTATTCGACTACAGCTACGATGGGGCCTTGCGCTCAATCGAGGACAGCCTGCAGCGGCTCGGCTTGGCGCGCATCGACATCGTCCTTATCCACGACGTCACGGCGAAATGGCGTGGCGATGCGCTCGAGGAGAGCTATCGCCAGTCAATGGCGGGCGCCTATCGCGCACTCGAGAAGTTAAGATCCGACAAGACGATCTCGGCCATCGGCGTCGGCATCAACGACTGCGAGATCCTCGAGCGCTTCGCCGCCGACGGTGACTTCGATTGCTTCATGCTGGCTGGCCGCTATACGCTGCTCGACACGACCGCGCTGCCGCGCCTACTGCCGACATGTGTGCGGCGCAGCATCTCGGTCATCCTCGCGGCCCCTTTCAACTCCGGTATTCTCGTTACCGGCTCGAAGCCGGGGGCCAAGTTCTGGTACACGGACGCTCCCCGCGAGGTGCTCGACCGCGTAGCCAAGATCGAAGCAATCGCCAGCCGCCATCACGTCAGCCTACAGGCGCTCGCCATCCAGTTCCCCCTCGCGCATCCGGCGCTCGCCAGCGTGCCAGCCGGCTACCGCAGCGCGGCAGAGGTCGCAGCAGCCCTAACAGCATCTCGCGAGCGCATTCCGTCAGCCCTATGGTCCGAACTCAAGGCCGAGATGTTGATCGATCCGACAGCTCCGGTGCCAGCAATGACGCCAAGCGAGCGGCCAACAGAAGTAGACAACGGGAGGAGACACTGCAGATGAGCACCAAATGGCTTCAAGCGATGTATGCCGCCATAGTCGGTCTAGCGCTCTCCACTGCCGGTCATGCGTCGGCGCAGACCATCACTTTCCGCTTCAATGACCCGGAAGCGCCGCAGATGCGCCAGGCGCTCGACGAGTTCGAGAAACAGAACCCGGGGATCAAGGTCACGATGCAGCGCGTGAGCTGGGGCGATGCGCAGGCGCAGTATCTGCGTGAGGCAGCGGTCGACCAGGCACCGGACGTCGCGCAGCTTGCTTTCGTGTGGCCGCGAAGCTTCGGCAAGGCCGGTGCTCTCCGCCCGCTCGACGACCTCATCGCCAAGACCGGCATCGGCGTCGCTGGCTGGGACCAGTTCATTGCCCGCGACCTTGCGACCGGCGCCGACGGCAAGGTCTACGGCATCCCCTTTACCACCGACACCTTCGCCCTCCTGTACAACAAAGAACTCGTCAAGGCGGCCGGCCACGACACGTTCCCGACCACGTGGAAGGATCTGAGGGAGCTGAGCAAGGCGGTGCACGCGAAGACCGGCAAATCAGGCTTCGGTTTCCCAGCGGGCTCCTGCGGAACGCCGACGATATGGTTTCTCACCAACTTCTACATCTGGTCGAAGGGCTGGGCATTCGTCGACCAGAAACCGGATGGCTCCTTCCATGTCGCCATCACGCCGGCGCAGCTTTCCGAGGCGTTCCAGTACTACAAGAGCTATCTCGACGATGGCGACAACCCGAAGGCCAACCTGTCGATCTGCCTGTGGGGCGCGCCAGAGCTCGTCGAAGGCATGGTCAATGGCTCGATCGCATTCGTCAGTGTCCCCGACGCCGTCGGCGTGCAGATCGTCGAGGCGTTCAAGCAGCGCAATCCCGGGAAGGAAGTCCCGTTTGCGGCCGCGCCGCACCCGGCCGACGTGAACGGATCCAAGACCTTCTTCGGCGGCCGCATGCTCGGCATCAGCCCGAACTCGAAGAACGTCGAGACGGCCTGGAAGCTGGTGCGATTCCTGACCACGCCCGACCCGACCTTCACAAAGTTCTATACGAACTATGTACAACCGCAGCGGCCGATCATGAACTATGACCGGCTGCCGAAGGAGATCGCTTCGGGCTTCTCGGCACAGATCGCGGTGGCCCGCAGCTGGGGTCCCTACGGCACCGGTCCAGTCGCCATCCCGTTCATGTGGAACGCCGTCGGACGCGCAGCTGGCTCCGTCTTTATTGGAGAAAAGTCTGCCGATCAGGCGGCGGCCGAGGTCGTTGACGCAATCAGCAAGGAGCTTGCCAAGAACGCGGCGCAGAAATAGCACCGGCAACGTTCGCCGACCAATGCCCGTGGTTCGTAGGAAGAAGAGCGGAGGCCCGATGAGCGGCGACAGGCGCTTTGTCGTCACCATGCTCGTGCCGACGTTCTTCTTCATCTTCTGCTTCTTTATCTACCCGACGATCTTCAACATCGAGACGTCGCTGACCGACTTGAGCCTGTTCGGCATGAAGCAGGGCGGCCAGTGGGTAGGGTTTTCCAACTACTTCGAGCTGATGGCGAGCTCGGATTTCCACCGCGTGCTCTGGAACACGGTGTTCTGGCTGACCATCATCGGCGTTACGGTCCGCATCGTGCTCGGCCTTCTGCTCGCATTCCTGCTGACGAGCCGCACGGTGCGCAAGTACCGGCTACAGACCATCAGCCGGGTGCTGCTGCTGGTGCCGTGGGCGACGCCGCCGATCGTCGCCATCCTGATCTGGCGCTGGATGCTCGACGCCCGAGTCGGAGTCGTCAACCAAGCACTCATGGGGCTCGGAATCATCGATCAGCCGATTGCCTTCATGGCGAGCCAGGCCTGGGTCTGGCCGGCGATCATCGCCATCATCACCTGGAACACGCTGCCACTCGTCACTCTGACCTTCATGGCGAGTCTGCAGTCGCTGCCGCACGAAATCGTGGAGGCGGCAGAGATCGACGGCGCCTCCCGCCTCAACATCCTGCGCTACATCTATCTGCCGCACCTGCGACCCGCCATCATCGTCATGGTGCTGCTGTCGACGTTTTGGACTTTCAACAACTTCGTCTACGTGTGGCTGACGACCGGCGCAGGGCCGGGCCTCTACACAAACGTCATGGCGACCGAGGTCTACATCAAGGCCTTCATCGAGGGACGCCTCGGCTACAGCTCGGCCGTCGGCGTCGTCATGGCGACGATCATGGTGGCATTCGGCATAATCTACCTGCGTGTCATCGCGCAGCGACAAATGGACGAGGTCTTCTGACCATGCATCAGGCCATGTCGCGATCTGCGCCCCGCTTCGGCCGTCGCGTTGGCTCGAGCCTTCTCGGCGAGAGTGCCATCGTCGTTGCGACACTGCTCGCACTCTTCTTCCTCGTCTATCCGACCGCCTGGGTGATGATGGCCTCGTTCCGCACGCCCGAGACGATGTTTGCGTCCGGCGGCTGGAAGTACACGCTCGACAATTATGTCAACCTGTTGGCGTCCGATTTCGGCCGCGCCGTCTTCAACTCGATGTTTCTGTGCATCGTCAGCGTCGTCATCTCGACGTTCGTGTCGGTCATTGCGGCCTACGCCTTCTCGCGCAAGAAATTTTCGGGCAAGCGCCACCTCTTCGGCGCTGTGCTGCTCGGCCAGACCTTCCCGTGGATCATCCTCGTCACGCCACTTTTCATTCTCTTCGCCAGACTCGGCCTCCTGAACAACTACCTCGGCATGATATTCGTCTATGTCTCGGTGACGATCCCGTTCTCGATCTACATGCTGGTCGGCTATCTTGAGGCGGTACCGCGCACGCTCGACGAGGCTGCCATCATCGATGGCTGCTCGCAGTTCCAGGTGATCTGGCGCATCATCTTTCCGATTATGCTGCCGGGCATCGTCGCCACCGCCACCTACGCGTTCCTGCTTTGCTGGTCGGAGTATCTTTTTGCGCTCGCCTTCCTGACCGAGACCGAGCTCAAGACCATGCCTCTGCTGCTCTACTCCTATTTCGGTGAAAACGTCGTCGAATGGGGCAACGTCATGGCCGGCTCGGCGCTGACCACGCTGCCGACGCTGTTGCTTTTCCTGCCACTGCAGACGCTGATGACCTCGGGCCTCGCAGCCGGCTCGGTCAAGCAGTGAGGACACATGGCCCTGCATATCATCCCGAAGGCGAACGTGGTCCCGGTGCACTGCGCCAACGCGGTTACCGGCGAGGTTCCGTACTGGGACTCATCCACCGGCACGCTATGGTGGGTCGATATCCAAGGCCAACGCTTGCTCGGCTTCTGTCCGGGCAGCGGCGATACCGAATGCCACAATCTGCCGAGCATGCCGGGCATGATCGCCGGGCGGCGGCAGGGCGGCCTTCTGATCGGCCTTGAGGATGGCCTATACCCATTCACGCCTGGCACAGGCCTCGGCGCCCGACTGATCGCGGTCGAGGCCGAAGATGTTCTCACCCGTATCAACGACGGCAAGCCAGACTCCGCCGGCCGACTCTGGTTCGGCACGATGGACAAGACCGGCCAGTTTCAGCCCATCGGCGCGCTGTACTGCCTCGATCTCGACGGCACGCTGCGTCGCGTCCGCAGCAAGGTGCGCATTCCCAACGGAATCGATTTCTCGCCCGACTGCCGACGCATGTATTTCGCCGAAACGCATCGGCGCGTAGTCGAAGTGATGGATTATGATGCATCGACAGGCACGCCGGGGCGACCCGCGGCGTTCGCGACCATGCCCGAGCCGATTCTGCCGGACGGCTGCTGCGTAGACGCGGAAGGTGGCGTGTGGATCGCGCTAGTCGGCGCGGGACGTGTGGAGCGCCGGATGCCGGACGGCACAGTCGACTCCGTCATCGAGCTTCCCGTTTCGCGCCCGACAATGCCGATCCTCGGTGGCGCCGACGGGCGGACCATGTACATTACCTCGCAGCGCCGTGTCCTCGATGCGTCGCAGATCGCGGCGCAGCCGCTGGCCGGAGATCTGCTGGCCGTTCGCGTCGATGTTCCGGCAGGCCCGGCCCGTCTCACGGCTATCTGATGGGCGAGCGAGCGAACTTCTTGTTCGCGCGGATGGCTGCTAGTTTAGCACCCTGGCTGCGGCACTATGCGAGCCCGTGTTTTCGGCCCAAGGCCATCGACGAGCTGACGGCGACCGAAGGCTCGTTGATCGGCGCGGCGATTAATGGCGCCAAGGTGTGAACTTGCAGTCTAAATTCCGGTCCAGGTCGAGATCCTGTCGGGCCATCGCGACCATTTCGGTGGCTCGAAAGACGACGACCAGCCACGCCCGCCCGACGGCAGCGAGCCTTGACCGGGTTCCGACCCCATCTATAGTTGCGACAATCAAAGTAATGGTGGAAACGCAATGTTAGCAAAGCTCGCAGCGGCTCTCATCGCCGCGATAGTCGCCGCTGCCCCCGCTTTCGCCGCCTGGCCCGAGAAACCGATCCGCATCGTCGTTCCGTTCGGACCCGGCGGGACGACCGACATCCTCGCCCGCACGCTCCAGAAGGTTCTGGAGGAGCGCAAATTCGTCTCGCAGCCGGTCGTCGTCCAAAATGTCAGCGGCCATTTTTCGGTCGGCGCGCGCCAGGTCATGACGGCACGGCCCGATGGGCATACGTTCCTTGCGATGCATTTGGCTCTGCTGTCGGGCGAAATCGTCGATCCGGCACGCGGCGTGTCCTACCGGAACTTCGATCCCGTCGCGCTGACCGGTGGCTTCTGCTTCCATCCCATCGTGCGCGGCGATTCCCAATTCAGGACACTCAAGGACCTGCTTGACGCGGCCAAAGCCGCACCGGGGACGATCGTGACCGGCGTCAATATCGGCGCTCTTAATCACATGATGGCGTTGTTCATGGAGCAAGGATTTCCAGGTGCCAAGTTTCGCTACGCGCAGATTGGCGGCGGCGGTGAGAATTTCGCGGCAATCATGGGCGGCCACACGCAGCTCACCGTGCTTTCAAGCTCGGAGTACCAGACCTATAAGGCGAACGGCATTCGGGCGCTCGCCTATTCGGGTCCTGAGCGTCTTTCGCTGGAGCCTGGAATCCCGACGGCACGCGAGCTCGGTCTTGGCTTCGACTATTGCGCCGAGAACTTCTGGTTTGCGCCGAAAGGCACGGCGCCTGAGGCGATCGATGGCATGGCCGACGTGCTTGAGAAGGTCAACAGCTCGGCCGAAATGAACGACTTCTACCAGAAGCAAGCTCAGACCAGCCAATTCTTGCGTGGCCCGGCCTTCGCCAAACGGCTCGATGATGTTTTCAGGATGATAGAGCCAGTCGCAAAAACTGCCGCTCCCGCTCGCTAACGGCCTCACGGCGGTGGCCGAAAATGGTCCGATAGACGGCGCTCGCCGAAGCGATGCACTGGCTGCGGTGGCCGTACTGGCCATCTCCGGCGTCGCGCTAGGTGCAGCTTGGCGAGAGCCGCCGCCGCATTACGACCCGCTTGGGCCCGGGACATTGCCGATGGCGGTGGCGGCCACGCTGCTCATCCTCGGGCTCGCGCTCTTATTCCGTGCGCTGCTCGGCCTTCGAATCGGGCACGCGGCGCAGAGCTTGATCGGCGGGCTTGACGCCGGGGATGCGGCGCTCGACTACGAGCTGCGGCCCAAGCTGGCGATTTTCGCCTACGTTGCGACCACCGTCTACGTGGCTTCAATCGCACTCGAAATGCCGTTCTTCTGGTCGACATTTGCCTTTCTCGCGGGGCTCGGAACGGTGATGGCGCGCCTGCGCTGGCCCCTAACAGTTTGGGTCTTCGGCGCGTCATTCGCTGGAACGATCGCCGTGGACTACCTGTTCCGCACGCTGCTGCAGGTGGCATTGCCATGACGCTTTGGGACGCTTTCCTGCATCTAGCCGCACCCGGCCCGTTCGCAATCATGATGGTTGGCGTCACTATCGGCATAGCTGTTGGCGTAATGCCCGGCATCACGGCGGGTATGCTGATGGCGCTTACTCTGCCGTTCACCTACAGGATGGTGCCCGTCGATGCGATCATCTTGCTGATTTCGATGTTCGTCGGCGGCGTCTCCGGCGGCCTCGTGACGGCCACGCTGATGCGCATCCCGGGCGAACCGAATGCCATCATGACGACGCTCGATGGCTACCCGCTCGCCAAGAAGGGGTTTCCCGGTCGAGCGCTCGGCCTCGGCAACGCCGGATCGGTGGTAGGCGGATTTGTGGGCTGGCTGTTCCTTGTGACGTTGACGCGACCCATCGCCGACTTCGCCATTCTGCTCGGACCCTGGGAGAATTTCTCGCTCGTCCTGACGGCACTCGTTCTCGTCTCTTCGCTCAGCCGAGGGTCGTTCCTGAAGGGCATGATTGCGGCATTGCTGGGCGTCTTGGTCGCAATGCCGGGAGTCGACGAGACCTCGGGCCTCGTTCGTTTGACATTCGGCATCGACGCATTGACCAACGGATTCCAGCTCCTGCCGGTGGTCATCGGGTTGTTCGCAATGTCCCAGCTCGCTGCCGACATGATGCATGTCGAGCAGGGAACCGATCACATCCGTGTTTCGATGCGCGGGGTCTTGCTTTCCTTCCGTGACTACACCGTTCACGGCTGGAACATGCTGCGATCATCACTGATTGGCGTCTGGATCGGCATCCACCCTGGTGTTGGCTCGACAGTATCGTCGATCGTCGCATATACGGTTGCGAAGAACGTCTCGAAGACACCCGAGGCGTTCGGAACCGGCAGCGAAGAAGCGATCGTCGCAGCCGAAACCGCGAACAACGCGACGACGGGCGGCACGTTGATTCCCCTCCTGGCACTCGGCATTCCGGGCGGGATTGCGGATGCGATTCTGCTGGCGGCCCTCGTCATGCACAATCTGCGGCCGGGGCCGTTGTTGTTCTCGACCAACCCGGAAATCATTAACACGATCATGGCGACCCATCTGGCTGCGCATATCGTGATGTATGTGCTGATGACGGTGGGCGTCCTCGTGTTCGCGCGTATAATGCTGGTGCCTCGCGCTATCTTGTTCCCGATCGTCATCGTATTTTGCATCGTCGGCGCCTATGCGATGGACGGCCAGATCGCGGATGTCTGGATCATGCTGCTATTCGGCCTCATCGGCATTGCGATGGAATTGGCACGTTTCCCTCTCGCGCCGTTCGTGATCGGTTTTGTCCTGGCGCCGATGGCGGAGGGCAAGCTGCGCTCAGCGCTGATGATATCCGACGGTTCGATGTGGCCACTCGTCACGCGGCCGGGGTCCCTTGCATTGCTGCTTGTTGCGGCGGCATGTTTCGTTTGGCCGTTCTGGCGGGAGTGGCGTACGCGACGGGCGCCGGCTCCGTAGCGTCTGAGCCGTAGCCAGGTCCTCGGCCCGCGACCACCTGCCAACCTTTCGTAGGTTGCCAATTCGGAACGGGAACAACTCAAGTGGATACACACATCGAGAACCTCGAATGTTGGGTGTTCCGCGCGCCGATTGCGGTGCCTGTCGCCAACGCATTCGGCGCGATGATGAACCGTCCCGCGCTGTTTCTGCGGGTCAGCGCCAGCGATGGCGCCTGGGGATGGGGGGAGGTTTTCTGCAATTTTCCGCAAGTCGGTGCCGAGCACCGAGCCCGGCTGATCGACAGCATCTTTGTCCCATTGCTGAAGGGTTGGGGGCCTGACGACCCTGCGACCGTGCGCGCATTGCTGGAGCGCCGTACGCGACAGATGGCGATCCAGTGCGGCGAACCAGGCCCGTTCGCGCAGATTGTCGGCGCCATTGACCAGGCGCTGTGGGACATGGCGTCACGGCGCCTTGGCATCCCCTTGTGGCAGCATCTCGGCGGCAAGAACCGCGTACGCGTCTATGCGAGCGGGATCGGCCCGGACCGCGTCATCGACATCGGCCTAGCGAAGCGAGCCGAAGGGTACCGGGCCTTTAAGCTGAAAGTCGGATTCGGCGGAAAACGTGATGTGGAGAATCTCGCGGCCATGCGCACGGCACTGGGCGGTGAGGCGACGATAATGTGCGATGCCAATCAATCTTGGACGCCCGAGGAAGCTCTTGCACACATAGCCGAACTCGAGCCCTCCCACCCGCACTGGATCGAGGAGCCGATTGGCGCAGACCAACCGCATGGCGCGTGGCGTGAACTCGCAAGCCAGTGTTCCGCCCCGCTTGCGGCGGGTGAGAATCTGCGTGGTCGGCAGGCGTTCGAGGAGGCAATTGATGCTGGCTATTTGCGCTTCGTGCAACCTGATGTCGGAAAGTGGGGCGGGATCAGCGGTGCCCTCGATATAGCGCGGCATGCCGAAGCTCGGGGCATCGCCTATTGCCCGCATTGGCTCGCCGGCGGCGTGGGGCTCGCCGCCTCCATGCATGTTCTCGCGGCCGCTGGCGGCGAGGGGAGCTACGCCGAAGTCGACGCCAACCCAAATCCCTTGCGCGAGGAAGTCTTTCCGTTCGCGATCAAGGATGGGTCGGTGACGCTTTCCAATGAGCCTGGGCTGGGCGTGGTTCCGGACCTTCGACGCCTCACCCGCTTTCTTGTTCCACGGTAGTTTAGATGTCTAGACTTACTGAAATTCTGGCGTGATCTGAGCCGCCGCCAAGGATTCACCGAGGACGAGGTCAACGCCATCATTGTGCGGAACCCGGTCCGACGCTTGACCTTTGTATGGAATTAGTCGTCTCGGCGTTTGCCTCGAATGAGGCATGGAGATCGTGTGGAGCGGCGTGCTGCACTTGTGATCCCAGTATCTGCTCGGGGGCCGCCCCCTCCCTCCACCCCACCGCCACCGGCCGCATCACCGCCGCCAGTGTCATCTCTGCCGGCTGCCGGCCATCGAGTATCGCCTCGACGATCATTGGCGGCCAGCGACGTCGGACGCAGCACGCGACTTACGGGGGAGGCGTGGATCTTATCGGCGTGGTGATCTCCCCGCCGATGGCGTAGACGCCGGTCTCGAGCAGCCGTCGCCACCTCCTGCGGTGATCAGCCCATCGCCCGCTGTAGGGTGCTGGACACGCTGTCAGCCGCGCTCTTGATCGGATCGGCCGCGAGGTGGGCGTACCGGGCGGTGGTCTGCACCTGCGTGTGGCCGAGCAGCTTGCCGATCATCGGCAGTCCCTGGCCAGAGGCAACGGCGGTCGATGCGAACGTATGCCGGAGATCGTGGATGCGGACGTCCTTCAACCCCGCGCGGACGCGGACCCGCTGCCAGAATGGCTGAAGGTCGGTGAGCCGGGCGCCGGGCAGGGTGCCGACGATCACCCAGGGGTTCCTCTCCAGCTTCGTGATCTTCTCCAGAGAGCTGGCTCCGTTTGTCTGAACAGAAATCTCGGGCCGATAAGTGGACCATCTGCCGGGTTCAGGCTGCCGCGATCTGCGGTAGCCAGTTGAAGTAGGCCTGATCGGGCGTCTGCCGTCCAAGGCTCGAATGCGGTCTGCGGGTGTTGTAGAAACCGAAGTAGCTGCCGATCGAGGCGCGAGCCTCTGACCGGCCCCCATCGGGTGGTCCAGTTGGAATGTTAGTTTGGAACTAGCGTTTTCACCAGCGGGAGCGCGCCGGGCGAAGCTGGCCCAGATTGCGAAGGCGGGCGCGCGGGGATGAAGACCTGAGCTGCCCCCGGATTTTTTGGACACCGATTTGTCCAACCGGAGGCATTCATGATGAAGTCGAGCATGACCCAAATCGAAACCACCGATGTGAATGATGATCCTGAGGTCAGCAGGGTCGAGCGCAGTTCGTCCAGGCAGT
>CAMDCE010000072.1 GCA_945889625.1 Asaia bogorensis | reverse complement strand
CAAGACGGCGGCATTCGGCGACACTGGCGTCGAACCCGACGGCGCGAAAGCGGTCGCCGAACAGTCGCCAGACGGGCTCGATACCGCCCGAACATCCAAGGTCGACCAAGGTGAATCGTTCGGTCTTGAGGCTGGCGGCAACGAGATTTGCAAAGGCTGCGTTCATTCAGGCGATAAGGTATCGTTTTCGCCGCCGCGCGTCAAAGCTGCGGCCCGGGTGGTGTGCCCGGCACCGCAGCAGACAGAATGATTGCCGAGGAACTGCCAAATGATAGCGTCAGCATGACCGAGATCGTCCTCAGCCAAGGGCCGATCTCCGAAGTTCAGCAGAGGGTGGAATGATCGCCGGCCAAATAGTCAAAAATTTTTCCAGACGTTTTATCGACGTCGCAATAATTGTCGTGGTTTTTCTGACGGGCCTTATTGGCTATGGATCGTTTTATAGAGAAAATGAGAATGAGTTTAAGTTTTATCAAAAGTATTTGTTTTCCGCGGCCAATATTTACTGCCTCAAGGATCCGAATTCTAGGGAATATAACTATCTCAATGCTGTCGTAAATGAGCGAATCGATCTATCGACAGTCTCGTGTGGCTTGCTGGAGAAGAGCCCAAAGGTCACCGAGCCTTCCTATTTTAATGGCTGGCACGATACACATCCGATATTTTCGACACTTGTTGGCTACAGTTGGCGCTGGGGGGGCTTTACGTGGCAAGCTCTCTGGCCCATAGCCGGGTCGCTCGGGGCGATAGCCATTTTGTCATTCTACTTGATCCTGCGGGGGTATGGCATTCCCTGGTATTCCGCGTTGCTGTTATTTCCGGCGACCATTCCCTTTCGAATTCTGGAGCAAAATTTTTATTACCTGAGGGACTTCTCGAAGCTTCCCTTCATTCTTTTGTCTTTTGCATTTATCGGAATTCTATTCAAACCGCATTTGTCTTATAGAGCGCGTTTGTGGGTATTGGCTGCATCCACTTGCACGATCGCGATTGGTACGGGGTTCAGACAGGATTCGATAGTGCTAATTCCCGCAGTTCTCGCGGGAGCTGCATTTACCTCGTCCGTGAGCAGCAAACGCGGATTGCTAAGATTTGCCGGTGAGGTGGCGGTTATCTTTTCTTCTTTCTTTTTGGCCAGTTCCATTATCGGCCTGTTGAAGACCAGTCAGATTGCGCAATTGCAAGGCTATCCACATTTTCTCGTTCAGGGTTTTGCAGATTTGTTTTGGTCGTCAGCCCGCATGGAAACTCCAGGCATTTCGTTCCTGGCGTTGTACAGCGATGCGCTGGCCTGGGCAGCGGTGGACGCGAACTCTCAGGTGAAAGTCGGGTATTTTACCGCCCTAGATCCACAATATACCTCGAGCGGCCTCGACTTAATCGGCAAGTATGCGCATTTGGCCGCTGCGGATATGGTCGTTCGGATTTTCCAGGGACTATCGGTAATTGCTCATGATAATTGGATTATAAAGCCTCCCGGCATCTGGCTCATTTTGTTTCTGGCGCTTGTTGCGGTTGGCAAATGGCGGTTGAGCTTTTTCCTGATGTTCACGATTTTGAGTTTGACGGCCGCGGGGAGTCTTCAGTTCTCCGCGCGTCACAGCCTGCATCTCATCGTGCTGGATCGCGTCATTTTGGTGATTGTTGTTGCCGCGTTGCTCGCTGCCGTCCGGCAACACGTGACATTCGGCCTGGACACGAACATGCGCCTTGCTCTTTATTCGGGTGTCGGCGGTGCCGTTTTGACACTCGCGATCGTCGTTGGCGCGCATTTTGTTCAGTATGCAAGCCTGAACAAACTGAAGGACGCTTTGGAAAGAGCACCATGGTTTGCCAGCCAGGAGGCGTACGGCCGCGAATTCCCTAAAAACCCCGAGGCGATTCAGCGATTTGCGATCGACAGAAGTAAATGTTCGAGCGACAGGCTGGAAGCGTCCGTGGAGCTTGAGGGACAAAAAGTGTCCTGGGCTCTGGATTTGTCAGATGGCCGGCGACGTTTTGTCTACTTCGCAGTGTTTGATCCCTCGCTTGAGAAGCTGGCCGTTGATGTCACCCCTCGCGAGTGCGTATCTGAACGTTCTTGGGGACCGCTGGGCGATGGTTCGATTACGCCGCTGCAGTTCTTCGATCCCGAAACAGCATTGGGGAAGGAGACGATAAGACGCCGCCTTTTCAATCTTGTATCGTCATTTCTGTAGAGCTTTGCGTCTGGGCGGGAGTTGGTGATGCCGATCTGCACGAGGCTGTCGAGTATGTTGTCAGTCGCTGAACGTATGCTGGATTGTGGCCCCTCCCTCAAAGTACTCTGGGGCGAGCGGATGGCTTCAAGATGAAAGATGGGATGCAATGGTGACCGGAACAACAACGCAGAACCAGTCTGTGGACCGCGCCGGGGAGATTCGCCGCCAAATTCACGATCTTGTGGCCGAGTATCACACGCTGAAGCATACGGCAGCGCCTTTCGAGCCGGGCGTTTCAGCCGTGCCAGTGTCCGGACGGGTTTACGGCGCGTCCGATATGCAGATGCTGACCGACTCGATGCTCGATTTCTGGCTGACGACCGGGCGCTTCAACGACGAGTTCGAGAAGCGCTTCGGCCAGCGAGTCGGCGCCAAGCATGTCATCACTGTCAACTCGGGTTCCAGCGCCAACCTTGTTGCGTTCTCGACGCTGACGTCGCCGCGGTTGCGAGACCGGCAGCTGAAGGCCGGTCACGAGGTGATTACCGCCGCAACCGGCTTTCCCACCACGGTCAACCCCAGCCTGCATTGGGGGCTGGTGCCGGTGTTCGTGGATGTGAAGCTCAAAACCTACAACATCGATGCCGACCAGATCGAGGCCGCGATCACGCCGAAGACGCGCGCGATCATGATCGCACATACGCTCGGCAACCCCTTCGACATCGCGCCCGTCAAGGCGCTCTGCGACAAGCACGGCCTGTTCCTGGTCGAGGATTGCTGCGACGCGCTCGGCGCCACCTACGACGGCAAGCACGTCGGCACCTTTGGCGACGTCGCCACCTGCAGCTTCTATCCCGCCCATCACATCACGATGGGTGAGGGAGGCGCTGTGTTCATGAACAACGCCAACTTCAAGCGGATCGCCGAATCGTTCCGCGACTGGGGCCGCGACTGCTACTGCGCGCCGGGCAAGGACAATACCTGCCAGAAGCGCTTCAAGTGGAAGCTTGGAGACCTGCCGCACGGCTACGACCACAAGTACATCTACTCGCATCTCGGCTTCAATCTGAAGATCACCGACATGCAGGCGGCAGTCGGGCTTGCACAGATGGACCGGCTCGAGGGCTTCATCGCGGACCGCAAGCGCAACTTCGCGATGCTGAAGGAGGGTCTGGAAGAGCTCGAGGAGTTCCTGGTCCTGCCGGAGGCGACGGCGCGCTCGGAGCCCTCCTGGTTCGGCTTCCCCATCACGGTGCGGCCGGAGGCGCCGTTCACGCGCGACGAGCTCGTGCTGCATCTCAACGACAAGAAGATCGCCACGAGGCTGCTGTTTGGCGGCAATCTCGTGCGCCAGCCCTACATGATCGGGCGCGAGTTCCGTACCGTAGGCGATCTACCCAATGCCAACCTCGTGGTGACAAACACGTTCTGGATTGGCGTCTATCCCGGCCTCGGCCAGCCGCAGCTTGCCTACGTGCTCGACGTGATTCGCGCGTTCTGCAAAGGCCGCGGGTGAGGGGACGTAAGTGGCTGCTGACCTCCTGGCGTTCGAGCGGCGGCTGTTGGGGGAGCGCATTCTCGTCACCGGGCACACCGGCTTCACGGGTGGATGGCTGACGACATGGCTCGCCACCATCGGCGCGGAGGTCCACGGCCTCGCCTTGGCGCCGGAAGCGAGTCCCAACCTGTTCGAGGCTGCGCGCATCGGCGACCTGGCCCAGCATCGATTGCTCGACATTCGCTCGACGGTCGACGTTGCACGTTGCATGAACGAGATTCGCCCCTCGATCCTGTTGCATCTGGCAGCCCAGCCTCTGGTCAGGCGCTCCTACCGCGAGCCCGTAGAGACGTTCACCACGAACGTGATGGGTACGGTCAACGTGCTCGAAGCGGCGCGAGCGTGCAGGGTTCGTGCGGCGGTGGTCATCACGACGGACAAGGTCTACCGCAATCGCGAGTGGACGCGGCCCTATCGAGAGATCGATGAACTTGGCGGCAAGGATCCCTACAGCGCGTCGAAGGCCTGCGCGGAGCTTGTCGCCGCCGCCTACCAGGCTAGCTATGGATCGGGCGGGCTCGCCATCGCGACTGCGCGCGGCGGCAACATCGTCGGTGGCGGCGACTGGTCCGAGGACCGGCTGATCCCCGATTTCGTGCGCGCCGCTCTCAAAGGCCAGCCGGTCGTGTTGCGAAATCCCCAGGCGACGCGGCCATGGCAGCATGTGCTGTCGCTCTGCCACGGCTACCTGATGCTCGCCGCCGCGCTGATGGATCGGCCGGAGGAACACATCGGCGGCTGGAACTTTGGCCCGACTTCGGAGGAGATCGTGCCGGTCGCCCGCGTGATCGAGATGCTTTCCCGCAAGTGGCGAGCGCCCTCCGTGAAAGTCGAGTCGTCCAATCTCGCCGAGACGCAACTGCTTGCGCTCGACGGCACCAAGGCACGCGAGATGCTTGGTTGGCACCCGCCCTGGCCGCTGGAGACCGTGCTCGATCGCACGGCCGAGTGGTATCGCGATTTTCACGACGGCAGAGCCGACGCTCGGGGGTTGCTGGATCGCCAGATTGCGGAGTACCGCGATGCTATCGGCGGCGGGGTTTGATGACCACGACGGGCATTGGCTACGCCAAATGGCCGTCGTGCTATTGAAGCGGGAGGCGGGGGATCATCACCGTGGGCGGTAGACCCGAACGATGATGAAGGAGGCGCTAGTCACTATCACGGCAGCATTCAGGAGGAGATACGTTTTGGTGAAGTCGCCAAGATCATAGAATCCGTTGGCGAGGACCAGGATTATTCCAGCTAGGGCGGCGAGGAACAGAATCCCCACCCAGCGGGGCGTGCGTTCCTCGGCAATGCGGTAGAAATGCCGGACTTCACCAAACGCTCGGGCGGCGCCACGCTTCATCGTTGCTTCTCGCCCGAGCGGATTGCCACGACCATGAGAGAGCCGCCGAACGGCAGGCTCAGGCCGGCCGCGATGGCGGCGCGCTCGACCGCGAGCGCCGCCGAAAAGATGGCATCGAGCCAGCGCGGATAGTCGCGCACATCGCTCTCGGCGTCGTCGCGTTCGATCAGGCGGTGGAGAAGCATGAGGGGAAACAGCAGCGTGTTCCAATAGCTGGCGCGAAGGATGCTAAAGCCGTGCCCGGCGATCAGGGTACACGCCTGACCTCGTGTGAAGCGGCGGGCATTGTAGGTGCGCTTGTCATGCGCCGAGAACATCCACGCATAAGCCGGAAGGTTGAACACCGCGACCGCGCCGGGCTGGAGGCAGCGATGCGCTTCCTCGAGGGCGCGCGCTGGCTCGACGCCGCCATGGCAGAGGACGTCGAGAGATACGTAGGCGCCGAGCGTACCGTCGCCGATCGGCATTTCGTTGACCGATCCCGACACGACGGGCCGTCCGGCCTTGCCAAGGGCCATTCCCGCGGCAACGACGTCGTAGTCGAGGCCCAGGGTCGGGCGCCCGGCCACGGTCGCTCCCAGCACACGCAGCATGCCGCCGGTGCCGCAACCTGCGTCGAGCACCGCTCCACCGGCCGGTGAGCGCGCAAGCGCCCGGGCAAGCTGGCTCGCAGCCAGCGCGCGCAGGCCGCGATACCACCACATGCGGTCTTCGACCGCGTGCATGCGTTCGTATTCGGTCCGTTCCAAGCCGCGATGTCTCCCTGGAAGCGTGATCTTCCCGCCCGCTTATCATATCGGGCCGCTTGACTGTCTACGGGCGATCCTATCAACCTCCCGCTGTTTACGCCGAAATATGAAGATATCTCCTCTGTTTCGCGGGCCACGACCTGCCGTCGTGGCGGGCTGCGATCGTATGGCGATGTTAAGGTAGGAATGATGGTCAGCGCGCTCGTCGCAGGTAGCGGGGGCTTCGTCGGATCGGCACTTGTCGCCGCGCTCGCCAGCCGCGGCCACGACGTTTCCGTCATGACGACCGGTTCGTCCGCGCCTCGATACCCCGTTCGCATCGTCCGGCTCGACCGGTGGCATCCCGTCTGCGTCGCCGATGCCGAGCCGACGCCCCGTTACGACTGGATCTTCAACCTCGCCGCCTACGGCGTTGACCCCGGCCAGGAAGATTGCGAGGCCGCGCGTCTTGCCAATACAGAGCTTCCCCTGGTGTTTGTCGATATGGCGCGCCGCGCCGGCGCGCGCGCACTCGTCCACGTGGGTAGCGCCTTCGAATACGCCGAATTGGCCGAGCGTCGGCCGATGCGCGAGAGCGACCCTCTGGAGGCCGTCAAGATTTATGCCGCCAGCAAGGCTGCGGGGTCGTTGGCCGTCATCGAAGCCGCGCGCGAGAGGAGCATCAACGTCGCCGTTGCGCGCCTCTTCGGCGTCTACGGCGCCGGCGAACGGACCTGGCGGCTGTTTCCCTCCCTGCATGCCAGCCTGACGAACGGCAAATCGGTGCCGTTGTCGGACGGCTCCCAGGTCCGGGATTTTCTCTATATAGAGGATGCGGCCGCTGGCCTTGTTGCGCTGGCACTGGCCATTTCCGACGGCTCCGGCGGGCTTGGCATCGTTAACCTGTGCTCGGGCGTCGAGGTCACCGTCCGGCGGTTCGCCGAGACGGTCGCCGATGTTCTCGGCGCCCCTCGCGATCTCCTGCGGTTCGGCGCCATACCGATGCGGCCCCGGGAGATAGCCTATCTGGTCGGAGACGCGTCTCGCCTGAATGGTGCCACGCCATGGCGCCCGACGTATTCCCTTGAACTCGGCATATCGATGGCGTCTGCCGAACTATCGGCCAAAATCCGGAGTGCAAGGTAGGCCATGGAAATAGCGGAGAAACGCAAGCGGCTGATCACGATATCGGTGCCCGTCTACGACGAAGAGGACAACATCGCGTCGCTGATGACGCGACTGAAGATGTTCTCCGAGAGTCAGCCGGACTACGACTTCGAATTTCTGTTCACCGACAACGCAAGCGAAGACAGGACGTACGAACGTCTGGCTGAAGAGGCGAAAGCAGACCCGCGTGTCAGGGTCGTGCGGTTCTCGCGCAATTTTGGCTATCAGCGATCGATCTTGACCAACTTCCTCATGGCTCGGGGCGATGCTGCCGTGCAGGTTGATGCTGACCTCCAGGATCCTCCTGAAATGATCGTTCAGTTCCTCAAGCACTGGGAACAGGGTTACAAGGTCGTCTACGGAGTCCGCCGGCGGCGTAGCGAGGCCAGGCTGATGGAAGCCTGTCGCAAGCTTTACTATCGAGGCATCCGGAGCATCAGCGACGTGAACCTGCCCAAGGATGCCGGCGATTTTCGCCTGATCGATCGCACGATTATCGAGCACCTGCGCACAATTCAAGACAAGAGTCCGTACCTCCGGGGTTTGATCGCAGCCCTCGGCTACCGCCAGATCGGCATCGAGTACGATCGCGTGCAACGCACCGCGGGAGCTACCAAGTTCAACTTTCTACGGCTCGCGCGCCTGGGCATCGATGGCGTCGTCAGCCAATCGACCGCACCTCTTCACTACATTACGATGTTTGGCTTCGTGCTGTGTGCGTTGTCGGGTCTCGTTTCGGTCAGCTACCTCTTTTATTGGGCTGCCAATTGGCAGACCATCGCGGCCGGTTTTACCACGTTGGTGCTTCTGCAACTCGTCACGATCGGCCTCAACGCCGCGTTCCTCGGCGTGCTGGGGGAATACCTTGCGCGAGTGACGGAAAATGTTCGCGGCCATCCGTTTGTCGTGATTGAGAGAACCATAAACGACGGCGTCGAGGCCTTGTGCGAAAAGGTGTTCGAGACTGGAGAGACGCGCCAATGAAGGTGGTGATACTGGCGGGCGGATTCGGCTCGCGGTTGTCGGAGGAAACCAATATTCTTCCGAAGCCGCTCGTGGAAATCGGCGGTCGGCCGATCCTGTGGCACGTGATGAAGATTTACGCTCAGCACGGCCTGAAGGATTTCATCATCTGCTGCGGCTACAAAGGCTCGCTGATCAAGTCGTACTTTGCGAACTATCTGCTTGAAAGTTCTAATGTCGCGTTCGACTTCAAGGCCAATTCGACGGCCTATTTGTCTTCGATCGATATCGACTGGAAAGTGACGTTGATCGACACCGGGCTCAAGACGATGTCGGGCGGCCGCCTGCGTCGCGTTGCCGAGTTTATCGATGGCGACACCTTCTGCCTGACCTATGGCGATGGCGTCTCCGACGTCGATATCAAGGCCCTCGTTGCCTCCCATGCCGCTCATGGCAAAGCTGCGACCGTAACCGCCGTCCCGTCGCCGGGCCGGTTTGGCATCCTGGATATCGCGAGCAACCAGTCAGTTTCGCGGTTCCACGAGAAGCCGGACAACGAGATGGGCTGGATCAACGGCGGCTTTTTCGTCCTCAATCGCAAAGCGCTTCAGTACATCGATGACGACAGTACGATCTGGGAGCGCCAACCGCTCGAGCGGTTGGCTGCGGACGGAGAGCTGCGGGCCTTTCGCCATACCGGATTCTGGAAGCCGATGGATACGCTGCGCGACAAGCGCGAGCTGGAGGATCTGTGGGCGTCGGGCAAGGCGCCGTGGAAGACGTGGCCTTGAAGACGGACGCATCTCCCGTCTCCAGTCGCGTGGCATTGATGGCTTGGGTGCGGAGGATGCTGGGTTCGCCGATCTTGCGCTTTCTCATCGTCGGCGGCGGCAACACGTTGCTCTATGCAGTGCTGTCGCTGCTGCTGATGTGGCTTTTGCCGTTCAGCAAGCAGGTGTCTTCGACTCTGGCGTATTTGATGGCTATCCCCGTCGCATTCCTGGCCTACAGGACATTCGTGTTCCGCTCGGGGGCGGCGATAAGGCACAGTGAGATCTTGAGGTTTCTGGTCACGCACGGCGTGAACCTGATGGTTTCCTACGTGATGGTGGCTGTCCTGTGCGGTGGCTTTGGATGGTCGCGCGAGATAGGCGTGCTGGCCAGCTGCGCAGCGTTTGCGATCATTGGCTACATTCTGATGAAGGTTTGGGTGTTCAAGAGCGGTTCTTGAGCCAGAGGCACAGAACCGACTACCGCCCCGCCCCGAGATAGATCACATCCGCCGCATCGGCGAACTTCTCCGCCGGCAGCGTTCGCCACAGATCGAGGATGGTGAGCTTCTGGCCGTTGCGCTTGGCCCATGCCGGGTCGATCGCCTTGTACTCTGGCCAGGCGGTGGCGACGATCAGCAGGTCGCACTCGCGCACCGCGCCCTCGATTGACGAGGTCGCCACGACCTTGTCGCCCAGCGCCGTCAGTGCGGCGTCCTGGGCCAGCGGGTCGTGCACCGCCACGACATAGCCCTGGTCGGCGAGCCTGGCAGCCAGCTTCACGCTGTGGCTTTCCTCTACCACCGGCGTCTGCGGCTTGTAGGAGAGGCCGAGGATGGCGATGCGCGTGCCGGCCTTGGCGAACTTGGCCACCAGGCTGGCGAGGCGGTCGATCTGGTAGTTGTTGATGCGGTCGGTCGCTTCGGCCACGTCGGCCCGGGCGCCGATCTTTCTGGCGAAGGCCGCGAAGGCGACATTGTCCCGGGGGAAGCACGGGCCACCATAGCCCATCGCGCCTTTGAGGTACTTCGGCCCGATGCGCGTATCGGCGCCCAGCGCCTTGGTCACCGCATCGACGTCGGCGCCGGGAATGCGGTCGCAGATGTCGGCCAGCATGTTGGCGTAGGAGATCTTGGTCGTGACGTAGGTGTTGACTGAGATCTTGGTAAGCTCGGCATTGACGAAGTTCATGCGCTGCACCGGCGGCTTGTTCTCGCACATCTGCAGGTAGATGGTCTGCAGCATATCGCCGGCCTTGGCGTCGCTCTCGCCGATCAGGATCGAATCGGGAAACAGCATGTCGCGCACGACGCTGCCGAGCGCGATGAATTCCGGATTGTAGCAGAGGCCGAGGTCGTCCGGCCCGACCTTGCGGCCCGACGCCGCCTCGAGCACCGCCTTGATCTCGCTGCCGGTCGTGCCGGGCATCACCGTGCTGGTGATCACCACCATGTGGTAGCCCTTCTTGCTGCGCAACGCCTTGCCCAGCGCTTCCATGGCCTGCAGCACGAAACGGTTGGAGAAGAAGCCGGTGCTGTCGGACGGCGTCGGCACGATGACGAAGCTGGCGTCGCTCTTCTGGATCGCCTCATTGGGGTCCATGGTGGCCGAGAGGCGCTCGCGGTTGGCGGCGATGAGCTCGTTGAGCTGCGGCTCGGCGATCGGCATGCGGCCGGCGTTCAGCGCATCGACCAGGACCTTGTTGACGTCGAGGCCGATGACGGAAAAACCGCGGCTGGCCAGTACCGCGGCGAGCGGTGCGCCGAGCTTGCCGAGCCCGACGATGGAGACACGGGGCAGGGTTCCAGAAGTCATTTACGATCCACTTTGCATGACCATTTTTACGTGGCCCCTTCGAGGGCCGGTACTGATACTGTCCGGACCGTGCAATGCCAACCTCAATTCAGCCCTTCGTTAGGCGTTTAAGGCCACTAACAGCTTGCGCCGCAACGACGCAGGGGCCAAGAATCTCGGCCAGTTACGCGCCATAAGCGAGGGAATCGAATGAAAGTTGAATTTTCGGCCGTTCCGAGGGCGTTCTCCGGCAACGTCGCGGTCTTCGTTGCAGCCGACAAGCAGCTTCTGCCGGCCGCCCAATCGATCGACCAGGCGGGCGGCGGCACCATCGTGCGCGCGCTCGGCGCCAGCCGCTTCACCGGCGCCAAGAACCAAAGCCTGCTTCTGCTCGGCCAGTCCGGCGACGTCGCGCGGCTGATGCTGCTGGGCGTCGGCAAGGCGCGCGAGCTCAATGCGCGCACCGCTGAAGCGCTGGGCGGTATCGTCGTCGCCGATGCCAATGCCGCTGGGCAGAAGGCGGTCACCGTCGTGGTCGACGCCGTGAAAGGCAGCAAGCTGACGCCGGGTCAGATCGCCGCCCACGTGGCACTTGGGGCGCAGCTGCGCGGCTACCGCTTCGCCAAGTACAAGACCAAGGACAAGCCCGAGCAGAAGCCGTCGCTAGAGCAGATCACGGTAGTGCTCGCCGGTCCTGCCGAGGCGCGCAAAGCCTACGCGGAGCTCGAGCCGGTGATCGACGCGGTGTTCTTCACCCGCGACCTCGTCACCGAGCCGCCCAACGTCCTCTATCCCGTGGAATTCACCCGGCGCGCCAAGGAACTCTCCAAGCTCGGCGTCAAGGTCGAGATCCTGGGCGAGGCCGAGATGAAGAAGCTCGGCATGGGCACGCTGCTAGGCGTCGGCCAGGGTAGCGAGCGCGAATCGCAGCTCCTTGTCATGCGCTGGATGAACGGTCCGAAGAACCAGGCGCCGGTGGCGTTGATCGGCAAGGGCGTCACTTTCGACACCGGCGGCATCTCGCTGAAGCCGGCCGGTGGCATGGAAGACATGAAGTGGGACATGGGCGGTGCCGGCGCCATCACCGGCGCGATGCGCCTGCTGGCCGGCCGCAAGGCCAAGGCCAACGTGGTCGGCATCTGTGCGCTGGTCGAGAACATGCCGGACGGCAATGCCCAGCGGCCGGGTGACGTCGTCACCAGCATGTCGGGCCAGACCGTCGAGGTCATCAACACCGATGCCGAGGGCCGGCTGATCCTGAGCGACGCCATGTGGTACGCGCAGGAGAAGTTCAAGCCGCAGGCCATGGTCGAGCTTTCGACTCTCACCGGCGCCATCGTCGTGTCGCTCGGTCACGAGCGCGCGGGTTTGTTCAGCAACAACACGCCCTTGTCCAACCGCCTGCGCGCCGCCGGCGCCCTGATGGGGGAGAAGCTCTGGCGCATGCCGCTCGGGCCGAACTACGACAAGCTGATCGACTCCGAGATCGCCGACATGAAGAACGTCAGCAACGGACGCGACGGCGGCTCGATCACGGCGGCGCAGTTCCTGCAGCGCTTCGTCCAGGCAGGCGTCGCCTGGGCGCATCTCGACATCGCCGGCATGGCGTGGTCGGGCAAGGGCAACCACACCACGCCCAAGGGCGCCACGGCCTTCGGCGTACGCCTGCTCGACCGCTTGATCGCCGACAACTACGAGAAGTGATCGCGTGGCGAGCGAGGTCAATTTCTATCACCTGACCCGCTCTTCGCTCGAGGACGCGCTGCCCCGCCTGCTGGCCAAGACCCTGCAGGCGGGCGAGCGCGCCGTGGTGCTGCTGGGCTCGCCTGAGCGTGTCGAGGCGCTCAACACCCATCTCTGGACCTACGATCCCAACGGCTTCCTGCCGCACGGCGCGGCGCGCGACGGCGATGCCGACCGCCAGCCGGTGTGGCTGACGCATCTCGATGAGAATCCCAACGGCGCGGCGTTCCTGTTCGTGGCCGACCGCGCGCGCTCGGAACGCATCGCCGATTACAAGCGCTGCTTCGAGCTGTTCGACGGCCGAGACGACGATGCCGTGAACGACGCGCGCGAACGCTGGAAGGCCTACAAGGAGCAGGGTCACGCCATTGTCTACTGGCAGCAGACCGACGGCGGCGGCTGGGAAAAGAAGGCCTAGGGTCGCGGCCGCCGGTAGGCCCTCCACGCGGCAGACAGTCGTTCGCCGAGCGTCAGGTTGCCCTCGCGACGATAGAAATAGGGCGCGTCGGAATCGAATTCGCGCAGGTAGGTTTTGTAGTCGCGCTTGCGCATGCGGTCCGGCTGGGTTTGCGCCGCAAGCAGGTCGAGACCCTTGTCGACATCGAAGATGGTGGCGAGGACATCGCGCCGCACCAGCATCAGCTCGGCAGCCACGTCAGGGACATTCCACAGAGAGAAGATCGCCATGAGCTTGGCTAGCTTTTCCGCGCTGGACGCCGCCGCGTCCGATTTAATGAGATCGCGCGCATAATAGGCCTCGCCCTGGATCGGCCGGCCAGACAGCGTCTCCGACGGCGTCGGCCAGACGTATCGAGCGGGCAGGGCGCGCGAGGAATAGGTCCGTACGTCGAGCCGGAACAGGTCGAAGCCCTGGGATCGCATGAAGCGATCGGTATTGTGGAAGATATGCTCGTCGGCAGCATCGGTGCCGACGAAATTGACTTCCAGCTGCATGCCGAGAACACCGAGCGCGTCGAAGCGTCCGTCGAATGTCCGCAGCACATCGAAGTCGGCGCCGTCGATGTCGATCTTGAGGTAGTCGAAGTCGGTCCAGCCGCGCGAAGCGATGAGTTCGGGAGCGACCACCAGCTTGGCGTGGTCGGCGAGGTCTGTCATCTCCCAGGCGTTGTGGCGCAGCTTCTCCTCGATCGTCGCTTGCACAAGCGACGCTTTGCGACGGTCACGGGTGCGCGCGAAGCTTTGGCGCTCGTTTACATCGACAAGCAGCCGCGACGCCTGGCCGGCCTGAAGGTCGAACGTCTTGCTGGTCGAGCCGGCGATGAAGGCGGCGACGTATTCGACATCGGGGTTGGTTTCGAACCCGCGCAGGCGCGCGCAGTCGGTCTCGCTGGCGTCAACGGCGATCGCCCGCAGCCGCGGCCCAAAGACCCGCCAGTGCGGCTCGATGCCGCCGGCGCAGCCGATATCGACGATGCCGAACCGTTCGGTCCCGAGGCCGCCGGCGACGAGGGCTGCGAAGTTCTGGTCCATCCGGTCTCTATACCGTGGCGACGGGCGTTGCGGGCGAGCCGACGGCGCCAGGCAGGCGCAGCGGCGGCGCGGTCAGCAGGAAACGCGAGCGCTTCTTATCGCGCAGCCACAGCGCCAGATCCTTCAGCCACCAGATCTCTCCGAGATTGAGCCCGAGCTTGAACAGGCAGTGATTGTGGATCGGCAGTGAAGGATGCTCGGCATTGTCAGGGCCGGGCTTCGACGGAACTGCTTCGACACCGTAGTTGTCGGCGATGAGCGCCGAGATCTGACTGTCGGTGATCCATTGCAGCAGCCGCTTGTCGCGGCCGTCGAGCACGCAGCACATCGCATGGGCGCGCGCCGGATCCATCTTCTTGTTCATCTTCACGACCTCGTCGGTGAAGCCGGTGTAGAGCAGCAGCATGTCACCCGGCTCGACCACGACCTTGTCGGCGTCGAGGACGCGCTTGAAGTCGTCGTAGTTCACGTACTTGTGGTCGCGACCATAATGCTTCTCGAGATCGACCATGACGGCGCGGCCCTGGATCGCCTTGGCCGCCATGTTCTCGACGCCGAGCTTGTGGGCGTAGCTCATGTGGCCGCAGCCATCGCGGCCGGCATCGGGCTGCGGGCCGACGACGTCGGTGCCGGCCTTGTAGCCGTTGTAGTAGAGCGGCTCGGGCACGCCGTCGCCGTCGGCGTCGAACATGCCGCCGACATGGGCCAGCGTGTCCCACTGCGTCGAATACTGCAGCGTCAGGATCACGCGGTCGTCGCTCGCCACGTCCATGAACAGCGGATTGATGGTCTTGGTGAGGAAATTGAAGCGCCAGCCGTTCTCGTCGCCGGTCGGTGACAGCACGGGCGGTAGGCGGCGCGGGTTCAGCACGTTGCCGCCGGGCAGGTCGAGCGGCAGGCTCAGACAGAATGAAATGCCTTCCTTCACCTCGGCGATGCCTTCGAGCACCTTATTGGGCGTGATCAGGTTGAGGCATCCCAGCTGATCGTCGTCGCCCCAGTCGCCCCAGGTCGAGCCCTCGGGTCGGTGTTTCCAGCGTTTCATCCCGTTCTCCCTCTTCGGGGCAGCAGACTAGCGTACGAGGCCTAGGTGCGCATACAATTCGTGCGAGGAGGAACAGCGCGACGATGCTCGACGATTTTCTTGCCCGGTCGCGCGAAAAATGGCGTGAACTGCCGGCCGGCGGCGAAACGATGCAGCGGACTTTCTCCAGCGATCTGCTGGCGCTCGATGATGCCGGTCTCATGACGCGTTGGCAGGCTATGGACAATGCCGCCAA
This sequence comes from Asaia bogorensis, assembly GCA_945889625.1. GTDB lineage: Bacteria > Pseudomonadota > Alphaproteobacteria > Reyranellales > Reyranellaceae > Reyranella. The sequence continues at coordinate 4,314 of CAMDCE010000072.1, read as the reverse complement.
GGTTCCTGATGTCCGAGGCTGGTTTCACCAGCTTTATAGCGACACGTTTGCTGATCGCCGCATTGTCGAAGTTGGTTCGGGTTTCGGCTTCGACGGCATCCACTTCCTCGGCCAGGGCGCGCATTGGACCTTTTCCGATCTGGTCGAGGACAATCTCGCGGTTATTCGTCGTGTCGTCGATCGGCTGGGACTTGGAGCGCGGGCGAGTTACCTGCGCATCGAGGACGAGAATACCTTCGCCGGCCTTGCTGGCGGACCGTTCGATGCGGTGTGGGCCATCGGTTCGCTCCACCACGCGCCGTTCGACATGGCGCGCATCGAGAGTCTCCATTTGCTGCGCCACCTGAAGAAGGGTGGACGCTGGATAGAGCTCACCTATCCTTACGAGCGATGGCTGCGTGAAGGCTCCTTAACCTTTTACCGAGTTCGGCAAACGCACGGATGGCGATCGCACGCCATGGGCCGAGTGGTACGACCTCGAGAAGGTCAAGGGTCGGCTGTTTCCGTCGCGAACGACGACCATCCTCGATTTCTCGACCGGCGGCGGCAACTTCGGCTGGATAGATTTGCGAATTGACGATCCAAATCCCGACCCCGCGCAGCCGCGCGTGATGGACCTCATGGGATATCCAGCGACCGCCTTGAACCATGCAACCCTGAAGGCGATGCCTGGGGAGTGGCAGCTTGTTTGTCCGCCGAATATCTGGTGGTACGCAATGTCGATCGATATCGCCTTGGCGGTGCGTGATCTGGCGCAGCCGCCGTTTCCCGGACTTGGCTATGCGCTTGACCTTGAGATCGAAGTGGAAAGCGGCAGTGCCGGTGTCGTCCTCGCAGCGGAGAACACCGATACCTTCCTTGGCCGCGAGCAACTCCTCGACGCGAGGCCTTCGTGGCGGCGCGTTACAGTGACGACTGCGGGCGATGCGAAGCCACGACAGCTCCTAGTCCGCAATACAGCGGACGGCATGGCAAGCCGTGTGCGCATACGATCTGCATCGCTCAGGTTCACCGCATAGCTCCCGCGCGCATTTTAGTCGTTGTTCGCGCTGCGGATCGACTATGCTCCGCGCCCAATGTCATCCACGTCAGCCCCGCCACTCGACCGCGACGTCCGCCTCATCAGCCTGATCGGCGTCGCCCACGGCACCAGCCACTACTATCAGCTCGCTTTCGTGACGATGCTGCTGATCGTGCGCGAAAAGGCCGGGCTGTCGTTCACCGATGTCGGCGCCCTCGGCGCGATCTACTACGCGGTCTCGGGGACCTGCCAGACCGCTGCGGGCTTCGCCGTCGACCGCTTCGGCGCTCGTCCGATCCTGGCCGGCGGCCTGGCTCTGGCGGCCGTCGGGCTCGCGCTCACCGCCTTCGCCGATTCATTTTGGACATTCGCTGCCATCTCGATCGTGGCCGCGATCGGCAACTGCGTTTTTCATCCCGCCGACTTCGCCATCCTGAATTCGTCGGTGAACCAGGGCCGCCTCGGCCGCGCCTACAGCATCCACGGCCTCGGCGGGTCGCTGGGCTGGGCGGCGGCGCCGATCATCTATTTCCTCGATGACCTGATCGGCCGCACCGGCGCCGCGCTGATCGGCGCGCTGCCAGGGTTGGTGCTGGCCGTGCTCGTCTGGAGTCATCGCGATCATATCGTCGATCACCGCGCCGAAGTGCGCGCCGCGGCCGCGGCTGAAGGTGCAAGGGCAGGAATCGGCCTCTTCCTGCAAGGTTCGATCCTGCTCTGCTTCGTCTATTTTGCGCTGATCGCGGTCAACACCGTCGGCATCCAGCAGATGGCGGTGCCGGCATGGATGCAGATGTTCGGCGTCAAGGAGAGCTACGCGGCCCTCTGCCTGATCGTGTTCATGGTCGGCTCGGCCGGCGGCATGCTGGCCGGCGGCTTCTTTGCCGACAGCGTGAAGCGTCACGATCTTGTGGCCTTCGGTGGCCTGATCGTCGCCTCGGCTCTCACCCTGCCGGTCGCCACCATGAGCGTGACGCCGGCGTTGCTGCTGCCGTTGGTGGCGCTGGCCGGCTTCGCCGGCGGCGTGACCAACCCGTCGCGCGACCTGATCGTGCGCGGCGCCACGCCGCCCGGTGCCTCGGGCAAGGTGTTCGGCTTCGTCTATTCCGGCCTCGATGTCGGCTCGTTCGTGGGTCCGCCGCTGTTCGGCTACCTGATGGACCTGCACCTGCCGTCGGCGATCTTTTGGATCGCGGCAGTGCTCTACGTCGTGAACGCCTTCATGGTGCTCACCATCCGGCAGGCGAGGCCGCAGCGCATGCCGGTCGCCGCAGAATAGCTAGGCTGCGGCTTCCAGGGCTTCCTGAGCCGCCAGCCAGCGCCGCTCGGCGTTGGCGACCTCGCGGTCGAGGCGGGCCTTTTCCTTCTGCAGGTCGGCCACGACGCTGCCCGGACCCGAGTAGATCGACGGATCGGCCAGCTTGGCCAGGACGCCGTTCAGCTGCTCGGTGAGGCGCGCCAGCATCTTCTCCGAGCTGTCGACGGCCTTCTTGAGCGGCGCCTTGCTGGTGCGCTGGTCGGCCGCGGCCTTGCGCTGTTCCTTCTTGGAGGCTGCATCTGCCGGCTTTTCCTGCTTGGCCGGCTTGGCGCCGCGCTCCTTCAGGAGCTTGACCTGGTAATCGTCGACGTCGCCGTCGAAGGCCTTCACCGTGCCGCCGTCCACAAGCCACAGCGTGTCGGCCACCATCTTCACCAGATGCGTGTCGTGGCTCACCAGTACGACGGCACCCTCGAAATCGTTGATGGCCTCCACGAGCGAGGCACGGGCGTCCATGTCGAGATGGTTGGTCGGCTCGTCGAGCAGCAGCATGTGCGGCGCGGCGCGTGTGGCCAGGGCCAGCAGTAGGCGGGTCTTCTCGCCACCTGAGAGCACGCCGACCTTGAGATTGGCGCGGTCGCGCGAGAAGCCGAAGCGGCCGAGCTGGCCGCGGACCTTGGACTCGCCGGCGGTCGGCCCCAGCGCGCGGTTCATGTGATCAAACGGCGTCGCCTCGTAGTCGAGGCTCTCTTCCTGATCCTGCGAGAAGTAACCGACGCGCAGCTTCGGCGTTTTCTTGAGCTTGCCCTCGCGCGGCTCCAGCCGCTGCGAGATGAGGCGAATGAAGGTCGACTTGCCGTTGCCGTTCTGGCCGAGCAGGGCAATGCGGTCTTCCATGTCGATGCGCAGGTCGAGGTTCTTCAGCACCAGCGGCCCGTCGGGATAGCCGACGGAGACTTCGTCGAGCGTCTCGATCGGCGAGGCAAGAAGGTCGGGCGAGGGGAAGTTGAACGAGACCTTCTCCTCAATCGGCACCGAGGCGACGGGGCCCAGCTTCTCGATCATCTTCATGCGCGACTGCGCCTGGCGGGCCTTGCTCGCCTTGGCCTTGAAGCGGTCGACGAAGGCCTGCATGTGCTTGCGCTGGGCGGCGACCTTCACCTGCTGGGCGGCATCGTTGGCCAGTCGCTCGGCGCGCGTGCGCTCGAAGAAGTCGTAGTTGCCGGTGTAGGGCACCAGCTTCTGGTTATCGATGTGCACGATGTGGTCGCAGACGTCGTTCAGCAGGTCGCGGTCGTGGCTGACCATCAGCAGCGTGTTGCGGAAGTGTTTCAGGTGCTCGGTGAGCCACAGCATAGCTTCGAGGTCGAGATGGTTCGACGGCTCGTCGAGGATCAGCAGGTCGGGGTCGCTGAACAGGGTGCCGGCCAGCGCCACGCGCATGCGCCAGCCGCCGGAGAACTCGCCGCAGGGCCGGCTCTGCTTTTCGTTGTCGAAACCCAGGCCGTGCAGGATTGAGGCAGCGCGCGAGGGCGCCGAGGAGGCGCCGATCTCGTCGAGGCGGGCATGGATCTCGGCCTGGCGGATGCCGTCGTGGCAGGTCTCGGCCTCGGCCAGCAGGGCAGTGCGCTCCTTGTCAGCAGCCAGCACCCCGTTGAGGACGGTGATGTCGCCGCCGGGCGGATCCTGGGGCACCGAGCCGATGCGGGTGCGGCCCATCAGGTTGATCTCACCGCCGTCGACCTCGATCTCGCCCTGGATGAGCTTCAGGAGGGTCGACTTGCCGGCGCCGTTGCGGCCGACGATGCCGACCTTCCAGCCGTCGGAAAAGGCCGCGGAAGCGCGGTCGAATAGCACGCGTTCGCCATGGCGAAAGGAAAGGTCGTTGACGTGGAGCATGGGGCCGCGGGGATTAGCACGCGGGACCGCGCGATCCAACCGGCTTGCCGGCCCCAAAACCCGCGTCTATAAGGCGCGCCCACGCGTTGGAAATATGGACTGCACGAGGATTTCATGGCCGTCGAACGTACTTTCT
>CAMDCE010000071.1 GCA_945889625.1 Asaia bogorensis | reverse complement strand
CACGATGGTGCCGCTGCATGACGAACTCAGCTTTACCGCCGGTGCGGCAATTTCCTGTGGCTCTGGCACTGCCTATGGGGCTTTGCGGCGAATGAATATCTCCGGCCGCGACACCATTGCAATTTTCGGTCAGGGCCCCGTCGGCCTGGCCGGCACCCAATTCGCCAAGGCAATGGGTGCGCGGGTGATCGCGCTGGACGTCAACCCGCAACGGTTAGCGCGCGCCAGGGAATTCGGCGCAGATGAGTTGGTCAATCCGGGCTCCAACGATCCGGTCGAGGCGATCAAGGAACTGACACACGGCCGATACGTTGACCTCTCGCTCGATACGTCCAGCAATCGTGAGGCACGCCTTAATGCGATACGTAGCACCAAGGTCTGGGGCACGATGTGCTTCGTGGGCGAAGGTGGAGACGTGACGATTGACGTCAGCCCGCATCTGCTGCGCCGGCAGATGACGCTGATTGCTTCCTGGACCTTCTCAACGATAATTCAAGCGGAGTGCGCGCAGTTCTGCATCGACCGCAAGATCGACGTGGACAAGCTGTTCACGCACAAGTGGACGCTGGACCAAGCGGACAAGGCGTACAAACTGTTCGACAAGCAGTCGGATGGAAAGGGTGTTTTCCTGATTTGAACCAGGCTGATGCCTGCCGTCGCAGACCGCTGAATCCCACCTGCCTGGCAACCCTGCTTCAGAACGTTTCCGGGCCAACAACAGCGCGCAAAAACCAACACTGACGAAGCGATTCGTCAGTGGCGCGAGCCCGCAGCCGTTTCCAGTTTGATGTCGAACGACAGGAAGCGATCGAACAGCGGGGTCTTGCGATAAAAGTGTGATGCCTCGAAACGGCGCCCGGCAATTTCTTCTCGGCGGTATTCCAACAGACCAAACCACCATAGCGGTCGCAAGAACCGTGCTTCCATCATGCTGGTTCCGAAGTCCCACTGTGTCTCCAACACGCCCTTGACGGGGATCGTACACATGCGGGTCAGGCGATCGCTCGGCTGCCAATCGTTTGCGGAAACCGACAACGACCAGAGCAGAATGCCAATGTCACCGTGTGGCCATCCTTCATGCAGGCCCCGACCGAGATAATTGAGGTCGATGCCCCACATGACGACATGAAACAGGAGGGCCTGCAGAACCTGTCGATCGGGGTCCTCAAGGACTTGCCGTCCCACCGGCGTGATCTTCAGGTGGCCCTTGTATTGCCGCACCAATCGAATTGATTCGGTCACATGGCGGACAAAGTACAACGGCAGAAAGTCCGGCTCGTTGATCACCTTGTGAAGCCGGAATGCATCTGCCTTGTCGAACTCCGGCCAGGTGAAGAGATCGATCATATCGGCCACGATACCGCGGGTGAGATTGCCGGTGGTCGTCAGCTTCAGTCCCGAACCGACGGACGCCGCGTGCAGAAGGATCAACGCGTTTCGTGTAACGGCCGACTGCCCGATTTCATCGGGCGAGAAGTCAGGAGCCAGCGTGATCACACTCGCCCTGGACGACGGCGGCCTTCGAAGCGCCGCGAAGCTGTCTTGATCCAGCAGGGTCCAGGCAGGCACAATCCCGCCAAGCCAGTTCCTGACGGATGGGTTCTGCAGCATGCCGGGCGCTACCACGGTGTCGGCCTCACGGAGATCGCGCCCGAGCCGTGACTGAGGTGGCGGCGAGCCATTCATTCAACTTGGACCACCGCCGTCTGCCAGAAACGTTCTTCACCGCAATGGCGACGGCTTTCTTCTGTCCAACGAGAACGACCAGCCGCTTGCCGCGGGTGACACCGGTATAAAGTAGGTTTCGCTGCAACATGGCGTAATGCTGGGTGAGGACGGGAATCACCACCGCAGGGTATTCCGAGCCCTGGCTCTTGTGAATCGTCACTGCATAAGCCGGCACCAGCGTGTCCAGCTCGCCAAAACCGTAGGTGACGGCGCGGCCGTCGAAGCTGGCAATCAGCTCGCCGGCATCCGGGTCGACATCGTCGACGTAGCCGATGTCGCCGTTATAGACCTCCTTGTCGTAGTCGTTCTCGATCTGCATGACCTTGTCGCCGGGCGCATAGGTCCAGCCGAAGCGCTCTACCCTGCGTTCTCCCGCCGGGTTCAAGGCCTTCTGCAGTTCTATGTTGAGCGAGCGGGCGCCAACACCGCCGCGGTTCATCGGGCACAACACCTGGATGTCGCGGATGGGATCCAAGCCGAAGCGCGCCGGGATCCGCGTTTTGACCAGTTCGATGATCCGCGGCACGGCGGTTTCGGGATCGTCGGCCTGGACGAAGTAGAAGTCGCTTTCTCCTTCAGGCTTCGTTAGATCCGGCATCGAGCCCTGGTTGATCCTGTGCGCGCTGGAAATGATCCGGCTTTGAGCGGCCTGCCGGAACACCTCGGTCAGTCGTACGACCGGCACTGCACCGGAGGAGATTACGTCGGCCAGGACCTGACCCGGTCCGACGGACGGCAACTGGTCGATGTCGCCCACGATCAGCAGCGCGGCATTGTCAGGAACAGCCCTCATCAGCGCCTGCATCAGCATGATGTCGACCATCGAGGTCTCATCGATGACCAGCAGATCGCAGTCGAGCGGGTTGTCGGCGTTGCGTTTGAAGCCACCGCCCTTCGGGTCGACCTCGAGCAGCCGGTGAATGGTCTTGGCCTCAAACCCCGTTGCCTCGGTCATGCGCTTGGCGGCCCGGCCAGTGGGTGCGCAGAGCAGCAGGTTGACGCCCTTTACCGCTAAAATGCGCAGGATCGAGTTTACGATTGTCGTCTTGCCCACTCCCGGTCCGCCAGTGATGACCAGGACCTTCGAAAGCAACGACAGTCGGATCGCAGCGATCTGGCTCTCAGCCATTGAAAGCCCGGTTTTCCCTTCGACCCAGGGCAAGGCCTTTACTGGATCTATGAAGGGCCAGGGCAGCGTGCCGTTGACCAGGCATGTTATTCGCTCGGCGATGACCTTTTCGGCTCGATACAGGCCGGCAAGAAACACGCACGCCGTCTCGCCAACGGTGGCCGCGATCACCGTTCCCTCGGCCAATTCCAGATCGAGCGCGGTCTGGACGAGTTCCTTTGAAACCTCCAGCAGCTCCATGGCGAGGGGCCCAAGTTCCTCGGCCGGCAAGCCGCAGTGGCCATCGTCCATGGCCTCGGTCAGAGCATAGGAGATCCCGGCGCGAATCCGGATCATCGCGGTCTTCTCGATTCCAAGCTTCATGGCGATCGCGTCGGCGGTCTTGAAGCCGATACCGCGGATGTCGCGTGCCAGGCGGTAAGGGTTTTCCGTCATGACCTGAACGGCATCCGAGCCGTACGTCTTGAAAATGCGAACGGCTCTGGCCGTTCCGACGCCATGGCTATGCAGGAACACCATGATCTCTCGCACGATCTTCTGCTCGGCCCAGGCGTCAGTGATGCGCTTGGCGCGCACGGCGCCGATGCCGGTTACCTCTCGCAGTCGATCCGGCTCGGCTTCGATGATATCGAACACCTTCTCCCCGAACGCCTTGACCATCTTCTTGGCGTAGACCGGTCCAATCCCGCGGATCATCCCCGAGCCCAGGTACTTCTCGATGCCGTCGATCGAGGTCGGGGCCGACGTGCGCATGAAGCGCGCCTTGAACTGCTGTCCATGGGTGTGATCGTTGACCCAGTCCCCCGACGCGGTGACCCATTCTCCGGGAGAGATGATGGCGGCGTGACCAATGACCGTGATCAGGTCGCGATGTCCACGCGCCTTGATGCGGAGAACGCAGAAACCGTTTTCGGCATTGTGGAACGTCACACGTTCGACGAGGCCCGCCAGCACTTCCTGGGCAGAGGGTTCTTGCTGGGGCTTCATCGTTGCTGCTTTTGCAGACGCCAGTCCCACGGCATATCGAAAGTTCCCGACCATATGCCGGCTTTGGCTAGATGCGCACGCTCTTCGTCGGTCACATAATCGAGGGAGTATTTGCGATAGGCCACCGCCCAGCCGTTGGCGACCATCCAACGATTGAGGTCCTCGGTATCCTTGAGGCAGACGGAGATGATACGACCATAGCGATCGTGACCACGCGCGTCGCAGTGAACGACGGAACGACCGATCCTGTCGGACAGGGCCAGGGCCGCCTGTTGGCCGCAGCGCCATGACGTGCCGTCGGACCGGGTGCATTCCTGCCGGCTTTCCGGCGCGTCGATGCCGTGAAGCCGGATGCGTTGACCGTGGATCTCGATTGTGTCGCCGTCGACTACGGAGGCCGTTCCAACGAGGGGCTCCGCAGCCAGCACGGACAGGCTCAACAGCGCAATCATAAGAAGGAACATGGCGCCCGCTTTCATTTCGCCAGTCGCTTCGGCTCATCCCGCTCTTCGGCGTCGGATGTCTCACCGTGCACCTCTTCGCGGATCAGCTTCTCGGTGATTTCGGAGAGATAGGCGGAAAGCGCGGCACTCAGATCTTGAAACTCCGGCCACAGGGTCTGGTCGATGAAGCTGCGTGGGCCTTTGATCACAATGGTCTGGCGGTGCATCCGGCGAAATCGAAACGGGGTAAGTCCGTAACGGCGACACAGCGCGATAAAGAGCTGACGCGACCAGACGTCAGGCACCGAGAAGCGAACCTCTTCCATCCTTTCACTACTGGTTGCTTTATGCAGACGAGCGCGAATACGATCGGCGGCAGCTTCGGCCGCTGCTTTTTCACCCGCAGTACCGGCGCCACCGAAGAGCGCTTCGATCTTGCGGAGCTTTTCGCGAAGAACTTGTTCGGGCGTCATTGGATTGCCTTGTCCCCGCCGAGAACTACAGGCCAATCAGAAAAGATCGCGTTCGAGAGGCTGCAAATCTCTGCTCCGGGATCGCGCTTAGCTAATCCCTGTTAATGTTGCGAAATTCCCTGTTCCGCCGACAATAATTCCCTGCTCCAATATGAACGAATTTGCCGTTAGAAGCCCGAAAAGACAGGCTTTTAGAGCCGATGCGACATCCAAATCGGCCATGAGTCGGCAAAATTCCCTGTTATTTTCCCTGCTAGCAGGGAATTTGCAATGGAGAATGGTTCGACCGCGACTGGGCCCACAGCCAGCCGCTGAAGCCCAGCACTGAAGCCCAGCGCTCAAGCCCCATTGCCGCAAAACCCGTTGTCGCCGCGGCAAACCGGTCGTAGCGTAGGATGCACTTTCATCAGGGAAGACAATTTGGCCCGTGAGCAGCGACGACTTGCGGCGATCTTGGCTGCCGACGTGGTTGGCTACTCCCGCCTGATGGGGCGAGACGAAAGCGGCACCGTCGTCCGCCTGCGCGCCATCCGCAAGCAACACCTCGTGCCGGTGCTGGCGCGACGTGGCGGACGCATCGTCAAGCTGACCGGCGACGGCGTGCTGGTGGAATTCTCCAGCGCCGTCGAGGCTCTGACGGCCGCCATCGAGCTGCAGCAGACGATCAACGAGGAGAGCCGCGGCGAGGCCTCCGACCACGCCATCCTGTTCCGCATGGGGCTGCATCTCGGCGACCTGATCGTCGAGGATGACGATCTGTTCGGCGATGGCGTCAACGTTGCCGCGCGGCTGGAGGCGGAAGCGCCGCCGGGCGGCATCCTGATATCGCGCACGGTCCATGAGGCCGTGGCCGGTCGCATGAAGGCGAGCTTCGAGGATCTCGGCAGCCTGCTGCTCAAGAACATCGAACGGCCGATCCAGACATTCGCCGTGCACTGGCAGGCGGCGGACTGGCGGGACGCCCACGAGGCGGTGGCGGCCCCTGCGCCCGCCGCCGCCGTCGCACTGGCTCCGGCGCTGGCGCTGCCCGACAAACCCTCGATCGCCGTCCTGCCGTTCGACAACATGTCGGGCGATCCCGAGCAGGAGCACTTCGCCGACGGCGTCGTCGAATCGATCACCGCCGCGCTGTCGCGCATCCGTGCCTTCTTCGTGATCGCGCGCAATTCGGCCTTCGCCTACAAGGGCCGGCCGACCAACGTGCGCGAGATCGGCCGCGAACTCGGCGTCGCCTATCTGCTCGAAGGCAGCGTCCAGCGGGTTGGCGCGCGCGTGCGCATCACCGCGCAGCTGATCGAGACCGCGGGCGGGATGCATCTGTGGGCCGACAAGTACGACGGCTCGCTCGACGACATCTTCGACCTGCAGGACCGCATCACCGAGAACGTCGCCGGCGCCCTGCAGCCCTCGATCCGGCTGGCCGAGATCGAGCGGTCGCGGCGCAAGCGGCCGCAGGAGCTCGGCGCCTACGACTATACGATGCGGGCCATGCAGCATGCCTGGCTGCTCGAGCAGGACGCCGCGACGCGCGCCCTCGAGTTGCTCGACAGCGCGCTGCAGATCGACCCCGACTATCCGCTGGCCCTGGCGCTGAGCGCGTGGTGCAAGGCGCAGCGCTCGGTCTACAACTGGACGGACGATGCGGCGGCGGCCAAGGCCGAGGCCCTGACGCTGGCCGACCGCGCGGCCAGCCAGTCGACCGACGACCCGCTGATCCTGGCCGTGCTCGGCACCGTGCACACCTTCGCCCGCAACTACGGGGTGGCGCGGGTCATGCTCGAGCGCGCCGTCGCGCTCGACCCCAACGCCGCGTGGGCGCTGAGCCGGCTGGGCTGGCTCGACGTCTATGCCGACCGGCCCGACGAGGCGAAGGTCCATTTCGAGAAGGCGATGCGGCTGAGCCCGCTCGATCCGATCAACTTCAATAACCTGGTTGGCCTCGCCAGCGCCCGCGCCGTGGCAGGCGACGATGCCGGCGCCGCCGACCTGTTCATCCGCGCCCTGCAGGAGCGGCCCAACGCCACCTGGATCCACCGCAACCTCGCGCCGGCGCTGTACGGCGCCGGTCGCCTCGACGAGGCGAGAGAATCGATCGCCAAGCTGCTGGTCTCCCACCCCGGCATCACCATCCGGAAATTCCGGGAGGCGATGGTGTTCTCGCCCGGCACGCTCGACCGCATGGCCGCGCAGATGCGCGCGCTCGGCATCCCCGAGGAGTGACGCCGGCCGTCGCGGCAGCCAGAGTCTTTCCGATCTCTATCGAATGAAGCCGTTCCTCCCCATTCATATGGGGAGGTGGCGCCGTCATACGGCGTCGGAGGGGTCATGACTCACGACCAAGGCTTCTGACCCCTCCGTCGGCCTAAGAGGCCGACACCTCCCCAGCAGACTGGGGAGGAGAAAAGGCGAGTCAACACTGGACGCACGCTAGGCGGGCATCTGATAGCCCGGCGTCGATTTCGAGATCCTGAGCTCCTCTTCGTCCATGCCCTCGGCGATGCCCTCGAACAGCGGCGTCGTGAGATAGCGCTCGCCGGTGTCGGGCAGCATGGCGAGCACGACCGACCCCGCGGCCGCCGCCTCGGCGGCCTGGACGGCGACGCCGAAGGTGGCGCCGCCGGAGATGCCCGTGAAGATGCCCTCCTTCTGTGCCAGTGCTTTGGCCCATTTCACGCCGTCGGCGCCGGCAATCGCCACGCGCTGATCGAAGTATTTCTTGTCGATCGCCTCCTGCAGCACCAGCGGAATGAAATCCGGCGTCCATCCCTGGATGGGATGCGGCTCGAAGGCCGGGTGGCCGGCCGCCGGCGATCCGTCGGCGGTGCGCTCCTGGGCCTTGCCGCTGCCGATGAGCTGGGCATTGGCCGGCTCGCACAGCACGATCTTGGTTTCCGGCCGTTCCTTGCGCAGCACGCGCGCCACGCCTGCCAGAGTGCCGCCGGTGCCGTAGCCGGTGACGAAGACATCCAGCCGCTGGCCCTTGAAGTCGGCGACGATCTCGCGTGCCGTGGTGGCCTCGTGGATCTCGGCGTTGGCCGGCGTCTCGAACTGGTGCGCCAGGAACCAGCCGTTGGCCTTCGCCAGCTCGACCGCCTTCTGGTACATGCCGAAGCCCTTCTGGGCGCGCGGCGTCAGCACCACCCTGGCGCCCAGGATGCGCATCAGCTTGCGCCGCTCGATCGAGAAGCTGTCGGCCATGGTGACCACCAGCGGATAGCCCTTCTGGGCGCACACCATGGCCAGGCCGATGCCGGTGTTGCCGCTGGTCGCCTCGACCACCGTCTGGCCGGGCTTCAGCGTGCCGTTGCGCTCGGCGGCCTCGACGATGTTGACCGCCAGCCGATCCTTCACCGACCCCGCGGGATTGAAGGCCTCGGCCTTGACGTAGATCCGCACGCCTTTCGGCCCGAGATGGTTGACCCGGATGCAGGGCGTGTCGCCGATCGTGTCGAGTACGCTGTCGTAAAGACGACCGCGCCCGTTGGTCGTCCTGAGCTTTCCCTTGTCCGCCATCGCGCTTCCCCCTCGGTTCGTGGTCGCGAAAACTACCCCAACGCCGGCAGGCAAACGAGCCGGCCGGCCCCCGCGCGCCATACATCGCCATATATACATCGCGGCCGCGCCTTGGCTCTGCGCGATTGCCCCATGAGCGGCCACCGATGCCACATTAGCGGCTGATTGGGGGGACTCATGGGATTTATAGGCGTCGACCGTCCCGAGGTCATGGCAAAGATCAGGGACGAGCTCAGGACGCGCGATCTCGCCTACGAATCCAAGCGCGACACAGGCAGAAGCGGTACCAACGCTCCTCCCGGCTTTGCCAAAGGCGCGGGCAGCGAAGAACGTCGATCCATTATGAAGTGATCTTGTTCAACGCCGTCAAATACTCGCTATAGATTTCCTGTCTTCGCCTGTTGTATTCGCCCCATGTAATCGCGCCGCTGTACAAACTCAGGTTGTTTCTATCGTCTTGAACCTTTGCGGTCGAGAGAAACAACTCCGCCCGCTTCGCCCCCGGCTCGCCGCCATATTTTCGATGAATGTCGCTTCGTTCGGCGTTGATGGCATCTATTTCGTTACGGACTTGCAGAAAGATCGCTCTCGCTGCCGGAGAAATCTTCGACGTGTCGGCAAGTTGTTCAAAAGTTATCTTGGACGCACTGCAAGCCGTCTTGCTGTAGTACGGTTCAAACTGGGGCTCGGCACAAAACCTCAGCGCCTTTTCGTCAATCTGTTTGAATGCCGCCGCAGCTTCAGCCCTGTTTTGTGCCGTTTGCGCGTCGTTGGCGCTGGGCGCCTGCAAAGTCCATCCCTTTGCATTCATGCACGCATTGTAGAGTGGCTGATTCAGCGTTTGGCCCGAGCTGGAAACCCCGCCGTAAATGCTGAAATAGCTCAAGGTCGATCGCTGTTGCGACGATTGCATGCACGCGAAGTTGTCCCCGTTGAAATCCGCCACCGTTGAACCCGGCTTGTTCCATTGTGGTTCCTGACAGCCGGCAAGAAAGAAAAGGGCTACAGTCGACAAGATCGCCTTCGTCGCATGCATTGCTTGGGCCTCCCCCGCTCCCATCTTGTCGCAAATCGGATGGAAATGTAATCGCGCGGCAACCGGAGCGGTTGGCCAATGGGGCGGGTAGCAGCCGAAGTGAAATATCGCGAAAGATGCGAGCTGTGGCGGCTTAAGTCTTTTCCTGAGCCTCTAGAATCCGCGGACCCCCCAATTGGCGAAGTCGCCGGCGATATCATTCTGGATCGCCTTCGCTGAAGCCATATCGGTATCGCCGCCGGCCCGATCGCCGTTCTTGCGCCGCGCCACGCCGCGCCCGAACAAGGAGGTTGCGGACTTCGGTGTGATCTTGAGCGCCTCGTTGTAGTCGGCAATCGCCGCGTCGAGCAGGTCGAGTTTCAGATAAGTAAAGGCGCGGCTACCCAGCGTCAAACCGTGGTTCGGGCGCAGCCGCAACGATTCGTTGCAATCTGCCAGAGCAGGCTGAAGCTGGCCGATGACGGCGCGATTCCAGCAGCGGTTGTTGAACGCACTTGCGTAGTCCGGCTTCAGCTTGATCGCCTGATCGAAATCCTGGATAGCTTGCTCGCGTTGGTCCTTCTTCGAGTAGGTGATACCGCGATTGTAGTAGGCAACGGCATCATCCGGCCGCAGCTTGATCGCCTGGTCGTAGTCCTGGATGGCGCGGTCATACTGACCTTTGTCGCTATAAGCGTTGCCGCGAGCGATGAAGGCGTTGACGGAGTCCGGCTTTACCCTGATCGCCTGGTCGTAATCCTGGATGGCACGATCGTGCTGACCTTTGGCGCTGTAAGAGTTACCGCGAGTGTAGAACGCCGATGCATAGTCAGGCTTGAACTTGATCGCCTGGTCGTAGTCCTGAATGGCACGATCATGCTGACCTTTGGCGCTGTAAAAGTTACCGCGATTGTAGAACGCCGACACATAGTCAGGCTTGAGCTTGATCGCCTGGTCGTAGTCCTGAATGGCACGATCGGGCTGACCTTTGTCGCTGTAAGCGGTGCCGCGATTGTAGAAGGCAGCGGCGACGTTGGCCTGCGTCTCCCTGCCTGACGCGATGACGGCATCGCATCCCTGGATGGTCTGGTCGTTGGTGGCGTCCTCGTAGCACCACTTGTCAAGCTGGTCGTAACTCTGGGCTGTCGCCGGAACGCCAGCCATCGAACTCAATGACATCAACAAGACAATGAATTTCCAGCGCATGGTTCCTCTCACCAGAGGCAAGACTGTTACACTCAATGACGGCGGGTACAACTTCTGGTGACAGACCAACCAGGTCAGCCGGACAGAATATGCTTTAGAGGGAGCGGGCGAGCGCCTCCAGGCGGCCGGTGACCTCGACCATGTCCCGATTGCGTCGAGCCTGATCGGCCCGCCAGTCATCGCGCGGCCGCGACAGCATGGCCTCGAACGCGTTGCCGTCGTGGAACTTCTTCGTCTGGACCGTTCCGTTGGCGTGAACGGAGATCGTCCTTTCCGCCGGTCGCCCATAGAAGAAGGGCGCGAAGCACATCGTTTCGCCGTCCATCGTGGCGCAGCACACCGAGTTCACATAGGAGTCGCCCACGCCGATGTGGATGTCGATCGCGATGTCGCCCGCCGCGCCGACGATGTGCAGGCGCGTCCTGTCGGGGTCATCGGCGAAGGCTGCCTCCTCGATCCTCAACGCCGCCTCTCCCAGCCCGATATCCTGCAGCAGCGAAAGCGGATAGCAGCCGAAATCGAACAGCGCGGACGACGCGAGCTGGCGTTCGGACCTGAAGGTGCCCGCGGGCATCTCATCGATAAGAAACCTGATCTCGATACGCCGCATGCTCGCGCGCGATTTCGACCAGAACTCGCGCAGCTTCGAATACAATTCGGTGTAGCGGTGCATGAGCCCTTCGACCAGGACCGCCGACTTCGCTTCACAGAGCGAGGCCGCTTCTTCCGCCTCGCGGCGCACGACGAACGCCGGTTTCTCGAGGAACAGGTCGAAGCCCCTGCCCAGGATCAGCCGCGCCTGCGGGAAATGCAGCGCCGGCGGGGTGGCGACGAGGAAAGCAACGTCGGGCGGCAGACCGTCCACGGCCTCTTCCAGCCGCCGGAACGAT
This sequence comes from Asaia bogorensis, assembly GCA_945889625.1. Classification (GTDB taxonomy): domain Bacteria; phylum Pseudomonadota; class Alphaproteobacteria; order Reyranellales; family Reyranellaceae; genus Reyranella. Next base: position 8,709 of record CAMDCE010000071.1, on the reverse strand, counting down.
TGAACGCCCGGCAAGTCGTTCGACGGCCGGCTGGTCACGACGGCGGCGACCCGCTGGCCGTTTGCCTGAAGGGCGGGAATGAGCTTGGTGCGCGCGTGGCCGCCGATACCGACGACGCAGAACCGTTCGAAATGAACCTTCACGACGTCGATCCTGCCTCCCGGGTCCCTGGCCCGCATCCTTATATACAGCGGGTTTTGGGGAACCTTTTTGCCCAGCACCCGGACGAGATGCGGTCGCTCGCCGGCTCGTCCTCAGCGGATCAGCCGAACCCAGGCGCTACCTTATATATAGCGACACATATATAGCGACGCCTTGCCCCGCCGCGCGGCCCGGGAACACGCCTATTGTCATGGCGGCAGCGCTCAAAACTGCCAGCGCACATGTCAAAGCTACCCATCAGCGTATGCGACGAACATCCCCGGACGCCATGGCACGTCAGGTCGTGGGTCTGGAAGAGGCAACTTCAGGGTGGGTTCATTCTCGATGGGCGCCGGCAACGAAACACTTTTCGTTCGCATGCCCACATCTTCGAGCACACTTGCCGCGGCCATCGTGATAGTTAGTGCGGCAGCAACGTAGAGGGCCGGTAGAAAGACGTGCCGCATGGCGCCTATCGTACACCCAATGACCTCGCTAGTCCTTGCATTTCGCTGACTAGGAAAAACGTTAGAAGCATTCGAGCCGCGCTTATCAGACTACTCCTTGTAGTAGTCATGATATTTTGAATAGTAGTAGCCGTAGTCGCCGTATCCGTAGCGTGAATGACGACGCACATTGACCTGGGACAACACGACGCCGACATTCTTGTCCACCTTCTGAAGCAGCTTCAGGGCATTGACGGCGAGTTCGCGGGCGGTCGCCTCCCAGCGGACCAGGAAGACGATATAGTCCGACAGCCGCGCCGCCATGCGCGCATCGGAAACGGCCATGAGAGGCGGCGTATCGAGAAAGACCACGTCAAACTCGTCGGACAAGGCGCCGACGAGACTGCGCATCGCCGGCGACGCCAGGATTTCAGCGGAATTCGCCGTATCGGGTCGCGCCAGCATGTAATACAGCCCGGCCTTTGTGCGGCCGATGACGTCGTGCAGCGGCTTGGCGCCTGAAAGATACTCGTCGATCGTGCCGCCGGCCGCTGAAACGCCCAACGCGGCCCCCACCGAGGCCCGCCTGAGGTCGCAATCGATGACGATAACCTTTTTCCCTTGGTTGGACCGCGCCAGCAGGCTTGCCAGAGAGCAGGCGAAGGTGGATTTGCCTTCGCCCGGCACCGACGAAGTGACCATGATGACTCGCGGTGGTTTGTCACCGGCGCCGACAACGATGGCGGTATAAGCCGAACGCAGCGACTCGGCATAGGCCGAAGTCGGACGATCGATGGCAAAGGAAACCGGCGACCGCTTCGCCAGAGCCGACCGCGACAGGCCGGGGATCATGGCCACGAGGGGCCGACCGGTAATACGCTCGATCTGCTCGCCCGAGCGAAAGCCGCCATCGAGCCGTTCGACGATCCAGATCCATACCAGGCTGAGGGCGAGTCCGCCCAGGAATGCGATCGTGAGGGCAAACGCGTATCGCGGAGAGACCGGCATGGGAGAGACTACGGCGGCAGCGAGCACGCGGGCCGCCGGGCTCTGTCTGTCCAAGTCATCGCGCAGCTGCCCGGAGTTCTTCAGGAAACCTTCGTAGACCAGACGCGAAGTCTCGGCGTCGCGCTCGAGTTGACGCAATCTGCTCTCTTTCGGGCTGGACTGCGCCGCCTGCTGTTCGAGCCGGGATAGCTGCTCCTGTAACTGGCTTTCCTTAGATCGAGTGGCTTCGGTATCGCCCTGCAGGCTGGAATGGATCTTGGCCACTTCCGCAGCGATGTTCCGCCTGATCTGTTCCCGTTCCGCTTGCACCTGCTGGAGACGGGGGTAGTTGTCGCCGTAGCGCTGACTGAGGTCGGCAATGCGTCGGGAAACTTCGCTCTCCTGTCCACGCAACGTAGAAATCAGCGGATGGCTCAGTACTTCGGCGACGCCACCCAGGGTCGCCGGACTGCGCTGGGCCTGCTGCAGCGCGACCAGGCGCGACTCGCGGTCCATTCGTTGAGCCCTTGCCTGGATGAGCTGGGAGTTTACATCGCTCAGGCTTTGCGCGGAGGCGCCGACATCCCTGCCCCGGGTCAGCCCCGCCTCTTCGCGGAAGGCGGCGGAAGCGCTCTCCGCCGCTTCGATGGCGCGCTTCAATTCCGACGATCGCTCGCCAAACGACTGGGAGGCGCGCGTTACGGCATCGAGCTTGGCCTGCAGCCGGTCTTCGAGGTAGAACTTCACGATGGCGCCGACCATGCGCTTTGCCAAGTCCGGCCGGGCCGATTCCACTGACACGTCAAGGATACGGGAACTGCCACGGGTCTCGACGGCAAGACTGCGGGCGAACGCCGCGACGGCCAGAGAACGGCGGTCCGCGTCGCCGGCACAACCATCGGGTTCGGGATCGCTTGTCTCGCTCCATCTGAAATACAAAGAGCGAGACTCTCTGACAAGCCATCCGAAAATACTGATCGGACCCCGACAGTATTCGGGGTCCGTTTCCAGGTTCAGCCTGTCGACCACCCTGCCGAGTAGGTCTGCGGACTGGAAAATCCCTGCCTCAGTCGCGAGGGACGGACTATGGGGGGGGCCGCTCCCCAACGCGTCCGGCCTGGTCGTCGAAAGCTGGGGCGCCTCGAACACGATCGACGCCGTCGCCCGATACTCCGGCGTCAATCGAACGAGCACGGCCCCGGTCAAGATGCAGGCCAGTGCAACTGTGCCAACGATCTTCCCTTTTCCCCGGTTCACGAGGCGCACGATCTCGCGCATATCGACGCGGCCGCTCTTTGGTTGAACGGTCAAAGAGAGTGCCTTGCTTGAGGTGATGTTGTCGGTCATGCCACCTAATCAGTCTAACGCCAATCACTACAGTTGAGCCAACCCGTCGGTAGTGACCTTGGGACATGCCAACCAGTCACCGAACTGGTATCAGAGGTGACTCGGTTTGTTTGAACAGTTTCCCGGGCTCTTTAAGCGGAGCTTCCGCCAGGTTAGGCCGCCACAAGAAGGCGCGGCCGGTTGAAGTACGTCCGGTCTGGTGCCTGCCGCTGAAGGCTCGAATGCAGTCGACGTGAGTTGCAGAAGGACTGTGCCTGCTGAGCGAGCCGCGTGCGTCGCTCACTGTGTCGTGGGCACGCAGGTTGACCTCCTGGTATTTGGTCGTTCGGCGCAGCCGCTCGACGAACACGGTGTCGCGCCACGCCCCTTTCACGACATCGTGGGCCGGCATTGGCTCTATCGATTCCATGTGACGCATCCCAAATGATGGTCGAGGTATGCAGAATTACGAGAAGCTCTCGGAAAATCAAAACTTGATCGGTTCTATTGTGTATTTAAGGGACATTATCGGTGGTATATGTGCGCGCGGTAAAATGTGGTCTTCGTTTGATCTGCCAATTTTGGCAACGATCCCCCGCTCAGGAACCTGGTTTCTGCGGTACGTGATCTCCTATCTTAACCACCTTCACAATGGCGGCCGAATTGACGACCGTGTAACAGGTAGAGTCATCGGACGTTCAAATGGCATCCACTTTGACTATACACGCTTCAAAGGTGGCCCACTTTTCCGAGTAAAGGGCCTGTTACCCGCCGAACATCTCTTCATCGGACACACTGCATGTCCCGGATTTCGTTCCTTGGCCAATCGCTTTGAATGGTGGCCCGACACGTCGTTTCATGTGCCGGGATATGACTATCTTCACGATGGTCACGACTATCGGTACACGCCGGTCGATCTCGCTGACTACGAATACGCGCCGATTTACCCTAATCGCCTCGAAGCGCGCGCCGCGGCAGGTCGAGGGCAGCGGGCTGCGCTGGTCTTCCGGAACCCAATTGGCCAGGCGCTGTCATATTTCCGGTATTGCCAAGCCAGCGACAGTGAAAAGTACAACACGCTGGTGGGCCGCCCCCTCGCCAAAGTGCCATTCCGAGAGTTTCTGTTTGAGCACGCGTTGTTATCCTACGCTAAGCAGTTCGTTTCATATCAAGCAATGGCCGAGCGTCATTCCGACTCAGTGCTTCTCATACCCTACGAGCGATTGATGAATGCACCAGCAGAAACATTGGCGTCTCTGCTGAACCATCTGTCGGGCAGACCACGAGCGGACTGGCCGAATCTGCTCGAGGCAGTTTGGCTCGCTCGTTATGAAAACATGAAAGCAATTGAAGTAGAGCTCGACCGCTCGCTCGATCGCACGCGGAAGGGTAGTCACATGACGCATAGCGAACTTGATTCCGCTGGTGCGGACGATTCTTTGCGCGCAGAGGCCATCCAACGGCTTGAAAAAATGAATGTGAACACAAGCTTCATCGAATGGGCGACACCAATATCGTCGAAGCGCGTAGACTGAGAGAGGTCACCAAGGATGGCGCAATACGACCAAAATACTGATGCGAAGCTCTGGCCCAATGCCATGACCTCCAAGCCAATACTCATCATGGGATTGTCCGGCACAGGCAAAACAACACTTGCGAAAGCCCTGGCTCCGCGCCTTGGCGCAGTGCACTTCAACAACGACGATCTTCGTAAGCACATCAACAAGGATCTGGATTTTTCGCTCGCGTCACGCATTGAGCAGGCACGGCGTATGCGCTGGCTTTGCAACCAGGTGATGAAGGCAGGCCATACTGCGATGGCGGATTTCATTTGTCCGACCGAAGCGACCAGAGATGCCTTTGGCGATTGTTTTCTTGTCTGGGTTGACCGGATCAAGCATAGCCGCTTCCCCGACACTGACAGAATATTTGAGCCGCCCGCACGGTTCGACATTCACGTAGATGAACAAGGCAGTCCCGAATTTTGGGCCGACAAGGTGGCCGCTGCCTACGCACCGGTGTTCGATCCCAAGAAGCCCACTGCTTTGTTTGTTGGCCGGTACCAGCCGTTCCATGAGGGACATAGGTCGCTGATCCAACAAGGTCTCGAAAGAGTAGGACAGGTGTGCATTGCGGTTCGAGATGTCTATGGCATAGACGAGAAGAATCCTCTCAAGTTTGAGGAGGTAAAGCACCGGATCGATTCGGCGATGACCTCCTATCGTGGTCGATATGTCGTAATCCGCCGGCCGAATATCACGCACGTCTTCTATGGTCGGGACGTAGGTTACAAAATCGAGCGAATCGACCTCGACATTGAGTTGCAGCGCATTTCCGCGACTGATATTCGACGAAACATTGGACTTGTATCCGGGCCAAAGCCGCACGGAATTCAAGGCGACTAGAGTACTCGATTGTCGATGCCGGCCCCGAAGCCATCGAGTTTTTAGAGTATTACCTTACGAGGGAGCGGCAAGATTTCGGGGATCCATTCCTCATGGCAACGTACGCGTCATGCAACTCAGGGGTAGCGGAAGTGACGGCGGGGCAGCAACAATGAATCGGCGCATTTCTGTCATCGGCCTGGGCTATGTCGGCCTGCCGGTGGCAACCACTTTTGCGCGCTCGGGCGCTGCGATCATTGCCTTCGACATCGACACCCGACGCATCGCCGAACTGTCGAAGGGCCGCGACCGCACCGGCGAAGTCGAGGCGGACGCCCTTCGCGCGCCCGGCCTCAAGTTCACCGCGAATCCCGAGGATCTGCGCGCCGCCGACTTCCACATCGTCACCGTCCCGACTCCGATCGACGCCAGCAAGACACCTGACCTGGCACCGCTGAAGAAGGCCTCGGCCACGATCGGCGCTGCCCTGAAGAAGGGCGACATCGTGGTCTACGAATCGACCGTCTATCCCGGGGTCACCGAGGATGTCTGCATCCCGGTGCTCGAAAAAGCGTCCGGCCTCAAATGGAAGGCCGACTTCAACGTCGGCTACTCGCCCGAGCGCATCAATCCCGGCGACCGCGAGCGCCGCTTCGACAATATCCTGAAGATCGTGGCGGCCGACACGCCACAGACGCTCGACATCGTCGATGCCGTCTACCGGAGCGTCGTCACGGCCGGCACGCACCGCGCGCCCTCGATCCGGGTCGCCGAATTCGCCAAGGTGCTGGAGAACACCCAGCGCGACATCAACATCGCCCTGATCAACGAGGTTGCGCTGATCTGCGACCGTCTCGGCGTCGACACCCAGGACGTGCTCAGGGCAGCCGGCACCAAGTGGAACTTCCTGCCGTTCAAGCCCGGCCTGGTCGGCGGCCACTGCATCGGCGTCGATCCCTTCTACATCGCCCACAAGGCCGAGGAGGTCGGCTACCATCCGCACGTCATCCATTCCGGCCGCCGGGTCAACGACAGCATGGGCGTGCATGTCGCCAACAAGGTGGCGCGCCATGTCATGCGCAACGCCGGCAACGTCGGCAGCGGGCGGCCGCTGGTCACCATCCTGGGCGTCACCTTCAAGGAGAACGTGCCCGACATCCGCAACACGCGCGTGGTCGACATCGTGCGCGAGCTGGAGGACTTCGGGATCGACGTGCAGCTGCACGATCCCGAGGCCGACGGCGGCCTGCTGCGCGAGGAGTACAATCTCGAGCTGACCGCCCTGGAGAGACTCAAGCCGGCCGATGCCGTCGTCCTGGCGGTCGCCCACAAGAGCTACCGCGAGGGCGGCTGGAAGCTGGTCCAGGGGCTGCTGAAGCCCAACGGCGGCTTCGTGGCCGACGTGCCTGCCCTGCTCGAGCGCGGCTCGATCCCGGCCGGCGCGACTCTCTGGCGCCTCTAGGGAACGTGACGATGCGCTTCATGCCCAAGGTCGCTGTCTGACAGCGACGGGTCGCTGTCGACATCTCGCCAACAGAATGGGGAGGAAAACGGCTCCGATTTCGCCCCAAAGGCCGCGGCAATTGGCCCATCCGGTGGCCCCCCTCGCCCGTCGCTTTTCGCTGTCACCGTGCACGGAAATGCATATCTTGCTCCGCTGATGTAACTGCAGCGACGCTGAAGCGAGTTTCCATTTCACTCATGTCCCTGACGACGCGCGCGCTTCGCGCCGCTCCGACCGCGCGCCTCGATTTCAGGTTGCTGGGCCGCGCCTTCCTGGTGCTCGGGCTGGGGCTGGCCCTGCTGGCGCCGCTGTCGCCCGATCCGCTGGCGTTCGCCGCCGGCGGCCTGGCGCCCTGGCTGATGCTGCAGATCTGCGGCACGCCCACCATGCCGGCCGCGGTGGCGTTCTATCTCCTCTGGCAGTGGCTGCAGGTCTTCGCCCGGGCGCTGATCGGGCTGGTCGACAGCGAGGCGATGGCGCAAAGCGTGTACGGCCCATGGGTCGAGGACGCCTACTGGTATTCGCTGGCGGGGATCGTCACGCTGGCGGTGGCGTTCCGGCTGGTGCTGCGCGGACCGCCGGCCAATGAAAATGACCGGACGGCGCATCTCAGATGGCGGCCGGTCGACGCCTTCTACCTCTATCTCGCGGCCTACGCCTTCAACCTCGGCGCCCAGTACGCCTACCGGCTGGTGCCGACGATCTACCAGCAGCTCAACGCGCTCGGCCAGTTCAAGATCGCGGCGATGTTCCTGCTGTTCGTGGTCGTGCTGTCGACCGGCCAGGGCATGCGCTTCCTGCTGGCGGCCGTCGCCCTCGAAGTGGTCATGGGCTTCTCGGCGCTGCTCAGCGACTTCCGCGGCGTGTTCGTCGTGCTCGCCCTGGCCGCCCTGGGCGCCCGCATCAGGTGGTCGGGCACGGCCAGCGCGGCGGCGGCCGGCTGGGCGACCATCCTGATCGTGCTCGCGCTGTTCTGGACGACGGTCAAGCAGGATTACCGAAGTTTCGCCACCGGCGGCACGGAAGAGTCGCAGGCGCTCTCGATGCCGATCGAGGAGCGGCTGGCCTACATGGCCGGCCGCGTCGCCTCGCCCGGCGACGTCGACTGGAATGCCGCCTCCTACGTGCTGCTCGTCCGGCTGGCCTATGTCGACATCTTCGGATCGGTGATCGGCGTCGACAGGTTCGGCCGCCAGCACATCCCGATGCGGCAATGGCGCGACGCCCTGTCTCACTCGACAATGCCGCGCGCGCTGTTTCCCGGAAAGGCCGAGCTCAGCGACACCGAGGTCTTCGTCCGGCTGGCGATGGCCGATCCGACCGAGACCTATCGCCTGAATACCTCCATCAGCGTCGGCTACCTGGCCGAGAACTACGTCGACCTCGGCTTCCCCGGCATGCTGGCCGGGGTCTTCGCGATCGGCGTCATGATGGCCGGAATCTGCCGCTATATCATGACGCGGCCGGTCCCCTGGATGCTGCGCGAGGCGACCGTGGCGGCCTTCATCTACATAACCAGCCTCAACGGCATCGAAATGTCGCTGCCCAAGATGTTCGGCGCGGCCCTCATGTTCTTCATCGTCTACATGGCCGTCATCAAATTCGGCTACCCGCCCCTGGTGCGCTGGCTCGACAGCCGCGCCGGAGCGGCTCCCGCCGGGGCGTTCCGGGCCGACGAGCCGCCATCGGAGGCTGGACGGCGGCCGGTGGTCATCGATCCCGTCAGCCGCGGCGGCGGCCCCCTCTGGCCGAGCTGACTGACGTATCCGGGCCTGTCCGGCGTCAGGACCACTGATACAGATTTAACGTCTTGAGGAAGGGAGGATTTCCGGCTCATCGTTACCCCGAGAGGAACGAGATGAGACAGAAATCCCCCACGACGACGTCGCCGTCCGAGCGCCTTGTGAAGAACATCCGCCGG
>CAMDCE010000070.1 GCA_945889625.1 Asaia bogorensis | reverse complement strand
GGGTGGCGCTGGCCCGCGCGCTGGTGGTCGAGCCGCCGGTGCTGCTGTGCGACGAGCCGCTGGGCGCGCTCGATCGCAAGCTTCGCCAGCAGATGCAGTTCGAGCTGAAGGAGCTGCAGCGGCGGTTGGGCGTCACCCTGGTGTTCGTGACGCACGACCAGGAGGAAGCGCTGGCCATGAGCGACCGCATCGCCGTGATGAACAAGGGCCGGGTCGAGCAGGTCGGTGCGCCGACCGAGATCTACGAACGTCCGCGGACGCGCTTCGTGGCCGACTTCATCGGCGAGATCAATCTTCTGGACGACGGCCCGAGTCCGCGAGCGCTGCGCCCTGAGAAGATCCGCCTGGTGCCGGCCTCCGAGGCGCGGCTGGCCGGCGTGGTCGAGACCGCGAATTTCCTGGGCGGCGCTACGCTCTACCGGGTGCGCCTGCCGGATGCCCGCGCCCTCCTGGCCCGCGAGACCCATGCTGGCGAACGCTCTCCCCGCAAGCCCGGAGATGCGGTAGGACTGAGCTGGAACGACTCGGATGCGGTCGCGCTGGAGGGCTGACCCATGCCCCGAACACTCGGTATTGCCACCATCGGCCAGGCGCCGCGCGACGACATAGCGGCGTTGTTCGCAGAGCATGCGCCCGCCGGCACCAGGGTGATCTTGCGCGGCGTGCTCGATGGCCTCACCGACGCCGAGGTCGATGCCGCGAAGCCCGAGAGCGGCGCCGACACGCTCTACACCCGCCTGCGCGGCGGCCGAGACGTGAAGATCTCCAAGAAGGCGGTGATCGCCCGCTCGCCCGAAGTCTTGGCCCGCCTGCGCGCCGACGGCTGCGACGCGCTGGTCTATGCCTGCACTGGCGATTTCCCGCCGATGCCGGGCGACGCGGGCGTGCTCTTCCCCTCGCGCGTGCTGGCAGGCCTCGCGGCGGGCCTCCTCCCTCAGGGCCGGCTGGGTCTCCTGATCCCGCTCGCCGAGCAGGCCGAGAAGCTCAAGTCGAAGTGGCAGCGCCCGGGCGTCGAGATCGTGGCCGAGGCGCTGGCACCCAGCGCCGATGCCCGCGAAGCCGATGCTGCCGCGCGCCGGCTTGCCGCCCGCAAGCCCGATCTCGTGGCCATGGACTGCATGAGCTACACGCCCGCGACCAAGGCGTGGGTGAAGCCCGGCCTCGGCGTGCCGGCACTGCTCGCTATAACCGCGACGGGACGTGTGCTGAGAGAGATGCTGGAATGACCGTAATGCAGACTCAGTGCTGCATCATAGGTGGCGGCCCGGCCGGCATGATGCTCGGCTTCCTGCTGGCGCGTGCTGGGGTGAAGGTGGTCGTGCTCGAGAAGCACGGCGACTTCCTGCGCGACTTCCGCGGCGACACCGTCCATCCCTCGACGCTAAACGTGATGGATGAACTCGGCTTGCTCGACGAATTCCTCAAGCTGCCGCACCAAAAGGTGTCTCGCTTCGGCGCCCAGTTCGGCGAGGAGCGGGTGCAGGTGGCGGACTTCTCGCATCTGCCGGTACGCGCACCCTACATCGCCATGATGCCGCAATGGGACTTCCTCGACTTCCTCGCCGCGCACGGCAAGCAGTACCCGGCCTTCACGGCGCTGATGCGCGCCGAGGCAACCGGGCTGATCGAGGAGGGCGGCAAGGTGGTCGGCGTGCGCGCCACAGTTGGCGGCCAGCCGCAGGAAATTCGCGCCGACCTGGTGGTGGGGGCCGACGGCCGCCATTCGACGGTGCGCGAAAACGCCGGCTTCAAGGTCAATGTGCTGGGCGCACCGATGGACGTGCTGTGGTTCCGCCTGACCCATAAGCCGACCGACACCGTGGAGACGATGGGCCGCTTCGATCGCGGCAGCATCCTGGTGTTGCTCGACCTCGGCGACTACTGGCAGTGCGCCTATGTCATTGCCAAGGGATTGGCTGCCGCCATCAAGGCAGCTGGTATCGAGAAATTCCGCGAGGCCATCGTGAAGCTCATGCCGTTCCTCGCTGATCGTACCCACGAACTGGCGAGCGTCGACGACCTGAAGCTGCTCACGGTCGGTGTCGAGCGCCTCGAGAAATGGTGGAAGCCCGGCGTGCTGTGCATCGGTGATGCCGCCCACACCATGTCGCCGATCGGCGGCGTCGGCGTGAACATCGCCGTCCAGGATGCAGTCGCGGCCTCCAATATCCTGGCCGCGCCGCTGCGCGAAGGGCGGCTGGCCGATTCCGATCTCGCCGCCGTGCAGGCCCGTCGCATGTGGCCGGTGCGCGCCACCCAAGCGGTGCAGGTTTTTCTGCAGAACCGCATGATCGCACCGACGCTAGCCGGCACGCGACCGCTGCGTCCGCCCTGGCCGGTGCGCCTGCTGAACCGCTTCGCGTTGCTGCGCCGCCTGCCTGCCCGCGTCATGGGCATGGGCGTGCAGCCCGAACACGTGAAGACAAGGTCGGTCTAGTTACTTTACCAAAGCAGCAGCGCGCGCTTGACGGACCGCCAGCGCCAGCGACGCGCCGAGGTCGGTGAGCAGCTTGGACCCCATCTCGTCGGTGAACTTGCCGTCGGCGAACTTGGTCTGTGCAGCGCCGATCATGACTTCCGGCTTGTTCACCGGCCGGCCGTCGAGGAACACCATCATCTGGCGCAGATGATATTGCGCCCGCGCCGTGCCGAGCGGGCCGCCCGAGGCGCCGAACATGGCGATCGGCTTGGCGGCGAAGGGCTGCGGCGTCATGCGCGATAGCCAGTCGATGGCGTTCTTGAGTACGCCCGAGATCGAATAGTTGTATTCCGGGCTCGCGAACACAATGCCGTCGGCCTCGAGCATGGCTTTCTGGGCGGCCTGAACCTTGTCGGGAAAGCCCTTGGCCTGGACGTCGGCGTCGTAGAGCGGCCAGTCGCCGATTTCGATTGTCGAAAGCGTGACGCCAGCCGGCAGCCGTTCGGTGAAGGCAGCCAGCGCCAGGCGATTGAAGGAAGCTTTGCGCAGGCTGCCGCAGAAAGCGACGAGTTTGATTGGCTCGGACATTGCGTGGTTCCTTTGTCAGCGAAGCGTTGGCCCGCTACATAGAAGCGACGGGGAGAATTGGCAAACCTATGCCTTTGCACGACATCACGCTGGATGACATCGAATCGCTTGCCGTTGGTGCCTGGGTTCTGGGCACCGGCGGCGGCGGCAGCCCCTATCTGGGCCTCCTGAACATGCGAGCCCTCTACAAGGAGGGCCATCGGGTCCAGCTCATGCCGGCGTCAGACCTGGCGGACGACGACTGGGTTGCGGCCGTTTCCAACATGGGCGCGCCACTGGTTGGCCAGGAACGTCTGACCGACAGCCGCACTATCACCCGCGCTGTCGAGTTGATGGAGCGCCACACCGGCTATCGCTTTCGCGGGATCATGTCGCTCGAAATAGGCGGCGGCAATTCGATCCAGCCGCTGATGGCGGCGGCGCATCTCAAGCGGCCGGTGATCGATTCCGACATGATGGGGCGGGCCTACCCTGAGGCGCAGATGACCTCGGTCGCCGTGGCCGATCTCGCGCCCTGTCCCCTCACCACGGTCGATGTCCGCGGCCTCGAATCGGTGGTCGAGAAGGTCCCGACCTGGAAATGGATGGAGCGCGTCAGCCGCAAGATCTGCACCGAGTACGGCTCGATCGCCTCGACCTGCAAGGCGCCACGCACCGGCGCCGAGGTGAAGAAGTGGGGCATCCACGGCACCACCACCAAGGCAATCGCCATTGGTGCTGCCGTGCGCGAGGCCCAGCGCAGGCACGAGGATCCGATCGCCGCCATTCTGTCGGTCGAGCCAGGCAAGCTCCTCTACAAGGGCAAGGTGATCGACGTCGAACGTCGCGCCACCGAGGGCTTTTTGCGCGGCCGCACGCGTTTCGACGGCATGGATGAATGGCGCGGCGCCACGCTGGAGCTCAATTTCCAGAACGAGTGGATCGTGGCCTGGCTCGACAAGAAGCCGATCGCCATGTCGCCCGACCTGATCTGCGTGCTCGATTCGGTGTCGGGCGAGGCGGTCGGCACGGAAACCATCCGCTACGGCCAGCGGGTCACCGTGATCGCCCTGCCGCCGCCGCCGGTCTTTCTTTCGCCCAAGGGTCTGCAGCATGTCGGCCCGCGCGCCTTCGGCTACGACATCGAATTCAAGAGCGTGTTTGCCGCATGAGACGCATTGGCATCGACGTCGGCGGCACCAATACCGACGCCGTCCTGATCGAAGAAGGCAAAGTGGTCCGCGCCGTGAAGGCGCCGACCAGTGAGGACGTCACCACCGGCATCCTGGACTCGCTCACGAGTCTGGGCTCGACCGGAGTGCTTAAGGGCACTGACGGAAAGCCCAAGCGCATCGACGGCGTGATGATCGGCACCACGCATTTCATCAATGCGGTGGTCCAGCGCCGGCAGCTCACCAAGGTGGCCGCGCTCCGGCTCGGCATGCCGGCCTCCGCCTCGCTGCCGCCGTTCTGCGACTGGCCGGAGGATCTGGCGGCCCTGGTGCGCGGCGGCGTGTGGATGGTCGAAGGTGGGCACGAGTACGACGGGCGGCCCTTCATGCCGCTCGACGAGGCAGCGATCGCCAGGGCCGCGCAGGAGATGAAGGCGGCCGGCCTCAGGGCCGTCGGCATCTCGGCGATCTTCTCGCCGCTCGATCCCGGTCATGAGCGGCGCGCGGCGGAACTGGTCGCGGCGGTGATCCCCGATGCCGCCATCACCTGCTCGTCTGACCTCGGCCGCATCGGTTTGCTGGAGCGCGAGAATGCCGGTCTCCTGAACGCCGCACTGGCCGACCTGGCGGGCGAAACGATCGCCGCCTTCGAAAAAGCGATCCGCGACTCCGGCATCGCGGCCCCGCTGTTCATCACCCAGAACGACGGAACCGTGGCGGAGGCAGGCCAGGCGCGACGCCTGCCGGTCTACAGCTTTGCCTCGGGCGCCACCAATTCGATGCGCGGTGCTGCTTATCTCTCCGGCCTGGCCGACGCCATGGTGATCGACGTCGGTGGAACGACCACCGACGTCGGCCAGCTCAAGCACGGTTTTCCGCGCGAGGCGAATTCCGTCGTCAAGGTGGGCGGCGTGCGCACCTTGTTCCGCATGCCTGACCTGCTGTCGATCGGTCTCGGTGGCGGCAGCCACGTTGTGCTTGATCCGCTCAAGGTCGGTCCGGTCTCGGTCGGCTATCGCCTCCTGAAGGAGGGCGTCGCCTTCGGCGGCAAACAGCTCACGACCACCGACATCGCCATTGCGACCGATGTGCTGAAGCTCGGCGACAAGAAGAAAGTGGCGCATCTCGATGCTGCGACTTGCCGCAAGGTCTTCGCCGAGGCTGCCCGCATGGCCGAGGAGGCGATCGACCGCATGAAGACCGAGGCGGGTGACGTACCGCTGATCGCTGTCGGCGGCGGCGCTTTCCTCATTCCGGAGAAGCTGCCGGGTGTGTCGCGGGTGGTCCATGTCGAGCATGGCGACTGCGCCAATGCCGTCGGCGCCGCCATCGCCCAGGTCTCGGGCGAGTGCGACCAGATCTTCAAGGACCTGAGCCGCGGCGAGGCGATCTCGGCCGCCCAGGGTATCGCCAACGACCGCGCCGTGGCCGCGGGCGCGGCGCGCGCCACGCTCACGACCATCGAGAGCGAGGATATGCCCTTGGCCTATCTGCCGGGCAATTCCGTGCGTGTGCGCGTGCGGGTGGTGGGCGACGTCGCCGCAACCTGGCCTTCCTCCTCAAGATAATGTGTTTGGCGCAACCCGGATGGCAGGAAGATCGTTGCCCCAGGTTGGTGTCCGAAGCCAGACCTGAAAGACAGATAGGAGGATGAACGCCATGACCACCGTACTGCGCGCCGGTGTCACCGGATTGGGTATTGCCGCTTTCCTCGCCTTCGCCACGTCAGCGCTGGCCGAAGTCCAGAACTATGCCGCGGTTCTCAACGCCGCATCCGAAGTGCCGGCCGTCGACAGCAAGGGCATCGGCACGCTCACCGCCACCTACGACACCGCCAGCAAGAAGTTCAGCTACACCGTCACCTACAAGGACCTCTCGGGCCCCGCCGTGGCGGCGCATTTCCATGGTCCCGCGGATGCCAAGGCCAATGCCGGAGTCGTCGTGCCGGCAAAGGACGCTGCCAACCCGATCAAGGGCGAGGCGACGCTGACCGACGCGCAGGCCGCTGACCTGCTGGCCGGCAAGTGGTACTTCAACATTCACACCGCGGCGAACAAGCCCGGCGAGATTCGCGGCCAGGTGATGAAGAAGTAGAAGCAGGTACGGTCCACGATACAACGGCCGTTCCTGGCGGCAATGGCCCTTCGGTTGGAGCGGGATGAGAATCATCCCGCTCTAGGCAGACGCCGATCCGCCGGCGACCGAAGGTGAATTCGGGCGCATCTTGTCGGCCGCCTTGAAGAAGCGGCGAGCATGGCGCATCAGCTCCCCGTCCGTCGGATGATCCATTGCCTCGACGCCCAGCAACTTCGCCTTTAGCCATGGTATGTGCGCTTCGAGGTGGGCCAGGAACTCGTTCTTGGCGGCTCCCGGCCCGACCACCAGCCACTCCCCCACGCCGCGCAGGCCATCGGCGATGTTGTCGAAGTAGTCGCGCTCGAGATGAAGGTGACCCGCACCGATCACGCCAGCCTTGTGGTGAACCTTGCGGAACGGGCTATGCGCCTTGACGTGCTCGCGTTCGACATTCTCGGCGTTGAACCGGTAGATGTGGGCTTTCTTGGAATCGAGCCAGACGACGGCATGGCTGTGCATTTGACGCCTCCAAACAGGTCACTTCACCGGTGACTGTTGGGCCGCGTCGACGGCCGGGCATTGATTCAGATCAAGCGCACCCGACGCCTATTTCTCTCGCCGGTACAGGAAGCAATTGTCGGCATGGGGCATCTTGATGCCCTGGTAGAAACTCATCGCCGTCGGCGCCGACAGCAGCAGCGTCGTGGTCAGCGACCCGCCGGCCTGCTGGCGGGTCTCCTCAATCAGGCGCTTGCCGATGCCCTGGCCTTGGCAGGCCTTGTCGACCGCGAGGTCGGACAGGTAGCAGCAGAAGCAGAAGTCGGTGAGCGAACGGGTGAAGCCCACGAGCTTGCCGTCCTGACGTGCCGTCACGATGAGGTTGGCGTGGGCCAGCATGCGCTCGACCCGGCCGCGATCCTCTACTGGGCGGTTCAGCCCGGACTTCCTCACGATGTCGATATAGTCGTCGGGCCCGAGATAGTCCTCGCGGGCGTAGATCGTATTCATTGGCTCAACCATCTCCTGAGAGCCGCCGATACCTCGGCCGGCCGTTCCAACGGCGACATATGCCCGCATTCCTCGATCACGACCAGTCGGGCGTTGACGATGTCGGCGGCCATCTCCTCGGCGCGCTGCAACGGCGTCGTCAAGTCCTGGCGGCCGACGACCACGACGGTCGGCACCTCGACATCGACCAGCATATGCCGGCTGTCGGGCCGTCCCATGATCGCCATCTGCTCGCGCACGAAGCCATCGCCGCCGACCTCCAAGGCCATGTCGAGGATCGGCTGCACCACGGCGGAGTCGTTGACCCGCGAGGGATGGACGAGCTGCGGCAACAGCGAGCGTTGCATGCCATGAAAGCGTCCGAGCGTCGTCTGCTCAATCAGCCCATGGCGTCGAGTCATCGATTCGGGGCTGTCAGGCGTAGCCGCGGTGTCGAGCAGGGCAAGCCGCTCCACGCGGTGCGGCGCTTGCCTCAAGATCTCGAAGCAGACGTAACCGCCCATCGAGAAGCCGCCCAGGGCGAAGCGCTCGGGCGCGACGGCAAGGGCCGCTGCCGCCATGGCAGTCACTGAATCGTAGTGATAGAGCTCGGGCACCACGACATCGACAAGATCGGAGACGTCGGCGATCTGCCGTTCGAATAGACGTCCTGTATTGAGAAGTCCCGGCAGCAGAACGAGCGTCGGTCGTGCCATCCGTCAAACCTGGATCTGGTTGCCGAGTTCGATAGCGCGATTGGGCGGGATGCGGAAGAACGCCTTGGTGGCCGACGCGCTGTGGGAGAGTGAAATGAAGAAGTCGCGCCGCCAGCTGCCGAGCTTGGAACGGCTTGCTGGCACAAGGGTCTCGCGGCCGAGGAAGAAGCTGGTCTCCATCTCGTCGTAGGCGATGCCGTGCGGCCGGCAAGCGCGCAAAGCCGCGGGCACATCGGGCTGCTCCATGAAGCCGTAGCGGGCGATCACCGAATAGAAGCCCTTGCCCAGCCGCTCGACCTCGACCCTCTTGGCCTCCGGGACCCTCGGCACGTCGACGGTGTCGACCTGCAGGATGATGATGCGCTCGTGCAGGATCTTGTTGTGCTTGAGATTGTGCAGGAAGGCCGGTGGCGTGGACGAGGCGTCGGCCGTCAGGAATACGGCGGTGCCGGCGACGCGATTGGGCGCGCGCTCCATGCGGTTGAGGAACTGCTGCAGCGGCAGCGAGCCCTCGCTCAGCTCCCTGACCACCAGCTCGCGGCCGCGCCGCCAGGTGGTGATGGTGAAGAAGACCAAGGCGGCCACCACCAGCGGCAGCCAGCCACCGTCGGGGATCTTGAGCGCGTTGGCGATGAAGAAGGAGAGGTCGGGCACGGCCAGCAGGCCGAACACCGAGGCCGCGACCCACCACTTCCAGCGCCACACCAGGATCGCCACCGCCATGGCAAGGGCGGCATCGACCAGCATGGCGCCGGTGACCGCAAGACCATAGGCGCCGGCCAGCTTGCCCGACGAGCCGAAGCCCACCACCAGCGCCACGATGCCGGTCATCAGGATCCAGTTCACTCGCGGAATGTAGATCTGGCCGATCTCGGTCTCCGAAGTGTGCTGGATCTCCATGCGCGGCAGGTAACCGAGCTGGATCGCCTGATGGGTGAGCGAGAAGACGCCCGATATGACCGCTTGCGAGGCGATGATCGCGGCCAAAGTCGAGAGTGCCACCAGGGCCAGCGTGTAGTCCTTCGGCACCAGCTCGAAGAACACCTGTGACACCACCTTGGGGTCGTCGATGATCAGCGCGCCCTGGCCGAAATAGTTGAGCATCAGGCCGGGCAGCACGATGCCGAACCAGGCGAGCCGGATCGGCTTCCTGCCAAAATGGCCCATGTCGGCGTAGAGTGCTTCGGCGCCGGTGACGGCCAGCACGATCGAGCCGAAGGCCCAGAAAATGCCGAAGCCGCGGTCCGCGATCAGGTCGATACCGTAGATCGGGTTGATCGCCCAGAGCACGCCGGGATGCTTGGCGATCTGCCAGGCGCCGAGCACTCCCAGCACGAGGAACCATACCAGCATCACCGGGCCGAACAGCCGGCCGACGCGCGCCGTACCGCGCGCCTGCAGGGTAAACAGCCCGACCAGTATGATCAGCGACAGCGGCACGACGAACGGCGTCAAGGCCGGGGTCACGACATCGAGACCTTCAACGGCGCCCAATACCGAGATCGCCGGTGTGATGATGGCGTCGCCGTAAAACAGCGCCAGCCCGATCACGGCAAAGAGCGTGATGGCGCGGCGCACGTTGCGACTCTTGCCGTTCAAACCCTGGGTGGCGAGCGTCGCCAGCGCCAGCACGCCGCCTTCACCCTTGTTGTCGGCACGCATAATCAGCATGACGTACTTGATCGTCACGGTGAGCGTCACCGCCCAGAACAGGATCGACAGCACGCCCAGCACGTGCTGCGGCGTCGGCGTCATGCCCGAGCCGTGGATGAACGATTCGCGCAAGGTGTAGAGCGGGCTTGTGCCGATGTCGCCGAACACCACACCCAACGCACCCACGACGATGGCTGCCGCCGCGCTCTTGGCGGGCGTCTGGCCGTTGTTGCCGTTGGCTGCGGTCAGGGCGGTGTCGGACGACGGCGACGGATGGGTATCGGCAGGAGCCATTAAGGTAAAACGCCGCCAAAAAGGCGGCGGGGCGACGGTTTGCGCCTGCCCTCCGGCACTGTCAACGCGCCAAATGCAACGCGGCTGCGACGAAAGCGCTTGACTCGGCGGGCCGCCAAAGGCGGCCTTGGCGAATGGTCGATTTTGTCGATGTCGGCGACCCGAGCCTCTATCGCGAGGATAGCTGGCGGCCGCATTTTGCCCGCCTTCGCCGGGAAGATCCCGTGCACTACCACCCCGACAGCCCCTACGGGCCCTATTGGTCGGTGACCCGCTACGTCGACATTATGAAAGTCGAGCTCGATCACGGTACCTACTCGTCGGCCTCCGCGCTGGGCGGTATCCAGATCGCCGACCAGCCCCAGGGCGAGGAGTTGCCCAATTTCATCCGCATGGACCCACCCAAGCACACGGCACAGCGCAAGGCCGTGGCGCCGATCGTGGCGCCCTCCAACCTCGCCAACCTCGAGGGTCTGATCCGCGAGCGCACCGCCTTCGTGCTCGACGGTCTGCCGCGCGGCGAGGTCTTCGACTGGGTCGATCGCGTCTCGACCGAGCTCACCGCCATGATGCTGGCGACCCTGTTCGATTTCCCCTTCGCCGACCGCCGCAAACTCACCCGGTGGTCCGACGTGGCGATCGCCAATATCGAGGCCGAGGACGCCGTGGTGAAGAGCAACGCCGAGCGCATGGCCGAGCTCACCGAGATGGGCCAGACCATGGCCGCACTTTGGGCTGAGCGCGCCAAGCAGCCGCCCAAGTTCGACCTGATCTCGATGATGGCGCATGCCGAGGCGACGCGCGACATGCCGACCCGCGAGTTCATCGGCAACTTCGCCCTGCTGATCGTGGGCGGCAACGACACCACGCGCAATTCGATGACCGGCGGGCTGATGGCCCTGGCCGACAATCCCGACCAGAACGCCAAGCTGCGCCGCGATCCGTCGCTGGTCGCCACCCTGGTGCCCGAGCTGATCCGCTACCAGACGCCGGTGATCCATATGCGCCGCACGGCGACCAGGGACGCCGAACTTGCCGGCAAGACCGTCAAGAATGGCGACAAGGTGGTCATGTGGTACGTCTCGGGCAACCGCGACGAGGCGGTGATCGACGATGCCGAGGCCTTCCGCGTCGATCGCCCGCGGGCCCGCCAGCATCTCGGCTTCGGCGCCGGCATCCATCGCTGCGTCGGCGACCGCCTGGCCGAGATGCAGCTCAGGATCCTGTGGGAGGAGATCCTCAAGCGCGACCTCGACCTTGAGATCGCGGGCCCGCCGGTCCGACTTTATTCCAACTTCATCCGCGGCATCCGCTCGCTGCCGGTCAGGATCCGCGCCTAGGTGTCTTGGGCTTCTTGGCCGGCAGGGTCTCGACATAGGCCACGGCGCGCTTCAGCCAGGCGCCGAGTTTCCGCGTATCGGCGATGATCGCGGCCGGCAGCACGACGTATTCGCGCATCGGCCTGCCACCCGGTGCAAATGGGCGGGCCGCGGCGTCGAGGGTTGCTTTGGCGCGATCCGTCTCCGACAGGCGCACCATCATCTGGTCCTCAAAGAGACCGGTCAGCATGTTGCCGTTCAGGAAAGCGCAGGGGTAGCCGAACATCTGCTTGCGCACGACCCGGTCATCCTTGGCGATGGCCGTATCGAAATGCGCGATCAGCTCCGGCGGCGCCATTTTCCATTTTGCTTTCATCGCGCGCTCCTCACCGTCTCGACACCCGCTGCGAAGGCCTGTTGCAGCAACCAGACGTCGCCCGCGATCGACACGAAATCGTAGCCCATCTTGACGAACGAGGCGGCCTGCTTGGCGTCGACGGCGAGCCGGCCCGCCGACTTCCCGTGTTTGCGTGCCGCGACCAGTGTCGCCTGTTCGGCTTTCACGAGCGCCGGATCGTCCCACGCGCCTGGCTTATCGAGCGCGACAGAGAGGTCGTTGTGGCCCAGCCACAGCATGTCGACGCCGGGAAGGGCGGCGATCCGGTCGGCGGCGGCTGCCCCGCGTGGATCCTCGACCTGCAGGATGAGGCAGGTACGGGCGTTCTGTTCGCCAAAACGTGTCAGGATTGAATCGGAACGCATGGCGAAACGTTCATGGGCCAGCCCCAGGGCCACGCCACGCGTGCCGTCGGGCCAGTATTTGGCAGCGTCCAGCACCGCCTTGGCCTGCTCCACCGAGGAGACGATCGGCACCATGATGCCGTCGGCGCCGGTATCGAGGGCGCGCGAGATGTGGTGGCGGGCCTGGCTGGGCACACGCACGATCAACGGCAATTCGGCGGCCTGGCAGTAACGGACGACCTGGCGCACCGTGTCGAAGCCGAAGCCGGTATGCTCCATGTCGAGCACGGCATAGTCGGCGCCGGCCGCCTTCAGGATCTGGCCGATCCCGGGCGTGGCGAACTCGAACAGGAAGGTGCCGATCTTGGTTTTGGGCGTCCCGATGAGAGACCGTAGATTTGGTGTTGGCATTGTGTCGTTTCCCCCTGCGTGGTCCCGATGCTAGCGTTGCCCGTCCAAGACTGACACCCAGCAAAAACGGAGTTCGCGATGAAGCTCTATTACATGCCCGGCGCCTGCTCGATCGGCATCCACGTCCTTCTCGAGGAGATCGGCAAGCCCTACGACCTGCAGAAGATCGATGGCGCGAAGCAGGAGCAGTACGGGCCCGACTTCGTAAAGATCAATCCCAAGTCCAAGGTGCCAACCCTGCAGAAGGACGACGGCGCGGTGCTGACCGAGTTCCCGGCGATCGCCACCTGGCTCGCCCGCAGGAATCCGGAGAAGGGCCTGCTGCCCGCCGACGCCGATGGCGAGGCGAAGGCCCTGGAGGCGATGGATTACGTCGTCTCGACCATGCACATGCAGGGCTTCAGCCGCATGTTTCGCCCGGCCAACTTTGCGCCGACCGAGGCCGATCACGACAAGGTCAAGGCGCGCGGCAAGGAGATCATGGAGAAGGGTCTTGCCATCATGGACAAGACGCTCGAAGGCAAGGAGTACGTCGCCGGAAAGTTCTCCGTCGCTGACGCAGCGCTGTTCTATGTCACGTTCTGGGCGGCGGGCCGCATGAAGATGCCGCTGCCCAAGAATGTCGCCGGCCACTACGAGCGCATGAAGGCGCGCCCGGCGGTCAAGCGCACCATTGAGCAGGAAGGCCTCACCGCCGCCGTCTGATGTTGCTTGCCTGACATTTCTCGTGGCGGCTCGCCCCGCATCGGGTGTTTGCGGGGCGGCTCGCCGCGAGAGACGACGTTGACCGCCGCGGACATGCGCTTGCTAATCGGGCGTCATGTCCGCGGCGTTTCTCTATGGCCTGGTCGTCTTTTCGGCCATCGCCCATCCGGTGTGGAACGCGCTGGTGAAGTCGGCGGGCGACCGCACGCTCACCATGGTGGCGATCCGCATCGCCGGCCTGGTCATGGGCCTCGCCGTCCTACCGTTCGTCGACTGGCCCGCTCCCGAGAGTTGGAAGTGGCTGGCGCTCACGGTGATCGTGCATTTCGGCTACTACGCCCTGCTGATCCGCTCCTACGATCTGGGCGACATGAGCGTGGTCTACCCGCTGGCGCGCGGCATCGCTCCGGTGCTGACGACGGTCACTGCCTTGCTCTTCATCGGCGAGGCCTTGAGCACGGGCCAGATGCTGGCGGTCGGCCTGATTTCGCTCGGCCTCATGGTCTTGTCGTTCGGTACCGGCGCCGGCGGCCCGGCAGTGGGCTTTGCCTTGGCGACGGGCATTGCCGTCGCGTCCTACAGTTTCCTCGGTGGACTGGGCGTGCGCGCTGCCGGCACGGTGCTGGGTTTCCAGGCCTGCCTCGAGATCCTGACGGGCGCAGGCATGGTCGGCTACGCGCTGGTCGCGCGCCGGCCCGCACTGTTGCCTTATGCGCGCCGGTACGGCGCGGTCGGCCTGCTGGCCGGCGTCCTCTCGGTGCTGGGCTTTCTGGCCTTCCTGCTGGCCGCGCGGAGCCTGCCGCTCGGGCCGGTGGTGGCGTTGCGCGAAACCAGCGTCATCTTCGGCGCGATCATGGGCACGTTGATCTTGAAGGAGGGCTTCGGACCGCGTCGAATCGCTGCCTCGGCGCTGGTCGTGGGCGGGATCGCGCTGCTGGCCTTGCCGCGTTGAGGTAGTCTCGGTCGATGTCCCTGCCGGCTTCGCTCAAGAATCGCCTCCGCCTGCCGCTGATTGCGGCGCCCATGTTCCTGGTGTCGGGTCCGGCGCTGGTGAAGGCGGCGTGCCGCAGCGGGATCGTCGGCTCGTTCCCGACTGCCAACTGCCGCACCGTCGAGGAGCTCGACCGCTGGCTCGCCGACATGACCGACGATCAGAAGCGCGTCGCCGACGAAACCGGCCGGCAGCCGGCGCCGCTCTGCCCCAACCTGATCGTGCACCGCTCCAACCTGCGCGTGCCCGACGATCTTGCCGCCGTACTGCGCCACCGGGTGGAGCTGGTGATTACCAGTGTCGGCTCCCCCGAGCCGGTCCTGAAGCCGCTCAAGGAGGCGGGCTGCCTGGTGCTGGCCGATGTCGCCTCGGTGCGTCACGCCGAGAAGGCGGTCGCGGCCGGTGTCGACGGCCTCGTGCTGCTGACGGCCGGCGCCGGCGGCCAGACCGGCTGGGTCAATCCCTTCGCTTTCGTGCGCGCGGTGCGGGCCTTCTGGGACGGCATCGTGGTCATGGCGGGCGGCATGTCCGATGGCCGCGCGATCGCTGCTGCCGAGACGCTGGGCTGCGATCTGGCCTACATGGGCACCAAGTTCATCGCCACGCGCGAGAGCCTCGCCAAGGACGCCTACAAGGACCTGCTGGTCAAATGCCGGCTGGACGACGTGCTGCTGACCCGTGCCTTCACTGGCCTCGAGACCAACATGCTGCGCCCGTCGATCGCCGCGGCGGGCCTCGATCCCTACAACCTGCCGCCGCGCGGCGCCATCGACATCGCCAAGGACATCAACGCATCGGAGCGCGACAAGCCTGACGCCAAGCGATGGAAAGACATCTGGAGCGCTGGCCACTCGGTGTCGGGCGTGGCCGACGTGCCGTCGGTTGCCGAACTGGTCGAACGCACCGAAGCAGAATACCGGATGGCCCGTCAGGGCGTCTGAGCGCCGCGGCGGTGCGGCGCCGACAACATGAGCAGGGCGACCGCGATCAGCAGCGCCATGACACCGAGGCCGGGGAATACCAGGCGTGCGGCAAAGAACTGGAGCAGCGCACCCACCAGGATGGGGCCCGCGACCTTGCCGGAATTGCGCAGCGCGCCGTAGAAGCCGAGCCCCAGGCCGATGTGGCTGGCGGCGATGCGATTGCCGATCAGAGCGACCGTCGAGGGGAAGGTGAGGCCCTGGCCAATGCCGACCACGGCCGCGAGCGCCAGCAGCAGGCCGGCGTTGGGTGCCGATGGTAGTGCCACCAGGGCAGCACCGATTGCCGCCAAGCCGAGCGCGATGGTCGGCGCATAGCCGCGCCGGTCACCCAGCCTGCCGCCGAACGGCCTGACGAGAAGATGGGTCGCCTCCTGGATGGTGAAGAAGAGGCCGGCAGCCCATATGCCGTAGCCGGCATCCAGCGCGAAGATCGGCAGGAATGCCTTGAGCGAATAGATCGAGCCGTAGATGGCGAATTCGAGGACGCCCACGAGCCACAACTCGCGGCGGCTGGCGGCGTGCTTCACCCCGGCGACCAACTCGCTCCACAGGCTGGGGCGCGCGACCGGCTCGATTCTGGAGTCGTCGAAACGCACGAACAGCGCCGGTATGAACGCAGCACAGCTCAGCAGCCCGACGACGGTGAAAACTGTCTCGGGCGAGCTCAGCGTCAGGATCGCACCCGCCACGGCGGGCGCGATCAGATGGCTGCTGCCGCGCGCCATCTCGAACAGGCCGAGCCGTGCGCCGCGACTGGCCGGCGACATCTCGGTGATCAGCGCCAGCGTCACTGGTCCGAAGATCGCCGTCGCCGTGCCGTGCAGCACGCGCAGCCAGACGAGCTGGTCGGGGGTGTGGACGAAGCGGTAGAGGAAGGGAAATCCGGCGAACAGGACCAGAGCCGTGAAGAACCAGATGCGCCGCCCAAAGCGGTCCGACAGTGCTCCGATCAACGGCTTCAGCACCGTGCCGGTGAGCGTCGATACGCCGACGATGGTGCCGATCATCAGCTTGTTGGCGCCGAGGCTGGCGGCGAGGATCGGCAGGACCGGGCTCTTCGCCATCTGGTAGGCGGCGCGCACGATCATGTCGGTGGCGAAGATCCCCCAGAAGCCGGGCGGCTGACGCAGCATCGCGTTCCTCAGGCGGCGACGTGGCCGATACGGGCCTTGGCCAGGACGGCGTTGAACTTGGCAATCTCGCCGCTGGCAAGCGCGTCGAGCTTGGCGATCTCGGACTCGACCTTGTCCATGGTTTCCTTCGACACGGCGCGCGTTTGCGTCGTGGGTGCCGCATCGGCCGTCGTCGTCATGGCGATCATGTCGAACAGCGTGTCGTTGAGGCCCGCCGGATTGCGCAGAACGTCGCGCGCCGACTTGCGCTGCGGATCGACCATCACGCGCTCGATGGCGGAGAGTTTTTCTCCGATCGCCTTCGCCTGGCCGCGCAGCGCGCGCTGCGCCTTGCCGGCACGCTCGGCGGCCTCGCCGAGCTGGCGCTTCATCTTGCGCAGCCGGTTGATTGCCTGCTTCAGCCTCGACAGCGACGCCACCAGCTCCTTGTGCAGGGCAAACTGGGCGGCGTAGCCGGCGGGCGTCGTGGCCAGGCGCGGGTCCTTGACCACGTTGAAGCTCGACGACTGGGTCTTGCCGCCGACACCGAGTTCAACGCCGTAGGTGCCGGGCACGACCGTCGGACCGGGAGGGTTCTCCGGATCGGGCACCAGCGGCTTGGGCCGCGGCGGCGCCAGGTCGTAGTCGAGCTTGGTCGGGCCGGGATATTTCATGTCCCAGACGAAGCGATTGAGCCCCGCCTTGGTGCCCGGCCGCCGCGCCGGGGGAACGTCCTTGGCGTCGCTTGCGTACGACACGATCTTGCGGCCGGCCGAATCGCGGAACGTCAGGGTGACCGGCTCCTTCGAGTCTTGGGCCAGCCAGTAATAGACAACTGCCCCGTTCGGCGGATTCTCGCCGACATCGAGATGCTCGCGAAACCGTGTGCCGTCGGCCCGTTCGACCATGACCGTGCTGCCGTCGATGCCGAACGCCGGACCGTAGGCGATGCCTGTGCGCACGTTGGCGCCCGCGCTCCAGTGCAGCTTGGTCCGGATCGCCGTGCGCGGCGCGAACAGGCGCGTGCTCTTTCGGCCGTCTGCCATGCCGCGCAGCGCCGTCACGTCGTCGAGGATCCAGAACGAGCGGCCGTGCGTGGCGGCGACCAGGTCGCTGTCCTTGAGCTTGAGGTCGTACACCGGCACGATCGGAAATCCGCCGGCCATGCGCGTCCAGTGTGCGCCGTCATCGAGGCTGAAGAAGATGCCGGATTCGGTGCCGATATAGAGCAGGCCTTTGCGCACCGGGTCGGCGCGCACGACGCGCGTGATCTCGTTGGCGGGCAGGTCGCCCTTGATCGCCTTCCAGCTCCGGCCACCGTCGCTGCTCTTGAACAGGTAAGGCTTGTAGTCGGCGAGCTTGTAGCAGGTGGCGGCGACGTAGATCGTGTTGGCGTCGTGCGCCGAGATCTCGACGCAGCCTACGTAGGCGAGCTTCGGCATGCCCTTGGGCGTCACGTTCTTCCACGACTTGCCGTCGTCGCGCGTGACATGCACCAGCCCGTCGTCGGTCGAGGCCCAGATCTCGCCCTTGCGATGCGGCGATTCGACGACGCAGGCGCAGGTCGCGTGGACCTCGGCGCCAGCGCTTTCGCGCGTGATGTCGCCGCCGGAATGCTGCTGGCGCGAGCGATCGTTCAGGCTGAGGTCGGGCGAGATCTTCTGCCAGTCCATGCCCTCGTTGCGCGTGCGGAAGACGCAGTTGCCGCCGGCGTAGAGCGTGTTGGCGTCGTGCGGCGAGAACACGATCGGGAAGGTCCAGGCGAAGCGGTACTTGAGGTCCTTGGGCGAGATGCCGGTCGATTCCTCGGGCCACACGTTCACCAGCTGGATCTGGCGCGTGCGGTGGTCGTAGCGCTGCAGTGCGCCGCTGCCGCCCGGGCTCGAACCGATCGCGCCGATATAGACGATGTCGTGGTCCTTCGGGTTGACGGCGATGAAGCCCGACTCGCCGGTGCCGGGGTAGCTGCAGTCGGCCAGCGTGATGACGCCCCACTCCGAGGCACTCGGCACCGAGATCGACGTGTTGTCCTGCTGCGTGCCGTAGACGCGGTAGGGATACTGGTTGTCGACATCGATGCGGTAGAACTGGGCAGTCTTCTGGTTGTAGATCGTCGACCAACTGGCCCCGCCATTGAACGAGATATTGGCGCCGCCGTCGTTGCCCTCGATCATCCGGCTGGAGTCGCTGGGGTCGATCCACAGATCGTGGTTGTCGCCGTGCCGGGTCGTGATCTCGTTGAAGCTGGCGCCGCCGTCGGTCGACTTCCACATCTGCAGGTTGGTGACGAATACGGTGTCGGCGTGACCGGTGTCGGCAAAGACGTGGGTGTAGTACCAGGGCCGGTGCATCAGGTCGCGGTTGGTCGACACCAGGGTCCAGCGTTCGCCGTAGTCGTCGGAGCGATAGAGGCCGGTCTTGTCGCCTTCGGCCTCGACCAGCGCCCAGATCCGGCCGGCGCGAACCGGCGATACCGCGACGCCGAGCTTGCCCAGCGGACGGTCGGCGAAGCCCGGCTTGGTCGAGACTTCTTCCCAGGTATCGCCGCCATCCATCGACCGGAACAGGCCGCTGCCCGGTCCGCCGCTCGAGATGTTCCAGAAGTTGCGCCGAGCCTCCCAGAAGGCGGCGAACAGGATGCGCGGATTGTTGCGATCCATCGAGATCTCGACGGCGCCCGCAACGTCGCTGCGATAGAACACCTTCTGCCAGTTCTTGCCGCCGTCCTTGGAGCGGTACACGCCGCGCTCGCGGTTGGGGCCGAACACGTCGCCCAGGGTGGCAACATAGACAAGATCGGGATTCGTCGGGTGCACGCAGATGCGGCCGATGAACTTCGTCTCCTTCAGACCGATGTGGCTCCAGCTGCGGCCCGCGTCGGTCGACTTGTACATGCCGTCGCCGTACGAGACGTCCAGCCGGATCGCCGTCTCACCGGTGCCGGCGTAGATCACGTTGGAGTCCGACGGTGCCACGGTGATCGCGCCGAGGGCTGCGCTGCCCATGAAGCCGTCCGATACGCAGCGCCAAAACACGCCACCGTCGACCGTCTTCCAGATGCCGCCGGCGCAGGCGCCGAAATAGAACGTCATGCGTTCGTGCGGATCGCCGGAGACGGCGACGACGCGGCCGCCGCGCGAAGGACCGATGCAGCGCCACTTCAGCGCGTCGAGTCCCGGCAGGGCGGGAGAGCGTGTATTCAAGGACATGGGGGCGCCGGATCTTTCAAAATGGAAACCGGCGAGGACCGTAAGTCAGGTCCGCGCAGCGACGCAACCGCGCGTCTCGCGTGGCGCGATGTCGGCCGATGCGGATTGTCTCAGTGCAGGTGGTAGAGGCCTGACGAGAACTTGAACTCGGCCGGCTTGATCAGGGATGCGTTGGCAACCCGCACGCGGTGCAGTTTGCCTTCCAGATTGCGTTCCCAGAAATCGAGGAATTTGGACAGAGCGGGGAAACGCGGGGCGAGATCCAAATGTTGCCAGACAAAGCTCTGCAATACGTGCTTGTGATCGGGCATCCAGTAGAGGATTTCGGCGGTGGTAATCCGGTAATCGTTGAGCTGCGCAACAAAACTGCGGTCCATTGAGCACTCCTTGACACGACGCAGGTGAAGGAATAGTCACAGCGCCTCGACGAAAAAGCAGCAAAAATCGTTCCACATCAATGTCTTATCAGCACTCCCTGAGGATTGCTGCTAGTGCGAAGCGACTTTGTGCTGTTGCCTTGACTCAATCTGCCTACATCCCTACATCCCGTGCGCCTTTGGCACTCACCGCAGGAGAGTGCTGATAGGTCTTTTTTCGTGTCGCGACGGTCCCGTCGCACAGGCTCAACCATCGATATTGGAGGAAAAACATGAAGTTCCGTCCGCTCCACGACCGGGTCGTGGTCAAGCGCGTCGAGGAAGAAGGCAAGACCAAGGGCGGCATCATCATTCCGGACACCGCCAAGGAAAAGCCGATGGAAGGCGAGATCGTCTCGGTCGGCCCGGGCGCCCGCGACGAGAAGGGCACGCTGGTTCCGCTCGACGTCAAGAAGGGCGACCGCATCCTGTTCGGCAAATGGTCCGGCACCGAGATCAAGCTCGATGGCGAGGATCTCCTGATCATGAAGGAGTCCGACATCATGGGAATCATCGAGGGTTCCGCCGCCATGAAGAAGGCCGCCTAGGCCACTTCGCACACACCAATCAATCCAACATCCAGAAGGAATAGAAAATGGCAGCCAAGGAAGTCCGCTTTAGCGGCGATGCACGCGAGCGCATGCTGCGCGGCGTCGACATTCTCGCCAACGCCGTCAAGGTGACGCTGGGTCCGAAGGGCCGCAACGTCGTTCTCGACAAGAGCTTCGGCGCTCCGCGCATCACCAAGGACGGCGTCACCGTCGCCAAGGAGATCGAACTCGCCGACAAGTTCGAGAACATGGGCGCCCAGATGGTGCGCGAAGTGGCCTCGAAGACCAACGACCTCGCCGGCGACGGCACGACGACGGCGACCGTTCTCGCTCAGGCGATCGTGCGCGAAGGCGTGAAGTCGGTCGCGGCCGGCATGAACCCGATGGACCTCAAGCGCGGCATCGACCTGGCGGTCGAGGCGGTGGTCGAGGACATCAAGAGCCGCGCCAAGAAGATCACCGGCACCGATGAAGTGGCCCAGGTCGGCGCGATTGCCGCCAACGGCGACAAGTCGATCGGCAAGATGATCGCCGAGGCGATGAAGCGGGTCGGCAACGAGGGCGTGATCACGGTGGAAGAGGCCAAGAGCCTCGACACCGAGCTCGACGTCGTCGAAGGCATGCAGTTCGACCGCGGCTATCTCTCGCCGTACTTCATCACCAACGCCGACAAGATGATCGCCGAGCTCGACTCGCCGTACATCCTGCTGTTCGAGAAGAAGCTCTCGGGCCTGCAGGCGATGCTGCCGGTGCTCGAGGCGGTCGTGCAGTCGGGCAAGCCGCTGCTGATCGT